>JALZUQ010000012.1 GCA_023301465.1 Oligoflexales bacterium
ATAATGGATATTTTCTCTTGGTGAGTGAAACTTCTTCTGTAAATGGTCATTGGATTCCTCCTGTTTAGGAGGTAGCCGTCAAATGGGGGTCACGAACACCATCTTACTTAAACATCGACTAAATATGTCTAGACAATGGGGCCGCTTTAATGGTTCCATTCGTATTGTATATAATAACATTCTATTTTTTAGGCCCATTAACGTCAATTAGTGTGTCGCTAGCCTCATTTGAAGGGCCGATATAATTGACAAGAAGCACCTCTATATCTATTTGTTTTTATTGGATTATTTAGATTTTCTTTTGTTGTGAAGTAATATGACGACTTAAATAGTCAGATCATTGAGCATTCAAAGATCAAACTTTTTAGAGGAATTACCATTGAGGCTTTACTGCGATAAATCGCTGCTAGTTATTTTATTGTTGATAGTCGTTGCTTGCGGTGAGCAAAACGATAAACAAAACCATAGTAACAGTCATTCTTTTCCTACCATTATTGATCAGGTGCGAAACTCTAGCCTACAAAATACTTTTAATTTTTTAACTTTTAATAATGGTTATGTTGGAGCGATTTCATTTTTAAATACTGACATATTGAATATTTGTCTTACAGCAACCAACAGCCAAGAAGATAAGTTTATTGATTGGATTGAAGAATCTGTAGATAAGTGGCTTGAACCACTTAAAAATCGTGGTGCTGATGTTCCTAATGAAGTTAATGTCACTAGCAATTTAAATAACTGTCATATTACATTTAGAGTTGTGGCAGGTCAGTGGGGCTATACTAATTTAACAACCATTCCTAATATCGTTGTTGGTCCCAACGTGCCTTTTGGTGTCGTTTTTCATGAGTTTGGTCATGCTCTAGGTCTTGCTGATACTTACCAAAGTGGTCAAAGTGGTAACTGTCAACCGGGGCAACCACAATCTTTGATGTGCAATATTTCATTTTCTGAACTACAACCAGATGATATAGAAGGTATTGTGCATGTTTATAATGCTTCATACCCAAATGAACAAATTCCTGAAAATGAAAATAATGATGACTTAGATGACTCAGACAACGAGAGTGAGAATCATGGTGATCAAATTATAAAAATGGCTTTTGAAGAACTGAGTAACGGTAAAGTGATTGTTCATGCAGCAGTTCAAACATTAGATTTTCAAGACTCAAGTAAAATGAAACTGTGTTTTACTGTTGAAGATATTGATCATTGTGAACAAGAAAGAAATTGGATTTATTTGAAACAAAATATAGAGAAAAATAATGATAGAACATCTTTTTTTGTTATGGATCATCAGATTTATTTATCTTTAGAAGATCACTCAAAAATCTTTTTAAGTTTTGAATATGGGTCTAAAAATATTCAAAAGAACTATCTGGTAAAGGAAGTACAATGATAAAAAAATATTTAAATTCTATTTTAATCACTACTTACATGGTCCTAATGTTAGCTTGCCAAGATGATCAAGTAAGTCGTGCTCCTATCTCAAGTATAGAAATTAGTAGTGAATTAGATTCAACAGCAATTTTATCTTATGACTGCTCAAAGTCTGTATCAAATATTGAAATATATGATGCAGAGTCTTCCAAGATAAATTTTTGTCATTTATTTGATGAGACAAGCAGTGAGTTAATATTAATACAACCGGTTTTGGAGGGTTGCTTGTCATGTGATGAAAATATTTCTTATATAATGCAGCAGCTCAAATCAACCTTTAGTCAGCGTATTCAACAGGTTGCTATGGCTGAAAAATCAATAAAAACTGAAAGTTTAGAGATTGAAGTTGATGAAGTTACTTTGTTTCAAGATAAAAATGATTATTTCATAAAGCACTTTAATCAAAACCCACAAAAAATACTCGCAGCAAAACGAGGCAAAATTATTTTAATGGACTTTGACTCTAATACAAATTTTTTAGATATCATTCAAACTATCAATACTCAATTTGATATGAGTTTAGAGAAAATTGAAAGTTTAGGTTTTGAATGGGATGGATCTTCTGATCAAGGTAGTAAGTCTTGGGATATAGCAAATTAAATTCAAAATTCTTTCATGGTTAAATTAAGCTCGTGTATAAATAACTATGCTTTCTTGAATGATAAATGAAGTTTTATAAGTTACTGGCACATTCTTTTGGAAAAATAATTTAAATCCTCGTTTTTGCATCTTCAATGTAAAGTTATCAACTGAAATCGCCCAAGGTGGTCCATTTTCCCTATCAACCTTCGTAAATATAATAGAAGCAAATATACCATTTTTATTTAGCTTTTGAGTACATGACTCAAGGTATTGATCTTCCACAGATGCTGGAAGGGCACAAAACATTGCACGGTCGAAAATTAAATCTAAATTACCTGGGTTCTTGTCTTGGATGGCATTAAGTACTTTAAGGTCTAAATTGGTAATATCTTGATATCGTTCTTTTGCATTTTTGACGGCTTTTTCAGAAATGTCACCTCCAATGGTCTGGTGTCCATGCTTTGCAAAAAATGCAGCATCATGTCCATTTCCCATCCCCGGCACGTATATCTTGAGTGGTCGGTGTTTTGTGGTCTTTAATACTTCATTGAGCACCATGGTCATAGCTGGGTGCGGGCCATTTAAATCCCATGGAGTGTTTTGATCTATATATTTTTCGTGCCAATATTCTTTTGATCCTGCTGGGTGTCCACTCAATGTGCTCGCCTTTAAAAAAAGTTTTCGTTAGAATAGTTTAACTATAAAACTTTTAAGGTGTTTCACCAATGTTTAAAATTATTTTTCTACTACTCATAAGTGTTTCATTCTCATCTTTAGCGATCAATAAAAAAACAGATGTATTAACGCAGCAACATTATAAAGCACCTGAAGTTTATCTGAAATCAACTTTCTATGGAGATAATCGTGAGCGTATCCCTGTCGATCAACCTTATGCTCCATCTTATACATTTCTGGGTATGGTGAATCAGCTTTACTTAAAAGCTGGTCAAGAACCACTTAGGTTTCACCTAGGTGTTTCTCATCGCTCCCATTTTGGCGGTGCTATTGATGAAGAGAAGTCTAATCTGCTTGCATGGTTTCACGCTTCTATTCGTCAGGTAAGTTTAAAACTGGGAATGATGCCTTTTGACTTTATAGGTGATATTTCTCCTGCATTATTTGAAGAAATTCATTTTCGGTATCCTGTTCTTGATGGAATGTTGCTGCAATATAAAAATAAACGAATTAAATTAAATCTTTGGTTAGATTGGGTAGGGCGTCAAACTGAGTTTAGGCGTGAAGCTTTTTTGTTGGGTCTGTCAGTTAAAAGCTATTTGTTTTCTGGTTTTGAAGCGTCTTTTGATGCAACTTTGTACCATCATGCAGGGTTAAGGAATGGCCCCGATGTCTTAGAAGAAAGCGGAGGAATGATTGCAAAATTAGCATATGAAAAAAATACATCTTCTTTTGATGTTCCTACAAAATACCTACTATCTGCTGGATATTACCTCCCTTTTGCTAGAGACCGAAAGTCATCCACTGATTGGGATACGAGTCAAAAATTCATTGGTCAGTTTCAGGTGACCACAAAGTATATCGGATTAGATTCTGAAATAAGTGTAGGTGATAAGACAGGTATCGTCGTCGATTTTAGGAGGCCTGCATATCAGTCTCAAAAATACATAAGAGTTTCACCTGTTTTGTTGATTCCCCAAGTGAACTTGAAGTTTCATTGGGATTTTGAAGTAATTGATAATAAACTTACTCAAATGCAGAGAATTCTTTTAAAGTATCAAAAGCAGATTTTTTAGTAACAGAGTTGTTTGTGTGAAAGCTTACTCTATCAATGGTTTCGGTTTTTTTTTTGAAAATTATATTTATTGAACTCCGCAAAAACTTGTAAGGTTTTTTAGAATATTGTATGATTTACACACAATATTATGTGGTCTGCATTCTCACTCAAGGTATGATTTTATGAAAAATTTTAGTGACTCAGGTTTGTCTCTTATTGAGCTAATGATTGTTGTTGCAATTATCGGAATTTTAGCTGCAGTTGCACTTCCTAGGTTTCAAACCTTTATGGGAAAGGCAAGGCAAGCAGAGGCCAAAGTTAACCTCAATGCAATTTATACACTGCAAGAAAGCTATTTTGGAGACAATGATAGGTATGCAGAGCTACTAATGGATAATCCAAAACTGCCTTTTTCATTAGGAGGTGGGTCTAACAACCCATATGCAGGTGACCCAGTGAAAGCTTGTAATTTTGACTCTTCTGTTGCTGGTGGTGCTTTGGGGTTTAATATCACGGATTGCCAAAAAATGAGATATGCATATAACTCTAGTGTTAGTACGGGTGGTGTGGATTTTGTCGCAACAGCATCAACTGTTAACTTCTTTGCTACTTTTATTCAGCAAATTTTTGATTTTATTAATAACTTTAGATCTAATTTTGGTTTGCCTGAGATTTCATTTCCACCTACTTCTATTAATCAACCTAATCCCGAGTGTGATACTTTTGATGCTTGGACGATTGATAAAGATAAAAAACTAGAAAATATTTCTGATGGTGTAGTGGCATGTCAGTAAATTTATGCACCTAAGAAATTATTTTTAATCTTCAGCCAACAATCAATATAGTCTTGTTGTCTCCATTTTTGATCATTCGCTTTTTCTGTCAATAGATATGGGTTATTAGATTCAAACATAAATGCAAGTCCTTGATCTACTTTTTCAGGTTTGAGTTCTGAACTGGCTGCTTTTTCAAAGCTTTCAGTATCTGGCCCATGTGGTTGAAAGCAGTTATGTAAACTGGACCCACCCGGCACAAAACCACCTTTTGGTTTTGCGTCATATACCCCGTAAATAAGACCCATGTATTCGCTCATGATATTTTTGTGGTAGTAGGGTGGTCTAAAAGTGTTTTCCATAGCATACCACCTTGGTACAAATGCAACAAAATCAACATTCGCCACCCCCTCGCGGTGAGAGGGAGAAGTAAATACGGTCCAAATAGATGGGTCTGGGTGATCGTATGTAATAGAGCCCATAGCATTAAATTTTCTAAGATCATATTTGTAGGGGCTATAGTTACCGTGCCAACCCACAATATTAAATGGTGAGAATTTAGTGTTTGTTTGTGAAAACGACCCCAAAAATTTTTTGAGCAAAGTGAATGGTTTGTCTTTTTGATCAAATGCAGCAACAGGGTACTCAACATCTCTTGGGTTTACTAAGCCATTTGCACCGATAGGTCCACGGTACGGGATCTCAAATGGTGCACCATAGTTTTCAAGAATATATCCACGGGCTGTTTTTTGTGGAAGATCAACTTTAAAGGTGATTCCTCTTGGAATCAGTACAACCTCGCATGGCTCAATGAACAAGTGACCCATTTCGGTTTGAATATTGAGTGATCCCTCCCAAGGAACAATGAGCATGTCACCATCGTGATTAACAAAGCACTCTGAGCCCATTGATTGACTGCAATAGTATTGATGAATAGCAGAGCCTTCTTGTTTGGCAACATTTCCATTCCCGCATTGTGTGACAATGCTCCCAATAAAATGCTCTTTACTAGGTTCTAGAATTGGATTCCAACGAGCAGGAGCGTGGTCTGTATGTTTAAGCCTAAAAGCACCCGATTTCCAAAGAGAGTCGATTGAAGATGGGGTTGGTTTTCCAAGGCAAACACTAGGAAGTTTTCGGTATACCCAGCTTCGGAGGTTTTTGTGGTTTGGTGCTGTAAAGGCACTGCCACTGATTTGCTCTGGATAGAGCCCCATAGGGGATTTTTGAGGAAGGTTCTGACCTAAAGGTAAGCATCCTTTGATTGCTTCGGAAGAGTGTTCGTTACCGAAACCAGTTAGATATTGGATGCTTTGGGTCATGGATAATCCTTTATTTGACTATCCTAAATTTACAGATGATTTTAAGAGTATTCAAGGTAAAGTTTGTGAATCATATTGCCGCTAAAATACAAAAAACGACCTTCTAAATAGAAAGGCCGCATTTATGTAAGGGTGTGTTTTATTAAGCTGCTGTATCTTCTTGTTTATACTGGATACCTTTTTGATCGTACTTTTGAATAAGGTCATTACGGTTGATAGCTTTTCCTAGTGCGTGATCTGCGTCTACTACACCATCTAAAACAAGTTTTAAAAGACTATCATTTAGAAGAATATTGCCTTCTTTCTTTTTTGTTTGCATATGATTTCCTAGCATATGAGTTTTGCCTTCACGAATCATGGAACGAACGGCATCGTTTACAACTAGAACTTCGTGTGCAGCACAACGGCCACCACCTTTTTTCTTAAGAAGTGTCTGTGCAATTACTCCCATTAAGGAGTTACTTAGCATCATTCGGATTTGTTGTTGTTGTTCTGCAGGGAATTGATCAATAATACGGTCAACTGTAGAAATTGCAGTATTGGTGTGAAGTGTACCAAATACCAAGTGACCTGTTTCCGCTGTTTCAATCGCAATTGCTACGGTTTCTAAGTCACGCATCTCACCAATAAGAACGATATCTGGGTCTTCACGAAGTGCAGCTCTTAGTGCTCGTGAAAATGATTTTGTGTGTCTGCCAACTTCCCTGTGATTTACGAGGCATTTTTGTTGTTGGTGTACAAATTCCACTGGATCTTCAACAGTGAGAATGTGATCACTTCTTGTTTTATTCACAAGATCAACAATAGCGGCAAGAGTTGTCGATTTACCACTACCTGTAGGACCAGTTACAACCACTAGGCCTTTGTGCATATGTGCAAACTGAGTGATGTTTTGTGTTAGTCCAAGTTGTTCTGCAGTGAGTACTTCAGAAGGAATTTGACGCATAACAGCACCAACACCAGTTCTGTCTCTAAAAATATTTACACGAAAACGTGCAAGTCCTTTTACTTCATATGCAAAGTCAGTATCAGAGTCTCGTGCAAATTCAATTCGATTTGATTGTGGCATGATTGGATAGAAATATTTTTCAACGATTTCAGGTGTCATGGCTGGATGCTCATTATATCTGACAATATCTCCATCAATCCTTAGGCACGGGGTTTCACCCATAGTTAAGTGAATATCTGATGCACCTTTGTCCATCATAACTTTTAACAATGGATCTAGAGCATTATCTCCTATAGAAATTGGTTTTGAACCTTTTTCTTCATTTGTCCAACTAATTTCAATGTGCTCTACAGCATCCGGGTCATCATTGTTTTTTTGAAAACTTTGTTTCTTTTCATCTTCAATCGTATCATGAATCGAAATGCTTTCATCCATTGGGTTGGTGTCAGTAGAGTTGTTTTTTGATTGTTCTACAATCTTTAAATTAGGTTCAATGCTCGCTGCAGGTGAACTAAAGTCGATTGCAATATCTTTGACTTCTTCGTTTGTTACAACAGGTTCTTCCTGATCATGTGATGCTTCAAGTTCAACTGCAGAAGATTCAACTTGGTCTTCAGTTTCTTCACCCATATCAAACATATTATCGGATAATGGATCAAAGTTAATCTCTTCACTCTCTTCTTTAGAGGTAGGTATTTCAGTTTTAGCTTCTAAAACTTCTTCAATTATTTCAGGTTCTTCTTCTAGTAGTGCACCAAAATCTACTTCCTCAGATTCTTCGGGCTTTATTTCGGTGGTTTCTACAGTTTTTTCTGTACTTGTATCTATTGTTTGAGGTGTACTAGATGAGATTGGGATGTCTGCACTTATTTCAGAAGCTTGAATGCTTTGAGGAGTCGTTTCAACTGTTTTATTCACTGCCTCACTCATTAAAGAGCTATCTGTAGGAGGAACATCAACAGACTTTTCAAGGTTTGGGGCATCCGCGATTTTGTCTAATTGAGGAGCTTCTTCAATTGCAGTCGTTTTGTCTGAAGTAATGGGGCTAGGGCGAAGTGATTTTTTTAGTTTTGTAACCTCTGTTGCTGAGTTTTCTCCAAAAAAAAGGTCCATTTGTTTTAATTCTTGTTGATAGTAAATATCAAAACTTGATGTTGGCCCAGTAAAGACTTGCCATTGCATATGTTTTAATTCATTTGCTGTAGCTTTCTCGCCGTAGAGTTTAAAAATTTCTTCCGTAGTATTTGATTCAACACTAACACTTGTTGAGACAGATTCTTTATTAAGTATAAAAAACTCAATAAGATCGCCTTCGTAAATACGCACACGATAGGCGTTGATTTCAAATGCTTTTTTGACAACTGATTTAAATAGTTCCATTAAAATTTCTCCATGAACTAACTTAACCATCGGAAGTTTAAGGAAAAAATCAATAGTTTCAATTGTAAGTGTTTGTTATTACTTGTTTTTGCTGGTTGTGAGGGGGGCTAGAGTTATTGTTGGAAGAAGTAATCCTAGCAGTAAAAAAAGAACACCGCCAAATGGGTGATGCGAACCACCTGCAAGAGAGCCGCACCCGCCAATGTCATTTGAATCTTGGTTCTCATTAGTGAATGCAGAGTATGATTGGTTTGATGCTTGTGAAAGAATTCTCTCAAAGTAATCATCATGAGAATTATTTAAAAATGCATTTACATAGCCGGGACGTGTTGCAGCATTGACTGTTTCTGATTGACCGTTGGATTTTTTAATTTCAACGCCACCCCAGTTTACTCCAACGATTTCTCCTGTTTTTTGACTCACAAGTGCAGAACCACTTGAGCCATCTAATAAATCACATGTATGCCTCATGCTCAAGTTGATGGTTGGGTCTTGCCACCTGATGTTTTCAAAAGTATTGATAACACTACAGTCATTAACTGTGATAGACGCTTGTGGAAGGCTGGTTCCTATACCACTACCAAAGCTTTGGTGGGAATCAATGTTTGGGTAATGAACCACAAATAATGGATCATTTGAATTCGCAACATCATTTGTAGTGATTGTCAGTGGTTCAACGTTGATAATAGGCTCTCTTTTTAGTGTTAGAACTGCAAGGTCACCATGAAAGTCAGTTTTTAAACTTCCTTCTTGGCACTCAACGGTATCTTCTGGTTCGTTTTTAGTTTGATCAAACCCAAAAAGAATTTTTGTGGAAGAACAAGCTTGAGGTAGTACCTCGCTAGTTGCTTTTCCTGTTTCATCAGGTACAGCAAATACATGATGGTTGCTAATGACCCTGTTCCCACCTATAAGTGTTCCAGATCCAAACTTAACTTTTTGAGAATTTCCTGATTTATAAACAGTGGCAATAAGTACAGATGCCTTTCTTATTCTTTCTGGAATTTGACTTTCATTTGCAGATGTTAATTGGTGGATATCGTTATTACCTATGACGAAAGAGACATGCGATGTGTTTGCTTTGGGTTTACATCCAATAAATGCCATCAATGCGGCCATGGTAGTGAATAATGATATGATTTTCATGCGTACTGCTTATATTGTATATGTTTGTGCTTACCTGCTCTTATTAAGAGTCTATGAAAAACTATCGGTGTATTTTAATGATCTCTAAAGCGATTTAACCTTATTGAAATCAGTGGGTTAGGAAAGCAAGAGGCTTTATCAGGTTTTCATTGATGATTGTAAGCAGGAAGCAAAGATAGAATGAAAGAAAAACAAACCCTTCATCTATTCAGAATGTTCTTCTTTAAAATGCTTCTATTCTTTAGTGATTTTCTTTTTTTTCTTTTTCCTTCTCGTTTTCACTGGTTTTTTAATGATGTCTTCAAGCTCAAGAGATATATTTAATCGTTTTTCTTCCATGGCTGCGAGTAGTGGCTCCTTTAGTGCTTCTGCAATTGCTTTTCCGGTTTCATTGCAAAGAGTTTGAATGACTTCATTTTTACTTTGCCCCGCAAACGAAACAAATTGATTAAAAATATCTTTTATTTGATTAAAATCCCTTGCCATCCTTGTCTCCTTCTAAATGGAACCGTACTTTTGCGTGGAGTAACGTCAGGTGTCAACTAAATTTATCAAAGGGCAGGTTTCTTAGAATGATCAACTTTAATGGCAATAATTTGTTTGCTGTCTCCATCAATTCTAAATGCCATTATAGCCATCTGATTATTATTTAGTCTTTCTATTCTTGACTTCTTATGTCATTAATATGACAATTAATTTAATAAATGAAACTACTGCAGTAAAAACAGCTCAATACGGGGGAACGGGGTATGTTGAGAATAGTATGTTGGTTTTTTGTCGCACTTTTTTGTTTTCAAAGTAAATCTATTTACGCAAATGAAAAAAAAGAAGTATTATTAGTTGCTCATGGTGGGTTTAACTCATGTGCGAAACACAAAGCGTTCAATGCACCTAATCCATTTGGTATGAACCTATCTCACTACACAATGAAAATTGTTAATACACTCAAAGCGTCTTACCCTCAGTACCGCTTCAAATGGGTGTTGTTGTGTCTTGGTTATATTGCTCCCCCAAAAACAAAAGTTAAATTAGTTTTATCTGAAAGACCGAAAACACTATTTAGTGCAAAAGTAAAAGATGTTCCTAATATTATTTATGCATCATTGAAGCAAAAAGATGCTCCCGTTTTTTTAATTGGTCATTCTTACGGAAGTTGGGTTACCCTGCGAGCTGCATTAGCCTTAAAAGGGAAGCTGAATATAAAACAAGTCGTATCACTTGATCCTATTAGCCCAATACACTGTAAACCTTACACATTACCTTTTTATGTCAAAGGCTGTCATGAATCCCCTAGGGACATAGATGGAAAAAAAGTAGTCAAATCGACGAAAGAATGGATTAATTATTACCAAACAGATGATTTTTGGTTACATTCTGACAAGATGGAAGCTGCTAATAACACCGCTAAAGAGTACGATAAATATGGTCACTTCAGAATTGCAAAAGACAAAAACATGTGGCGAAAGGTAGTCACAAGTATTGTTAGTGAACTACCTAAACGATAAATTACCTTCGAAATTCAAAAATAGTTTTTCAGGGCAAAGTATCGCTCTTTACATTCATATACCATTTTGTGAGCATCTTTGTCATTATTGTGATTTTGCAAAGACTGCAAATTTTGGTAGTTCTCAAGTAGAAAACTACTTCTCTTACCTTGAGGAATCATTTGATGCTTGGCATGATTTTTTAGGAAAGCCAAAATTCCAAAGTATTTTTGTAGGAGGCGGAACTCCAAGTTTGTTTGTAAATGAATATGAACCTCTCATGCAAAAACTGAGACCGTACTTTACAAACGATGCTGAAATTACGATAGAAACGAATCCGAAACATATTAATACTAAAGCTTTAGTGGGTTGGCAGCAGCTGGGATTTAATAGGCTTTCTTTGGGTATTCAAACCTTTGACGATACAGGTTTAAAAGAACTCACTAGAAAACATGATTCTCTCCTTGCAGAGCAAAGTCTTTCTCTTTCAAAATCAGTCTTTGAAAATGTCAGTGTAGACTTGATTTATGCTTGGCCTCGTCAAACGACAGAACAGCTTCAATTAGATTTGCTCAAAATTGCTAAGTTGCAGCCACAGCATATTAGTGCATACGCACTTATCTATGAACCTAATACTCCAATGCATCGCCGTCTTCTTAGAGGAGTCGTTGATGAAGTGTCAGATAAACTTCAATACGATTTTTACCAAATGATTCAAAGTAGCCTTGCTGCTTCTGGGTATTGTCAGTACGAACTCTCCAATTGGTCAAAGCCGGGTTTTGAAAGCCGGCATAACCAAACCTATTGGAAAATGGAGACTTATTTAGCACTCGGTATTGGCTCACACGGTTTTTTAAAACCAACAGCAAAAGATATTGGGTTGCGTTATTCTTACCCCAAAAGTATTTCCCTTAAAAGTTTAAATACTCTCAATACAATTGATATAGAAATTGAAGAAAGACATCCTAAAGATTACTTTCAAGAAGCGGTTCTTTCTGGCCTCAGGTATAAAAAAGGAGTGAGGTTAGACTCTCTTGCTCAATGCTATTTACCATCTTCAATTCTTGAAGGGCTTCAAAAACCTTTTCAGTATCATGAGGGTAGATTGACCCTTGATCAAAAGGAATGGTTTCGAGAAAATTACTGGATTAGAAAATTATTTGATTTAGCGAACATATAAAAAGTAAGCGTATAACTTGCTGTAATAACTATATTTTTACGTATTCTTTAAAAACATATTCTGAACCCCGATGTTAACACTAGCAAGGTGTTTTCATTTTGCTTTTTTAGAGGAAAAAATAATGAAATATTTAGTAATGTGTTTAGTGGTTCTTTTTAATGTTGCTTGTGGAGAGCAAGCCCCTATTGAAAGAAGAGTGGCGTTTATCCAGTCTAGTGATCAGGTAGTGGTTGAGGAAGCAACTGAAACTACAAAAAAGAAACCTTTAGAAACACCAGAAGAGTCTTTACCTCCTGTTGTTACGGTCCCTGAGCCTGGATTGGAACCAACTCCACCAACATTAGAAGAAGTGATTCAGTTGGGTCTAGATGCCATTGACCTAGAGATTATTAAAGAAGAGCTAACTTACATTTCTTCTGATGAGCACGAAGGGAGACTATCAGGAACCAAAGGAAATGAAACCATTGCAGATTATTTAATCGGTCATTTAGAGGATTTAGGTGTAAGCCCCGGTTTGGAATCTGGGTATCTTCAAGAGTTTCGTATTCAAAACGGACCAACTAGTGGTCAAGGTACTGCAAATATAGTTGGAGTTATTCGCGGGCAAGACGAAGTTTTAAAAGATGAGTATATCGTTATTGGTGCTCATATGGATCATGCTGGAATGCTTTCAAAGGGTTATACATGTAGTTCTGGTGATAGAGATAGCAACCAAATTTGTAATGGAGCCGATGATAATGGTTCGGGAACTATTGGACTATTAAATGTCACCAAGGCTTTAGCCAAGGTGCAAAAGCACTTAAAACGTTCAGTCGTCGTCATCTGGTTTTCAGGTGAAGAGCTTGGTTTAGAAGGCTCTTGGCACTATGTGAGAAACCCAATCTTTCCATTAGAGAAAACGGTTTACATGATGAATCTTGATATGATCGGATATGCTCATACAAATCAACAACGTGTTTCAGGTTTAGGCGGTGGAACATCATCTGCTGCTGAAAACTTCATTAAAGAATTAGATGATAAGTATGATTTAACGGTAGATATTACTGCACAGGCAGGTGGTGGATCTGATCATGTGCCGTTTATGGCAGAAGGTATTCCGGGAGTCTTTTTTCATACAGGTGTCGCAAATAACCCTAACTATCATAAAACCTCTGATACTGCAGAAAAAATATCTTACGAAGGCCTAACGACGATTGCAGAGATGTCTTTTGAGCTGATTCACTATGTTGCTAATAACGAAGAAAGTTTCTCAGTTCCTGTTGGTGTTGCTGGGACCTCAATCAAAAGAGCTCCACTTGTTACTAAAGCAGAGCAAGCACAATCTTGTCACCACCTTATTTTAAACCCATATGTAGAGAAGATGTCGAGCTTTATGCAGTCAGGAAAGAAAAACCCTTAGAAAAGTTTTTTATTTTTGATCGTGGTACTAAAGTAGAGAGCAACACATCGCAGTAATGCGAGCTGCAACATTTGCGTCGTAATCATCTGCTCCTGTTTCGCAAATATCAAACCCAATCATGTCTTTTTGAGATTTTTTTAAACTGCTCATAGCATGCTTTAGGTCAAGAAACCCTATTCCTCCCGGAACTGGAGTTCCTGTGTTTGGGCAGAAACTTGGGTCAAGTCCATCAACATCTATGCTCAAATAGTAGTGATCTGTTACTTGGGTTATGATTTCATCAAAGCTTTTTTGAAATCCATCTTTATAAATTTTCATGTCATCATAAATTGGGTAATGGCTTGCTTTTGCAAAGTCTTCTTCTGATTTGCAAAAATCTCTTACGCCAATATGAAATATTTTATTTAGGTTCTTGAGGGTTTTTGATGCGTTAAACATAATGGATGCATGAGACTGTTGCAAGCCTTCGTATGAATCTCGTAAGTCTAAATGTGCGTCAAAGTGTATGATGTCAAAGGGGCTTGATTGTTCGCTGTCTATTGCTTGCATATAGCCAAGTGGTGCACTGTGATCTCCTCCAATAACACCTACTTTTTTGTTTTGTTGAAGGTAGTCTTTTGTTTGATTGTAAATTTGCAAGCGTACCTGTTCGCAGTCATGGTTAATGTCTGCTCGCAATTCTTTAGATCCTGATCGGTACTTGTGTACTTTGTTGATAGTGGAATGCCTGAGTTTTTCTATGTTTGCTTGTTCAGTCATTTGTAAGTAAACACCTTGATTCATGAAATCATAATTAAAATGCGGGCTATAAAAATCTAATTGATGTGAAGCCTTTCTAATATATTCGGGACTTTCAAAACAACCATTTCCAAAAGAGGTGGTTGCATCCCAAGGAACAGCTAGTAAGATAATGTCAGAGTCTTCTGGAGTTGAGCTGAGCCCAAAAATCCGAGCATTTTCATCGGGTGCTTGGTCTTCAAGATTTTGATTCGATGTACTCATAGAGCTCTCCTTCTGACCAGATTGGTACGTTTAATTTTCTTGCTTTTTGTAACTTCGAAGATTTTCCTTCTGGGTCTTCGCAAACAACAGCGGTTGTTTTTGAACTTGTGGAAGAAGCAACTTTTGCTCCAAGGCTTATTAAGTGAGTGGCAATCTCTTCTCTTGGTTTTGTGAGTTTCCCTGTGAGCACAAAACTCTCTCCAGACAAGCTTTGTGTAGAGGCTTCAGGAATTGGCGTTTCTCTTGGGGAAACGCCAACATCCATAAGTTCTTTGATGGTGCTCGCTTTTATTTGAAGGCCTTCAAGGACAGCTGTTGCTGATTTTTCTGCAAAGCCCTCGATGTCTGCTAATTGTGTCTCGTTTAGGTTTGTGACCAAAGAAAGGGTAGGGTATTGAATGCATATTTTTTGCCATGAGCTTTTTCCAGTTCCAGCAATCCCTAACCCATTTAAAAAATCAACGAGTGATATTTTTTTAGAGTCAGAAATGTGCTTTAGGATTTTATCTGCTAGCTTCTCTTTTGTTTTTGGTAGGGTTAATAAATCGGCTTTCGTAAGTTTGTATAAGTCGGGAATTGACTTTACAAGACCGCTTTCCATCATTGCTCCTAGGCGTTTGTCGCTGAGGTCTTCAATCCCAGAGACTTTAATCCAGTTAAGGATTTGGCCACTTTGTTGAGCTGGACATTGTTCTGTGTTTTCACATACCATACGCACATCATCAAAATGAAGAGCAAACCCACACTCTGGACAACCATTTGGGAGTTCGTATTCACCCGATTTGCTTTGGATGACTTCTAAAAGTTTTGGGATAACCTCTCCACTGCGGACGATTTTGATTTCATCTCCAGCCTTTAAGTTAAGCTGCATGACATTGGCGGCATTATGCAGTGTAACATTCGTGATAGTTGCACCACTAAGATAGACAGGTTGAATCACCGCAACGGGTGTTACAATTCCAAGTCTTGAAGTGGCCCAATGGATGTTTTCTATCGTAGAAGTTGCAGTGTCACCTTGCCATTTAAATGCGTTTTTATAGCGTGGATGGTGTGAGGTGTTTCCAAGTGAAGCTTGCAGTTTAAGATCATTGTAACTAAAAACGATTCCATCAATTTCGTAATCAAGGTTTGATTTTTGCTTTTCAATGTCATTTAAAAAAGATGTGATGTCTTTTGCGGTGGTGAGTACTTTTGGGTCTGCTAATTCAAAGCCCCAAGACTTCAGGATTTTCTGTTTGTCCCATTCGGTTTTTGGGGTTAGCTGAGACTCGTTTTGCATGATGAGGTCAAAGGCAATAAACTCAAAATGCCGTGCTAATTGAATATGTTGTTTTCTTCCTAATACTCCAGCAACAGTGTTTCGAGGATTCGTTGGTGCATCTAAGCCTAATACTTTCATTTCTTTGCAAAGTGCTTGAAATGGTTTGCCTTTGCAGACCATTTCTCCTCTGATTTCGATGTTTTCAAGAGAATCTATTTTTTCAGGTAAGGTGTCACACCACATGATTTTTTGTGTGACGTTTTCGCCTTCTGTTCCATTACCACGAGTTTTTGCAAGGTGGATGCTGCCGTTTTTGTAAAGCAGGCTCACACTATTGCCGTCAATTTTTAATGCTGCCATGACGGGGTGATCTTCAACCCATTTTAAAAGTTCTTCCATGTCATATGTCTTTTGCAGAGAGAGCATTGGGGTGTTGTGTTTTACTTTTTCTAGTTGGCTGACTTCATCGGTGCCCACAAACGCAAGAACAGGGTGAGTGGGGTCAAGTGCCTTAAGTTCTTGCTCTAGTTGGTCATAGTCTTGGTCGCTAATATTCGGTTTGCCGCTATAGTAAGCACGTTTGTGTTCCATGATTGTCGCGGCAAGTGCTGATATGGCTTGATTTGATGTTTGTTTGTTCATGTGGGTTTGCTTCATCCCTTCGAATTCTTGCGTTTATACTGGTTTACCGATACTTTAATAAAAATTCATTAAAAATCTCGTGGGGAGAAATGCTTTGTTTCAAAGCAGTACAGAACAAGCAATGCCTGTTGTTTGCAAAAGAGAGGTCAGGTCGTGATCCACTCAGCAACCAGTCGTTTTATATCGGGAAGCGTACGCTCTAAGTACGAGGCCCACCCCTTTCCTGAAGTAAAAATTTGGGAGACTATTGACTCCGGAGACTATTACCATCACTCAAGTTTATTTGCTGCGAAGCTTTTTGAGCAGCACTTTCCTGATTGTTCTCATAGTGTGTGGCAGCATGTTGTTGACCCATACTCAACCAATAGCGTGCTCGTTGCGGGTTGTGGTGAAGTGTTGCCTGTTGCGATGGCTCGTCTCGAGCCTAGAACCCATCACCTTGTAGGTGTTGATATCTGTAAGTCAGTATTGCACAGAGCAAAGTATCGGCTCTATAAAACCTTAGACGGGTTTAAGTTTGTACATGCTCCCATCGAAGAGTTTTTAACTGAAACTCGGCAACGTTTTTCTCATATTGACGCAAGTCACTTGCTTGAATATACGACAAACCCAAAAGGCATCATTGCTGGCATGAGTGAGATGTTGGTACCCAATGGCACTATAAAAATCTCTGTCAATAATAGCTATTCCAAGCGTTGGATGCGTCAGCTTAGACGTGCGTTTTCGAGTTTAGAGTTAAAAGCAACCAACCCAAAAGATATTGCACTAGCGATTAAGCTTCTGAATATTGCAACAGAGTATTCAAGTGTTCTTGAGCGTCGTATCAAACAAATCTCTAACCAAAAGAAAATGAAAACGAGTGAATTAGTCGAGTATTTTTTCCATCCATATGAAAATATATACGAAGTCCATGATTGGATGAAGTGGTTCGACGAAGCAGGACTTCAGATTTACGGTGTTTTTGACCGTCTTGGTGAATTGTCTGATATTGAAAACCCATTATTGGTTCCGCCTGATGCAGACACACTTCAAAAACGTATCAACCTTGGTTTCATGAAGGGGCCTTTAGAGTTTTATCTTTGTAGTCAAGATAGACGTAAAAGACAGTGGGTCAAAAGAAAAAGAAAAGTAAAAACATCTTTTAGGCTTAGAAAAGCTTGGCACTTACCAAAGTTCTGGCAACAAAATCCGTACCTCTCAAAAACTTCAATGCCAAAGTTATACAGGGTTTGGCTGCAAAGTCTCTATAGTGCATATCAAAGAGAGCAGAATAGTTTGGGATTGATGGGGTCTCTTGACGTCTACGCTGAGCAAGAAATAAAGTCGTTCGCTCGTTACGGAGCCATACTTCCAAGCATGCTAAAAGACCACCGTGCGATCAAAAAACTATATGATCCGATTACAAAAAGCCAAAAAATGACAAGAGAACATCAAGTTGTAGATTTCTTTGATACTGCTCTTGCGTATAAAGTAGAACGAGAGCTTCGTAAACGTGATCTTTATGACTCTAAAAGATTTTATGTCATCATGGAGCGGTTTGTACAAAGCCAATTTTAGGTTTTTACTATGTCGTATCAAAAAAAGTATTCCTCAATTTTTTTTATGGATAACAAATAAATATAAATGGCACTTTGTAAATGAGATCATTTTGATAGCTCTGTGACTCTGATTTCATGGGCGGTATTAATTCAAGAATGCTTAAAAAAACCTCTATATTCGGGTATTTATATCGATGTATGGTAAAAAGTCAAATATGAGAATTTCTCTGAGCTAATCTTCTCGTGTATTTGGGACGATTGACCAAGGTGTAGTTTACTCTTGATGGTTGCTCATAAAAAACGACTGACCACCAAAAATATAAGCTATACTTTATTATATAGTTATCGCAATTGAATAGGGGGAAGGGTTTGAAAAGTTCAACAAAATACACCATTACTTTGGATGATGATCCTTCGGTTCATAAGATTATTACAAAGATGACAGGTATTAATTCGCTGCCTTTCACAAACCCAGAAAAACTTGTCCAAAAACATACTTCTTACAATCCTAGTGCAATATTTGTCGATATCCATTTAGGAAGAGATATTTCAGGATTAGACTATATTAAGACTATTCGCGAGGCTTGGCCTTATGTTCCAGTGATTGTGATGACTAGTGACACGATGTCTGAATTTATTGGAAATGCTTTAGCATTAGGTGCAAATGATTTTGTTAGCAAACCTTTTGTGAAAGAAGAATTGTGTGGTCGTATGCAAGCACGAATCAGCGAAATGGCCTCAAAGATTGAAGGTGATGAGTTTGCAGTCTCTAATGTTGTTTATAATAAAGCATATAGCCAGTTAAAGTGTGGTGAAAAGACAGCATATATTTCTAATCTCGAAGCCAAGCTGTTTGAGGTTCTTTCTCATAACCATGGGATGGTGCTCTCTAAAGACACGATCAAAAGTAAAGTTTGGGGTGAGTTAAAAGTTTCTGAAAACGCTTTAGATAAAAAGATTTCTAATTTAAGGCAATCATTAAAAGAGATTGACGCTAGCCTCAAAGTGAACTCACTTTATGGTCAAGGAGTTGTGTTAGTAACGGAGTCTTCTTAAGTACTATGTTTTAAGGGTAATTTTATGTCGTTGAAATATCGAAATTTAGAAAAAATATCAATTCTAGTTATTGAAGATGATCAAGAAGATTTTTTTCTTTTAAAGAAGAGTCTTTTGGAGTCTGGTGTTCATAAAGATGAAATTGATCACGTGACATCTTTACAAGCTGCATTCTTGAATATTGAGAACTCTGATTATGATGTTGTGTTACTAGATCTCAATGTTGATGATTCAGTTGGTTTAAGTACCTTCACTAGTTTCCATGAAGAATATCCTCAATTGCCGGTGGTGATTATGAGTGGGAGTTCTGACAAAGCAACAGCAGCACTATCTGTAAAGCATGGAGCACAAGACTACTTATTTAAGCAAGATATTTTACAAGCAGATTTATTAAAAACTATAGATTATGCAGTTAATAGAAATAAACTAATTCAAGATTCCATGAAACAATCACAGTTTAAAAGTGATTTTATGGCTAAAATGAGTCATGAAATTCGAACCCCCCTAAATGGTATTATTGGTTTAGTGGATGTGTTGAGTCGCTCAAAAAACCTAAGTGAAGAAGATTTAGAAATGGTGAAAACAATTTCTAAATGCGGGGAAAACTTAATTGATTTAACATCTGATATCTTAGATATTTCGAAAATAGAGTCAGGTGACATTCACATTAAATATGATAGTTTTAATGTCCACTTTCTCGTCGAAGAAGTTATTGCAATATTCATACACCAAGCCAATCTAAAAAATTTATCTATCAAGTATATCAAGCCCACAGATATTCCAGCAATGTTTTTTGGAGATGCTGAAAGAGTTAGACAAGTTTTGTCAAACTTTATAAGTAACGCGATTAAGTATACTGAAACTGGTGAAATTACTGTTCATCTGAAAATAAACAGCATAAAAAATTCGCATCAAAATAAACTTTTGTTTGAAGTATTGGATTCAGGTTCTGGGGTTTCGAAAGAGTTAGTAGGTAAGCTTTTTCAAAAATATGAGAAAAAAAATGTAGCAGGTAATTCATTAAGAAGTTCTGGTCTTGGGTTATCAATATGTAAAAGCATCGTAAAACAACTTGGTGGTGATATTGGCTATAAGCGACATGATCGAGGTGGTAGTTTGTTTTGGTTTGAGGTTTCAATGCCTTTTGATGAATCTAGTACACCAGTTAAGGAGAATACAAGTTTCATAGAACCCACAAAATCAAGCCAAACCCCTCTGAGAGTATTAGTAGTTGATGATGATCCGGTTAATCGTCAAGTCGTCATAAAAATGCTTAATATGATGGGCCACCAGAGTTTGTCTGCTGAAAATGGCGAAGAAGCAATTCAAAGTTTGTCAAAAAATGATATTGATTTAATACTTATGGACTGTCGTATGCCTGTCATGTGCGGTTTAGAAGCAACAAAGAAAATTCGAGAGTCTCAAGGCAAAAAATCTTTTGTTCCTATTATTGCATTAACTGCTAATTCATATTCACAAGATCAAAAGGATTGCAAAGATGCTGGGATGGATTATTTTTTAACAAAACCCCTCAAATTTGAAGAGCTTTCAAAAGCCATTGATTTTATAACTCAAGGACAAAAGGAAACACAAAAAGCAACAAAGCCCTCTGATACAATTGGAATAAAGAAAAAACTTATTAAGATTCCTGTGCTAGAAGAAAAAACTTTGTTCCAGCTACAGAGCTTAGATTCTGCAGATGATGGAGGTTTTCTTCAAGAGTTGATTGACCTTTTTATTCAGCAGGCTCCAGACATCGTTGCTTCAATAAAAACCTCTCTGCAAAATAAAGATTCCAAAAGCTTGGAGCATTTTGCACACAAATTAAAGGGTTTTAGTCGAAATTTAGGAGTAGAGAAACTAGCAACAGTATGTGAATTTCTAGAGAAAGATCCTGATGAGCTCTTAAGTGACTTTGATTCAGATTTATCGTTGTTGTTGAATGAGTACTTTAACGATGCAAAAAGTGAATTGTTAAAATCTTGGTATTAACGTGCGAGTGGTATTTATTTAGATGTTAAGGGGGTTATTTTTGATTAAAACAAAATACACATGGAGCATTACTATCATACTTGCAATAAGTATGCTTGTTCATATTCTTAGTTTGGTTGCCAGTAAAACATTTTTATTGGGCGTTGTGGTATCTCACGAACCATTACACGCTATTATTGAAATCCTTGGATCTACGGTTGCTCTTGTGGTTGCTTGGTTTCTGTTGTCCCAAGAAGATGCAAATGGAGGTACAAGTTTCAACGTTTGGATTGCATCTGCATTAATTGCTATGGGTGTGCTCGATGCTTTTCATGCTGTTGTTCATGTAGGACATACATTTGTGTGGCTTCATAGTACGGCAACCTTTATTGGTGCTCTTTTCTTTTGCTGTACGTTACTTCCATCGTCTTGGCAAAAGGGTATGAGAGTTTTCTGGCCGTCATTTTCATTAGTTGCTTCAATATTTTTTGGCTCTTTATTTTTAATTTTTCCAAAAATTATTCCTGCAATGATCGATTCAACTGGTCATTTTACCCCTATGGCAAAATTCTTAAATATTGCCGGTGGTGTATTGTTACTTGTTGTTGCAGTACGTCTGGTCTACTCATTTTATAAAACAAAAAATCAAGACGACTTTTTGTTTTGTTTACATTGTGTTTTATTTGGTTCAGCAGCAGTAATGTTTGAATCATCTAGGCTATGGGATGTTGCATGGTGGGGCTGGCATATACTGAGGCTTGCTGCTTATGCAGTGGCATTATACTTTGTTTTAAAAGAACAATGGGCTATTAAATCTAAAACAGATCGTGTGTCGACGCAAAAACAGCTCGCCTTAGAAGCTGCTCATATGAGCACTTTTTTCTGTGATTTAACAGATAGTCAAATTGAGTGTGATAAAGGTATTTATAATATTTTTAATTTTTTAAATCATACGCCACCAAGGTTTAAAGAAATTGTTGCTAGGCTCGATGCAGAGGGACAAACAAAAATAATGGAAGCAGCAGAGCAAGGTAAAAAAGAACTCGGTAAGTATAGTGGGCAGGTAAAACTTGATAAAAAATATGCTGATCATCGTACTTTAAGTTATATTTTAAGTTTTGTAGGTGGCTCAAAAGGTGCAGATGGTCTACATGGTATCTTTTGGGATGTTACCGAAGAAAACAAAAAAATTGAAGAAACAAAAAAGCTAAATAAAAGACTTGAGCTTTCATTACAAGCTTCTAGTATTGGTGTTTGGGATTGGGATATTCAAAAAAACCTACTTGTCTGGGAAAAAGAAATGCTAGATCTCTATGGGGTTCGTGAATATCATCCAGATCAAGGTTTTACAATATGGGAAAGGTTTTTACATCCAGATGATAAAGAACGCGTGCTTAGTGAAATTAAGTTAGCGGTTTCAGGTGAAAAAAAATTAGAAACAGATTTCCGAATTATTTTAGATGATGGCAATGTTCGTCATTTAAAAGCTTTGGCTGATACAATTCATGACCAAATAACCGGTAAAGCAAAGCGTTTGACTGGTGTGAATTGGGATATCACTGAGCAAAAAACTATGATTCAACAGCTAAAGGATCAAAAAATTGAATTAAAGAAGTCTAATATAGAATTAGAACAGTTTGCTTTTGCAGCGTCTCATGATTTGCAAGAACCACTTCGTAAAATTATTAGTTACTCAGGTGTTCTTGAAGAAAAAATAAATGCTTTAAGTGTGAAAGATGATGATACACAATTTGTTTTAGATGTGATTACAAAATCTTCTACTCGCATGCAAAAACTCATTCATGATTTATTAACTTACTCTAGAGTCGGAAGAAAGAACTGGACTCCAGAAAAACTTTGTTTGAATGAAGTCGTGGAGGCAGCGTTAGATAATTTAGAAATAACCATCGAAGATCATTCAGCTGAGGTCTCAGTAGATGCCTTGCCTGAAATATTGGGTGATAAAAACCACATGATTATGTTGTTTCAAAACATTATTGGTAATGCCGTGAAGTATAGAGATAAAGACAAAAAACCATCTGTTTCCGTGCAAGCTAAGAAATTGAACGAAAAGTGGGAGTTTGCGATTAAAGATAACGGAATTGGAATAAAAAAAGAACATACCGATCAAATTTTTGTATTGTTTAACAGGCTTCACGGTCGTGGCAAGTATGAAGGTAATGGTATTGGTTTAGCAATGTGTAAAAAAACTGTTGAGAAGCTAGGTGGAGAGATATGGGCAGAATCAAATGTTGGTAATGGAAGTACGTTTAAGTTTACTCTGCCAGTAGATGAGAATGAAATTAATAATTGCATGAACTCTTAGTGAATGCAGATTTTGAGGTGTGCATATGGTCATATTTAAGCATAAAAAAGACATTAAAAGGATTCTTCTTGTTGAAGATGATCCTGATGATGTTGATTTAATTAAAAGAGCTATTGCTAGTAATAATTTAGATATAGAATTGGATATCGTAGATAACGGCGAAGATGCGTTAAAGTATTTGAGTCAACAAGATGAGTACGCCAAAAAACCACTACCGGACGTGACTCTACTGGACCTAAACTTACCTATTATTAATGGGCGAGAGATCCTACGAAAAGTCAGGTCAAACAATCATTTACAACACTTAGTTATGATTGTTTTATCAACCTCATCTGCACAAGATGATATTGATCAGTGTTATTCTTTAAATGCAAACTGTTTTGTCAGTAAACCCTTGACGATGCAAGGGTACGTAGATGTTATCAAGGGTGTACATGAATTTTGGTTAGAAAGAAGTAGTTTGCCAAGCTCACAATAAAAAATACAGTTGATATTTAAATCAACTGTAATTGAGTGTGTCTACCTCAGGTTATTAATTCAGTATTTTCTTTTTGTTTGTTAACTCCATATCTTCGTATATTTTTGAAATTTCATAAGCTTCGAAAGCTGCGTTAAGAACAGCAAATGGTCCCAGTTTTTTGTGAATGAATTCTCTAATTGTTGTGGGCCATCTTTTCTTTTTGTCTTGTTTTGTTTGACTAACTAATACTACAGGAATACTCTTTTTGGTGTAATGTTCCATATAGTCTACTAGTTCATAACCATTGGTGAACCCAAGGTTGCAATCAATAACTGCAACATCAAAGTCGTTCCAGCTATCACTCAGTTTTCCAAAATCAGTTATATTTTCGCAGTAGGTGACGCTTGCCCCTAACTGATGAGCTGATCTAGAAACTATTTTCCCAAAAATTGGGTCATCATCTACGAGTAGAATGCGAGGGTATGAGCTTGGTTTAAAGACATCACCTCCTCCGTAGAGCATCGATCTTTTGCTGTTTTCTAGCCCTCTATACATACTCATTGGTGTTTCTATCGTTTTCTGTGTTTTTGGCATTTTATTCTCTCCTTATTTAATACATCCCAAGGACATTGATCTTTTCGCCTAAATCACAAAAAACTTAAGTGTTATTAGTATGATACAAAATGGGTAAAAAAGAAAATATGAGAGTAATCAAGGTGATAAATGCCAATATTTTGACAAACATGACGCAGAAAGAAAGATTGCTTTCAGTCGAAGTACTCTTTTATTTGTTTTGGGTCGCCTGACTTTAATACTTCAGGGGTTTTTTGATCTAAATAAGAATCTGGCTTAGTAAACTGCGGACGTTCAATATCTTGTTCTCCACTAGAGAAGGAGTCATGCGAGGCAGAAACAGGGTTTCCTAGTACACCGGGGATTTGTCTTAATACTGCATCTGTGATCATTAGTGCAGGAATGTCGCCACTTGATAAAATATATTTCCCTACAGAAATATGCGTATCAAAGTAAGTGTAGCAACGCTCATCAAACCCACCAAATCTTCCACATACAAAGATAAGATCTTGTTTATTTTGTGACAAACTATTTACAGTGCTTTGTTGAAGGACTTCCCCTTTTGGGCACAAGCCAATAACATAAGATTTTTGACATGTTTCTTTTGCGAGTTCAATAGCACGGTGAATGCAGTCAACGCGAAGGATCATGCCGTCTCCTCCTCCTGTAGGTCTTCCATCAATACTATGATGTTTGCCCACTCCAAAATCTCTCAAGTTTAGGATTTCAAAGTCTATGATCTTATCTGCTTTATAATATGGAAAACTCTTAAGAATGGGAGCAATCGTTTCAGGTTGGGTGGTGATGAAGATAATTTTAGATTTAGAGTTCCCCATAGATATCCTCTAAATCGCTTTTTAGTAGTTTGCAGATGATTTTTTTGAGTTCACCTTTCTCGTAATAAATTTCAAATTGTTCGGATACTAAGGGTAAGTCTATTTTTTGTTGGTTTGTAGTCACTTTTAAAAAAGTTTGGTTTTGCCCAAAGCTAAAGTGACTAGTTTCTCCAATGGTATTACCTAGTGTATCCTCTAGTGCTAGGCCTAAAAAAGAGTTCCAAAGTGGCATTGCTAAGGATTTTTTTGGAAGCCAAAGATCTAAGCCAACGAGTCGATTTAAATCTTCTTGCTCGAGGTTTTGCCACCCTTTGATTTCGAGCCATTTTTCTTGCCGGGTCTTAATGGTGCAGGGAATGCCGAACTCAGGATCAACGCCAATTCTTGCCTCAGTGGGGAAAAAAATATTTTCGTCTAAACTTCTAAGTTTTAGAAGGTGGGAAGTGGGATGGATTTTTTGAATAGTCGATAAAAAAACCCAGCCTTCATGATTTGAAGTTTTCATGAAAGACTGGGATTTTGATTTTGATTTTGATTGCAAAATACGATTCGCTAAGAACTCTTATGTTCTTGAAAGAGGTACTTTGTGTTTTTTAAGAAGTGTATTCACTTGAGCACTCAGCTGAGCACCATTTTTGTACCAATGTTCTAAGCGTTCTTGTTTGAAAACAAATTGAGATGGCTCATGGTTTGGATCGTAGTATCCGATCTTTTCGATGAACTTACCGTCTCTTGCTGCTTTTGAGTCTGTTGCTACCAAGTGATAAAAAGGACGACCCTTTTGGCCATGTCTTTGGAATCTTAATTTAACTGCCATAAAAATAAACACCTTCTCAAACATTCTTAACCATTCGAATGGGATAACTACCATAAAGTAGTCCTAAACATCAAGCGGTTCGTAAGGTTGATTGTTCTGTGAACTACCTAGGCTATCCATGCCGCCAAAAACTTGTCTTTCACGTGCTGTCAAGGCAGGATAAGAGACTGAAATATCAAGGATGAGAAGATGTTATCTATAGAAATGCCAGTTGCTTGGAGGCACCATGCTGCGTGTTAAAACTTGGGGTACTCGGGGGTCTCTTCCACGAGCTAGTAGTGATGAGTGCTTTAAGAGTCAGGTTTCTCAACTAATTGATGATATCGGACTGGATCACCCTGATGGCTTAAAAGCACTAAAGGCAAAGTTAGATGGTGATGAACATCTTGTTTTTGGTGGCAACACGAGCTGTGTTGAAATTTCTTCAAAAAATGAAAGCGTGATTTTTGATATGGGTACCGGTCTTAGAGACGCAGGTACAAAGCTCTACAAAAACGGCGTTAAAAAATATCATATTTTTTTAACGCACCTTCATTGGGACCATATCATGGGGTTCCCTTTCTTCTTGCCAGCCTATGATCCTAGCTGTGAAATTAATTTTTATCATGTTCATAAAATTGCACCTGAATATGTAAAAATTCTTTTTAATGGAGTTAACTTCCCAGTAAAGTGGGAAGATGTTGGAGCTAAAATTGAATTTCATCAGCTTAAACTGTACGAGCCTGTGAATATAAGTGATTTAACTTTACACCCTTTTAGCTTAGATCACCCTGGTGGCTCCTTTGGTTACCGAGTCGAAAATGGTTCTAACTCAGTAGTGATTGGCTACGATAGTGAATACAAGAGACTTACCAAAGAAGAACTTGGAAAAGACTATATATATTACCAAGACTTAGATGCAATTTTGTTTGATGCACAATATGAAATGCAAGAATATGCTTCTAAGTTTGATTGGGGCCACTGCACTCCAACTATTGGTACTGGGCTCGCTCTACGTGAGGGTATTCGAAACGTGCTGTTGACTCACCATGATCCGTGGGCTTCAGATCATATGATTCGTCAAATGTCTGAAAATGCAAAAGAGCACGTAAGAGTCAACTTACTTGAATATGAAAGTAAATGGCGTGGATTGAGCCAACCAGCCGGTCCGAATGTAGTGGCTGTTTATGATGGATATGAACTTGTATTGGGAGAAGATTCATGAAAAACCTGTGGTTATTTTTGACTTTATGTTTTTGTTTTGCGGGGAATGCGTTTGCGGTTATTTCTTTAAGCGGGACAGCTTTTAAAAGTGGTTCTAGTGATACGATCACCATTGACTTAACCGTGTCGGGGTTTGCACAAGGTGAATATCCAACAAACTCTGAAGTGTTCTTTTCACAGATCATTCGAGCTCGCCTGCCTTCTTACGAAGGTAATGCATCAAACTTTGTTCATCTTTCTAACTATGAATCTACTCCTATCGGTAGTTATATTCCTTTAAACACTTATGAATTAACGATTCTAAATGTGGTTGATAATATTACCTCTGCAGACTCTACGACAGAAGCGTTTAGAATTAGTCTTGAGTTGCGTGATATTGCAGGGAACAATTTTGATGGTGTAGTGAATTCTGCAGGTGATGTTCAAATAGAGTTTCGTGCACTTCAAGAAGGTTCATCAAGCGAATTTGATACTCAGGTGACAGAGCTTCGGATTACTGCAACCTCAGACAATGTGGTGGTATCAGCGATCCCGTCAGGTGTGTCTGCTTCAGCAGGTGACGGTTCTCTTAGCGTGAATTGGACTGCTCCAACATCTAATGTAGCGTTTTATAATATTGAGACTAAATCTATTGAGTCTGCGAAAAGTCTTCCGAGTGGAGTCACCGTTCTTTTATTCGAGCGTGGCGTAAATGATTATGTATTAGATGCGAGGCTTGCAAACGGCGACGAAGAGACTGAAGACGCAAATGGTGAGTGTAATTATAATGATGGCGTAGCGAATGGTGCAGGGTGTATTTCAGGCTGTAGTACAGACGCATCTGTTTCGCAAGATATTGCTTATTTAGATATTAATGCCATTAGAGCAGGAAATGATTTTTTAAGTGGTTTGATTCGAATCTTAGAAGCAAATAGTTCTGAAGACTCGGTAACATTCACGGGATTAAAGAATGACACTGAGTACCGTGCTGTCGTTGTCTATGAACCAAATCAAATCAATCTTTCTACTACACGTTGTGTCTCTGCAATTCCAAAAGAGCAATTTTCTATCCAAGGAAAGTTTGCAGGGGCTTCAAAAAAAGACACTACAAAAGTTCCTTGTATGATTACTCAAGTGAGTGCCGGTGAATGGGTTGAGCATGAATTAGATTTATTTCGATTTGTTCGTGACCGCTGGTTCTTCAAAACAGAAGGTAGCTTGCACTTGGTGTCATCATACTATGCTGTTAGTGCCATTATAGAAAAACCATTAGAACAAAGCGGTTTCTTGCGTGGTGTTCTTTATGGTGTATTTGAGCCGGTAGCATCTCTACTAAATTGGATGCTATAGACCATGATGCATGCTTTTGAAAATTCTGTATTCTACGATGTTTTACTTCCCAAAAAAGTAAAAAA
This sequence comes from Oligoflexales bacterium, assembly GCA_023301465.1. Classification (GTDB taxonomy): domain Bacteria; phylum Bdellovibrionota_B; class Oligoflexia; order Oligoflexales; family JALZUQ01; genus JALZUQ01. The sequence continues at coordinate 28,467 of JALZUQ010000012.1, forward strand.
AACATCTGAGTCTTCAGAAATCACCTTAGAGCGTAGTTACCGATATAAAGTAGACCCATCAAGCCCCATGGATCAGTTTGATTTAGTCATCTTTGACTTTGAAACCACTGGCCTTAATGTGGCTTCTGATCAAATTATTGAGATGGGTGCTCTAAGACGCAAACCCGATGGAACCATCACAGAGTTTTCAACATTAATTGATCCGGGGCAAAGCCTACCAGAAGTTACCACACGTATTTGTGGGATCACTGATGACATGCTCAAAGGTAAACCAAAGATTCATGAAGTCATGGATAAGTTTTTAGAGTTTATCGAGGGCGGTATTCTAGTGGCTCATAATGCAGATTTTGATTACCCATTTCTAAAACAGTCTTGTAGTCGCTTAGGCAAAAAGATTGATTTCCCATGTTTTTGTACCTTAAAAATGAGTCGAAAGCTTTTACCGGACCTTGAAAGTAAGAGTTTGGACTCCCTTGCAAAGCACTACGCACTAGAGTTTATCGCTCGTCACCGTTCAGTTGGTGATTGCGAAGTAACTTTGAAGGTTCTTGAGAACCTGCTGGCAGCCAACAAAGACCAGTTTCAATTATGGAAAGATTTTCAGCCTTACGGAGCTCGTAATAGTGATTCTAAATAGCAGCCTTCAAACGAGTAGTTCAGACTTTATCCAAAATCAAAAGCACCACCTTGCATTGCAAGAAAGCTTTGATGAAGTCATGAAAGAAATATTAATCAAAGCAGAGTCTGTTGCAAAACGTCAGCACGATAAAGGCAAACTTTTGGCAAGGGAACGCATTGAGCTTCTTATTGATCCGGGAACAGAGTTTTTGTCGTTGTCGGATCTAGCTGGCTACGAAATGTACGAAACCCCAGTTCCCGCTGGTGGAGTGGTGTCTGGAATCGGGCGAGTATGTGGAAAGACCTGTATGATTGTTGCTAACGATCAAACTGTTAAAGGTGGCACGTACTTTCCAATCTCTGTCAAAAAACATTTGCGAGCTCAACGCATCGCCGAAAAAAATCATCTGCCATGTTTGTACCTTGTGGATTCTGGTGGAGCCTTTTTGCCACTTCAGTCTGAGGTCTTTCCCGATCAAGATGATTTTGGTAGGATTTTTTATAACCAATCAAAGATGAGTAGTTTGGGGATCACTCAAATTGCTTCAGTTCATGGGTTTTGCACGGCAGGCGGAGCGTATATTCCTGCCATGTCAGATCAAAGTATTATTGTCAAAGATACAGGTAGCATCTTCTTAGCTGGTCCGCCGCTTGTAAAAGCTGCTACTGGTGAAGACGTGACCGTCGAAGATCTTGGTGGAGCAAGGGTCCATACCAGTAAAAGTGGAGTGGCCGATCATCTTGCAGCTAATGATGAACACGCTATTGAGATCATGAGAAATGTTGTGGATCACCTACCCGTAAAACATGAATATAAAATTAGCCTTAAGCCGCCGCGTCCACCAAAGTATCCAACGCAAGAGCTAATGGGAGTAATTCCAAGCGACCCGAAAAAAGCCTTTGATGTACGAGAAGTCATTGCAAGAATTGTTGACGGCTCCGAGTTTTTTGAATTTAAAAAAGAATACGCAACCACACTTATCACAGGCTTTGCTCATATTGAAGGAATGCCGATTGGGATTATTGCAAATAACGGTGTTCTTTTTTCTGAGAGTGCTCTGAAAGGAGCTCATTTTATTGAGCTTTGTTGCCAAGACCAGATACCTTTGTTGTTTTTGCAAAATATTACTGGTTTTATGGTTGGTAAGAAGTACGAACATGAAGGTATTGCAAAGCATGGTGCAAAGCTTGTAAATGCGGTTTCATGTGCACAAGTCCCTAAAGTGACGTTAGTCATTGGTGGAAGCTACGGTGCTGGAAATTACGGAATGTGTGGCCGTGCTTATGATCCAGATTTTTTATACATGTGGCCAAACTCCAGAATTGCTGTCATGGGTGGCGAGCAAGCAGCAGGTGTCTTATCTTCTGTAAAAGTTCAACAACTCGCCAGAAAAGGTCAGACTCTTTCTGAAGAAGAGATAGATGCTATCAAAAAGCCAATTTTAGAAAAATACGAAAAAGAAAGTTCAGCTTATTATTCCAGTGCAAGGCTTTGGGATGATGGGGTGATCAAAATAACGGATACCCGTAAGGTGCTAGCTCAAAGTTTTGCAGCGTGTATGTCTCGTCCTAATAAAGAGACAAAGTTTGGAATTTTTAGAATGTAGTGAAAGGAGAGTCCCGTGAAAAAATCAATAAAAATAGCAAATGCAGGTGGTTTTTGGGGGGATGATCCAACAGCTTTATATCGTCAACTCAGTGGAGGTGACGTTGATTATGTGACAATGGATTTTCTAGCCGAAGTAACCATGTCCATTCTTCAAAAACAAAAAAACCGTGATGAAACCAGAGGGTATGCTCACGACTTTATAACCATGCTAGAAGACAGCTTGCCTTTACTCATGGAAAAGAAAGTCACGGTTATTACCAATGCAGGTGGTGTGAACCCCCATGGGTGTGCAGAAGCCATTAGAAAGCTTGCAAAACGCTTAGGACTAAACCCACAAATTGCTGTCATTGATGGTGATGATATTCTAAGTGACCTAGATAGAATTTCATCTGAAGCTCCATTAGACAATATGGAAACGGGGCAAAAACTAAGTAAAGTACGCAATAGAATTTCTGCTGCAAACATATATCTTGGTGCACTTCCAGTCATGAACGCTTTAAAAACCAAACCTGATTTGGTGATTACAGGTAGGGTTACCGATACCGGGATTACCGTTGGTCCAATGCTTCATGAGTTTGGGTGGGCCACCAATGACTGGGATAAGTTGGCTTCTGGAATTGTTGCTGCTCACATTTTAGAGTGCGGTAGTCAGTCTACTGGAGGTAATTTCAGTGATTGGCATTTAGTGGATTCTTACGACAATATTGGTTTCCCAATTGTGGAAATACATGAAAACGGTGAGTTTTTTGTGACAAAACATCCGGGAACGGGTGGGTTGGTTTCGGAAGACACTGTTAGAGAACAACTTTTTTATGAGATGGGAGACCCATCTGCTTATATCACACCTGATGTTGTGGCTGATTTTGGAACCATACAACTTCAGGCTGCAACTCTCGGTGGAGAAGCAGCAGTTAAGGTGCATGGGGTTCGTGGAAAAGAACCAACTCAGTTTTATAAGGTTTCCATGGCTTACGATGATGGATATAAAGTTCATTGCGATATCGTGGTTTGTGGCCCGAATGCTATGAAAAAAGCCGATGTTTATAAAGATATCTTTCTCAAAAAAGCATCTGAGTTTGGTGAGGTCCATGTTGAATATGTTGGAGCGAATGCTTGCCAGGGGGTTTTGAGTGGTTTTGAGAAGCCAGGAGAAATCGTCTTAAGATTTTCAACAAGAGGGCCAGACGCTAAAAAACTGAAAAAATTTGCAAAGCTCATTCCGACACTTCTTCTCGCAGGACCTGCTGGAATATGTGTAATGGGTGGTATTGGAAGACCACAAGAGGTTGTCAGTTACTGGCCTGCATTAATGCAAAAGAAATTGGTTCATCCAAAAATTACGGATGCTGATGGCAAGATTATCCCACAAGAAAAAGACGTAGAGTATGGAAACTTTGAAGCGACTGGTATGGGAACGACTACTGCTACAAATCCTTCAAAAAACCTAAAAGAAGTTTTATCTGTCTCTAAGGACTTTCCGACTTTCGCAAAGATTTGTTTAGCTCGAAGTGGTGATAAAGGCGATATGACAAACCTTGGAGTTCTAGCTAGGTCTCCGCAGGCTTACAAGTGGATTCAAGAAAACGTTACCGCTCAGTTTATTAAAGACTTGTTTCAAGAGTTTTGTCTGGGTCCAGTCAAACGTTATGAGCTAGATAACCTTAGTGGCCTAAACTTTTTATTAGAAGACTCCCTTGATGGTGGTGGAACACAATCAAGGCGTATTGACGCTCAAGGAAAAACTTTTGCTCAAGCGTTTTTGAATCAAAGGTTCGATATTCCAAGTGATATTCTTAAGAGTTGTTCATGAAAATAAAGAAACTACTCATCGCAAACCGGGGGGAGATCGCTGCTAGAATTGCGAGAACTGCCGGTAAGTTAGGAATTGAAGTTGTTTGTTTGCTCCACGAGTTGCCTCGTTATCTTGAAGATATTTGTACGATCTTTGAGCCTTTGCCAGACTCAAAGTTAGATTATTATTTAGATCAAAGATTTTTGATTGAAGTTGCTAAAAAGCATCAATGTGATGCTATTCATCCGGGCTATGGTTTTTTGTCTGAAAATGCATCTTTTGCAAAGCTAGTAAAAGAAAGCGGAATCATATGGGTTGGTCCCAATAGTAATGTTATTGAAAAAATGGGTGATAAAGATACTGCACGGGGAGTGGTCAAAGGTTTAGGTGGGCCACTTTTGGGAAGTGACGAAAGCTTTGATCCAAATGCAAAAAAAATAGAAGCCCCAAAGTCACCACAAGGTTTACCTTGGTTAATAAAGGCTGCCCACGGCGGTGGTGGAAAAGGCATGCGTATTGTTCACCGTGCTGAAGAGATTGCCGAAGCTGTAGAAAGAGCAAAGTCTGAAAGCTTAAAAAGCTTTGGCTCAGATAAGTTAATTGTCGAAAGGTTTTTAGGGTGTGCTAGACATGTTGAGGTTCAAGTTCTTGGAGATCAACATGGCAATATAAAGATTATCGGAGATCGTGACTGCTCTTTGCAAAGGCGTCATCAAAAAGTTATCGAAGAAGCACCAGCATTTGGTCTTCACCCTGAAACCAGAAAAAAACTCCATGGAATCTCTCATAAAATTGCAAAAGAAGTAGGTTACGAAAGTGCTGGTACGATTGAATTCCTTGTGGATTGGACCGAATCTAAACGGGAGACCGAACAAGATTTTTTCTTTTTAGAAATGAATACAAGACTACAAGTAGAACACCCGGTTTCGGAAGAGGTTTTTGGTGTGGACTTAGTCGAATGGCAGATACGAGTCGCTTGCGGCGAGTCTCTTGAGTCGTTAGAGGTGTCTGCAGGGCATGGGCATTCCTTAGAAGCTAGAATTTATGCTGAAAACCCAGCTCTTGGCTTTTTGCCAGTAGCGGGAAGTATAGATTTTTTTGAGCCTTATCAAGAAGCAGGAGTTCGTTGGGAAGTGGGTATCGACAGGCAAGCCGAAATCACTAGTGATTTTGATCCTATGATTGCAAAGCTTGTGGTCAAAGATATTCACAGAGGGGCTGCCTACGAAAAGCTATCTCAAGTCCTTCAAAAAACTGTGCTGGCAGGCATTGCCACGAATCAGAACTTTCTCATACAGCTTGCATCAGACCCTAAAGTGCTTGCCGGAGATATTTCTACGACTTATATCGAAACAGAAAAACCCCATGAGAAAGAACTATCCGTTCTGAGTGATTCAGATGTTGATGCAGTAATGTCGCAAATTCATGATTGGTGTCTTGGATCAAAAAGAAAACCCAGTCGTAACGCACAGCTTCAAAGTGTTTTCACCAAGAGCCCATACGATTCACCACTGAATGTGTTGGATTGGCAATATACTAGTACTAGTTCTCAGTCCATATATTGGGGAAGGTGTCAGGTTCAAGGTCAGGTTGCTACGTGGGTATTTTTAGATAAAGTGGGTGAGGATTCAGAGTTAAGGCTTTCTGCAAGAGGGCAGGCTTGGATAAAGGTGATCTCTCAAACCATTGTATCGGGCGGTGCCTCAGGTGCTGGTGTCAGTTCTGGAGATGTATTATCTGCTGTTCCCGGTAAGGTGGTCAAGGTTCTATGCGAGGCTGGGCAAAAGGTTGAAGAGGGTACAAAGCTATTTGTTCTCGAATCCATGAAAATGGAATTTGACATATATTCGCCAAAAGCAGGAGAAGTTGCTACAATTTTAGTACACGCTGGTGAGCAAATTGATGCTGAACAACGATTACTAGAATGGTTGCAAGATGACGATACTTGATGCATTTACAAAAAACTCCGTTCTAAAAATTTTGGCGATGGCCGAGATGGATCGAACGGAATATAAAATTGTTCTTTATTTAATGAACTGTAGTATTTCTGGTTTTGCAAAAATCATCACAAGCCACCGTGAACTCTCAGACACTCTGGGTATAAAGTCTAGCGAGATTCAAAAATCTTTGACCCGTCTTTTCAACTTACGCATGATACAATTTAAGATTCGTCAGAATCAATCATACGAAGAAGGCGATAGCTTTGCTTTGAGCCTCAACACCCAAATTGATAAATGGAAAATCAATGAGGTTGAAGAGTCCAGTGATGGTGCGGTTATCTTTCCTTTTCAAAGAGTGGGTGAGCATCTCCACCTAGTAGACTCTCCTTCTGATTCAGGAGCTGAGTTAGATGCAACCATCTTGAGAGTTTTAAATGCATTTTCGCGGTTTTATACAGGTGAAGAAGACATTGCTGATGAGAAAACTGAGCGACAGGCTGCAAGGCTTCTTTGTGAAACTTACTCAGTGGATCAAGTTCTTCTTTTTATCCAGCATTTCAAAGAGAGAGTTCCATCTTTGAGTCTACTGGCGAGTTCTTGGCAGCATTATTTAGACCTTTATGAGCAAGAAAACCAAAGCATTGACTTTACAAAGCTCCGTGGTGAACATGCTGCAAAAGACAAACAAGTAAAGCAGTCTGCATTAAAACTATTAGATTCGAAAGAAATCAAACTAACCCCTGAAGAACGTGAAGTTCTCACTATTATCTTTCAGCACCGTCATCCTAGAAGGCAATTATTTTGGGCTTATCAATCAAGGTCTCGCTATAAAAACTTAAACCATTTTTTCGCAGATCATGAAAAACTCATGTTGTCTGTAACAACATCTGGTAGTCACGTAAAGAAACAAGATTAATTGAACTTATTTTCGGAGGTGTTTTATCGCAACGATATTTACACATGGAATTGTCGGCGGCTTGCTTGCTGCTGTAGGTTCAAATGCTAGATTGCCAACAAATAAGCTAGCGGTGGTTTGTGCTTTGTCTGCGATTTTGCCAGACTTAGATATTGTGTCATTTAAATTAAGTATCTCCTATGGAAGCTTTTGGGGGTCACCGTGGGTTTAGTCATTCAATTTTGTTCTCGCTATTGTGGGCTGTCTTGGTTAGTGGATGCTTTTGGTTTTTAGTAAAAACCTATAAAAAAAGAGACTACCTATTTATTACTGCTTTAGTTTTTTTGAGCACAATATCTCACGGTTTACTTGATGCTCTTACCAATGGTGGGCTTGGAGTTGCTTTGTTTTCTCCTTTTGATACAGGTAGGGTGTTTTTTTCCAATACGCCCTATATTAGTTTCTCCCATTGGTTTCAAGTTTTTTGGACCACAAGGTTGGATGGTATTGGTAAATGAATTTTTTTGGGTAGTGATCCCTTCTTGGAGTATTAGTTGGATCATCCTAAAAATAAAGAAATATTCTGGCGTGACTAATACCCCTGAAGGCGGTATATAATTATTTCAATTTTTTACGAAGAAACTTTTTTTGTGTGTTGTTCACTGTAAACTCAATGACATTTTTAAAGTTGAATGCGACTGCTACACCAAGCCCAATAAGAAGACCGACTAATAAATTAGTTGCCATAATTCCAATGCAAGTAGAAACCCAGAGCACCCCATAAGAGTAGTCTTTTTTAGTTTGTGCAATGACTTGTGGTGCATTCAGTAATTTAAAACCTGTGATAATCAAAATTGCTGCAAGTGCTGTGAGTGGTATTGCTTCTAATATAAAAGGAAACAAGCCTACAAATAAAAGTACCCAAAAACCATGAAGAATAGTCGATGTTCTTGTTTTAGCACCAAATGAAACGTTAGCTCCACTTCGGACAATCACTCCCGTTAGGGGTAACCCACCAAGTAATCCGGAGGCTGCATTACCAAACCCTTGTGCAAGAAGTTCTTGGTTGAGGTTTGAGGGTTTAGAGTCATCAACGATATCATCTACAGCTCGTGCTGTTAATAGTGTTTCAGCACTTGCGATAATAGCCAAGACCAATGCTGGGCCAATATATAACCAAATATTATCTATAGAAAACATGGACCCAAATTTAGTGGCAGATGAAATGGCAGTATCTAAAACAGGTGCGATTTCAACCCTTGGCATCTCAAAAAACAAACTAAAAAGTGTTACTAAGAAAACAGCAGGTAGTGCAGCTGGGATTGACTTTAAGAAGCTTACTTTCTTCCAGCCTAGTTGAATTCCTATAGCGAGCAATCCGCAAATAAGGACAGGTGCGATAAAACTTGAGCCCCCAAAGGATCCAATCAGTAATGATGGAAACTCAATAACTCCAGATAAAAAAGAAGATGGAACAGGTTTTCCTACAAGAACATGTAGTTGACTTCCAGCAATAATGATTCCAATTGCAGCTAACATGCCTCCAAGAACTGCTTTTGGAACATAAGAAAACACTTTGCCCCATTTAAAAATACCAAAAGTAAATTGAAGGACTCCAGCAAGAAAGGTAGTAAATGCTAGTCCTGCAATTCCATACTTGCTGACAAGCTCGAAAATAAGAGCGGCTAATCCTGCAGCTGGTCCACTTACCACAAGAGGTGCACCTGAGAAAACACCCACTGCAATTCCACCAAGGATTGCAGCAATAAGTCCTGAAGCAGGTGGAGCACCTGATGCTAAAGCAATCCCAATTGAAAGTGGGATGGCAATGACAAAAACACCAAAGCTTGCCAAAAAGTCACTTTTGAAGTGTTTTTTATAAAAATCTAAATATTCGTGTTTCAATGGAAACTCCCCTTGTTTAAAAAAGTTAAGATAGTACTTTCATTTTTTCTGAATGCAAATAGTGGTAGAGTTGGAACAAAACTTAGTCTCCATCCTCTAATGCTTTGTGAATGATGTTGTTTTTTTCAATGGTTTTATCAATAGCCATTTGTCTCCCCCAAGATTTTTTTAATTTCTAGTCTTTTGCTTTAAAGGTAATTCACAAAATACTAAGACCAACATTTCGATAAAATACTTAGTGGTTTTGAGAGTCATGTAAATAAAAGTAGCTGGTTTTTCTTTGTTCCGTTTCATTCATATTTGATACTACGGCCAAAAAGGATATTTATATAATAGATAATTTAAGAGGAATACTTCTATTAAATAGATATTATGATTTAGGGCGAAATGTGTTCAAAAGTAACTTGGCAATGGGGTTGTGTATAAGTCTGTGAGCAGAAATAAGCCAAAGGTTTTCGTGGCATATGGGGGTACTACCTAATAGTATTAACTCACCGGTTTTGAGCTCTTCTTCAACGGTTGGTAGAGGCAAAACAGAAAATCCATGGCCATCAAGAACGAGCATTTTTTGCAGTTCTACATCGTCCACTTCGGCAACTATTTCTGGAAATATATTTTTGATTTTAAAGTAATCAAGAACTTCGTTTCGTAGTGGGCTATGTTCACCGGGCATTATCATTGGTTGGCCGTTAAAAGATCTTGGCATTTCTTTTTTAAGTTCAACCATGTCTGGGGTTCCCACAAAAACAACCTTTAACTCACCAATTAACTTTGCGTGAAATTTAGATTTTTTCCCGTCAGTAGGTGGTTTATCGTTTGCTAAAATAAGATCTATTTCATGTTTTTCTAGTCTATCGCATAGAGCAGAAAGAGACTCTTCGGTGATAGAGGCTCTGGCTTTGTGTTGGTTTGAAACAATTTGAAAAAGTTGGCGGCTCAGTTTTTTTGGAACAGAATCCATGATTCCGAGTCTTACAGAGACTCTAAGAGAGTCTTCAAAGTTTCCAAGAGACTCTCTCAACTCCTCTCCTAAAGAAAAGATTTCGTGTGCGTAGTCATAAACTTTTTTTCCGATATCTGTTAAGTGTAACTTACGGTTTTTTCTCTCAAAAAGCTGATATCCAATAGCTTCTTCAAACTGTTTGAGTTGCGAGGATAATGTGGATTGGGCTAATTTAAGTTTTTTAGTGGCTGGAGTAATCCCACCCTCAGAGGCTATCGTATAAAAGTAGTTGAGATGATGATAATTTAACCAATGCATGAGATGCCTATCTATTTATAAAACCGTTGATCTTTCCATAATACATTTGTTTAACAATTCCAATGATAAGTAAGCAATGAAAAAATAAGACTAAATACAAGGTCATTTAGGGCCTTGTTTTGCAAATAATATTACCAAATGTGATTGTTAGTTCTGAAAAAAAAGAGAGCTATTTTTCAAGGGCTTTTAAAAGTGCTTTTACTAAATGAGGATGAAGGGCGTAATGTTTTAAGTAAGACTCTCTAAGATGTTCCGGTAGAGTTTTCAAACTTTCGTAAGCTGATTCAAAAGTAATTTGTTCTCTGTCAAGCTCGTGAGTGTCTTTTAAAATTTTATTCACTGCAGAATCATTCAGAAGGTCAAGCGGTGTGAATTCTTCTGTTGTTAGATTTCCATGTACAGATTTATTGAGGTGTGAAGGTAAATCAAGTTTTTTGGGATCTTCTAAAATGACATCATTCGACTCAATAGAATTTTTGATATGTTTTTTTGATCTGCTACCTGACAAAAACATCCACGTACTTCTAATAACATAATCAAGTAACGCAAAGCAGAAAATAATTGCTGAAGCACAGCAAACTATAAATCCCCAAAATATTATTTCATCGTACATCATGTCTTTATTATAGCTGTCTTTTATTGGATTTCATAGATCTGCAAGAAAAAAGCTTTATAAGCCTTTTGCTGCAGTGCTTAGAGATAATGATCGAATAATACAGTGCAAATAGAACTCTATTATCTTAAGATAAAAAGTACTGAAATTAAAAATTTCCGCTTATTTCTTGAGATTCGGCAATTAAACGATGCTGAGTCGTCAGGTCAATCGTCAGTTCTGTCCAATAACGATCGGAGTCAAACTGAGGAAATGCTCTAGGGAAAGCTGGATCTTTCCATCTTTTTGCAATCCAACCTGCAAAATGAATGAGTCTTAGGGCTCGAAAAATCTCCGCAGTTTTCAAAGATGATTCCTCAAAACTATTCATGGTTTCGTAACCATTTAAAAGTGAGTCCCATTCTCTAGGAAAATTTTTGTGGGTTCCCGGCATGATTAGCCATAGATCTTGAACGGCAGGTCCATTTAACATGTCATCAAAGTCTACCCAGAACAACCCTTCGCTTCCGTGAATTAAATTTCCAAAATGACAGTCGCCATGGATACGGTGGTACGTTAATTTTTGGAGTTGTGAGTTTGCATTTTGACAAATTTTTTGTGCAATCTCTATAAATGGTTTTTCTAAATGAAATGGTATGGTTTTAGATTTTTGTAGAAAATCTAGGTGGTGTAACCCATAAGTTTTTTCATTAATGGATATTCTATTTGGTGCTTTTTTGCTTTTGCCTACAGCGTGCATCCTCCCCAGTAATCGTCCTACTCTTCCATATTCTTCAAAGCTAAGTTCAGATGGGCTTCGGCCTGATTTCTTAGGAAATAATGTAAAGTAGATACCGCCTTCGGTTACTTCTTGTAGCGTACTACCGTCATTAAAGCTCAATGGTCCAACAGCAGGGATTTCATTGTCAATGAGATCTTTGGTGAATTGGTGTTCTTCAAGAATCTGCTCTTTACTCCATCTTCCGGGGCGATAGAATTTAGCAATAATGAAGTTTTCTGAACGAGTTTTTGCTTGGGGGTTTTCTATTTCAACTTCATATACTCTGTTTTCCATGCTGTTGAGAGCGAGTGCTCTGCCTGTGCATATGAAATCAGTATGTTTTTCTATTTCATCAAGAATAACATGAGGTGTTAACTGGTAGAAGAACTCTGTTTGTTTGTCACCCCAAGGGTTACTTTGGTCGTTATTTGTCATGCATCAAATTAACTGGAATAACTGGGAATGTAAACGAAGTAATCGTTTTTTATGCATGAAATATTTAATTATTTTTTACTTAATTTTAAACTTTTCTTCACAGCTAATTTTACAATAAACCATTTCCCATGCATCTACACTTGTTTCGTCACACTTATCAAAGCAACTTGATAGTTTTTCTTCAAATATAGTGCTTGTGCAGTTTTTTTCACAGTCAGATCCACAGTAGGCCATTTCCCAAGCATCGACACTTGTATTATCGCAATCAATATAACAAGCTTTTAACAACAAGTCTTTAGTCGTAGAAAACCTTTTTTCGTCTTTATCAATCGTAGAGATAGCAGGGCAAGTTTTTGCGAAGGTGCTTGTTGTAACGGAGAAAAATGAAGCGATCATAAAAAATGTGAAGATAATTTGGTTCATCGGATTTTCCTTGTGATAGTTAGGTCAAGTTCCTCCTATCTGTGAAATAAGTGTGCTGTCAACTTATAACAAGCTTACTAAAAACTAGTAAAACATTGAAAGATATAACTGACTAATATTTCTTGGTTTTTATAAATTTAGAGTTTGGCTAAGAATTCAAGTTATTCCAAATATTGATAGGGAGGTATTTCTATAAATGATCGTTGCCTGTAAGCATTTTAATCAAAGTGTCTCAGATTTTAATGCGGCTGCATCATTTCCAAATATATCAATGACTTCATTAGGCGGAGTCATTGGTTTTGGAAAAAGAACACTAGTATCAATAGACCCTTTATGGTTTTTTACCGAAAGCTTTACCCATGAAATTGCACATAACTCCTTACCTGTGTAAAACTTATGTTTTATATAGACCCAATTTTTTTCTGCTCCTTCCATCTTAACGGTAATGCGAACTCGCGACATCAGTGGGATAGAGCGTCGATATATTGTTTTCTGAGAAGCAACAACAGCATATGAACGAAGTTTCCATAATTTGCTTACAAGGCCAGCCCTTACTGCAAATTCCCAACGAGCTGAATCTGTCATTTGAGTAAATTCTGAAGCTTGCAAAGTTCTGAAAAACTCTGTCAACCAAGGCCACACAATGTAGTGAGTTTCTATTTCTTCGTTGAGTGTGACTCCACCCTTAAATGAAGCTAATAGAATTCTATAAAGCTGTTGTAAGTTGAATAATAATTTCATATTTCTCTTCTTAAATGTAAGATCTGTGTCCTAACAAAATATTGATAGATTATTCAACAGATATTTTAATAACGCTAAGTCCTCATGAGCCTCTTAATCTGGAAGAATTAATATCATTATTGGAGTGAGATGGGGCTAGTTTGAGTGAGGAGATTATTGTGGTTGTCTTTATGTTTATCTATGTTTTTACATGCTTTTGTTGTCTTTCAACTTCCAAAACACAAAGCCCTAAAACCAGTCAATCAACTAAAACAAGCATCGTTTAAGCTAAGGCTATTGAAGCCTAAGTCCATGAGTCCAAAAAACGTTCATACTCAGCCTCAATTCACAAAGCCAAGAAAAAAAAGTAAAAAGCACTCGTCTCGAAACCCATACTCATCCATTTTTTCAAACAATAAAAATAAAACAAGAAATGCGTATGAAGATTTACTTTCTAAAGGTGATTTAATGTTAAATGTAAGAAAAAAGAAGAATCATCAAAGCGACTTTGTTGGTACAGCCTATGCTGAATTCTACCCTGATACTTTAAAAGAAGATTTAGTGAGTGCAGCCCCATTTGCAGTACTTGCAAAGTCTGTACATCAAAATATTTTTTACGAACAAAGTTACCCAGAGTCATTTCCTGTAGGGGTAGCTCGTATTGAATTAAAAAAAGATAAGACGGGCTGGTATGTTTATAAATGGGAAGGAGACGGCCTTGCAAAAAGTGTATTGTATCAAGCAGTAAAAACTACCTTTACAGAGGCACATATTCAAAAAATATCAAAAAGAATCAAACACAAAAAATTAATATTTGAATTTGTTATGAAAGCTTCAAAAAAAATGAAAAATTATGAAAAATCCTCAGTATTAGAATACCATGCCGGAAAAGTAAAAATATCAAACGAGCATTGTTTCAAATATGATTCTTTGAAGAGGGCAGCGATGCTCAGTCAGATCGCTGTTTCAGATGAAACAGATGAGTTGTATATTGATTTAGCTGGAATGAGAGTTTATAAGAAATTTCAAAACTCTAAAAAAAAGAATAGAGTTCCCTTATGGTTGAAAAAAATGATGAGTAGCAAAGCTTATTATCATAAACTAAATAGAAATTTAAAACTGAGGTTGTAGGTTTTATGATTGAGCCTTCATTAAATAGTAAGCTATGCCTAAGCCTAAAACTACGACGACAGTAAAGATTCGAGTATATAACTTATACTTTTTTTGTTTTTGGACTTTTGAGTATCCATCCATAAGCATCGTAATATCTTGAGTCTCGTTTCTTGTGTAAATTGGTTTTTCATGAAGTGGAAGATTAATCAGAGTTTGAGTGATCACATTCTCACTTTGGTTTAGATTATTTGCTAAGTGTTGGATTGCTTGCTGGTAAAGCTTTTCAGTCATTCCTGTTTGCTCTTCTAAGACAAAATCAATTTTATGGAAGTCTAACTCAAACCATAGTCTAAGTAGAATCAATTCTTTTGCATGAGGGTATAAACGGTTTAGGTAGGACTCTGCTTTGATCATGACTTTTTTTTGTTTTGGGTTAACGCTCATGAGTGAATCCAATTTTGGGTTTTTCAGAGCGTCTGTGTTGTTCATCCAGATGTCTGGATGTTGTGACCTAAGGTTCAGTAAGCAATCTACCAAAGTGTCATCTAAAGCTCGTTTTGGTTCTTGCCAATATTCCACTAATGATTTTTTAGTTTCTTCGAGGGTTTCAGAAATAGGATGAGATTGCCCACTCATGCGAAGTCCGTAATCATGAAGAATCTCACAAATTTTATCACAAAACTCACTTTGAGATTTTGGCTCTTTTTTCTTCCAAATTTCTAAGAGTGAGTTTTTAGATAATTTACTATTCATTTAGATATTCTTTTTTTTGAATTGTTGGCGAAGCTCTACTCTGTTTTGCCTGCGAAGTTTAGCTCCTTCGTACCATTTGATTTCTTCTTCAGTTTCTGGTTTGACTTTAGGAACTTCCGTTGGTCTTCCGTTGTGATCTAGTGCAACCATGGTTAAATAAGCACTTGCCGTATGGTAGCGTTTACCAGTGTCGGGGTTTTCTGCCTCTACTCTAACGCCTACCTCACAGCTAGTGGTGGAGGTGAAATTTAGACTTGCTTTGATATTAATAAACCAAGCCAGTTTAACAGGAGCAAGAAAATCAAGTGCGTCTATTGATGCTGTCACTACTGGTAAGTGACAATGCCTACGAGCACAAATTGCAGCTGCAATATCAATCCAACTCATGACTGTACCACCGAAAGCTGTTCCTAATGCATTAGTGTGTTGAGGCAAAACCATTTCAGTCATATAAACTTTACTTTCACTAGGAGTTCTGGAAGTTGTCATTTATTTTCCTTTTTCTTGTTTTTACTGCGATAAGCATTTTGATCTGCGTGATGAATAAGCTCTTTTTCGGTTTTTCCGTGTTTTGGGTATTCAGCAATGCCAATATCTGCTTTTAAAAGATAGTCTTTACCTTGATGGCTATTATAATTCACGAGTGTGTTTTGGATTCGGTTGATAACAACTTGTGCTGAGGCTTCGTTGGCTTCATTTAATAAGATAATAAATTCATCTCCACCATACCGTGCAACGGTATCTACGTTTCGAATGCACTTTTTAAGAATTTTTGAAAATTCTTGCAGTGCTTCATCACCAACTAGGTGACCATGTTGGTCATTGATACCTTTAAACTGATTTAAGTCCATAAAAAGTATAGAAAATGCTTTAGAATAACGTTCAAACCTACTTATTTCATTTTGAAGAATATTCCAAAAGTATCTGTAGTTAAATAAACCCGTTAGTTCATCGCAATATGCTAGGTTTTTATTTTTTTCTACTTTATCTAGAAGCTGTACTTTATGAGAAAGTTGTGTGGATAAAAAAGTATGTTTAGGGTCCGGGTGAACTGGGCTTGAACTATCTTTTTGTATTACCACCCATGCAAAAACATGTTTGTCACTCATTGGTATAGCTTGAATATCAGGAGTGTTTGAGTTTTTAAGGGTGACGAGCTTGTGGTTTTGGTTTGAGTGGTTCAGAAGTTTTTTAATATTCTGTTCTACAACTTCAACGCAGTCCTTTGGAAGGGGATCAATATGTTGAAATGAACTATGTCCAAGCTCAATCAGTTGATTGTTTTGAATCACTTGAAAGTAACTACAAAACTCGATATTTGATTCTTTTTTTAGAATAGAAGCAAACTCATCCATACTTTGGTGAATACTATTGGCCGCCCATATGGCTTCTGATTGAGATTGAAGTTGTTCTAAAAAAACCTGACTTGTCGTGCTCATGGCATGAAAATTCCTTGTATCAGCTCAGGTCCACAAACCCAGTAGATCAGTGCACCGATGGCCAAGAAAGGTCCAAAAGGTAGTGCTGTTTGCATGCCTTTTTTTCTAATTAATATAAAGGCAATACCAATGACTGAGCCCATTAAAGAAGCAAACATGATCGTTGGGAAAACACATTGGTAGCCAAGCCAGCCGCCGATTCCTGCAAGAAACTTTACATCTCCAAAACCCAAACCTACTTGTTTTTTGATCATATAATAAGTCATGGAGATTGCCATTAAGACGCCGCCTCCTAACAAAATACCGAGTAAGCAGTCTTTCAGTTCAAAGCCCGGAAGAAAGTATACCCAAATAGGTGCGATAATAATCATAGGGATAGAAATCACATCAGGAATGATCATAAGGCGAAGGTCAATAAAAGAGCAAATCATGAGAGCATAGAAGAGTATGCAGCCGTGAATAAAATAGGCAAGTAGCTCTGTATCTACTGCCCAGTAAAGGTCAACTTGATTTAAATGAAGAAATGGAAATCTAATAAACATCCATGAAAACGCTAAAGCCGTGAGAATTTCTACAATGGGGTATTGAGGGGAAAGTGGTTTTTTGCAGCAAGATGTTTTGCCAAGTAAGAGTAAATAGCCAAGAATAGGAATGTTATAGTAGGGTTTGATGGGTGTATTGCAGTGCCTACAGCAAGATTGCTGACTCTCCCAAAATGACTTGCCCGGAAACTTAAAGAATGTACCTTCAGGAATCCTGTAGATGCAAACGTTGGCAAAACTCCCCAACACCGCTCCTATCAAGAAGAAAAATACAGTAAACAAATTGAAGTATTCAGAAATATAAAACATAATACCTACTTTAGTATGTTTTGAGGGAGTTGTCATATTTGAGTGAACTAGATTATGCAAACCTTGACTGGTCTGATCTTCTGACAAAGCTTAGTAGCTTTGCCGTCAGTGTGCCAGCCAAATCACTATGTCTTGAGTTACCAACAAACTTGACTTGTGACTCTATCAAAACACGTTGGAATGAGTTAACTGGATTAAAAGATATTATAGAGTCAGGGTATGGTCCTCCTTTGATGGAGTTTGACTCTATGTTGCCGATGTTAAAAGCAGTAAGAAAAGGTCAGATTCTTGCTGGTGCCGATTTATATCAAATCTCTCGAGTGCTTGAAAACGCAAAATCACTTTTGAGTTTTTGTCGTGATTTTCGTGAGAAGAGTCTTGTTGCTGCAAATCTGTCTTCATCACTAACAGATTTACCGGACCTTTTATTTAAAATTCAAGGTTCTATTGGTTCAGATGGTGAGGTTCTTGATAGTGCATCTCCAGAACTTCAAAAAATCAGAACTCAAATGATATCTAAAAAACAATCTATTGAAACCACGATTACAAAAACATTAACGGACCAGTCTTGGCAAATGTATCTACAAGATACTTTTTTTACCCTCCGTGAAGATAAATACGTCGTACCCATTAAGTTGGATGGTCATGGTAGGGTTCCTGGCCGGGTTATCGAGCCATCTGCTAGTGGTCAGTCTCTTTTTATGGAGCCTCAAAGCATTGTAAAGCTCAACGAAGATCTTGCAGAGCTATATCTTCAAGAAAAACTGATTGTGATGAAAATCCTCAAAGCTATCAATCAAATGGTTTATTCGAATATAGATGTCATTGAATATAATTATGAAAATATTATCCATTTTGATTTTCTAGTGGCATGTAGCAGGTTTGCTTCTAAATTAGGTGGGGTTGCCTGTGAGCTTGTAGAAAATTCGTGTTTAGACCTCAAAAAAGTATCCCACCCTTTATTAAAGTTGGAGTTAGGAAATAAAGTTGTTGCTAATAATATTACATTAGACCAACAACAACGAGCTCTTGTGATTAGCGGTCCAAATGCAGGTGGTAAAACCGTTGTTTTAAAAACCGTTGGCTTGATCCATTTAATGGCAAAAGCAGGATTACTTTTGCCGCTAGACCCCCTCAGTAAAGTAAGCATTTTTACTCAAGTAATGGTTGAGATAGGTGACTCTCAAAGTATTGCTAGTCATCAATCATCATTTTCTTCCCATATGCTTAAAATCAAAAAATTTATGATGAACGTCAATGATCGTTCTTTATTACTGGTGGATGAAATAGCTAGCGGTACAGACCCAAAAATTGGGGCTGCTCTTGCTAAGACTTTAATAGAGTACTTTATTGACAAAAAAGCAATTGTATTGATGACGACACACTTTGACCCTCTCAAGATGCTTGGAACTCAAGACGAAAGAGTTCGAAACGGAGCGATGCTTTTTAATTTAGAGCTTGGCAGTCCATCATATCAACTTGCCATGGATACTCCTGGACAAAGTTTTGGCTTAGAGCTCTTAAAAAATTTAGATTTCCCTGATTTTATTATTGAGTCAGCAAAGGGCAACTGTGATGAAGGTCATCTTCAAGTGGATCAGCTTTTAAAAGATCTAAATCAAGAAATAGGTAAGCAACGCCTTGTGACAGATGAATTGTCTGAAAAAAGCAAAACCGTCGATCAACAATTGGCAAACTGGCAATCCACAAAAAACGAAATGAAATCATTTCGCAAAGCAGAAGCCGAAAAAATTTCACGCAGGTACCAAGAGCTTTGGGACGGTCTTAGGGATAAGTTCAATACGAAGTATAAAGAGTGGAAAGATTATATCAAAAACCTAGACCCTCAAGATGACAGGCAAACGATTGAAGCCAGTGTTAGGGCGGGAGAAGTAAAAAACTTTATGCAAAAGGCAGGAGAACAGCTTCAGGTCCAGTCCGAATCTTCCAACTCTCATTATATTGACATTTCAGATGTGAGAGAGCTTAGAGAGTCAGAAAAAGTATGGGTAGAGTCTCTCCAGCAAAAAGGCACTGTCGAAAAAATCCACGCTGGAAAAGCCACGGTAAGGGTGGGGATGATTCAGTTAAAAGTCGGTGCTGACGATATAAAAAGAATTCCATAGAGGTTTTTCATTGAAGTTTATATTTTTATTTAGTTTGTTGATAACAGCTTGTGTTCATTCTTCTCAAGTAGTACAGCAGCAACAAGACGAAAGCTGCTATCACGATCAAACGAGTTTTCGTTGTGTTGGTTATGTGAGTAATTATGATGGAGATACATTTAAACCATTGATTGCGGGTGTCCCAGACTTTATTTCAAGGCTTAATGTTCGGGTACGAGGGGTGGATACCCCAGAAATGAGAAACAGAAAAAAACACAAGAGAGGCCCATGTGAAAGAGCACTTTCAAAACGAGCCAAAGAATTTACACGTAGTGTCTTAAGTAATGCTAGGCGTATAGATTTACTTAATCTTGGGTGGGCACAATACAGTAGGATCGAGGCAGATGTGTTAGTGGATGGAAGTGACCTCGCTCACCTTCTCGTTTTAAACCATATGGGCGTGCATAAACATCGAAGCCACAAAAAGAAAACGAGAGATAAAAAATGGTGTGAACTTTTGAGGTTCTCTCAAAAATAATTCACACATCTCAAGATTTTAAGTTTTATTGCTGGATTGAAGGTTATGGATCTTATGTTTTTTGAAAATCTTCTCTTGCGACTGCAAATTATATGAGTGTTTGTTTAATCGGGTCCATGGGTTGGTTAGCTTTCAAGTAGATAATTGATTTTTGATATTACCTTATGGATGATAAAGTGTTCATGATAAAACCATCATAAAAATTTATCTGTAAAATTAGAGTTTTAAGGGTTTGATTAGGCCTCTGATGTGTTATTAATAATTCAAATACTCCCCATAACACTTAATCATTTTATTCATGACAAAAGATGTTCTAAATTATGTTTCAGGAAAACAGTGTCTTTTAACTCTCAGGGGAGATCATCATGAAAATTTTATTAGGATTATTATTATCAGCAACTTTAGTATCTTGTGGAGCAGAGTCAAACTCTACTTTAAGCTCACAACAACCATCTGTTAAAACGAATAGGATATTGCCAGCAGGGCATTATATTATTTCATTTGAACAGTTGAGCACGTGTGTTTCTGGAGCACAGTCATTAACTGAGTTCAATGTAAACCAAGGGTTTATCAAAGGAAAACGTTTTTCAGTAGAAGGGCCAATTGTTTCAAGAGGCATGATGCAAACAGCGGTTTGTCGTGTTGGTGTAAATACTGCTACAGCAAATGTTGAAATTGCTACAACAACTTCTATAACAGGACCAAAAGGTTGGAGTATTTCTAGTATTGAAAAGGTGGAATCCATTCAAATGCCAAAAACCTTGAAGCCTTTTGCATCGGCTACTTTGCAAGCTGGTACTTATATTTTTGAAAACCAAAGATATGAAAACTGTACTGCAGGTGATTATAACTTTAGCTATGAATTAGATTATGAAGTGATGGCTGGAAGTTTTCTTTTGAAAACCCTTTCTCTAAAAAACACATCTCCAGTAGGATCAGACATAAATAGACCAGCAGTATGTATTAGAGGAAATGGTTATTCTTCAGGTGTTGTGACTTTCGGAAACCCAATTACTGTAAATGGTGTTGGTGGTGTTCGTTTCTTTTATAAAAAAGTAATTAAAACTTCTAAAATTTCAATTTAAGTTAAGTCTTTTATCTAAAATCAAAAGCCCCTTACTTCATCAGATGTAGAGGGCTTTTTTGATATTGAAGATCCTTGAATGAGGTGAGAGTCACTAGGTATCCAGTATAAAACACACTGATATGAGAAAAAATTAGACAGTTCTTAATGAAAAACCCTCATGAACACGGGTGCATAGGATCCTCTAAAAGTGTATGCTTCCGAAATGAAGAATTTATCATCTAAAGACATTATCAATGATTATTTGTTAGCGGTCCGAAGCCGGCACGCGAGTTTAATTGGCCGTAAAGAAGTTTTGTCTGGAAAGGCAAAGTTTGGCATTTTTGGCGACGGTAAAGAAGTCGCACAGATTGCAATGGCAAAAGCCTTTAAAGCAGGTGATTGGCGTTCAGGTTATTACCGTGATCAAACTTTTATGTTTGCAATAGGACAGTCTAACATCCAACAATTCTTTGCTCAGCTTTATGCGGATTGTGACATTGATCGTGAACCTGCATCGAAGGGCAGGCAAATGAATAGCCATTTTGCCACGCGGTATTTTGACGATAAAGATGGCTGGAAGAATCAACTTGAGCATGGTCAAAGTTCTTCAGATATCTCTCCAACGGCTGGTCAGATGGTTCGTTCTCTTGGTTTAGCTTATGCTTCCAAGTTATACCGAAATGTTAAAGGTCTTGAGTCTGCTGATAAATTTTCAAACAAGGGCGGTGAAGTATCCTTTGTGACAATCGGTAATGCTTCAACCAGTGAAGGATTGTTTTGGGAAACATTAAATGCTGCAGGTGTACTTCAAGTTCCTTTAGTGGTCTCCGTATGGGATGATGGCTATGGAATTTCAGTCCCTAATAAATACCAAACCACAAAAGAATCTATTTCTGAAATTTTAGCTGGTTTTCATCCATCTGATGATAAACCGGGGGTCGAAATCATCAAAGTTGATGGTGGAAATTACGATGAACTTACAAAAGTTTATGAAAGAGTTTCAGACTTAGCACGTAAAGAGCACAGGCCGTTTTTAATTCATGTCGTAAATCTCACTCAGCCTCAAGGTCACTCTACTAGCGGTTCTCATGAACGCTACAAATCTAAAGATAGATTAGAATTTGAAGAAACGGGCGATTGTTTGATTCAAATGCGTCGCTGGATTCTAAAATCAGAATTAGCGACAGCTAGTGAATTAGATGACTTAGAAGCAACTGTTGCGAAAGAGGTTCAAAATTCTAAGAAACTAGCTTGGGATGAGTTTCAAAAGGGTATTCAAAGTTTTTATAACAATGCAAAAGAATCTCTAAGAGAAGATGAGTCTTCAGCTGCAGGTGCACAATTAATCGCATCTCTTCGCCCACGTGTTTTCACAAGAAAAGATTTGTTTTCAAAGCTTCGCCGGTATCGTTACCGTCATGGTGGTTCTCAAAAATTTCAAGAATGGTTAGCGAATGCTCTAGAAGAATCACAAAACGACTACAGTGAGTACTTACATGTTAGTCACCCTTATTCCATTGAAAATGTGAAGCATGTGGCAATGGAAATGTCAGAAAACCCGGAGAAGGTTCATGGGCGTGTTGTTCTTCAACGTTACTTTGATGGACTTTTTTCAAAAGACCCTCGTGTTTTTGCAATTGGAGAAGACATTGGTCAACTCGGTGGCGTAAACCTAGTTTATGAAGACCTCCAAGCAAAGCATGGTGAGCTACGCATTACTGATACCGGTATTCGAGAAGCTACTATTCTAGGTCAAGGGATAGGAGCTGCAATGCGTGGTTTACGTCCTATAGTTGATATCCAGTACCTTGATTACTTGCTGTATTGTTTGCAGGGAATGTCAGATGATCTTGCTTCCCTTCACTATAGAAGTGCTGGCGGTCAAGTCGCACCAGTCATTGTCAGAACTAAAGGTCATAGACTTGAAGGTATCTGGCACTCTGGATCACCTATGGGAATGATCATCAACGCTATACGTGGAATTCATGTTTGTGTCCCTAGAGACATGACAAGAGCCGCAGGTATGTATCAAACTTTATTTCAGGCCAATGAACCAGCCTTAGTCGTTGAGGTTCTTAATGCCTACAGGCTAGAAGAGTCTGTTCCAGATAACTTAGGTGAATACTCCATAGAGCTAGGAGTTCCAGAAGTTCTCGTTGAAGGCACGGACGTGACCATTGTGACTTATGGGGCATGTATCCAAGTAGCAAAAGCTGCTTGCGAAGAGCTAAACAATCTTGGAGTATCTGTTGAATTAATCGACGTGCAAACATTACTACCATTTGATCGATATGGAATGATTTCGCAATCCATTGAAAAAACAAATTTAGTGATGTTCTTGGATGAAGATGTCCCCGGTGGTGCAACTGCGTTTATGATGCAACAAGTATTAGACCGTGATAATGGTTACCGTTATCTTGATGGGCCACCAAGGTGTTTGAGTGCAAAACCTCACCGCCCTGCTTATGGAAGTGATGGAGACTATTTTTCTAAGCCAAGTATCGAAGACATTGTAGAAAATACTTTAGGCATGATTCATGAGCGTGAACCGATTCGTGATTTTTTAAATCACTCTTAATTATCCTTCTGAATTTTATGCGTTGCAATCATATTGATGGGTGATTAAAGTTCTTTTCTTATAAATGCATGGTCTACAAAGATCAGTTCTTATTTATATTTGAGAAAGAAAAGAATAAGCCCGTTGTTCAGACCAATAACTACCATCCTTGCTCCTTGAACAAAATGCAACATGCCCGCCTGTTTTTGGTGTTTCTAACGTCAAAAAAGAGTTTTTAGATGCAATAGGGTGGGGGTAACAGGTTTCACCAAGAAAAGGATCGTTTAATGCATTCACAATAAGAGTAGGGGTCTTGATTTGTGGTAGGAAATTTAGAGAACTTGATTTGTGGTAATAGTCATCACCATCTATGAAATTGTGCATAGGAGCCGTAAAGTAATTATCAAAATCAACGATTGTTTTTATTTTTTTTAAATTGTTAATGTCAATATTTTCTTTAATGAACAGTTCCTTCTTTAAAAGCATTTTTTGTTTCAAAGTTACTAAAAACCGATTTCCATAAACTTTTGAAAACCCTTTTGACAACTGAGCAGATGCAGATTTTAAGTCAACAGGAGCAGAAAAAGCACAGGCTCCTTTAATCTCTTTTGGGGTTGCATCAGAATTTTCGCCTAAATACTTTAGAGTGATATTTCCACCCATACTAAAACCAATTAAATATATTTGATCATATTTTTTCATTGCATGTTGAATGACTAACTCTAAATCTGAACTCATTCCAGAGTGATAAGGTTGTAGTTTTAAGTTGTCTTCACCGCTGCACCCACGGCAATTCCAAGCAAGAGCGTCAAAGTTTCTACCGCTAAAATAATTTATCATTCCTTGGATATATTTAGATTGAGATGAGCCTTCTAAACCGTGACTGAGAATAAGGAGTTTTTTGTGGTCTTTAGATACCCAGTCTAAATCCAAAAAATCTCCGTCGGGGGTTGAGATACGCTCCCTTGTATAGGAGCAAGGTGGAACTTTTCTAAATAGTGAAGCGTAGATAGTGCTAAAATGACCATTCCCTAACCCATAAGGGTGTTGGTAGGTTTTTAATAAGTCTTTGCCAACACTATCATTAATTACGAAAGTCCCCGTAATACATCAGCTTTATCTGTAGCTTCCCATGGAAAACTCTCACGACCAAAATGCCCATATGAAGCAGTTTGTCTGTAGATTGGTCTTTGCAAATCAAAAAAATTGATGATTTCTGCAGGTTTTGTTGGAAATAGCTCTTTGACAATGTTGACAAGTTTTCCCTCAGATATTTTTCCAGTGCCATAAGTATCAACAAAGACACCCATAGGCTCCGCAACTCCAATTGCATAAGCTAGTTGTACGAGTGCTTTACTTGCTAGCCCACTTGCAACAAGGTTTTTTGCAATATAACGCGAAGCATAAGCCGCAGAACGATCTACTTTTGTGGGGTCTTTTCCAGAAAATGCACCACCGCCGTGGGCACCGTGTCCGCCGTAAGTATCTACAATAATCTTTCTTCCTGTAAGCCCGCAATCTCCTTGAGGGCCACCTACAACAAATCGACCAGTTGGGTTGATAAAAAACTTTGTGTTGCTGTCCATCAGCTCACTAGGAATCACATCTTTGATAATCGACTCTCTGATAAACTCCTCGACGTTCTCTCTCGATACATCAGGAGCATGTTGAGTAGATAGTACAATTGCATCAACTCTTGTAAGTTTTCCGTCTTTGTATTCTGCTGTTACCTGAGACTTAGAGTCTGGTCTAATCCATGACTTTGGATCGCTACGTCTTGCGTCAGCTAGTTTTTTTAAGAGTTTGTGAGAGTAAGCGATGGTTGCAGGCATAAACTCAGGAGTTTCATCACAAGCATAACCAAACATCATGCCTTGGTCGCCAGCTCCCATTTCTTTGTGGAGGCCTTCTCCGGCACTGACACCTTGGCTAATGTCAGGAGACTGAGTGTCTATCTTTACTTTGACTTCACAGCTATTGCCGTCAATTCCAAAGCTTGAATCTGTATAACCAATATCAACAATGGTATCTCTAACGATTTGTTCATAAGGAATTTTTGCATTGGTAGAAATTTCTCCAGCAACGCAAACAAAATTTGTGGTTGCAAGTGTCTCACAAGCAACGCGGCTGGTTGGGTCTTCTGCAAGAATACGGTCAAGAATATGGTCACTTACTTGGTCACATAGTTTGTCCGGGTGGCCTTCACTCACTGACTCTGATGTAAATAAATAATCTTGGACCATCTTATAGACCTCTTGTTAGTTTTATTTCTAAGTTATTCTCACCGCGTACGATAGAAGCGATTCCTAACGCTTTCTCATCATCTCTTAGTACTACATAGGTCGCTTGATTTAAAGGGTTTTTTGCTATATCTGATTTATCTAAAGGCAAGAGTACTCTTTGACCATGCATGATTTTGGCTTTTTTTTCAGGGTTTTGAATCAAAAAAAGTGGAAGCGACTTAATTTGATGAATAGGGGTCACGAGTTCTTCAGCGAGTGTCTCTTTAGATATGAGCCTGTCAAAAGGGATGCAGTCACCAAGACTTATACCTCCACACTGAGTGCGAGCAATTCGACTAGCAAAGCCTCTCGTGCCAAGTCTCAGTGCAATATCTCTTGCGAGAGAACGAACGTAAGTGCCTTTTGAACACTGAACTCCCAATGTGATTTTATTTTGCGTAAAAGTAACGAGGTCAATTTTAGAGATTTGAACTTCTCTTCTAAGGACTTCGTCTGGGATTTCATCTTCTCTACCACTGCGTGCGTAGTCGTAAAGAGGTTTTCCTTGAAACTTGATGGCAGAGTAAATAGGAGCTAGCTGTTCTGTTAGCCCTAAAAACTGACAGATACACTGTTGGATTTTATCTAGTGACATCTCAGGAATAGGGGCTGTAAAAACTACATCACCTTCAGCATCTAATGTTGTGGTTTGTGAACCAAGCTCAATATCAAACTCATAAAACTTTTCATCATCATGAAGTAGGTTATTAAGCCTTGTTGCCGAACCTGCAAGTATCACAAGAATACCTTCTGCAAGAGGATCAAGAGTTCCTAAATGCCCTATTTTTTTTTGGTTGAGCTTTTTTTTAGAAGCACGCACGACATCATAAGAGCTGATGCCGCGTGGTTTGATGATGGGAATAATCCCATTAAACTCGGATGACTTCACCGAGTAACTTCTCAATTCTTGAACCGACTTCGATACTAACATCGTAACGAAAACGAAGGTCTGGAATACGTCTGCTGTGAGTCGTGGTAGCGATCTTACGCTTGAGGTAGCCTGTGATTTTCTCTAGGGCTATTTCTACTTCTTCTAGTGGTGTGTCTGAATAGTTGCGAAAGTAAACCGTTGCAAGACGCAGGTCAGCGGTGATTTTGACAGCAGTGATTGCGATATTTTGCAACCGAGGGTCGTTGATGCGACCCCCAGAGAACTGTATGGAAACCACATCTTTGATCTGGTCTGAAACTTTACTTAACCTGCTCATAAAGTGGGTCTTTCTTCTTCAATTTTAAATGCTTCGATGGTGTCTCCAATGCGAATATCATTGTAGCCTTCAATACCGATACCACATTCATATCCAGAGGCGACTTCTTTGACATCGTCTTTGAAGCGGCGTAACGATCCAACTTTTCCTTCATAAATCACAACGCTATCTCTAATGAGTCGCAAATGAGAGTTACGGAAGACTTTACCGTCGGTAATGGCACAACCACCAATATTTCCAATTTTTGGAACACTAATAAGTTGTCTGATATCTGCACGTCCTTGAAATACCTCTTTGAGGATTGCAGGAAGTTTTCCAGCCATCATGTCTTTCACGGAGTCAACAAGCTCGTAAATAATTGAGAAGTAACTGATTGGCACTTTTGCTTTTTCAGCAATCATATCAAGTCCACGAGGAGCTCTTACATTAAAAGCGATAATCACTGCACTTGATGTCTGTGCTAGAGAGATATCAGATTCGGTAATGCCGCCTGTTGCTTTGTGTAGGATTTTGCTTGTGACTTGTTCGTTGTTGAGTTTCAAAATAGATTCACAAACAGCTTCTAGAGAACCTTGAGTATCTGCTTTGACAATCAATGCAAGTTCAGGCCTGTCAGCTTCTTGTGCTTTTGCAAGTAACTGCTCAAGTGTTTGTGCTTCTGTAGGCTCATCATCTACATGTAGCCTCTTTTGACGACGCCAGCTAATAATTTCTTTAGCTTTTTTCTCATCTGCAACAACATGGAAAGTATCTCCAGCACTTGGTACAGAATCAAATCCGATAATTTCTACAGGTTCACTTGGGGTGGCTGTTTTTGCTTTTTGTCCTTTGTAATCCGATAAGAGTCTGACACGACCAGAAACTTCACCAGAAACAAAAGTATCACCTGTTTTTAGAGTACCAGCAGTCACAATCACAGAAGCAATTGGTCCGCGTTTTTTATCGAGGTGAGCTTCAACAACAACACCTGTTGCATTGTGGTCATTGGTTGATTTAAATTCAGAAACCTCGGCAAGTAGGTTGATAGACTCTAAAAGTTCATCAATACCAGTTCCGTTAATGGCAGAAACTTTGACAAATTGAGTTTCTCCACCCCATTCTTCAGATTGGATGCCGTGCTCAGTCAGCTGAGTATAAAGGCGGTCTAATTTCTTTTCTGGTTTATCAATTTTATTCACTGCAACAATAATAGGAACGCCAGCTGCTTTTGCATGTGAGATTGCTTCAACCGTTTGAGGCATCACACCATCATCGGCGGCAACAACAAGAATAACAATATCCGTCACACTTGCTCCACGTGCTCTCATGGCTGAGAATGCTTCGTGACCCGGTGTGTCTAAGAATGTTGTGCGTTGGCCGTTACGGTCAACCGTGTATGCACCAATATGTTGAGTGATACCACCAGCTTCACCGGCTGCAATATCAGTTTTTCGGATAGCATCAAGAATTGAAGTTTTACCATGATCAACGTGACCCATCACTGTAACAACAGGTGGGCGTCTTAATTGTTCGTGGCTACTGAAATCTGTGACAATAATATCATCGAGTTTCTTCTCAACACTTTTAACAGTGTAATTGTAATCTTCAACAATCAACTGAACCGTATCAAAGTCTAGTTTATCGTTAATTGTTAGCATTTCACCTTGAGCCATAAGCTTTTTGATGAGTTCGTTTGACTTCACGCTGAGTTGTTTGGCAAGGTCTCCGACTTTTATCGTCTTTTGCATTTCTACCACTCGGTACTCATCTCTTGGTGTGGTGATTTCTGTTTTCTTAAGGTCTTTACGACGTTTTAAGTCACGTTTTCGGTTCATGCTTGCAGATGGAGTGAATGTTCTTCTGCGAGATTGCTGTTTTGTGCGATCTAGAAGTTCATCTGGAGTCGATACCGAAGCAATTTCTCTAAGGAGCATTCTTGCATTCATGTTAGAACGTTTTTGCTTTGCGATATTATTCAAACGACGTACGCGTTCTTCTTCTTCCTCTTTCGCAGTCTTCTTCGGTGCAAATCCACCAGCTTTTCTAGGGTCAGCATTGCTAGAAGGTGGGTAATTACCCGACCCACCAGAGTTGCTTGGTCCTCTTGTGCTGTAAGCTTCATTTCCGCCACCACGTTTTGCAGCGTTTTCAGTTTGTTGTCGGAGAGCTCGGCTTGCTTCTTCTGGGCTAGCTTTTCGAACAATAGTTGCTGAGCTTTTTACGCGTGGTTTAGCAGTTTTTGCTAACTTAGCGGCTCTTGCAGACATGGTTGGAGTACTTGGAGCTTTTTTTGTTGATGGTTGTTCAGTAGCATTGAGTTGAACATCTTTTACTTCATCAGGCTCACTACTAGGGGTGGCGACGGCAAGTGCTTCTACTATTGGAGCTTCTTGAGTCAAGTCTGTGGCTGTTTCAGCTTCAACGGCAATTGATGGTTCAGTAGGTTCGGGTGCTTGTTCTGCTTGAACAGGTTCGGCAGAAAGCTCTTCAGGAGCCACCTCTGGTTCGGGCTCAACCTTTTTGCGTCTTCTGATAACAACGCGTTTCTTTGGTTTAGCAATATCGACTTGTTCACCAGCTATTAGCTTTCTGATGTCATCTACTTGGCCGGGTGTCAGTGTGCTTTGATGGCTATTGATTTCAATGCCTGCATTCTTAATCCTAGCAACAAGTTGCTTGCTTTCTATGTTTAGTTCTCGGGCCAGTTCGTAAACTCTAGTTTTGGCCATAATCAACTCCGATACTTGTGTTCAATACTTACATGTCTTCTATAGTTCTTGAATTCATCCTGCTTCTTATCAATCGTCACTCAGCACTTGCTGTGGTTTATTTACTTGCCAATATTTATCCGCAGCCATCTGTACCGTTTTTGCAATACTGATTGGAAGTCCGGTTTTTTCTGAGAGTTCTTCCGGAGAGTCTGCAATGATATCACCAACGGTTCCGTAGTTTGCATCTGCTAATGCACTAGCAGCCGCTTCACCGACACCATTTAACTTTAAGAACATTTCAGTGCGTTCTTTTTTGCGGGTATCTACCGCAGGTGCTTTTTCTTCTTCAACTTTTGGTGCAGCAGAAGAGTTTGCAAGAAGCTCTTGTCGCTCACGTTCAATAGTCTCTAGGTCAGGGCCTTCTTTACCCACCATTGAAGCGGCAGCTTCTTTGATGCGATTTGCTTCTTCGCTATCAACATTTAATGCACGTTCGATACTTCTAATAGCTGTTTCAGCTAAGTCCTCAACTGATTTAATGCCTTCATTGACAAGAATGTCAGCACGCATGATGCCAAGTCCCGGTAGTTGAGCAAGTCTGATTTTTGCTCCAGCAGAAGCTTCGTCCAGTTTAGACTCGCTTTTGATATCTAGTCTCCAACCACTAAGTTGTGCTGCTAGTCTTACGTTTTGTCCTTTTTTACCAATTGCTAAAGATAGCTGGTCATCTGATACGATCACTTCCATGCTTTGGTTGTCTTCATCAACAATCACTTTTGATACAGCAGCAGGAGCAAGGGCGTTACAAACAAGTCTCGCTGGGTCTTCATCCCAAGGAATAATATCAATTTTTTCGCCATTGAGTTCTTGTACAATTGCTTGGACTCTTTGGCCTTTCATACCAACACATGCACCAACTGGATCAACAGAAGCGTCTCTTGAAAAAACAGCTATTTTAGATCTTGAGCCAGCATCACGAGCAGCACCTTCAATGGAGACAATACCGTCATAAATTTCAGACACATTTTGCTCAAACAGATTGACTAGGAATCCAGAGTGCCCTCTAGACATAATAACTTGTGGTCCACGAGATGCACGTTTTACATCCATCACGTAACCTTGAATTCTATCTTTTGCTTTGTATCTTTCAGAAGGTATTTGTTCACGGTATGGGACTACCGCTTCCGTTCTACCAAGGTCGACAATGATGTCTCCTCTTTCAATTCTTTTTACATAACCGCTAAGTGTTTCACCAACGCGGTCTTTAAATTCTTCATGCACTTGAGATCTTTCGGCGTCTCTTACCTTTTGAACGATAATTTGCTTTGCACACATTGCAGAAATACGTCCAAAAGCTTTTGTGTCAATTTTAAAACCAAGTGCATCACCAACCGTAGTTTCAGAGTCATGCTTTGTGGCTTCATCAAAGATTATTTCTAAGTCTTTATCTTCTACTTTCTCAACAACAGTTTTGAACTGGAAGAGTTCGATTTCATTAATTTCTTCATTGTAATGAGCTTCTAAGTCAACCGTTAAGCCCATGGTTCTGCGTGCTGCATGAATCATAGCTTGCTCAAGGGCATCTACAATAATGGTTTCATCTAGGTTCTTATCTTTAGAGACAACCGAGATGACACTTTTTAAGTCTTTAGCCACTTGCATTGAATTTATCCTCGCTTCTTTTCTGAATGATTTAGTTTTTTAATATGGCAGTCAGCTTGTTGAATATAGCTAACAGGTACTACAGAAATTTTTTCTTCGAACTCAATCTTAAGCTTTGCTTGAGAACGTTCATCACCTTCAATTTCTAGGAGTTCTCCCTGGAAATTCTTTTGGCCATCTAGTTTTTCTTTGAGTTTAATTTTAAAGTAGTCACCTAAATGGTTTTTGAAGTCTTCTATTCTTACGATTGGTTTTTCAATGCCCGGTGAGCATACAGCAAGTTCGAATGATTTACCGTACCAGCGTTCTAGTTGGTCCCAGTCTCTGAGCTCTTTGGTTGCTCTTACACAGTCTTGGATGGCAACGTTCTCATCGTTTTTTGCGTCCAATGGGAAGTCTATAAAGATACTTAAAACAGGGCTAGAATATCGGATATCAATGCATCGAAGCTCCAACGGCTCAAGTTTTTTATCAATGATATCAAGTGTTTCTAGCGTATCTATCAAGCAAACCTCATAAAAAAAACCCTTTCAACCAACACTTTCGTGCCAATTGGAGGGCTATAAGTCCTCAGGAATGTACCACCATCATAAAGCATGTTTAGCCAAGAATTGCAAGTGTTTCAAGAGCTTTCTTATAGAAGAGTAGGGCGTAAGTTTCTAGAAAGCTTAGAGTAGTTATGAATTCCTTCAGCTCTCTGTTGCTTCATTCATCTTGAAATCCAATCTTCTCAAAAGGTTTCATGTATGGTGGAATTTATTCATTTGGCTTATATATCTTGATATTGCTGACGCTGACTTCACATGAAATAAAAGGATATTGAATGTCTTCTTATGATCATTGGTTCAAACGTTTGGGTCCCGGGATTTTGTTTGCTGGGGCCGCTATTGGTGTATCGCATTTAGTTCAGAGCACGAGAGCTGGTGGTGTTTATGGTTTGGGAATGCTTTTGCCTGTTCTCCTTGTGCTTTTTGTAAAGTTTCCTAGTTTTGCAATTGGCTCTCTTTATTCTGCTCAAACAGGTGAGTCCCTATTAGACGCATACAGTAAACAACACTCTGCATTTGTATGGCTATTTGCGTTATTTGCATTCGTCCCGTTTTTCATCGTTTTAGCAGCAGTAACATTAGTAACTTCGGCACTTTTTCTGGCAATTACTGGTTTTCAGTGGTCCATCATTCTCACCTCATTCGTTTTGTTGTTGATTTGCATTATTTTACTACAACTTGGAGGTTACCAAAAGCTAGATAAACTCATGAAGGTTGTTTTTATTGTTATGACAATATCTACATTTGCAGCAACAGGAATTGCAATCTCTAAAATGACATTTAATACGAACCTATTTTGGCCTGAGAACTTATTTACATCTGAAAGCTTTATATTCATGATGGCATTACTGGGTTTTATGCCTGCACCTATTGATATTGCGGTTTTAAACTCTTATTGGACGCTAGAGAAAATAAGAGCAAAAAAAGATAATAACCAAGAACTAAAGCTAAGAGACTCTTGGTTCGATTTTCGTGTTGGCTATATTATGACAGGTATTTTAGCATTTTGTTTTATGTTCATGGGAGCGAGTTTGTTTTTTGAAAGCCAACGAGTGCTACCTGCTTCTGCAATTGGATTTTCAAAGCAAATTATTAATGCTTTCTCTGTTCAGTTGGGAACGTGGAGTGTTGGGTTGGTTGGGGTATGTGCATTCACAGTAATGTTTTCGACGACCTTATCTATTGCCGATGGTTATCCTCGCGTGATGGCAGGGCTTTATAAGCAGGTATTCAATAAAAAGAGCTCATATAAAAAACTCTATCTTGGTTCTCTTTGGTTTCTATGCTTAGGTGCTATGCTTTTATTGGCGTTTTTCATGGAAAATTTTAAGCAAATGATAGACTTAGCAACAACTTTAACGGCATTAGTAAGTCCCGTTTTAGCTCTTTTGAATCATTTTATATATTTTGGCAAAAAAACGAATATTCCCCTTCAATATCGCCCTTTATGGATAAAGGTTACGAGTGTGTTTGGGATTGTTGTTTTATCATTTTTAAGTGTGATGTT
Source organism: Oligoflexales bacterium (assembly GCA_023301465.1). Classification (GTDB taxonomy): domain Bacteria; phylum Bdellovibrionota_B; class Oligoflexia; order Oligoflexales; family JALZUQ01; genus JALZUQ01. The sequence goes on from JALZUQ010000012.1 coordinate 61,757, forward strand.
TATTAAAATAAAGCTTTTCTAACCAAAAAAAACCTCCACGTTTCATGTTAATATGGATGAAACGATTTGAAATTAGTTGGGGGCAGTTTTGAAAGTATTTATCATATATTTTTGTTTATTGTTGTTGTGCGGTTGTCAGTTAAGAGTAGATCAACAGCAATTAACTTCAAGTATCAAAATGCAAAAATCTGGTAGTTACTTACAGGAGTTATATGATAAAAAAATTGATGATCTGTCTTCTGAAAATATATTCCTTCATGAGCTTTTAAGTAAAAATTTACTTTTAAAAAAAGGAGAAATTTCTACATTTCTTTCTTCAGTCGCACAAGAAAAATTCCCATTGTTAGAAGATGAAGTAAGTCAACTACCTAAGGAAATACAAGAAGTTTATCGTAGCTATAAATCTAAGATAAATGATGTTGCCGAAAGAAAAATTGATACTCTGGCTGAGCAATTAAGGTATTTTGCAACGATGCCTCTGTCCTTAGTGCCTATTATTCAACAATATGTTTTTCGAAAAAATAAGATTGAATCCAATCAAGTTGAATTGTTTCCAAAAATCAGTAATAACTTTGTTATTGAGATTAATGAATGTAATAAAGAGCCAGATTTTGTAAAAGAATCATATCCAAATATTAATGTTTATTTATATGCACAAGTCATCGAACAGCAAATCACAGACTGTTATTTTCAAAACAGCAAAAATATATCTGAACTACTTAATGCATTGATTAAAAGCCAATTTGATGCAAAGAAAAAATATCGTGTTACTTATGATCCTTCCTCAGCCCATGAAAAGACTTTTGTGGTTAGTACATACCTTGACTTCACTAAAATGATTGATTCTCTTGGATTTAGTTTGGAGTTAGCAACAACTCGTATGTTTGTGGACTTTTTTGGTTTTTATTACAAAGACCCTAAAACAAAAGAATTTCTGCCAATTATATTCCCAAGTTGGTTTATGCACAATGAACAAAATAAGAAATTATTTATACCCGGTGAGCATGGAGAGATTGAATTACTTATTTCCAAACAAACAGAAAGTGGTAGGGTTAGAGTTGCAGGAACCAAATATTATATGGGAATCCCTAATGATGCACTACCAGGGCACGCTTCATTTTGGAGACCTCGACTTTATAAAAGACCACAGTGGTATAAAACACACGTTGATACCGTTTTTCATGGTTCTGCAAATGCTGCTGTGTTGACTTCTGTTGGGAGAGTAACCAAGCATATTCATGATATTCAGAATCAATTTCAACTTCCACTAAATAGCTATGGTTTTTATGTTTGTTCTGATTCAATTGCTTTAGTAGCTTTTGATTTGGTGTCGAAAATTGATGAATATGCTCGACTTAACCACTCGTTTCCATTAGTAAGGTCAGACCAAAATCTGTTGAGCTCAGCATTAGGTCAAAATTTTCATTTTACAAAAGAGATCATGAAAAAACTGGATTTGTCTTATGAGAAATTTAATGAAATCTATCCTCCAGATTACCAACTTTCAGGGCGAGAATTAAAAAGAAGGCTTGAAGAATCTTTTGGAGCTGAAAATGCAAAAAGATTTTCACCATATTTTGATTTTAATTATAAAGAAATAGTAGATTTTCTCAAAAAATAAATACTATATCGTTTAATTGCTATGATAGAGTTCCATGCTTTTCACGTTTTTTTTGTTTTAGTGATTTGCTTTTAAACGCCTTATTTTGACCCTCGTGATTTACTTTCATTGCTCAAAAAAAAATGTTTTTTATGGTGTAGTTGTTTGTTTTTATTGTTCTTTTTTTTACGCCTATCAAAGTTTTTAGCTTTTCTACCGACATAGTCTTAAGAAATTTTCTCATTATGAAATGACAATATATGAAATTAAAAAAAATAAGCATTTTTGGTGCTATCATTTGCCTTAGTATATCTAGTCTTGTTTATTCATCAGGTACAGAATGTGGGACTAATAAAGCTTGCCATCTTTTTTTAAACCTAACTTCAACTTTGCCTACAAAGCCTGAGTTGCAGCAAGTCCAGAGTATTGTAGAGAAAGACGGAATGTTTGCTGCAGGTGAGCATATTACTAAAAATTCAAAAGAGTTTGTAAACGTAGTTTTAAGAGATTTTGCTGATTCATGGTCGGATATTGATGGCAATTCGGGTGCAGAGCTAAACTCTACCTCTGCAACAATTATTGCAGCTATTGTTCATGGTATTGATTTTCGTCGTATTCTTTATGACGATATCATAGCTCAAGGAAATGGTAAGGTTGAAGATAGTGGTGATAGTTTAATTTTGTCAAATAACTCCGAGCGAATTGAAGTTCCGTTCCATAGTAGAAACAAGCATTATGAACAATTAGAAGCATTGGATGCATATCACCATCAAGATGCATTAACGCTAGTAAGTCAAGTTCCTTTGATTCTAAAAGAGAAGAGTGCTACCGCAGGTATTCTTACAAGCAGGGGGTTTGCAAGAGCTGCATTTGAAGCAGGAACCAATAGAAGGTTGTACCCGATGATTTTAAGGGAGGCTTTCTGTCTTGAATTAAGTGATATGCAGGACCCTAATATTATTGAAACCTACATTTTACGAGATGTAGGAAAGAAAGACCCTGATGGTTCTGTAACAACATTTAAAGCGGTTTGTAAGACATGTCATGGTGCAATGGATCAAATGGCCACAGCTGCGATAGACTATAATTTTAGATCAAATAGTTTACGATTTGATAGTGTGAGACCAATTTCAAATGCAAATAAAATGCTTAAAATCGTTGAGTCAACGGGTCATATCCCTAGAAATGATGAATGGAGAACGGACCTTACAGAAAATCAATTAAGATTATTGGGCCTCCAACAAACAGAAAGATCTGGGTTTGGTTTAAAGTCATTTGGCAAAATGATTTCAAATTCAGATGGTTTTGCTAAGTGCCAAGTAAAAAAAGCTTTTAAAGTATCGTGTGGGTATGAACCTTCAGAGAAAGAGCAAGTTTTTTTAACTCAAGAAGTTAAAAATTTTAGAAAAAATTTTAAAATGAAGAATTCATTTATTAATGCGGCATTGTATTGTGCGGAGTCGGGGTCTAATAATGAAAAATAAAATCTTATGTTTTATTTGCTTGGTGTTCCTGCCTTTATGGTCCTCTTGTGAGGATGCTTCTGAATCCCCAAAAAGAGTATCGATTTCTGCTGTTAGTGAAGAGTTAGCGGATGAAGTGATTATCAAGACTGAAAGTAAAAGAGTATTAAGAAATGCTCCACAGTATCTGGCAATAGTTTCAAAAATGTTAGGTTTGAACCCTTCTGATTTGTCGAAAGCATCAGAGTTTGAAACATTAAAGGAAAAATTACCAAACAACACATTCGTAACTCTTACAAATCCGAGTGATGCAGTGTTTATTGCGGCATCTAAGGTGGCGACGGCAGGATGTGGTTTTTATATAAAAGAAGATGCGTCTGAGGATATTCATAAATTTGTTACAACTCTAGCAGGTAGGGCTTCCTTTGATGAAACTGTCCAACGCACTTTATCTAATAATGCTTTGCAGCTTCTTGTTGGTACTGAGCTTGAAACTCAAGAAAATGCAACAAAATTAAAACAATCAAAAATAATCACTTGTAGCTATATTGTAGTTACTAAAATATTGTTTTAGGGAGAGATCTTGTGAGTAATTTTTCTAAGTTTTTAAAACATTTTCAAGATGAGTTCATTGCAAGTGGACTTCACTTACATAAAGATCATAAAATACCAAAGACTAGGCGTGAATTTTTTGCGTCAGGTGTCTATGCTGGAGCTATGACAATGGCAATGCCTTCGTTGATGCAATTGTTTCTAAGTTTAGAGGCAAAAGCAGAAGGTCTTTCTTGCTCTGTACCTGAAGGTTTGTCTGGGTGTCCAATGGTACAGTTTCACTTTTCAGGTGGTAGAAACTTGTGGGGGCATGGTTTAGCCTTAGGATTAAATAGCCATGGAAAACCAGAAGATTACACTGGAGTTACAGGTGGTTTTTCATCGAATGATTTTGTCAACTATGGAGCTTCTCCAAGGAGTCACCCCTCTTTAAGTGGTAGTGAATACGTCACTCTGGGTGGGCATGCAATGCAACAACACAGTTATATCTACCAGTCTGCAATGGATGTATTTGGATCTGGGCTTTCTGATTTAGAATCAAAAATGCAAATCATTTCATTTTGTCATAGAACATCAGATGATAGTAGAGATACAGAGCAAAATTTTTTATCGATGGTTCGAAACCTACGAGGAAATTCAGACTTTAATTTAGTGAGTAATAACTCAGGTACAAATCGAAGTGGTTTGAATGCTGTCCCAGCTTTTGGAGTTACTGAAGTATCAAATATTGTTACTGATAAAGTAAATGATTTAGTTGGCACAGGGCTCGAATCAATGCCTGTAGATGTGAGAAAAAAATATTTCTCTGCCTTAGAGAACTACATGCGAACAAGAATCAGCAATGATGAAGCTCATAAAGTTTTTGGTTGTGGAATTGATAGTGCGGCAAAAAAAGTAGAAAAATTCTCGCAGACAATAGATGTTAGGTCTGAAATTCCATTGCTAAATACTGTGTTTGCAGATGATGCAAATGGTGATCGTTTGGCTTCTATGGTTTATCTGTTAGAGAACTCTCTTGCGACATGTGCAGGTTATACTGGTGGTGGTTTTGATTATCATAATGGGTCAAGTGATGGGTATGAGAAAGATCGTAATATTTTTACAGGTTCTATTTGGCCAATTATAAATTACTACCATCAAACAAATAAACCAATTGTAATGTACTTCTCATCTGATGGTGCGACTTACAGTAATGGTTCGACAGATACTAGAACCGTTTCTATGAATGGTGAAGATGTTGATCTGGAGCTTGGCGTAAATATTGGTGATAGAGGTCGCAATGGTGGTTCAATGATGATCATCTTGGCTGGAAATAAAGCTAATAAGCCAGATGTAGATTTTCATCAAGTGGGTTATGGGCTTGACGGTGGAATAGCAAGAGAAGGTAACCCAATTGGTTATGATGAAAATAACGCAAAGGCAGTTATTTTTGAAACAATGCGAAGAGCTATGAACCATGTGTCTAAAGTCAAGAGTGGTGTGGATTTTAATTCTGCTACCAAAGGGAAGCGATTTGATGAAGGTTTGCTTGGAAAATATATACCTTTAAAAAAATCTTGAGGTTGTTGAATGTTTGTTAAATATCTTTTATTGCTGTCAAGTGTCTTGGTGTTTTCTTGCTCTGAAGAGCCTAAAAGCCAATCGAAAGGCGTAGCGTCAGCAGCAGAGTTATCACAAGCTTTTTTAAATACGGTCTATCCTGTTGTCAGGGGGGAATGTGCTGTATGTCATAGTGATGGTGCGTACCCCTTTGCTTCTAGTATTCGTACTCAAGCTTCGGAAACGGGAGTAGGTTTAATGGGGAGTGGTTTGGAGTCGAATCGTTACTTAAATAAAGTTGGTGATTCTAAAAACCCTCATCCAAACCAAGAAGTGTCTACAAAAGCATACCCTCAGCTAGAGAATGCAGTAAAATCATTTTTTTCAAAAGTAAATACAGGGATTCAGTTAGGAAAATTTATATCTTCTGATGAGGTGTCAGTTAATGCAAAATTAGAAAAATATCCTGCATTAAATAATTTAGGTTTTTTATTATTTGAAGCTGAAGGAGCAACACTTACAAAAAACACAAAGTTTGAAATTGCATCAGGTTCGTTTCAAAATAGCTTTGCTATTTCAAGTACTAAATACCCACCAAGCTCATTATCTGGAGCTGCAAGAATACTAACCTATAATGCTTGTGACGAATCACCTGAAGTTACTCTCTCGCAGGCAGCTCATACAGCAGACAAAATAACTGTAAAGTATGTTTTTAGATTAAATACAAGGTTGGTAGACCCTGTTAACGGTAAAAATATTTTAGTTAATGGAGATGATTATGTATTTAATGCAATTGATGTTTTGCCAAAAAACAAAATCATTTCATCAGTGACTGATTTAGACTATAAAACCACTCCAGATCCTGAAAATTTAAATTTTGTAAATCCATTAACTTCTGAACAAAAAAATTATATTCTTAATATTCTTTCCACAGGGGCAGGTAAAAGTGCTAGCATAAAAACTTTAATCAGTTCTATTGTAGAAAGCCGTGGAATTAACGCAGATAATATACTTAGTTATTTAACTGTAGACTCAGTTGTTAGGTTTGGAGGTCCTCGAACCTTGCAGCCATCTGAAATTCAAGTTCATTCTAATGAATCTGTGGATCTTGATAACAATTTGAGTCAAACCTTAACGCACCCTGGATATGCTGATTTCTTCTTTTCAGTACCTGACTATTTATCATTTGGAGATATAGGCCCAAGCGAAGATCTAGATTTTGATTTATTTACTAAATCACTAGGTCAGTTCGCGGTTTCTATACATGAGTATGATGAGTTTAAAAAACAATTAGGCGAAGCAATATATCCATGCAGAAACGAGAACAGAAACTCTGCTTTAAATTGGGTGAGAATAGGCCGTACTAGCAAGCTTAAGCGTGGGAAATCATATAGAATACGTCTTCATCAAACCTCAGAAACTAGTAAGACAGATGCTTTTTTATTAAGAGTTGTTACTGAAGAAAATGCGGGTTCTATTAATGATGATCCTTCATTAACAAGGTTTTCAAGTTATGGGCGTTACGATAACGGTGAACAGAAAAAAATAAAAAAATTACAGTGGACATTACCAGTGGGAGGCACTATCGAAGCAGATGTGGTTCATCATAGTAAATTTTACGAAATTTCATCGCCAATCTATATCCCAGATGCTGATCAATCATTAAGAAATTTACAATTAACTGGAGTTGATTTTCTCATAAACGGTCAAATTAGCAATACAGATAAATCATTTCGAGAACAAGGTATTAGACCTCCAAATGCTATTATTTCTTATGGTGCAGTACTTATTCCTGTAGATAAAGGGATTTTAGAAGATAAAATCGCTCTGGCCTTTGATTTTTTAGAATTAACAGATAAAACGGCTTCACTTCCATCTTATGCTGATGCTCCTCCGATAGAAGGAATAAAATGTCTAGCCCCCGAAGTGTTTTTTGAAAAAGTATTTCCGATTTATACTCAATTACCAGTCATTCTAAGAGAAGATTACGATCGTTGGTCTGTTGATTCAAGCTATCCTTATAAAGATAATCAGGATGATGACTCGTTGACGGTACCTAGTTTAGGTGGTGGACAATATAAGTGTGTATCATGTCATGATTCAGAGCATCCTTACTTTCCTATACCAGAAGACTATCTTGATGCCTGTGATGAGGCATTGTCGCGTAGTAATCTTGATAATCCTTATCTTTCATTTGCAATTCGTGGCTTAAGAGGGCAGTTTGAGCACCCTGCTTTATATATTGCAGCAGATATCACTGATAAGGATAAACTAAGATACGTAACGATTCCCGGCACTGAAGAGCGAGTTTATTATGGGCCTCAAACTGGTAAATTTAAGTCGTATACATTAAATGAAATAGAGAACTTTAAAGAGGACACGATGACTCCTACTGAGGTTTCTAGGTTGTACAATGCACTTCAAACACCCAAACACTTTTATATAAACCCTTTGAGCCTTCAAAACGAAGGTTTCTTTATAGAGGCATCTACATTGAAACCGAGTGAAAATTTCTTTCAATTTATACAAAGTTCAAAAAGTGCATTTGTGAGTGGACCTAACACTTCTGTCTTTAGAAATGATGAAGCAGAATCAACCATCCTTGATCAACATAAGCAAATATTAGATAAACTGGTTGAATCTTTTGTTAGCTGGTTAGAAGAAGAAAAGAAGTTAAGAAAATGAGGTCTTAAGGGTTATATGCCCTTTTATACTCTTCCTGCTACGTTATAGCTGGTTAAAAACATGCCGATTTATATCAATGATTTTATAGTTTTACGATGATTTCTGATTTTCTGTGATGAGCCTCCGAATATTCTTTATGAGAGATTTGCTCTCAAAAAAAATTGGGATTTATTTAGAGGAAACACCCATGAAAATGTTGAACTTGTCCCTTAAGGGGTTGTGGCTAGTGATGTTGTCGCTGTTTATTGTCCACTGTGGCCAAAATAGTGAGTTTGCCACTGATGCAGGAGTTGCGACGGTAAGTTATGATTCTGTTCAGAAAACACCAGCAGGTGAAAATCCTGAAGTACTACCAAGTATTCCGGGAGAGGAAATTGACCCTTCTGGGCCACGTCAAACTCCTAATGGTGAGCCGGGTATTGACCCAAGCTTTCCTACTTCAGGAAATATTCCTGAAATTGAAATTCCAACTGTCGTACTGCCACCTAAAGTAGACGTGCCGGGTTTAGTAACTCAAACTTTCCAATCTACTCAATTTGGTCAAGGCAGTGTTCAAATTGGAGTGCAATCAAATACTGACACAAAACAAGTTGAATTGGTAAGAGAATACACACAAAAACTAATTCACTTTAATCAAGACTCAGGTTCAGAAGTTACAGATAATTTTACTCAAGGAAAAGTTGGTCAGGATGTGCGTGATAATTTCTTGCAGCTTGAAAAAGGTAGTCTAGATGTCGTTTTAAACGTTGATAGTTCGGCTTCCATGAGAGAAGAACAGATTAACTTGGCATCGAAGTTTCAATCTTTAATCGGTCACTTAGAGGGTTTTGACTGGCAGATTGCAGTGAATACGACAGACCCAAACGAAGGTTGTATCCGTGATGTGATTCGTAAAGGTGAGGCAAATGTAGAAGCTAGGTTTGCTGCAGCTGTGAATGCTGGAGTTGAAGGCTCAGCATTGGAACGTGGTCTTTACCAATCTAGGCGAGCATTAGAGGGAAATTGCTGGGCTGGAAATTGGGTGCGTGAAAATTCGGTTGTAGCGGTTATTGCGGTATCTGATGAAGATGAGTGTAGTAGCAGAGGTGAATGTCCATATGCTGGTGAGGCTTCTGCGGATAACTTACTTAATTATTTAAAGAGCATTAGAACATTAGGTGTGTCAGCAAGAGTTTATGGTCTTTTTTGGCATCCATCACAAGCTCAGTCTGAATGTTCAACGGCATTCAAGCCTGCTCACTCATATGCAGATGCAGTAGATGCAACGAAAGGTACTTGGGGATCAATTTGTGATGAAAGTTATGAATCAACACTTGTTCAAATATCTAAAGATATGGCTCAGTTATTAAAGTCTCAGTTTAAGCTTTCAAATACACCTGATCAAGGCAGTGTTCAAGTAGCTATCAATGGCAATGTGGTGAATTCAGGTTATACAGTAAATAATGATTTGATAGTTTTTGGCCAGGCTCCAACTTACGGTTCAAATATTGATGTTGATTACACTGTAGGTGCAACAAAGCTGCAAACAAGATTTAAACTCTCTGAAAAAACTTCTTCAGGGATTGATTCTGTCCTTGTGAATAATCGAGAAATTTCGAAATCTGAATATCAATATGATGCATCAACAAATGAACTTGTGTATCAAGCTCCTTTACACAGTCAAATCAAAGTTATTTATACAAAAAACATGAAACTTTCGAGTGTGTTTGACTTAAAAGGGACAGTTCATCCGGGAACATTAGAGGTTTATGTTGCTGATACTTTGATTCCTTCAAATCTTTATACTGTGACAAATGCTGGAACTACTTTGGAATTTGTGAATGCACCTATCGCAAACTCAACTCTTAAAGTTAAGTATGCACAAGCAGAAACACCAGTGCTATTCTACCCATATGCAAATGCTAATTCGATTGTTTCCATACATGAGGCTGGTACAAACAATCTGGTTTCATTTAGTGTGAATAATATAGGTTTCTATATTCAGCAGTTTGATTGGAGTGAAGGGAAGCAAATCGTTGTAAATTCTAAATCAACTCTAGGTGATGATAAGTATATACTTGAACATCTTCCGGTTGGTAATGTGCTTGTTAAAACAGACAACGAGATCTGTGATGCTACAAAAGTAAAAGTAAATGCATCTAACGAAGTAGACTACAGCGATTGTGTTGAAGATGAAACGTCGACTGTAAGAATATCTTATAAATATATTGTAAGTCATGTTAAGGATTATGTTTTTGATGCGAAATTGCTTTCAGGTATTCAAGGTAATATTGATTGGAAGGTTTTTGTCAACGGTATTGAAACGACGTCTTACATCAAAAATGGATTGAGTTTTTTAGTTCTTGATGATGTCACTTTAGGAAGTATTGTGTCTATTCAGGCAAAATAAGTATCATAACCCTATCTTACCTCTCTTTGTGTGTTTCATGAAGAGAGGTTTTTTGTATTTTAAGCAAGGAAAAAACTAGAAGTCATGCTAGGTTGTGTGCATGAATATGAGTTTTGCAAAGAGAGTTATTGATGATTTCAAGTCCCGAATTTTGGCCTACTCATCTATGGTTTTATCTTATCCCTTTCGCAGGGCGAGATATACTCGGTGAATTAAATTTTTGGTTAGGAACTGACTAGGAGCTGTGTTTTTTATGTTTGAAGCTATAATCGTCCAAAAAAAATATACTCTATCTTTTCTCAAGAGTATTTTCTTTGCTTGGAATGCTTTCGTCATGATAAGCATGTTTTTTATTTGGAAGTATGATGTTTTTAAGGTGTATTTATGAGTCAATCAGAGGTTTATGATGCTGTTATAGTGGGCGGTGGAGCTTCTGGGTATTTTAGTGCTATTAGTTTATGTGAGCTCTCTTCTGAAAATCCTAAAGTACTTATTTTAGAAGCTACAAAGCAATCTCTACAGAAGGTTAAAGTCTCTGGTGGTGGGCGTTGTAATATTACTCATCATTGTTATGAGCCTAAAAATTTAGTTCAAAACTACCCTAGAGGAACAAAAGAGCTCATTGGGCCACTTCATCACTGGGGACCTAAAGAAATGCTTAAGTGGTTTCAAGAAAAAGGCCTGAATCACCATATTGAGAAAGACGGTAGAATTTTTCCTACAACCAACAAATCTTCTTCAGTGATTCGATGCTTTACAGATTTAGTGAGCCGCTACAAAATAGAAGTGAAGCATCAGACTTTAGTTTCTAAGGTAGTTTATAATCATAAAATGTACTCTATAGAAGACGCAAAAGGAAATCGTTACCAAACAAAATCAGTATTATTGGCAACAGGTGGAGTTAAAACGGGTCATATTATTGCAAAAGTTTTAGGTCATGAGGTCACTTCTTTATACCCAAGTATTTTTACTTTTAAGTCTAATGTTCAAGCCATAAAAGATCTCTCAGGCTTGTCTATGCCATTGGTTCATCTGAAAATGGAGATAGGAAAAAAGAAGTTTTCTGCATCAGGCCCATTGTTGTTTACCCATTGGGGTATTTCTGGTCCGGCAGTTTTAAGAATATCTGCTTTTGCAGCAAAAGAGTTAGCACAAACAAAGTATAAAAGTCTTCTTGAGATAGATTTCTTAATGAACCACTCTAAGAGTGAAATTACCGATTTACTTCTAAGCTCTAAAGAGTTGTCACCTCGTAAAAGCTTGGTGTCTACCCCAAAATTAGGCATTCCTAAACGTTTATGGGCTTTTTTGTTGTCTGATTTTGATGACCTGCCATCATGTTGGGATAAAGCTTCTCATGCTTTTATAGAGAGGCTTACAAAGCATATCAAAGAGTTTTCGTTTGAAGTTCAAGGCCGAGGAGTCTTTAAAGAAGAGTTTGTAACTTGTGGTGGAGTTCAGTTGAAAGAAGTAAACTTTAAGTCTATGGAAAGTAAACTATCTAAGGGTTTGTTCTTTGCTGGTGAAGTCCTCAATATTGATGGTGTAACAGGTGGATTTAATTTTCAGAATGCTTGGACAACAGCTCGTATTGCAGCTAAAGGTATGAGTGATCATATTGACTCGTTCGCTTGATGCAGCACGTGTGTTTGTAGAAAAATAGGTAATAATGGCAAAGAAATCAAAAAAAATTCCAACTTCGAGATTTTTTAGAGTAGGAAAAATTTTAAGGACAACAGGCTATATTCTTGGAAAAGAGGTTGCGAGTAGGGTTCAGTCTAAACTGGGTATCGAAGATATTGCTGCAAATTTAGAGTCCAAAAAAAAACAAGCTATCGAGATTGTAAAAACACTGAGTCAACTCAGGGGTGCAGCTCTTAAAGTGGGGCAAATGCTCAGTCTTGAGTTTAGTGATATGCTGCCTCAAGAAGTCGTCAAAATACTCCGTAAAATGCATGATCAAAGCGAATTTATGGATATTAAAACAGTCAAGAATATCTTATCCAAAGAACTTGGGGACAATCAAAAATTGATTGAGAACCTGTCGGAAGAACCGATTGCTGCAGCGAGTATTGGTCAAGTGCATACGGCTACTTATGCCGGCAATGAAATCGTATTAAAGATTCAATATCCTAAGGTCGGTAAATCTGTTAGCAGTGATATGAAAACATTAAAGAGCTTAGTTAGCTTGTTTTTAAAGAGCACAAATAAATCTATAGATTTAGATGAGGTGTTTCAAGAGTTAGAGTCCAACTTTAAAAAAGAGTTAGACTACAAAAGAGAAGCAACCCAACTAACAAAATATCGCGAACTATTTGCACCTTACAAAAAATATAAGGTGCCTCTTGTTTATGAAGAAGTTTCATCAAAACGAGTGCTCGCAATGGAAAAAATGGATGGAGTGCGTCTGGGTGACTACACTGAAAGCCAAGGCTATGACGCTGGTTTTTATGCTGATGCTTTTTTGAATTTATTATTTTTAGAGTTTTTTGAATTTGGGCTTGTGCAAACGGACCCTAACCCTGGAAATTTTTTAATTCAAAGCAAAGAGCAAAAACTTGTTTTACTAGACTTAGGTTCCCATAAAAAATACTCCAAAAAAACTCGTAAAAACGTGATAGAACTACTTAAAACAACCTTAAAGGGCAATTCTTCAGAAATTTTAATAGTCGCTAAATCCCTCGAATTGCTTGATGAACGTGAGTCTGACGAAACAAAAGATCTTTTTGTGGCTATGATGAGAAAAATAGTTGAGATCTTCAGTGAAGAGACCCAGCCTTTTGAATTTTCAAATGAAGCATACCTAAAAGAGATCAGAAATCTATCCGTTAGCTTTGTGAGGGCTGTAAAATTTTCAAAACCATCTAAAGATCTAATGTTTTTAAATCGGAAACTAGGTGGTGCATATCACGTGTTAAAAAACGGTAATGTTCATTGTGATGTATCGGTTTATTGGGACAAAATTTTACAAGGCTCTCTTTAATCGCTTCATTTAAACTCAATGTCCACCATATCGCATTGAACCGACCTTGTTTTTAAGCCACGTATGCATTGTATAAATGTATGGGTTTCATCTTTTTTTGCATATTTAACTTCCATGGTGGTTTCACATGCTCTGAAGTTATCTATTTTACCAGCTGTGCTGTACCAAGATATTTTAAAATTTTCTTCTGTTTCGTTTGGTGGGTTGCACTTTAGTTTAAGTTCATCAGATATGCTGTATGTTTCCGTATTGATGGGGTCTATAATTTCTGCAGTGGGTTCGTTATTTACAAGATCTAATACTGATTCAGTGGTTGGAAACCGTATGACGTCACCAATTGCCTGAATGCTTTCTCCGTCTTGGGTTATGTTAAGGCTTACTCGGTATTTTTCTTCGTCACTTTGTCCAAGTGGCAATAAATAAACTGCTGGAAAGTTAATATTTGAGGTTACTTCATGGATGTCAATGGTAGCATATGAAGTTTTGGTGGTGGTTATATTTGTAAGTTCAAGCGGTAAAGAAAACGGAGAGTTTTCATCAGTTGCACTGACAGCTGTAATAGGGGCTGTTTTGTTGGGAGTTGCTATGATCCATTTCAGTGTTACTGATGTATCATTTAAACTAGCAATGCTCGGGTTTTTTTTCATCCCTAAGACTCTTAGTCGATCAATGCGTTCGAACCTGTCTTGGTCATCATTGCAGCTGATATTTATAGATAAAAGCAGCATAATTATAAGTTTAAGCATTAAAACTCTCCTGATAGTTCAATGTAAGGAATAGGTGGCAAACCTCTGAAAAACTCTCTTTTAGAAAAATCATAATTGTATTGTACGGCTTGAGCTTGAGGTTCTACAGATAGGTATTCAACTCCGCCTTTTAGTTTCAGTTTCCAGGTATCAAATAAGAAGCTCTTACTAGTATAGATATCAAGTTGATGAAAATCGGGTAGGCGGTCACTAAACAGTTCGGTGGTGCCTTGTCTTGCAATATACTTATCTACATCTACGTTATAAACAGAAGAGTCAATGGGGGTTGTTGTATCCCCAGTGTGATAACCAAGTCTCATTCCTAAGTCCCAAGTAGATGTGATCCGGTACGATCCTGTTAAGTTGATGACATGGGTTTGATCAAATTCTCCCGCGTGAAAGTCTTCTTGTTGATTGTCTCGTTCTTGGGTAACTGAAAAAGTATAACTCAACCACCCAAACCAACGTGATGTTGCAAGGCGTCTCAGAAAAACTTCAACACCGTAGGATTTTCTTTGTCCGGTACTTAAGAAGTTTTCAAAAGCAGCTCGTACTGGGCGGTGGAATGTATCATTATAATAAACTTGCACCTCTGAAGCCCAGCGATCATTCCACTTTGATTTAAGTGCTAATACAAATTGGTTTGATCTGATGTATCTTAAGTCTGGATTACCTGTTTCTGTAGCTGATTCTTGTGGGGAAGGGGATTGTGAGTATTGTCCAACAGAAGCTTCTAGAGATTGTGATTTGTTGAATGCGTATTTTACTTGAAAGCGAGGGTCGTAGCTAGACCGTCGAATTTGTGCGTCATAGTTATACCGTAAACCAAGGTTCACATCGAAATCACTAAATCTCCCTGCGTAACTTAGCCAACTTGCATACTGTGAGGTTCTCACAAATCTATCGACATCGACAAGAGGTGCAGATTCAAAGTCAGCAAAAGGGTCTCCTCGGTCTACATCAGGTAGTCTTAGGTTGAGGTAGACCCAATTAAATTCAGGTAGGATACCAAAGAAAAGTTTATCTCTTCCTTTCAATCTGAGTTGGAATTCAAGTGGAATTCTAGCTCTAAGAACATCAATATTAAAGAAGTTACTTCCTATATCTGTTTTGGTAGATCTCCATAAAAAATGCGGTGAAGTTTCGTATTTTAAAGATTTACTTAACCTTGTTTGCCTTTGCCAACTAAGTAAATAAAATTCTGTATTTAAATCAAAATTACCTGTGCCACTTTCATTTTGTGCTCCAAACCCTGGAGTTGATAATGCTAAACCATCTTGGTAATACAAAAAACTGACTTTATTAAATCCATTCTTGTTTTTTTGGAACCAAAAAACTGCTGCGTCAGAAAAACTAGGTATAACAGTGAGGTCGCTACTCTCAGTTACACTAGGTATGATGTATTCTAGAAAACTCTTACGTCCTCCAACGGTTAATGATTGATTCTCAGTTAATTGATGGCGGTGATATGCACCTAAAAACAAAGGTAAATTTAAGGTGAGCTCTGTTGAGTTGCCTTCTAAAAGTTGGTTTTTTGTTTGGACTTCAACAATACCACCCGTAATATCTCCGTATTGAGCTCCGAATCCACCTGCTGAAAACTGTATGTCTGAGATAAAATTATAAGGTAGAATAGAAAAACCACCTATTGAATGAAAAATGTTTGGGACTTCAATCTGATCTATAAAATAAGAAGAGTCTTCAGGAGCTGCTCCACGCACAACAATTCTCGGATCGAGTGTTTTTGTTTGCACACCCGGAAGCACGCGAACGATTTTAACAGGGTCTCCACCTGAGCTTATTCTTCTTGCTTCATCAATAGAAACTGCTTTTCGAGAAATTTCTGGCCGCTTTACACCTGTCACAATAATTTCGTTACTATCACTGATACTTGGATACATATAAAAAGTAACTGCAGACTTAGCATCAATAGTCATGTCATCATAACCAGCTTTGTGAAGTGTCATAGAAGTAGTATCATCAGGTACTTCAATCTTGCCTTCTGGGTTTGAATAAACAACCTGATCAAGGTACTTTCCTTCTACTCTTGATAAAACTTTGCCATTACCTTTTTGTTTTATGGTGATGATTTTACCAAAAACATTATTTGTAAAAAACAGAACAATCCACAAAAAAAACAGTTTATTCAATGATCTCTCCTTAGTGTTGAGATTATTATGCCATACAAGGTAGTTGTAGGTAAATATTTCTCAAATGCTGCCAGCTCAACCTTTTAAAGCCGACACCTATATAAAGGGAGTCGCTATTATCAAGATTTTCACATATGTTTTTACCACAGCACTTTTGATTGTGATCAGTTGTGGGCAATCTCAAGTATCAGACATCAAGGTTATATATGATGATGATAATCGTGTTGAATCGGAAAATGCAGAATCTGAATTTAAAGATATTGCAAATAGTACGGTAGCCATGATTCATAAGAAGTATATTAAAAAACAATTATCTAATAATAAGTGGGCAATAGACGGTCCTACTCTTGGAAACCGTGATGTTTATGACTTTGAATCAAAGACAGGACCGTATCAATACTGTGCTGATGAGAGATTTTTAAAACAAACCGCTATTGCGACTTGCAGTGGTGTATTGATAGCTAAAGATAGAATTTTGACGGCAGGCCACTGTATTTCAAATGAGTCGTATTGTAAAAACTATGCATTTGTTTTTGATTATGAAGTAGATACTTCTGATGGCAATAAGAATAGTCTTTTGGATCCTGAAGATTTTTATACTTGTAAACAAATTATTCACTCAGAAGACTCATCAAATGGATATGATTTTGCTATTATACAGACTGATCGACCAGTCATTGGTCGAAATCCGATGCCAATTGAAATGAACGATACCATTCAAAAAGACACAGAGCTTATGGTTGTTGGTCACCCTTTGGGTCTTCCACTAAAGCTTGCAAGAGATGGTGAGATTTTACGTAAAGAAAAAAACGGATTTTATTATGGTGCGTTAGATACATACCATGCCAACTCAGGTTCTGCTATTTACGATACATCAACCAAGAAAATTGTAGGAGTTTTAGTTTCTGGTGATCAAGATTTTGTCTTAGATGGAATTTGCATGAGATCAAAAAAATGTTCTAAAGATTCTTGTAATGGCGAAGGGTTCACACCGTCTAAAAATGTCACTCAGTTTATTCAGTACGAATCTAGACCTTATCAAAAAGATACTTTCTTAGTGAGTAAAAGTCTAGAAGTGACTGATCAAATGATTCCTGATGATTTTTCTTCAAATACATTTAAATTTGAAGAACTTCAGCAAAATGGCCTTATTGATGATTTGGAATTAACAGTTAAAATTGAACACTCTTATCCTAGAGACTTAATCATAGCCATGGAGTCTTCTTCTGGTCAGAGGTTCACTATCTTTAACCGAGATAAAGGCTACTCAAAAGACAAACCGTTTGAATTGACTATTAAAATGAATACATTTTGGCAATTATACCGAACTTCAGCAAATGGTACGTGGTCATTGATCGTTTCAGATTTAGGTAGAGGTGATGAAGGTAAAATCATTGATGCTAGTTTAAAGTGGCGATTAATTCGTCAATAAATGTTTATGAGTCACTGTTATTTAAGTTTTTATTCGTATAAATGTTCGGATTCATTTTAGTGGTGAGAACAACGACATAATACACAAATTATTTTGTTTATGATTTTTGCTGTATTCAAGCGGTTTTTTGACTGTGGAGGTACTTACGTATTTTCATAAAGACGGTTGTTTGTATTTTAGTAAAATTTGTATAAAATAATATATATTTATTATGGTGTAATTATGAAAATTCTATTTTTTAGGTTTGAGCTCTTAATAACGCTTTTATCTTTAACTTGGGGAGTAAATCTATTCTCTGAACAAAGCAGCACGATTCATTGGGGAGACACATGTGAACGGATGAAGCAGGTAATTAAGTTTGCTGATACAAACAAACTTGAAATTCATGATCCTAGTGGTTTCTTTTTAAAATCTATACTCAATGCAAATAAAATTTTATCTTTTGAGGTTTTTGTCAAAGATGAGTCTGGACAAAGGTCTGAATTTTTTACAGGTAAAGAGGTATTCAAATTCATGCTTGAGCACTTTGGTGACAAAGTAAATAAAATTGAAAATGAATTTAGAGCTGATGCACCAGAAATGTTGGATAACTTAAACTCTGTCAATAAAGAAATTGCTAAAGGTGTGCCCCTTAAAGATGCTATTCTAAAAAGCTGGTCTGGGAAAGTGACTGCTGAAGAAGGTTATACCGAAATAGATATCCGTAGTTCAAAGTTCGACAAAGTAACAGGTGAATATACATATATACAAGTGCACTTTACAAAGCCTACACAATAAGATTTCAACAAACCAATAAAAATTTCTAGAACGGATTAAAACTAATTAACTTTTTCATTGAGTTCTTTAAGTATAAAATGTCCCTCTATGACGAATTACTATTTGAGTGACTCCGTCCTGGGTACCCCGTACCCCGGGTACTCAATAAGCAAAAATCGAGTGACAAGAAAACAAGTAAGGACGATTTCTTCGGCTTGCTACTTGCCGGAAAGGTAGAGGTACCAAGTCTGATTTAGTCGCTGGAGGTTCTTCATAAACCTCGATATTCCTTCAGAGTTTATCTGGGTTTATGGTTTGTTTGACATTATAGCCGATTGGATATAATATGATTATTACGAAAGTGTCGTTTTACCAAAGTAATTCTGGCAATAGCCCTGTTGAAAAGTTTATTAGCTCCTTACCAAAATCAGATCAAGCGAGATTTGCTGACGTTTATGAAGGGATAATCAAGAATGGTTTAGATTGCCCTCGTGCTACCTTTAAACCAATAAAAGGAAAGCTTTGGGAGATCAAGTTTAAAGCCGAAGGCGGAGGATACCGAATTCTTTACGTCATTATTGAAAAGAACAACATGATCTGGTTACATGCTTTTAAAAAGAAAACTCAAAGAACACCTTTACCTGATTTAAAGATTGCTGAAAAAAGAATGAAGAAATTTTTATGACAAAGAAAAAACATAAATCAGCAGAGTCTTTTTTTAATTCGCTACTTGAAGACCCGGAAGTTCGAATCAAGTACGAAGAAGAAAAAGTGAAAAGTGAAATAGCCTTTGTTGTAAAATCAGCTCGTAATAGAGCTGGTCTTACTCAGGCCGAACTTGCAGAAAAAATTGGCACAAGTCAAAGTGTTATTGCTCGCCTTGAAAGCGGCACTGATAGTCGCACGCCGTCTTTATCATTACTGGCAAGGATTGCATCTTCATGTGATGCAAGCTTTGAGTTTGGTTTCAAGTTTGACCAAGCAAGTTAAAGTTTTTGTGATAAAAGCACTTTAAAAGTTTACTTCAGGTATCTTTAAGGTGCCTTTTTTGTTTTTTAAGAAGCTAATTAATCGAGAAAAATCTACGCACAAATGTTATATCTATGGGCACCTCCTGTAAAGAAAAAGAATCATTTAGATTCACGTTCTAACGTGTACGTAGTCGTGATCAGCTCAAAGAGCGGTGATCCTGATCGTCATTAACGACACAGTTTACTTAACATTGATATAATTCTAATAATCAGATGTTTTCCTTCAGCCAGAATCTGATGATCAGAAACCCCTAAAATTTTACAAACATCCAAAACAGCACCACATTCCAAGGCAGAGCCTCGTGCAATAGCGAAAAACCTAGCATTATCTCTTTTAGTAGTTTTTCCACAGGCTTCAGCTATATTTAGCACGATTAGTAAAGATAAGCCATTGACTTACTGTGCCAATGGCTTATAATGAGCAATATGGAATTTGAATGGGACAAAAAGAAAGCTAAGATTAACGTAACTAAACACGGGATCACCTTTGAAGAGGCGTCCAAGATGTTTTTGGGGCGTGCTGATTATGTTGAAATATTCGATGAATCTCACTCTTATGATGAAGACAGGTTTATTGCTATTGGCCCAATAAGTAAGGGTGTTGTTGTGATCATTTATATAGAAATAACCTTAGATGCGATTAGAATTATTTCAGCACGAAAAGCTACAAAGACAGAAGTTGGTCTTTATACTAATTATAAAAAAGGGAAAATTTAAATGAAAGAGCTTACTAATAAGGATTTTGAAAGAGCTATATCAGGAAAACTTCGACGAAAACTAGCGTCTGGAGATATAAGATCTGGGGCTGATGTTGTTGCTTTGCGTAGATTTGTAGGGTTGTCACAGGTTCAATTTGCAGCCGCACTAGGTATAAGTGTCTATACTCTTAGAAATTGGGAGCAAGATCGACGAGTGCCAGATGGTCCTGCATTAGCCCTACTGCGTATTGCTGCTCGTCATCCACGAATTATCAGGTTAAATTTAGATTCCGCTGCATAGCGTAGATTAACGATTATAAAGGAAGCGTGCTTCGTCCCAGAGAACCAGTAGTTTAAATGGTTTCTGGAGAGACGAATAAAGTTTTTTAGAGAATGAACCGATATCATAAAATGAAATATTTGGAAAACCATATTTATAAAGTGAAAATCGTTATATTGATGTTGTTTATTGTAGGTTGCGAGAATAAACCAGCTGAACAAGATCTTATTGAATCGGACCCACTATTAAAAAAATTTAGAGAGTCTCATCAAAAATTTGAAGAGTTTATAAAAAACAATGAGAGTTATCAATATACGACCATTGATCCATTTTACTTAGAAACATCTTATGATGCAGTTCCACCAAATGGGTATTATCATACAACAATTAAAGTTGAGAATAGTGTTGTTGTCGAAAGAGAAAATAAAATAGTTCCATATAAAAATTCAAGCTTGAGTGATACTTTCATGGAATCAAATGAATTCTTCGAAGAAAATGCTAATATTGGTAAAAATAAAGTTGGGTCTGATGCTGTTATATTTGATGACATATATCGTAATTGTGAAGAATTAATAATTAAAAATATTCAGAAAAAAATTAAAAATAAATCAACAAATGAATCTGTTAATATGGGTTTTGGCTCTGAAGATTCCGCCAACTTTTTTGTTGATAATAATGGGATATTAAGTTCGTGTTATTTGAAAATTGATTGCAGAGAAATTGCAGATTGTTGGCAAGGGCCTGCTGCTACTTATAAATTAGAAATACAATAGCTTAAATTTCTCCTCCAAAAGCGGATGAACCTGTTCAAGTAATTTTTTGAAAGAATCTTTGCTTGCAAGGGGCGACGGGATGAAAAAACCTTTATGTATTGAATACTAGTATATACATCTTGCAAGATCGGACATTTTATTAGAGTCTGAGCTATGATGACTCGCGAAAAAAACATAAGAAAACTATTGTTCTCCTTATTATTCCCACTTTTCTTGGCTGCATTAAATTTCTATTTATATTCACTTCAGTTTCATCAAATAACGGTGCTTTTGATCGTTATTCCAAGCTTGCTGTTGTTTATGGTGCTATTTAGTAGTCACTTTCAGATTAAGCTAAACCAATCTAGTGTTTATCGACAGTTAAAATCAGGTCTAATAATTTCAATGTTAGGTCTTCTTAGTTTATTATTCGCAAACTTCATTTTAAATTTGTTCTGTGATATTTCAATTTTAGAATTATTTCGAGGAAGTAAAAAAATAAATTTTAACCTATCTAGTGGGTATACTTACCTTCTTTGGGTAGGGGTTTATGGCCCTTTGTTTGAAGAAGTATACTTTCGAGCTTTTACTCTGAGTGTTTTAAACAAGTGGGGTGGACTAAAACCCCTGAACTACTATGTAGGAAGATTTTCTGCCGTCGTTTCATTTGTTTTAGTGCATGTGCTTACAATCGGTTTTAGTGTTTGGAGCGTTGCTATATGGGGAGTCTGTGCAGTTATAACAACGATACTTTATGACTATTATAAAGGGTATTGGGCTGGTTTTGTCGTTCACGGCTTAGCAAATACCGTGCTGGTATTGCTAAGCTGGAGATTAATATAGACTAAAGTAAGTGTGAAACACGCTCGGAGCCAAGTTCTTTCATAAAGTTAGGAAGCCTTGGTCCTTTTTCTCTCGAAATAAGTTTCATGTACACATGTTTAAAAAAGTCTTTCGCATCACACTCATGCTTTTTGATGCAGTCATCATATATCAGTTGGTTTAAGTCAGTAGCTGCAATACTATCTAAAGGAGAGTCCTTCACGAGTTGTTTAAGAGCAGCGGTTGCATCCAAAATATCTTTTGATGCATCTAACTGCTGTGGTTCAGTATTGATTCTGTATTTAAATGATTCTGGTGCATAGTTTTCAATCCAAAACCATGCTCGATTTGCTCGCTCAGTAAAAGCAGATTTCTCAAACTCACTATAATACTTTTCGAAAGTTCGTTCGATATCTCCATCACAAATTTGAAGGCGGTCACATAACTGTCTAAAACTAGGTTTTGGAGTCACAGTAGTCGGGACTTTGTGATCCAAGGTGCTTAGCTCTAGAATTCTTCGGTTCATGACATCTTTAGGGTTGTCACTGCTTAAACTTTCCAAAACTTTTGATTCAAAACGGTCAAATTCTTCATAAACTTTAATGACGTCTTCATCAAAGGCAAGAGAGAAGTCTTTGTTTGGTTTTTGAGAAGCGAAAATCCAACGAACCATCTGAGGGCTATAAACACTCAATGCATCTGTTACCGTAAATAACTCACCTTTAGAAGATGACATTTTACCAGTTCCACCCTTAATCATCACAAAATCATACTGTTGGTAAATAGGTGGTTTCTTGTCCCATAGTTCTTTTACGAGTAGTTTGGCTGTGTCATATGACCCACCTTGACTTGAATGATCTTTGCCGCCCGGTTCAAAATCTACTTTTTCGTATTCCCAACGCATGGGCCAATCCACACGCCAAGAAAGCTTTAGGTTAGATGTTTTACGTATATCTACTGTATCTTTGTGCCCGCACTCACATTGATAAGAATAGTCCCAAGGAGCTTGGTAGCTTTGTTCCGTGATAGTATCTCTTGAACACTTTTCACAAAAGATTGCAGTCGGTAACCAGTTGTCAGCAAGTGGTGTTTTTCTGTGTTTGTTTAATATTGTTTTTATTTTATCGAGGTTATCAAGGGTGTACTTCATCTGTTCGGCATAGTCGCCGTTGTTGTACTTTTTGTGTTGGTAAATGTATTCAGGTTTAATACCAACTTGCTCTAACTCATGTTCAAATTTTTTAGAGCCGTTCTCTGCATAGCAGCTGAGTTTACCAAAAGGATCTGGAACCTGAGATATGGGTCTTCGAAGATTCTCTTTGAGCATTTCTTGATTAGGTAAGTTGACCGGCACTTTGCGAAAAGTATCAAAGTCATCCCAACTAAAAATAAATCTAACTTTGGAAGAGTCGCCACCAAGAAGCTTGATGAGAGACTTTGTGACAAAATCAACGGTGATGGATTCTCTGAAGTTTCCAATGTGGACAGTTCCAGAAGGAGTGATACCAGCTGCAAGAGTATAAAGCTCTTGATCGCCAAGTTGGTTGACGATTCTTGCTGCTGCTTGATCGCTCCAGTGTTTTGAGATGGGCTGCATAATGCTTCCTGTTTTCAAGTGTTTATACCTAAAACAGGTAGCAAATCCCTTCTAGAATGTCGAATGGTTTCGTGGTTATTGTAGCCCCATGTGACTCCAACCAACTAAACTCAGACTTTTTAGCGGCTTTAATATCTCTCGTTTCATCGCCTATACGGGCAAATGTTTTTAACCCCGTTGCCAATTGGAAGCCTTTCTTTTGTAAGTCGTCGAATGACAAGTGGGAGTTTGTAGCACCATCTGACATTTAGAAATTTTATGATTTTTCGTGATGATAAGGGTTTTATATACTCTACCTTGCTAGGCGTTATTCTTATCACGTTAAAAAGTCTTGGCAGTTTATTTACTTCTGAAGTTGGCTGAGGCAATTAATCACAGAGGGTGGCGTCAAAATCAAATACTATAAAGTGTCTGGTTGCTTTGATTGATGTGTTTTTCTTATATCTTTGTGGTTCTCTGATTGCCTTGATTTTACCTGTATTAAAATAGGACCAATCTCTTGGTGTAAAAAATCAAGTATAATCATAATGTTACAACAGTGTTTTATTTATTTCATAAAATCATTTGTTTTTCCGATGAATTAGTAGATTATATAGAAGGTGTTATTTTATATAGTCTATATTTTCATTTAAATAAAGAATGTAATTATGGTTAAAATACATAGAGTATTATCAAAATGGGTTCCGGGGGACGTCCATAGCTTGAAGTGGTTTAAGCAGTTTGGGGTAACACAAAGCGAGGTTTTCAATTATTGGAAAAAAGGGGTTTTTACCAAAATAGCATCTGGAATCTATGCATTGCCAGATGAGCCCTTGAGGTGGGAATCAGCGGTAGATATTCTCCAGAAAGAACTCGGCCTAGAGGTCCATGTTGGTGGGGTGAATGCACTTGAACTTCAGGGCTTTGCTCAGTACCCGATGATGGGCAAAAGACCTCCCATGCGACTTATATTTACTAAAAAAACAAATATCCCAAAGTGGTTAAACCATAGTGGTTGGAATGTGGAGTTTGTGACAAGTACTTCAAAGCTTATAAAAGGTGATCAAAGTCTTCAGGGTTTTAAGGCCGAGCAAAAAGAAATAAAAATATCGTCCATTGAACAAGCTATATTAGAGTATATATTTCACTCTCGAATAGGCTCAAGTTTTGAAGAGGTTATCAATCATTTAGAGTTTCTGCAGTCTGCGAGGTCGGCAGAGTTTCAAAAACTCTTAGAAAAATGTAGCTCTGTAAAAGTTAAACGGGTTTTTTTATATGTCTCAGAGAAAATAAAAATGCCTTTTTTTAAACATCTTGATTTAAGTAGAATAGATCTAGGTTCTGGCACAAGGACGATCATCAAAGGTGGTGAAGTCAATAAAAAGTATAATATAACCGTAGAAAAGAGCATAGATGACAACCCATTCTGAATACTATGACAGGCAAGTTCAATTACTTTTAAAAGTAATGCCAATTGTGGCTGAGCAAAAGTTTTTTGCTCTAAAAGGTGGGACAGCTATAAACCTGTTTCATTTAAATTTCCCTAGGTATTCAGTAGATATTGATTTAACTTATTTACCGATCAAAAATAGAGCCGATACTTATAAAGAGATTAATCAAGGGCTCAGAAATATTAAAGACGAGATAAGTAAAAAGCTTAAGTTTCAAGTGACGGCAACCAATAACTTAAGTGAGATGGAAGTTAATAAATTAACTGTAAAAGACCGTGCCGTAAGTATTAAGATAGAACCAAACTACATATTAAGAGGAAGTCTGTTTGATCCTGTGGAGGCAAAAATATGTGATACAGCACTAACTCGTTACAATAAAGACATGACAATCACCATGCTTGCCCCTGTGGACCTTTATGCTGGGAAAATTTGTGCTGCACTAGATAGAAGCTCGCCAAGAGACTTATTTGATATCCATCATTTTTATAAGACAAACACGATTTCGGAAAAACTTAAAGACGCTTTTATTTATTATATGCTTTCTGGAAACCGTCCATTTTATGAGATGCTGGAGCCTTCTGGTAAAGCAATAGTAGAACACTACGACACAAAATTTAAAGGTATGGCATTTGATCCAATAACTTTAAAAGAGTTAAAAAGTGCTTTTAACAGACTAACCAATGATATTAATGCTTCACTAAGCATGAAAGATAAGGAATTTCTGATTAGTATCGCCAACAATAAACCAGACTGGTCACTTTACAAGTATCCGAAGGTTCAAGAATTTCCGTCTATAAAGTGGAAATTAATAAATGTAGATAAGATGAGTATTCAGAAAAGATATCAGCAAACACAAAAGCTAGAACAAGTTTTTAGCAATGGTTCAGGTTTAAGTTTGTAGAGTAGGTGAAATCAATAAGGAGAAACAGGCATGAAACTTAGAGTAGCAAGGCCGACAGATAGTATTGAACAGCCCCTTCCGTTTGGTAACACCTCTAATGAACCGACTCGAAAGACACCCTGTAAAAGACTGAATATATTACTGTTATTTTGGTGTTGTTAAAGAACCCAAAGATTTAATCCGAATATATGAACATGATAAATGTGAGTCAAAAAAAAACAGAACAAGGATTATCGCTGATCGAACTTATGATTGTTGTTGCTATTATAGGGATATTAGCTGCGGTTGCTATTCCAAAGTTTCAGTTTTTTATGGCAAAAGCTCGTCAAACTGAAGTAAAAACTAACCTAAATCACATATATACTTTGCAGACAAGCTATTTTGCAGATAACGACTCTTATGCTCTTTTACCTGTAGTAGGGTACTCGATAAATAGTGGTTCTGGAGGTGTCGTTACAAATTGCAACCTTCCGAATGATATTGGTTTTAACTTAACGGACTGTAGAAAAGTTCGTTACTTCTACAATGTACTTACTCCTCTATCTAATATTAGTTCCGGTTTTCTAGTTCAAGCTGCATCTGGTGGTACTGGAATCCCGGGTATAACTGTAGGAGAAAACTTAATATTTCCTGGTTGTGACGTGCCAGACATGTGGTTTATTGATCATTTTAAAAACCTAGAAAATCGTGCTTTATTTCCAGGTTTAGGTTCGCATCCTTTGTTTGGAAATGTAGGGAAATCATCTGCTGATTATTGTATATAATAGTACATTATTTGTCTTCTTTACTAAGTTTTTCTTAAATATTCACCTTTTTTAAGGTTATGTACTTTTGAATTTAGTGTTTCTTATTACAGTTTTTACTTTGCTTGAAGCTCCCCTGATTTTGTGGACAGTGTTATATTAGAACACCGGGCTTTTTACGGTTTTATTTTAAGATTAGTTTACACAACTACGATTTACAAAAAACTGTCTCATATTTGCATAGTGAGCGTCATAGTCTTTTTTACCAGATACTTCGAAGTACATTACATCTATTTCATTGTCGATATGATCAAAACCTAGTCCGTGTCCAAATTCATGAGCAGCAGCAGTTTCTAATTTTTCAGTGTTATTTACTAGGTTTTGCATTACGAAATCATGGTCAAAGTGTAGTCTCATGGAGTTTGTTACTTCAGTGGTTGTTTTACCGTTTGCAATGATTTTAAATACGTTGCTTGTTTGACTATAGTCAGGGTAGAAGCCGCCAAGCCCAATAAATTCTTGCCCTCTTTCTCTAAGAGTTCTTTCTTTTAAGCCTTTTTCAATGACTATTGGAGAGTTTGCTTCTTGTCTTGAACCGACATAAGTAAATGCTTGGAAGCCTAAGTTTGTGTTTAGTTTTTCTAGGTATTCTACGAAGTAACTTTTTGATTCGGCATCAGGAGAGTCAATACTCATTGTAAACTCACAAGAGTGGATTTGTTCATCGCCACAAGCGATAAAAGCAAAAGATAAAAGGACGAGGGTCATAGACCTAAGGGAAGGGTAATTCAATTTCAACTCCGGTACAGCAAATAACAACAACAGCAGGAACAACAGGGTAGATCTGTGAAGATCTGTTTTTATAATAGTATATAATTTTATTAAAGTCAAGCGTATTTTATTAAAAAGTTAAAATAATTTATAAAAAACCACAAAAACACAACTGCCTATTAATATTGATTAAATTTCGAAGCAGTAGGGGGTAGCTCGGCAAATCTTACCTAAGGGTGTCGGTGGTTTCTTGTAAGCTGCTGTAATTTAAGGAAAATATTTTTTATGTATGTTTCAAACCCTTGCTGTAAATCACCTGAGCAGCTTGAAATTGTGGTAAAATAGAATAAATCCCAATAAAAATAGGTTGATATATGAAGTCGAAAAAAAATTTCGTAGCCTCCGTGCAAGATGTCAGGTTGAGACGCCTCTCGAAAGCGTATCAAAACACTAGCTCCAACCTAGACCGTGAACCTTCACAAGAAGGTGCTTCTCCCTCCGCGAAGCCGTACCCTGTTGTTGCTCCTAGAAAAACTTTGAAAGAAAAGAAAAAGAAAAGAAAAGCAGAAGCTAAAAAAAGAATAAGTTCGCAACACCCATTACAAAAAAATCACGCACCATCCTTAAAACAAGTTAAATGGGATCAACAGTTAGAAGACTTAATTCAAGCGGATCGTCCTTGGAAAGAATTTTCTGAATTGGCTTGGAGAGAGTATACACTTGACCCAACAGATAGACATGCTGCAAAGCTTGTTGAATTAGCTTTTCTTCATGGTAGCCATGAAGACATTTTATCTTGTTTTGAAAGGTTATTAAATCTTGGTAAAGAAAGTTTTTATTTGCACCTTGATAATGTACTACGTCAAAAATTAATTAGTTTTTTCTTCCATAGTAGGCTTCAAGACCGTTTTTTATGGATGCTCGAAAGGGCAATGACAAGCTCTAAAAGCTCTGTACAATTAGGCGATCAAGAAAAAGCTCTTCTTATTTTAATGAAGGTCAAGACAAAGAATCATCACCAAGTTTTAAACTTACTTAAAGAAGTAAAAGAACCATTTTTAGAGCAAATGGATGAGTTGTGTTCTAAGCTTAATCTTGAACCAACACGAATCAGGCTTGATATTGCAACGCTAGCTATTAAATGTGGTGATGATAGGTTTGCCATTGATTTACTATCTCCCATAACTTTTGATAGCCAACATTATAAAGAAGCAATGAGTGTCCTAAGGCAAGCAAGGCAATCTGCGTACCATGAAAATCATACGAAGTTTTTTGCAAAGTTTGCGAAATCTTCTAATTCGAAACGTATAGAAATATTAAAAACAAAACTAAAGGAACTGAATGATCATAGAGACAAAACAGAAATAAGCGAAATCTCCATGATGGATAAGCTTTTTTCAAAGCTGAATGTTCTGACTTTTAATGATGAACAGTTATCAATGCTTTTTAAAAACATTGTCCAACACAAAGAACTCTGCACTTTGATTCCATCATTATTTGAACCCATTAGGTTAAAACATGCTGATTTTGGTTCACACTTAAAGTTTTTTAGGCCATTTAAAACACTACCTAGTGAGCCGGGGATCATCTCTTATATGCAAGGTGTTTCAGGGTTGCATCATTTTTTCCAGTTAGAAGGGGTTTTTAATGAAAAGATTCTTTGGGAGTATAGAAAGCAGGTAATGAATAATCATATTGGAGTTGAAAAATATGGTTTTGAAGATTGGAATACCCTTGTAGACTTATTAATTCAAAGAGTATCTAAAAGAGAGTACGCTGATGAAAAAGAAAAAAATCAATTTATAAGAGCACTCGCTATTTCGAAAACAGCAGATCAAATTA
The DNA here is from genome assembly GCA_023301465.1 of Oligoflexales bacterium. Taxonomy (GTDB): domain Bacteria; phylum Bdellovibrionota_B; class Oligoflexia; order Oligoflexales; family JALZUQ01; genus JALZUQ01. Next base: position 90,919 of record JALZUQ010000012.1, read on the forward strand.
ACCTTCAAACAGTTCATGAGTACTTAGAAAATACTGAAATACCAGAAATATCAGTATTGAGAGAGCTTAGAAAGTTACCCATTGCTCAAAATAATTCTGAACTTAAGTTTCAGTTAACTCAGAAATTTATACCCGTAGCCAATAAAAGTGATGGCTCACTTATAGAAGTTTGGAAAGTGGCTGCAGAACTTGAAAAACATGATTTAGCATGGCGTGTTGCGAGTGTGATGGAATCTCGAGGTGAGCTTCCTGAGCAAATGTATCACGCGTGGAGAGTCAGCGGTGAGTCACGCTCAATCTATACCGGTAATCAACTTCAAAAAAGCGACCTTTATCCTTGTTTGACAGGTTTTGAGGATCTTCAAAAAAGCTTTATAAAGTCTTTATTTCATTTTCAAGATGATATTGCTGGTTTGGTTCGCAGCCTAGGTTACGCAACAGAAAAACATAAATATTTTAAGCTAATGGAATCTCCACTTCAAATGCAGGCTTATCAACTGATTGATCAGATCATGCCGTTTCCAAAGTACCGCACTGTTTTATTAAGAAGTGGTCAAGAGCCTACGTTTGTTTATGCACCACCATTTTGTAAGATGATGCCAGATAATTTATGGTCTCATGTATTTGCAATGTTGTGTGAAAGATTAAATCTTAGGCTTTTTAATTGGAACCATGCAGCTCTTGCGGATCTTTGTCATAGTCTTCCTCAAATATCGAAGACAAACCATAAAGCTACTGTAAAATACATGAAATGGTTTAGGAGCTTAAGTCTCGAAAGCAAAGAAGTTTGGCAAAACCTACCTTGGACTGTAAACCAATTAGATCAGGCAGGCTTAACAGAGTCTGTTCAAAAATTTGCAGCGAGAGTGACAACATTAATCCTCTCTAATCACCCTTTAGCTATCGACACTTCAAAGAAGTTTGGTTTGCCGGAAAGTGTTATCCGTGACTTAGAGTCTTGGATCATGTCGAAAACGTATACTCAGTTTAGAGAGGCAAGGCATATTGAAAATAAAGTGCCGGTGCCAAAGATTTTGATGAGTTGGTTTCAGTAGTTTTTCTTTTTAAATACAGTGGTTTATACTTACCCTGCGGTTTATAAACTAGGTGACATCACGGTTAAATTAAGTTACTTACGTCGCTGACGAGTACTTAATTTAGCCGGAACTATTTTGCAAAATAACTTTAAATCCTTAGGCCTTTCTGAAGACATATTGAAGAATCTTGATTCTCTAAGTTTTCATAAAATGACAAATATCCAAGCAATGGCATTGCCCCATGTGCTAAAAGGTGTTGATGTAATTGCAGAAGCTCAAACTGGATCTGGCAAGACGGTAGCGTTTGGTTTAGGTGTTTTATCCAGCGTTAAAGTTAAAGACTATTTTGTTCAGTCAATGATTCTTTGTCCAACAAGAGAGCTAGCAGATCAAGTAGCAACCGAAATAAGAAAACTAGCAAGGCTCACTCCCAACATAAAAATTCTAACTTTATGTGGTGGTACTTCAACAAGGCCGCAGGTCGAGTCTTTACAACATGGTGCTCATTTGGTTGTAGGTACTCCAGGACGTATTCTTGATCATATTGAAAAGGGATCTCTGAGCCTTAAAGGTGTTAAATCCTTGGTATTAGACGAAGCAGACCGAATGTTAGATATGGGTTTTGCAGATGATATTAGAGCAATCATCAAAAAAACTCCTCGTTCTAGGCAGACTCTTCTTTTTTCAGCGACGTTTCCTGAAAATATTCAACAAATGAGTAAAGACATTCAAGCAAAACCGCTCCATATTAAAGCAGAAAAATCAGTACAAAATAAAGACATTCAACAACTTTTTTTTCAAACACCCCGTGATCATAAATATGGGGTTCTTACCTCTTTATTGCAACAGTACCAACCTAGCTCAGCAATCGTATTTTGTACGACAAAAATTCAAACCCAAGAAGTAGCGAAGTATCTTTCTATTCAAAAAGTCAAAGCTTTGGCATTAAATGGTGATTTAGATCAAGATGAGCGTACAGAAGTAGTCATAAGGTTTGCCAATGGGAGTATCCCCATTCTTGTTGCGACGGATGTTGCTTCTAGAGGTCTTGATGTAAAAGATGTTGAAGCGGTTATTCATTTTGATTTATCTAAAGACCCTGAAGTACATGTCCATAGAAGTGGTAGAACTGGAAGGGCGGGTAAAAAGGGTCTTTCACTAGGGATGTACAGTCAAAACGAAGAATATCGCTTGCAAGCCATAGAAAAGCTGATCAACACCACCTTTACAAGAAACTCAAAACTCCAAAAATCAGATCAAAAAAGCATAAATATCAAAACAAAAATGGATACACTAAAAATCTTTGCCGGCAAAAAAAGTAAGCTTAGACCAGGTGATATCCTAGGGGCTCTTACCAAAGAAGCTAATATTGACGGTAAGTTTATTGGCAAAATTAATATCTTAAATGAGCGGTCTTACGTAGCTATAGATAGTAGGCATATCGAAAGTGCAATTCGTCGATTAGCAGCCTCAAAAATTAAGAATAGAAACTACCGTATGAAAATAATGTAACTATTTGTTTAGTTTTTTGACGACTGTAGTTTTTTTATGGGTATCCTTCAGGTTCTCTTGGGTAAAAATCTTGAATAATTAGGTGCTTACAGTTCTTGTAAGTGGATTGAAACCTGCAAATTAGCTTTTGGACTAATGTGGGTGACCAATTGCTTAAAATTATTTTCAATCTAGTTTGTTTTTTTCTACTACTTACGGCCTGTGAGATAAAGACAGCATCAGATATAAAAATTGACGGTGGAAATAAAATTGGACCTCAATCCAAAAACAAAATTCCGGGAATTTTTCAAATTAGTACAAACAGAAGCCTATGTACAGCTCAAGCTGTTTCTAGAAATACTTTGTTGACTGCTGCACATTGCGTTGAAGATATTAGTGGGCGTGGTCTTTGTATTAACTCTGGAAAAAACACCAATATTTGTACCACTCAAGTTTATATTCCAGACGAATATAAAAATAACCTCCCTGAAAAGATGGCATTCGATGTTGCTTTGGCATATTTTGATGAGGATATCTTTGAGCAGTATTTCGCAATAAGACATACTGATGACTCTATTAAAGCTGATGAAGATTTTTTGCTTGTTGGTTATTCAGATAAAAATGTCGAATGTGATGAGTTTGGTTGTAAGCACTGGGGTGCAAATACTGTTAATCGATTTGTTCGAGAGTCTATTAATAAAATTGACCCTGAAACTGGCGAAGAGTTTCGAGTTTTTGTTACTGAGGAAGCGGTTACGATTGAGTCTAGAGATATTGGCGGACACACAGTAAGTCCCGGTGACTCGGGTGGTGCTGCGTTTGATAGAGAGTTTTGTTCAGTGATTGGTGTAGCTTCTAGAATGGGGCAACTTCGTTTTTTAAACGGTAAGGAAACCAAGGTAAACCTTCATGCTAATTTAATGTGGCGGTCAAATTTTGATTGGCTTGTTAATTCTACTAAAAAACATAATCCAGATATGTATATTTGTGGATTACACGGTTGGGATTCTTATCGTTGTGATTTAAAAGGTATGTATTATCCTGTTCGTAATGAATTACTTAATGAAGACTTATCAGGATTAGATCTTAAGAAAGAAGTTCCATGTATTACAGTCAATACTCTTGACGAACTATTAAAGAAGGGTGAATAGTATGCGTTACAAAATATGTGTGCTGACATTGTTATTAGCATCTTGTCAGCAAGGCTCAACAGAAAGAGTGGAGTTTAAAGAAAAAAATTTAAACCAAGAGCTTAATAGACCTTCTGAAGATTCACAGCAAAATGAGTCTGTAGATGAACCTACTCAAGATGAACCTACTCAAGATGAACCTACTCAAGATGAACCTACTCAAGATGAACCTACTCAAGATGAACCTACTCAAGATGAACC
>JALZUQ010000013.1 GCA_023301465.1 Oligoflexales bacterium
TTGTTCTTGTTGTTGGTACTCAGATTGTTGTTCTTGTTGTTGGTACTCAGATTGTTGTTCTTGTTGTTGGTACTCAGATTGTTGTTCTTGTTGTTGGTAGCCAGGGTTTTCTTGAAGCTGTTCTTGTTGAGAAGCTTCTTGAAGGCTTTCAACACCTTGCTGACTGGTCTCTTGATCATCCACCATTTCAGCATCAATATCACTTACTGACTCATTCAACGATGCTACTTCATATTCACTTTCGCTTGAATCGGCTCCGTATAGTTTGGAGCCATTGATGATCTTTGGTGTAATCATCATTAACATATCAGATTGACTTGAGTTATTAGATTGGTTTTTAAATAGTGCACCTAAAAAAGGAATTTTTGATAGAAAAGGAACTGACCTTTCAGCAGAAGTTTTAGAAGAATTCCAGAGTCCACCAATCACTGCTGTTTCACCATTATCAATGAGTAATGTTGTTGATAACTCTCGATTACTAGTACCACCAGCAGCTGCAGTCGATGACCCACCTGAAGGTGTTGAGGAGCTTAAGTTGATATTCATTGAAATAGAACCCTCAGCGGTAACCTGAGGTGTTACTCCTAAAGTAATATTATAGTTTACAGATTGAACGGAACCTTCTTGACCATCCGAACCATTCACAACGAAAAAGTCACTCGTACCACCTGAAACATTTGCTGCTTGATTATCTTGTGCAACAATACGGTTTGTCTGAATGATTTTTGTTTTAGAGCTGGTCTCTGTAAAGTTTAAAATAGCATCAATATCAATTCCTGAACTAATACTTCCAATTTTTAAACCAGTCCTAAAAGACTGATTCGCCGTTAAACCTGGATCTACAGCAAATGTCGACCGCACATAGTTTGGAAAAGTTAACCCTCCAAAACCTAAGCCATTAGTACCATCCCAAGAAAAAGGAAGACCCCAACTAATACCGTAACCTTCATTTGCACTACGGCTCATCTCAACTAGTCTAGAAACAACTTCTACTTGAGGAGTTTGTTTATCTAGTCTTTCAATCAGCACTTTAACTTTTGCTAGCTGAGAAGGAATTGCTTCTATAATCAAAGAGTTTGTTCTTGCATCAGATTGAATTTTTATCCTACCGTCAGCACTATTTGCACCACGATTATTTGAACTGTTTGAACTATTTGAACTACTTGAATTTTGAAGCATAGATGATATCAAACCACTAATCTCACCAACTTTTGCATAGTTTAAACGGATCACTAAAATTTTAGTATCAATTAAACGTTCAGCAGATTGTTTCACCCTTTGTAGTTTTTCTCTTTCGGCACTAATATTATCAACCGTATCAACTCTAATCAAACGATCTGAAATCTTCACCATTCCTAAGTCATTTGATTCCAGAAGAGCTTTTAAAGCACGGTGCCATGGAACATTATCAAGTGACAAATAAATCTTTTTTGTGCTTACTTCTGGCACAAGTGTAAAACTTATTTTACTATCTCTTGAAAGAGCCCTAAGCACTTCCCCAAAAGGAGCGTCTCGAAAATCTAGTGTCACCAGTTGGTTTAAATCTACTTCGGTTAATGCATTTACATTTGTACCAATTGCTTGAGTAGAAAATCCTTCACCATCAGATTCTACATCACCTAGCAAGTCTGATGCTGATGCATCAGAAGAAGACTCTTCAATAGGATCAATTTCTGGAACATTATTAGAAACTGGTGAAATTTCATTTTCAAATGAATCCGAAACATGTTCTACAGGCTCATCTTCAATAAATGGGTCTGCTGCAGTATTGGAAAACTGTTCTAGGTCTTCATCAATATTAGACTGTGCGACTCCATTAATGATAAATTTTGAAAGAACTTGGATATTTGGTTGATTCATCAAGAGTCCAAAATCATCACCTAAAGAATCTAAATCTTTGCTATCCAGCTTAACACCAATATTAGAGTCATCAACTGCTTGTTCATCATCGACAATATTTGCGTCAGACTTTTTATGGTTCAAACGAGTTATATTAATTTGACTTTTTTCTGCACCGTTTATTTTTTTATCAATTGATGAAACAGATGTGCCATTTAGTGGAGTATCAGAGCCTGACTCAATACTTGGTATAACATTAGCATTTTCCAATCTAACTGCTTGTTCTGCAGGAACTTGATCAGAGGCAGCAGCACCTGCATATTTTTCTGACAAGGGAACTGAGATAACAATATTCCCATTCTTTGCATATAAAGAGGTTTTTACCTCATCACGGAAAGTAAGCACAACATCGGTCCAATTACTATCTGTATTTTGACGCATTCTTACGTATGAAACAGGAGAATGAAATTCATTCGCGTCAAGATCACGACGCATTCTAGGGCGTAAACTTGTTTTTAAAAAACGTACAACCAATTCAGGTTGATTTTGTTGGTTCATTTCTTGAAGCACTTGGTAGCTTGGAGCACCTCGAGTTGTCATTTCAATGGAAACTGATTTTTTTTCTTTATTATACCATTGACCAATCCACCAAAGCCTAGATAAACTTTCAGAAACCTCTTGAATATCTTCGCCTTCTAAGTCAGGTAATGTAAGCGGAGCAGGTAATTGCACACTGTTATCTGCACTGCTTTCATTAGAGTCTTGATCAATACTATTCACCGAAACTTCTTGTATTGGATTCTCTTGAGCCAAAAAATCTTCTGTATCACTATTTAAACTTGCAGTTGGATCATCATATAACACACTATTCTGATCTACATTTTCAAAAGAACCAACTTCTGAGACAGAGTCTTCAGAACTTTGTATTGAGTCATCTTGTTGATCAAGTTCAGCAGATTCATTAACAGACTGAATATCAGCATTTCCTTCTACATCTTGACTCTCATCAGAGATATCTTCTTGCCGATTTGTGTCACTTTCATCCTGAGATGCAACTTGTTCTTGATCAGAAAAATCACCAAATCCCTGCTGTTGATCATCTGTAACACAACCCACAAACAACATAAAAACTAATGATACAATGAACTTTTTCATAAAACCCTCTTTTAATGAGACAACTTTTTACTTGTTTCTAAATTTTCACCTGACTTTTCTTCTGCCTTATTTTGATTTGAAGAATTGCCGTTTAATTTAAAGGTGAAATCTTCATACTCTCTGGTTCCATCAGGTAAGTTTTCATATTCCCGAACAATAATATTCGTTTCATATATCTTGAGTATCTTTCCTTCTTTATCACCAATTGGACTACCCTCAACGGCAACAACACCGACACCTTGTGAATTCATGACAAGTGCTTTTGGTTTCCCACCTCTAGTCCTCCAAATTCCAACAAATTTATAGTTATCAAGAGATTCAGCTGTAAGAGGAGTTTCTTTTCTTTTTGCAGTAGATCCAATATCAATAACCATTGGAGCAGCAAATGGACTAGACCTCCCAAATGGTGAAAAATGATACTCAACACTAGGCTCAATCAACTCTTCAACTCTCAACGGGGTTTCAATTGCTTGTCCTTTAACAGCAGGATACCCACCTACTGACTCCCACTCTGCATCTGATAGTTCTTCATCAACCCCATCTTGAGCATAAATATATGAGGGTGATACAAATACAAGTATTAATGTTAATAAAATTTTCATATCACTCCAACGATTTATAAATAACAACTTCTACATTCGCATCAAGTTGAATGTTTCTTCTTCTCATCTTTGCTGCTTCATACTTACTTAAGTTTGCATACAGTTTTTCTTTTTTTTCTTTATCTTTTTTAGCTTCTTGATTGCCCATTAATTTAAAATCAATTTTTTTAACAAACATTAATCTTTCAAAATGCACTACTTGATCTAGAAAGCTTCCAATATCTCTATAAAGCCCTTTTATTTTTAAATTAATACCTTTTTCAGCATATTTTAACCCTTCTTCCGGCTTTTTTTCTTTTTGCGGCTGAAAATCCTCAAGCTCAACTCTAGAAAGCCTCGCTGCCTTTGTTATTGATGACAAAACATCAGCGATATTAACTTGGTTCGGTAATTTTTTAAAAGCTTCATTAAGTTCGCCTTCAATAAAACTTATATCTTTTTCTAATTTGGGGAGCTCTTCACTCTTTTTAATTGACTGTTTATATACAACACTCTTTTGACTATTTGCAGATTTAGCCGACTCTAGAACCTCATTTTTCTTAGTGGAGTTTTCACTAAAATGAAGTGCAGGCCACAAAAGGGCCAAAATAATAACAAGAATAATACGGTAAGCGAGTTTCATCGACCGATATTTTTCGATTAAATCTTTCAAAGTATCATTCATGATTTCTTCTTCTTGTTTTTTAGGTTTTTATTTTCTTTTTTATTTTTCTCATCTTTTGATTCATGAGTTTTTGCATAAAACAATAAATCGAAATCTACTACATTCTTCACTTCAGGAAATCTCTCTGAATCGCCAGATTTTCTTGTAAATGACAATGTGTCGGAGTAAAAATACACCTGAGTTCTTAGATCGTTTGCATCTACTAGATTATTTACAGACTCTTTTAAAATTTTAATATATTCTGCAATAAGCTCATTACTTAAGGCTCTTCCTTTAAGAGATATTTCTTCACCTTGTTTTTTAACTTCTAGTTCTTCAAACCACACACCCGCAGGTTTCATGTTTTGAATATGTTCTAAAACGATGACCGGCATATAACGAGACAATTTAACTTTTGTAATATTCTTGAGTGCATCTACCTTTTCACTTAACTTTATTCGTTTTTCTAAAAGAGATGTATGTCTTTTTACTTCAGGGTCTAATTTTGCTATGGTAGATTCCATTCTAGATTTTTCAGCATAAGCTGCCTTAATCTGATCATCAATGCTACCTATGTAATAAGTCACAGCAAAATACGCCACTGCAAACACAATGAAACCGACTAGAAAGTCAGGAACCCACCAAAACTGGCTGTCTAATTCTTCAATTGGTGCTAAGTTAATCTTAATCAACTTAAAGTCCCTCACATTATTTTTCGTTAAACTTTCTCAATGCTAAACCACTTGCCACTCCAAATAAGTGACCTTGTTCTAACAAGTAATCCATAGAAGCATTTGATTTTTTTAAATCTACCCCTGCAAATGGGTTCATGATTGAAGCTGGTATTTGCAACTCTGCAGCAATTGCTGCATCTAAACCTAAAACCTTAGAACTTCCACCAGAAAGAACTATTGAGTCCATTTCACCACCAAAATTGTTATCCATCTGCAAAAAATCAGCGATACTATTACTAATATGGCCTGATAATTGGTTATTAACTTCGGAGATGATATTAACAATCTCAGGGTTTTGTTCGCCTCCGATTTGGGACGCAGAAATTTTCATTGTTTCAGCATTTTCAAAACTTAAATCGAGATTTTCTTTAATGGCTGCCGTATAGTCATCACCACCAAAGTTAATATCACGTGAATATAAGTACTCACCCGCATTAACAATGGACATTTGACTTATTTTTGCACCAATATTTAAAAATATTTTAATCTTGTCTTGAAAACCATAATTATGCTCATAAGAATTCATCACACAAAAAACATCGCAGTCTACAACTCCAACACGCAATCCAACATTACGAACGGCCTCTATATATCCATCTACAACATCTTTTGAAACTCCCGTTAATAGAACAGGGACTTCACCTTGGGAGTCAGGAACTTCATTTAGAACTAAATATTCCCAGTACAATTCCCTAAGATCAGCATGGAAGTTTTGTTCAGCTTCAGAACTCACTAACTCAATGAGTTCACCACCAGCCATTCCTTCTGGAATATATACTTTCTTCATCATAACTGCATTTCCACCTACAGAAATCCCAGCTCTACGACCAAACTTTGATATCTTTAAGCGATCCATTAGTTCTGATACACAATTTGTTACTTCATCTGCATCTGAAATCACACCATCAACGATAGAGTTTGCAGGTAAAGTTTCTAAACCTGCATTCTTCAATTTTTGTGCTTTTGGATCTGCAAATTCAACCAACTTAATCGCTGAAGATCCAAAATCTATCGCAATGAGAGACTTACTAAACAATGGGTGCCACCTAACTTATGAAAAGAATCGTTTATCCCATTGTTTCATGAACATGAATTTGATGTCAATTTTTAAGGCAGCAAAAAACACTGTTTTTATAGGCATTTTTTACCGTAGTAGGTGAACTAGGAAATTATTGCCATACTAAAGATAGTGGAACAGCTTGTAAGAAGTCGATATGGTCACCAAAATGCAAGGTGTGCTGATGATGCCTACCATCAATTGCTAAAATAGCTTCTTCACAAAAATTTTGTATTTGAAGTGTTTGATTCTTGAGTGAAAACCGATCTGAAACAATATTTAACTGGTTTTGCGGTAAGTAATAAGGTTCTCTTACTCGAAATAATGTGTCTTTACTAAGAATATCAATTGGGGTTGACCCTGCTGCTCTAATTGCCGCAGTAGAACCGGTAGCTGTAGAAACCCAAACCCCACTTGAGCGATGCATTTCTCTTTGTTTTTGATACCTAATCTCATACCTTGTCGTACAAGATGGGTTCGAGTTTGCGAACAAAACATCATTTAAAGCAGAACTAGTCGTAATCACTTCGCATGAAGAAGCCTTTGTAATCTGTGCTTTTATTCTTTGTAAAGATACTGTTTTTAATTTTTGATTTAAAAACTCAAGCAATATATCTTCAAATGTACTTTGGTGACTCGCACATAAGTACCCAACACTAGCATCGGAAGACCGAACACCTAAAACTGGAGTTTTATCATCAAGCCTGTGGGAAGTTGCTAATAATGTACCATCACCACCGATAGTAATCACTAGGTCAAAACCTTTGAAGTCGACCTGGTCTAAACCTTCTAGGTCAACCTGTTCGATCACAGAGAACTCTCGGGTTAGTATCTCTAAAACTTTGTTTTCTGTCTGGCAGTGTTGTTGATGTTCACGTTTTAAGTCGGTGAGATAGTGACCATCCACTATCCCCTTTTCAATGTTTTTATGAAAACCCTCACCGTGTCTTTGTAAGTTTGTCGACTTTGAAACAACAATTGTTTTCATTAGAGATTAATGCCGTTGGTTTGCAGCAATGATCTTTGCGTAGTTCATATGGTGACTATTGCGGTGAATCACACCTTTGTTATCAAGAGCCTGAAGAGACTGCTTTTGAAGAGCATCACGCATTCTAAAAGCTTGAATATAACGCATCATTCCAGATATTTGATCAATATCTTGACCAATTTCTGCGGATGGCGTTGTAGATTCAGACAAAAACTTCACGATTACTTTTTTATTTCCATTTGAAAAAACTTCACCAAAAACTTTCTTATTTGATTCCATTTTTGAAAACAACTTTTCTTTTATCACTTCATCTGAGCCAAGACCCTGTATCGACGCTGAACTTAATGACACATCTCCAGTATCTTGCCATTTCAATCCATTTGCAGACAATAGAGAAGAAACATCCGTACCAGCTACAAGAGAGTCATGAATTTTTTTTGATAACTCTGCAGCTTTCATTGGTTTGATATTCTTTTGGAGTAGTTTTTTTGCAATTTGATCTTTTACTTGATCAACTGTTTTTTTAGAGGCTTTTTTAACGCCTTCAACTTTGATGATATGAAAACCAAATGGTGTTTCTACAAGTTCAGAAACCTCACCGTTTTTCATATTAAAAGCAGTATCTGAAAACTCTTTCACCATGGTTTTACGACTAAACCAACCGAGATCTCCACCAGTTTTCTTTCCACTTTGCTCATCGGTATTTGCTTTTGTAAGTGAGATAAAGTCTTCTACTTTTGCTCTCTTTAATAAGTCCGCAGCCTTTGACTTTGCCTGCTCTTTTGTTCTTAAAATAGTACCATCAGCTCTACGAGATCCTTTATACGCAACCAACAAATGTCTTGCTTTTACTTGCTTAGGTTTGTCGTAGTCTCTTATGTTTCTTGCAAAATATTCTTGGATCTGTGCATTCGACCCCTCTTTTGCAACAAAACTCTGTACATCTGCATCAGTCACAACAACAGAGAGTTTCTCAGGATCAACGGAAACATATTGAAACTTACGCTTAATGTTTCTAATGCTTTGCTCAAGCTCCGCTGCTTTCTTAGAAACCATAAAAGTTTCCGAAGTAAGTCTAGCGTACTTTTCGTTTACAAGGTCTCTTGTGACAGCATCTTGATACTGACGTTCTGTATAGCCATTAGAAGCAAGAATGTTTTTGTATCTAGCAGGATCAAACTTTCCTTCTGCGTCTTTAAAATTATTGAAGGTGTATTCGATGAGTTTCTTTTCATCTACGCCTATACCCATGTTTTTTGCGTTATAGAAAGACACATAAGATGAAAGTAGTTGATTCATGACTGTTTGAGAAAGGTTGGACTTTACTGGGTCAAAACCTTCACCAGCTCTATCTCTTTCTTGTTGAAACATTCTTGAGTAAGCTCTACGAAACTCTATATCTGAAACCTCTAAATCTCCAACAGAAGCCGCTTTTCCGCCTGATGCAATGTTGCCTTGATCTGGACTACATACGCCAAAAAAGGTCATTGCAAAAAGAGCCAAGGACAAAACCACGTAACTCATTGTTTGATTGAAATTTAACTTCTTGCTTTTCCAAGTGAATAATCCCACAAAAATCTCCACAACATAATGAATATCTAATGAACATGTTCCCAAACGAATCTAACATTTATTATTTAGATAAAAAATATAGCAGTCGTAAGATTTTCTATTGTATGCGACCCACTGCTATTGTCTAGCAATAACAGACCTTCTGTGGTAAAAATGAGCCAACACGAAACTGTTTAGTAAATAATCAATACTTATATATACGAAGGACACATCATGGTTTTCAACTGGCTAGCAGGAATGTTTTCAAGTGATATGGCTATCGACCTTGGAACAGCGAATACCCTAGTTTATGTGAAGGGCAAAGGAATTGTTACAAATGAACCATCTGTGGTTGCAGTTCAACAAAGAGATGCAAGGGGTGCTAAAAAGATCTTAGCAGTCGGCCAAGAAGCAAAAAACATGTTGGGCCGAACCCCTGGTTATATTGTCGCCGTTAGACCAATGCAAGACGGTGTCATTGCTGACTTTGAACTGACAGAAGCCATGCTTCGATATTTTATTGAAAGAGCCCACAACCGAAGAACGATGGTAAAACCCAGAGTGATCGTTTGCGTCCCATACGGGATCACAGAAGTCGAAAAGCGTGCCGTTAAAGAATCAGCTGAAAGTGCTGGGGCAAGACAAGTACACTTAATTGAAGAACCAATGGCTGCTGCAATCGGTGCAGGACTACCTATCTCAGAGCCAAGCGGCAATATGATTGTTGATATTGGTGGTGGCACTACAGAAGTTGCTGTTATTTCACTTGCTGGAATTGTGTTTTCAAGATCTGTCCGAGTTGGCGGCGACAAAATGGACGACGCTATCGTGAATTACCTCAAAAGAAAGTACAACTTACTGATTGGCGAGAGAACTGCCGAACAAATCAAAATTGGTATTGGAACTGCTTACCCTGATGATGAAATTAAAACCATGAATGTTAAAGGGCGTGATCTTGTTGCGGGCATTCCAAAAACCATCGAAATTACATCTGAAGAAGTACGTGAAGCTATATCTGAACCAGTAAACACCATTGTGGAAGCTGTGAGAGTAGCTCTAGAAAAAACACCTCCAGAACTTGCAGCAGATATCGTTGACAAAGGCATTGTTCTTGCTGGTGGTGGTGCACTTATTAAAAACTTGGATGTACTTCTTCGCGAAGAAACTGGACTACCCATCATGATTGCAGAAGATCCATTGACTGCTGTTGTCCTTGGAAGTGGTAAAGCACTTGATCAGCTTGATACTCTTAGTCACATTACTTTACAGTAAAAATGTTTTAGGGAGGTCGCTGCAAAATGAAACGCAAAGGATTTCAACGTAAATGGTTGTTAGTAGTTGCGTTATTTGCACTCGTGAGCTCTATATTTTACTCTAAACACCAAGGAGTTCGCTACTCTAGCTCTATTGAGGGTAAGTTATCTTTTTTCATTGAAACTCCAGAACGCTGGTTTATACAAACAAAAAAATACTTTAGTGATTTTTTTGGTAAATTTGAAACCCAAAAGAACCTTCAAAAAGAACTCGACGCCCAAAAACAAAAAACATCTGAGTTTATGACTTATGCACATTTACTGGAAAGTCGAATCCAAGAACTAGAGAAAAAACTCAAACTAAATACTATCCCACATGTTAAACGATTCTCTGAAAAAATTTTTGCAGAAGTATCTCACCACCATGATAACCTTCCGATCGATTTATACCGTGCTCACACAAATGGAAATCATAACAGCCTTCAAAAAGACGCTGTCATCATGAACCATGAAGGACTGGCAGGGAGTATTATGAGACACGGCAACCTTGGTTTTGATTTTCAGGGCGTAAACCACCCCAGATTTAGAGCAGACATCTTTCTTGAAAGAACCCACCAACGTGGCATCTGGAAAGGAACTGGTAACGACACCAGCGAGCTCACCCTTAAAAATTACACCGATATAAAAATCGGGGACCTTATTCTTAGCTCCGGACTAAAAAACAAATTCCCACCACATATTCCTATTGGGTTTGTCAAACACCTTGAATACACAAGCAATGGATTAGCCAATAAAATTAAAGTTGAACCACTGGTCAATTTTGACAATCTAAAATATGTTTATGTTTTACTAAACAACTCCTCTTTAAATACAAAAAACATTTCTTTAAAATGAGTAGCTCAACACATAAATCATTAAGAACTGAAGTCTTCACACAAAACCACTCATCTGTTGTTTTACCTTTTATTTTATGCATATTTGGGACATTGTTATTTTATATTCTATCACCATATATTGTCTCTAAAAACTTTTTGTTTCACGTTCCTACTTTGTTTTTCTTATGGCTCACATCAAAAAGAAACAGTGGGTTTTCAATTGCTATCGCCATTGCAATGGGGCTTACGACAGAAATCCTTCTATCGTTAACCATTGGTGCTGGGGTATTTATATACTGTTTTAGTTATGGAGCAATCAGAGCTATTGAACCCTTATGGGATCTTCATTACAGGTTTCATAGAGTAGGTTACAGCATAGTATTTATTGTGATCTGGCATATACTTTTTTGGGCTATGCACTAAAACATAAATTTTTGGAGAATTTTTATCTTTAAGAGCAATAACATTGTCATAAAAAAACGCATCTTATTATTTGCGATTCTTATGTGCACTGTGATTGCACTTCTAACAAGCCGACTAGCATATATCCAAATTATTAAACCCGAACAATACATTAAACAAGCGGATGCCAATTTCAAATCACGCATCCAAGTAAATGCACCAAGAGGTGTTTTTTATGACAGAAACAATCAAATCATCTTAGGAAACAAAAAAGTATCAAACTTTGTCTTTTTTCGTCAAAAAAAACTACCTTCGAACGAAATCATTCAAACCGTTGCAGAAACTATAGAAAAACCTATACATTACATTCAATCAAAAATAAAACAATCCTACTTACAACCTAAATACATACCAATCGTTATTAAACGTAACTTAAATCTCTCTGAAATTTCTGAAGTTGAAAACAAACTTTCACAAGTGCCGGGGTTTGAAGTCATGACACAACCTGGGAGGTCTTATAGTAAGGGACAGCCACTTCACATGCTAGGCCACCTTGCAGAAATAAGTCGCACAGAACTTAAAAAATCTGAAAACGAAAACTACAGCAGAGGTGATCTTGTAGGAAAAAAAGGGCTTGAAAGAATATTTGAAAAAGAACTTGTTGGAAAAAAAGGACTTAAAGTTGTCAATGTTGATGCTAGAGGAAGCCTTGTAGACCCAAATCAAAACGAATACTCTAAAAAACCAATCCCCGGACACAATATACACCTCACCATTGATTATGATTTACAAAATTTTGTTTTTGAAACTTTCCGGCATAAACGTGGGGCCGTCATTGCGATGGATCCCAGAAATGGAAAAATCCTTGCCATAAAAAGCTCTCCAACATATCCTCCTGAGCTTTTTCAATCGCAACTATCAACAAAAGCTTGGAATATTATTGCCAACAACCCTTTTGCTCCATTGATTGATAAGACGATACGTGCTGAATATCCTCCAGGAAGTTTATATAAAGTAGTGGTAGGACTTGCCGCCCTACAAGAAAACAAAATCAATGAACACACGACCTTTAAATGCACTGGTCACTTCAATGTGAATAAAGAAAAATTCCATTGTCATAAACGATCAGGTCATGGAAGGGTCAATCTAAAGCAAGCAATGCGGTACTCATGTGATTCCTTTTTCTATCAAATTGGCCTCGAACTAGGAGTCGATAAAATTGCCAGCTATGCAAAAAAGTTTATGCTTGGCAGCTCTTTTGGTATCCGTTTTGGTACAGAAAAAACTGGATTAATCCCTACCCGTGAATGGAAATATAAAAAGAAAAAAGTTGCTTGGAAACGCGGAGAAACTTTACCGGTATCTATTGGACAAGGTTTTAACCTCACTACCCCACTTCAACTTGTTAATTTATTTTCGAGTATTGCCAACGGGGGAAAGGTATGGAAGCCTTATGTTGTTCAGAGAACCAGCGATTACTATGGAAAAGTGATCAAGGAGTTTGAGCCTGAATTATTAAGTAATATTAATGATATCAATCCAGAACATTTTGAACTCATAAAAAAATCATTAATTGAGGTAACAACCCACCCAAAAGGAACAGGCCGGCTAGCAAAATCATCTATAACAGAAATTGCCGGCAAATCGGGTTCGGTACAAGTCGTAAAGCTTAAGAGGTATGCAAAAGGCGAACAAGTTAGCATGCTCTGGAAAGAACACGCTATTTTTGCTGGATTCGCACCTGCTAATAACCCCAAAATTACGGTCTTGGTTTTTTCGGAACATGACAACTCGGAAGAAGGCGGTGGTAAAGCTGCTGGCCCTATTGTCAAAAACATCATCGAGCACTATCTTTCTATCGAAAACCAAAATGGAGGAAAAAGACTTGGCGGATATCCAAATCAAAAGTCCGGCTGACCTCCACTTTGTCCAAAGGCACCGTGGAGTTGCTTTCCAACATCATTCAAGATGGCAACTTCCTGTTTTTCTCATGATTCTCACCCTCTTTATCGTTGGCGGTCTTTTTAACCTCTATAGCTCAACCAGTGGTGGCGTACTTTTTCGATCTCAAATGAAAAACCTTGCTATTGGAAGCTTTGTCTTTTTATTTACTTTTATATTTGGAAATAGCAAACGCATTAATCAAATTGTATTTCCCCTCTTTGCATTCACTGTCATTGGACTACTCGGAGTTTTAGTATTTGGAAAATCAGTGAATGGTTCACAAAGATGGTTACAGATAGGCGGTTTTCAAGGACAACCTTCAGAGTTTGCAAAAATCACAGTGGCTCTATTTGTTGCAAAATACTTTTCGTTTTATCAGTATTTTCAAAAATTTAGGTTTGTAGATTTTTTAGTTTTAAGCTCTGGTGTTGGTTGTATTTTTGGTCTTATTGCTATTCAACCAGACCTTGGAACTGCTGGAATATGTGCAATTATTGCGGCTACTCAGATGCTTCTTGTAAAGTGGGATAAAAATACTTTCCGAACTTTATTTGTTGCTGGCATCATTTGCTTTGGTCTAGGCTGGAAATACTACCTCCATGATTATCAAAAGCAGAGAATCCTTACATTCATTAACCCAAGCTCTGATCCACTTGGTGCTGGATATAACATCAAACAGTCTCTCGTTGCTGTAGGAAGCGGTCAGCTATGGGGAAAAGGCTACCAAAAAGGAACACAAACTCAGCTTAGCTTTCTTCCAGCAAAAGATACTGATTTTATCTTTTCTGTATTAAGCGAAGAGCATGGCTTTGCAATTGCTTCACTCATCTTATTGTTAGTAGTGGCTTTAACGGTTTTCATGATGTGGTTTGCTTGGATTGCAAAAGACACCTTTGGCACCCTTGCAACTGTTGGTGTTGCTATTTGTTTTTTCTCACAGTCAGTGATTAACATTGCCATGGTATTAGGATTATTTCCTGTCGTGGGAATGCCTCTTCCATTTTATTCCCACGGTGGTAGTTCAGTCATTGGACTATTATTTGGACTAGGTATCGTTGCAGCATTAGCAAAAGATCACTTTAGAGTAAATATTCAAACAAACTATGAAGGAGCATGAACATGATCACACAAAAGATTCAGTCATTAAAAAACCAAACTCTTCCAAGTAGTAAAGATCTAGGCGACAATATCGACTTAAAAAAACACCCTAAAACATATAAAGGGAAAGTTCGAGACATTATCATTCATGACGATCATTTAGAAATGCACCATTCTGATAGACTTTCTGCATTTGATAGAGCTATTTGTGATGTACCTTATAAGGGGATCATATTATGTGAACTCACTAAATTTTGGTTTGAACATATGGAATCAAAGGGCATACCAACCCACTTGATCTCTCAACCTGGCCCGAGAACTCTCAAAGTAAAAAACTGCACTCCTTTTAAAATCGAGGTTATTATTCGAGGCTACCTTGCGGGCAGTATGCAACGAGCATACTTAAAAGGTGACAGAGAGATATGTGGCCTTACTATCCCAGAAGGTTTAAATAAGTTTCAAAAACTCCCAGAACCTCTCATTACCCCAACAACAAAAGCTGCTGTCTATGAGCATGATGAAAACATATCTGAAGAGAACCTACTAAAAGAAGGCCTTGCCACTCCTGAGGAATGGAAAACCATTAAAGACATGGCATTAAAGGTTTATGAATACGGCCGTATCCACTGCGAAGAAAAAGGCTGGATACTTGTAGATACAAAGTATGAATTTGGCAAAACTTCTGATGGAAAAATTGTTATTATTGATGAAGTCCATACACCAGACTCCTCAAGGTTTTGGCAAAAAGAAACCTATGAGCAAAGACTGAAAGAAGACAAAGAACCTGTGATGTTTGACAAAGAATTTATCCGAAAAGAACTATTAGCAAAAGGTTTTGATGGTCATGGTGATGTTCCAGAGATTGAAACAAGCCTCATCTGGGAGCTTGCAAATCGTTATGTTGGAATTACAAATGAGCTTGTAGGTCACTCTATATAGTACTTATTTTTTTAATGCGTTTTTTAAAATTGTGGCACGTTGAAGAATAAGTTCAATGTGCCTTTTTTGAAAAACAGGTTTTGAAAATATTGCCTCAAGTTTTTTAAGGCTTAGATTATCAAGACCTTTTAGACTTGGGTTCTCGGTGTAATCTGTCACAGCCACCCTTCTACTACTGATTTTATTTTGAACCCAAATAAAACCACGCCACCGCACATAGTTTAACTCTTTATTTGGCATGTAACGTATGTATTTATAAAAAGATAAGATCAAACTCTCAGCCCAATAAGGCGAAAAGACTTCTCGTAACTCTTCTAAAGTTGGATCGTTTAAAGTTGAAAATTTATCAAAAGGAAAACTATTTAAGCCGTCTAAATTGGTTTTTACATCAACCCAATTGCCTCTTCTCAAAAATGGAAAGCCACCATACTGTACGTGCTGTATAATACGAATCACCTCAAAATCAAACATGGTCAAACGATTATTTTTATCTACAAGCATATTATTTTTATGATTATCATACTGACCTATGACAAAAGAAAATATATTCATGTCACTAAAATCTTTTTTTGAAACCGCCGATTGAATATCACTCAGCGTTGTCTTTTCACTCATTAGCTTTGGATTGCCTTCTACAAAAAACTGAAGAGTATACCACTTGCCATCAATTTTTCTTTGCACTGTAGGAGGAACTAAATCCAAACCTAAAAAATTATTTAATTGATATGCCGAAACCTCGGCAACACCCTCTTCATTACCATTATCTCTTTTTACAGCAAACACACCGTTACCCATATCTACAAGGTAAACATGCGACGCAGCATCGTATTCAAAACCCTTTGATTCTAAATGTTCTTTAAGTGATACCGTTTTTTGTATTTTTGACTTCAATAATACTTGTTCTAATTTAAGCTCTGAAAAGTCTTTATGCCAGCGAGATTTTTGTTGGATGGTTTCATTCATTTTATTTTGACAAGTCATAGCAACAACACAGGTAAAGCTTTGCATAGAGCATAAAAAAATGATTATTTTTAAAGACACCACAACTCCAAGTCTTAATTTTGCTGGTTTATCTCATCAAAAAAAGACTCTGTCGAATAATTTCAGTTAACTAACTAAGTTCATTAGTAATTAAATTTAATATTTTTTGTATACGAAGCCCACATAATATTGGTACTGAAAACGAAATCTTAAATGGAGCCTTCTGATGAAAACCTTACTTACGATACTATTAACCTTTTTCGCACTACTTGCATTTAACAGTTGTGGTGATGACGAAATGTCATCGAGCAGTTTTTCATCTTCATGTTGTTTAAACGGTCAATTTTATGATTGCCCTACTTCAGCAGCAATGGATACATGTAATTTTATTGACTCTGGATCAGAGTGTACCAGAACCCCATCAAAAGATAACTCTTGTGAAAGCCTTATTTTTTAGAAAACCTCCACGTGAATACTTTTCTAGTTTTACACATCGTCACCATCACACCATGTCTTGTTATTGGTCCTTTTATTCTTTTTAGAATTAAAGGAGACCGGTTTCACAAAATATTAGGAAGAACATGGGCTACACTGATGCTGATCAGTTGCATACTTTCTTTTGGGGTTCGCTCAGAAGAAAACCTCACTTGGCTTCACGGCTTAGCTGCTTTTACGATTTACCAATTACTCAAAGGTATTTGTAATGCACGCAATCACAATATGAATGGCCATAGAAGAAACATGGTCGGCTCATACATCAGAAGCTTAGTTGCTTTTATCTTTACACTACAACCAACTCGATTCATTGGCGGTCAACTGTTTAAACTATTTGGTTTTTGAATACCGTAAAACCATTGCCAGCCCATTACTTAGTCAATTAAAGTGTGTTTTACTCGTATCTATTGCTAAATTGACCCTCCACTGCTATCAAACAACCCAATTGAGAATGATTATCAATAAAGGTTACTCCATGAAAACAAAACTTAACGCACTCGTCTTTATTTTGAGCTTAATACTAACTATGACGACCCCAGCCGAAAATACATACGCACACGGAGACCATGACCACGATGAACACAAAGAAGAGATGCTTATTAGCTATCTTTCTGGTGCAAGCAGTCAAATCCAAGAAGTCCAAAACAACTCTCTGTTAAGCCCCAAAGAAAAAATGTTGATGGCAACAGAAATTCTCATCGACTCACTTCCCCAAGCTCACGAGCATGCGTGCTCTGGAAATTGCAAAGATAAAAAAGCCGTGGGCTTTAAGGGTTCTTTAGCTAAATTTGGAAAATTTATTATCCAACTACCAAAAGCAGCTAGAAAATCTATTGCTACTGGACTTAAAGGAGCTCTTGATTTTGCTGTAGAACCTAACATGTTTGGTAAAGTCGAACATATAATCACCTCACTAAAAAGAAAAGGCCATACTAGAGTTGCAGAGCTTTGGCATCGTCATGGAATGATCTCAACCTTCTTTGTTGCAACCATCATTGGGGTTACTTACTTTCCTTACACAATCGTTACTGAGTTTGCTGAGTCTTTAGTTTTAGGCCCTGCTCATGTTTGGTGTACTTTCTTTCAGATGCAATACTTGATGGGAGTCACATACTCTTTAAAATACATTGATACATTTGCTCTCATCATAAATTACCTTGTCAAAAAAAGGTTGAAGTCGCCTTATCATTTCCTCGATAACTCGTTGAACCTAACATTCATCGACCTAGAATTAAAGATAGCCCTTGAAGTCAGCCAAGAAACCCAAGCAAAGCAAGTTCAAAAAATTGCAGATATATCGAATGATTTTATTAGTTTAAAAACAAAACCATTTCTCAAAAAAATTGCAATTCATACAAAGGATATCAATCAAAAAAAAATAATCAGAAAATTTCGAGAATTTTTTGATTCACAAATTATCATGGCAAGACTTTGGCACGACAACTTAATGTTTATGGGTGAGTCCTTAAGGGAGTTAGTACAAATTCGATATAATGAAGCCATTCATGAAGCCGAAGAACACGTTTTGCAAACTGTATCTGAAAAAGACATTGATACTGTATTCAGAAAATCTCTTGCAATGGTCAACAAAAGACTGAGAATTATACGAAAACATTATTCTGATTGGGAAGCATCAGGCAAAGATGATCTACAAAAACGTGAAAAAATTGAAAAAGATTTTATTGAGTTCATAAGAGTAATGACAAATCATGAACCAGATGTCTTTGACTTAGACATGTCATTTCAAAACTTTATTGAATTAAGAGACATCGATAAAAAATTGAGTTGCCAATCTGGTTTCTAGTCTCACGAGCGTACTAAAACCAAGATAATTGCAATCATCATAAACCCCATAAACAACCGTTTACGGAGTACTGGGTCGACACTTATTAAAAAACGGTCACCTAAACTCCTTCCAACAAGTCCGCCGACTCCAAGAAGAACGCTTTCTAAGATAGCTACGTTTCCTAATGAAAAATGAGTCGTAGAAGAAGCTAGGTTACTCACAAAAATCACAAAAACAGACAAGAGTGCCGAAGTAGAAAACTTCAAACCAAAATACATCAATGCTGGAACCAATAGAAAACCGCCACCAATTCCAAAAAAGCCCGATAGAAAACCAACAAATTTTGCAACTATTACAAACTTAAGAACTGTCATCATATCAAAACGGATATCAGCGTCTTTAGAAGGTGGCTTTGAAAGGCTGATGACAAATAAGCTAACGACCATAACAGCAATCAAAGACATTAAATGAAATTGCTCAGAAACATACGCCGTTGCAGATGCCCCCAACCAACTTCCAAACATTGCTGGCAGAACCAAAATACTTGCAAGTTTGATGTAAGGCTTTAATTGTTCACGCTTTGCAACCAAAATTGAAAGAGCAATCAGTGTAATTGCAAATGAACTACTACCTGTAGCACGTACCGAAGTCATGCCCGTTAAAAGCAACATCGGGATGATGATGACTCCACCACCGACACCAAAAAAAATTGCCAGAACCCCCGCAAGGATTCCGACAAGTGGAAGTATATAAATCAAAAAATACTCTTATAAGATTGGAGTAATAGGTGGTTTTGGCCTTACTGGCTTTTGCTCTGGTGGTTTTGCAACTGCTTTGGCAGTTGTTGGAGATTGCAGAGGGTCCATGCTGAAGTCAACATTCTCTGAACCTTCAGGTCTCTTACGGCCCTTGACATAACCTTCAGCAATCTCTCTTAGAGCAGTCACTTGTTGCTTATTCTTAGATTTGACCTTGGCGTCTCTACCATTCATCAATTGTCTCGCCCGGTTAGAGGCTACTACCACCAATGAAAAGCGGTTATCCATGAACTTGATGCAATCTTCAATCGAAACTCTTGCCAACGTAAACCTCACAATGTTGAATATTCTGTACATTTATTAAGCAGCGTGTTACTCACTTAATGCTATGTAATATCACTTATAGATACCGAGCTCAAGGAGCAATCAGCTCCTCTATCCTTTCGGCAGGATATTACATAGAATGAGGAATAGTCACACGATATAGGTAACTTATGCTAAAAAAGCCAATCATCTTCTCTATCTGCATCCAGTTTGCTCTGGCTGTAGGCTGTGCAGACGATGCTCCTAAAACTCGTGAAAGACTAATCACCAAACAAGCTGAACTTACAGACGCTCTTCCGATCATCTTTCCAAGAGCAAATAGTGTCGATTGCTCTAATGAAACGTCCCATATCGATAGT
This sequence comes from Oligoflexales bacterium, assembly GCA_023301465.1. Taxonomy (GTDB): domain Bacteria; phylum Bdellovibrionota_B; class Oligoflexia; order Oligoflexales; family JALZUQ01; genus JALZUQ01. The sequence goes on from JALZUQ010000013.1 coordinate 19,784, forward strand.
GGCGAAATTTTTTCTTTAACCCAATACCAAGTTACCCCCGACAGCATTATTTTTAACAATATGCTTGGTAGTCCCAGCATTCAAAATTCCATTGTAAAAAACACAAGGATTGGCTCGAAGTGGCAAAGAGAGTGTGGACAACTAAACGAGCACAACGGACTTGCTTGCAAACAAAGCGGAACGAATGTTGAAATAAATTTTCTTTTAACCGAAACAGGCGGCCTTTTACAAGCATGTGATCGTGTCGTGGATTTTCCTAGAGAATCTCCTGAAGCTGTTGCAGTTACAACAGCACACTACCTTGAAGAGTCTCACCAAACATTTAAAAGAAATTTTCCAGAACTAAAACTGAAACAAGTTGAGTTAGAGATTTTTCCTATTTTTGAATCCATTTTTGACTTCTTTTATAAACCGGAAGAAAGACAAACCACTCTTGGTTACTACGACGCAAACAATCTAGCTTACCTCCCAAACCAACAAAAAATTGCTGTTTACCCCGTCAAAGAAAAATCGTCTGTGTATCTTTGGGATTCAAGATTTCCTGCGTGGCATGAAATGGCTCACCACATTGATTTTGCTACCTCTAAAAGATACCGAGATTGCAGCATAGGTATCAATGAGATCGGTTCTGACTCTGGTCATTTAAGCCGAAAAGTTTGTGGTGCAGAAGCAGAAGCTCTAGCTGATCTCCTTGCATTTGCAACTGGGCCTAATTTAGAAGATCACTTATATGGGCTAAAATGCCTTGACGCATTACGTAATATCAAAGACGGCACTTTTAAAAACACCGATACAAAAGTTCTTAATAACAATATACTTTCATACTTCTACGAGCAAACAGGCTTTAACCTCAAAGAACAAACACATGATGAAGATGCATTTGGAAACCAAGTACGCACATGTGAAAGACCTGACTATAGAGAGATTCACACTCTTGGTGCCATTCAAGGACATCATATTTATGCACTCTCGATGTTAGCTATACGAGCATTCAATATTCAAAGTGAATTAGAACGATCTGACTTCTTATATAAAACTGTCGTTCGTATGATGCGTAGACTTAATAAAAACTATAGAAATATCCCTCTTCAAGGCCTAGGCAGAATATACTATGTATTTCAAAATGTTATAAATCAAACCATAAAACAATCTTCATTAAACCCTGAAGCAAAGCAAGCATTGAAGATTGAAATATGCAGAAAATCTAGAAAACAAATACAAGATGTTGGCTTTAACGTGTTTCAAAATTGGTGTAGTAACTAAGGGAAACACTCTATGATAAAAAAAGCATCTTGGCATATCATTGCCCTGAGTTTACCTGTTCTATTTTTTTTACTTTGGATTCTAGGTGCTAGTAGTTACGAGCTAACAGTATGCTTTTGTGGGTGGTTGGTCTTATGGTGGATCATAGAGTATATCCCAATGGGAATCACTGCACTATTACCTCTTGTCATTCTTTCTCTTGCTGGCTTAGAAAATATAAAAAATGTAGCTTCATCTTACAGTAAGCCTATTCTCTTTTTATTTTTAGGTGGGTTTGTGATTGGAAGGGCACTTGAAAAAACAGAACTCAACAAACGCATTGCACTGCTTGTTCTTAAAAAGGTTGGATCTTCAGCAACTGGTATTTTAGTTGGGTTTTGTTTTGTGACTGCTTGTCTTAGTATGTTTGTAAGCAACACTGCAACAACGGTGCTCATGCTTCCTATTGTTGGTTCGGTTCTTGGTTTTCTGCTTGTACAAAAAAACACGCCCTCGGTTGAAGTCTCGAAGTTCTCAACACCCTTATATCTTGCTATAGCTTATAGTGCCAACATTGGTGGTACGCTCACACCGATTGGAACTCCTCCAACAGTCGTTTTTTTAGGTTATCTAGAAGAGCTTTATCAAATTCAGATTGGTTTTGGACAGTGGATGGCAATCACAGCTCCTGCTGGTATCTTATTTCTCGTTTTTATGATCTTTTTTTTACAATGGCTATTCCCTTTCAATATCAACATCCCGAAATCTTTTAAAGAGTACCTTCAAAAACAATACAAAAACCTCGGTAAAATAACACCAAGACAAACATATACGTTGGTGGTTTTTATAACTGCAGCTTTACTTTGGATTTTTAAAGGCTTCATTCTTAAACTATTACCTGGACTACAGCTACGTGATGAAATTGTTGCACTTGGTGCTGCAGTTTTACTCTTTTTACCTATTCTTAAACAAGATAAAAAAGTTATCAGTGGTGTTTTAGACCAAAGCGATATTGGAAAACTGCCGTGGAATATTTTTTTGTTGTTTGGCGGTGGAATGGCATTAGCACAACAAATGTCAGGTGCCGGAATTATCAAGCAAATTGCAAATCAAGCACAAGCATTTGACGGGACTTCAGCTTTTTGGATTATGGTTTTTTGTGCGGTGGCAGTATTACTACTGACAGAAGTTATGAGTAATGTAGCTCTTGTTGTAGTCGCACTACCAATCTTATTAAAAATGGGAGAAGAAATGGGACTTTCTCCAGCTCTCATTGCACTGCCTGCAACCATATGTGCTAGCTTAGCTTTTTGCTTACCCATCTCAACACCTCCAAATGCTATTGTATTTGCTTCTGGAGCTATCAAACCAAATCAAATGCTTAAGGCAGGCATTGTATTGAATGCAATTGGACTACTATTAACCGTGTCCTTAAGCTATTGGTTGGCTACTTTGATACTTGGGTAGTTTTTCCAAACTACATACCAAATCTTAAGGTTGCTTTATTAAACTCTTAGATAAACATACTATAATTCAAACAATCAACCTCCAAAAGATTCAACTGCCATGAAAACTATAATTTTGATTTTTATATCTTTGTTTATTGTAGCGGCCCACTCACCAAAAAAACAATATTCAAAACTGGCCTGAATTTTATACTGAACTACAAAATTCTTTACGTTCAAAAGATGAAAAAAATCTAAACTCATTGATTAAATACGGTTTCATGCTTGAATAAAAAGAGGATCCTTAAAGCTAATCCCAGCAGAAGTACAAGAGGTGTTATTAAAATCGAAGACCAGTGATTTTAACACACAAGACACTACCAGTAAAACAGATTCAAACTCTTTAGAAGAAAGGCACATCACACACGCTGCTGATGAACAATACAAAAAAGACCTCGATTGCTTTGCCAGCATTATTTATCTGTATATTGTAAAGTATGAAACTGGTTATAAGATTATTGGTTTATTGGCTGCAGGTTAACTGATTCAACTTCAATCTTTTGAAAGGCGACGAAAAATTGAAATTTTTTGCTTGTTTTTCTAAGAATTTCTGCTGAAATTAGATCTGTGGTTGGGCAATTTTAACATACATCGCTGTGAGTGTTCCTTTGTCGAAATATCCAATGTCTCAAGTTGAGTAAATATGCTCTGAAATGCTCTTCAGTCGGGCACTTATCATAATGGAAATTTTTGGCAACCTACACAAAATACTTAATTAGATCTAATCAGATAAGAGGCATGCAAGGGCACGCACCTTGGGAAAAATCAGTCCAATTGTATGTTATACTTAAAAGCTAACTACTTGAGTTGGACTGCATGAAACGCTTAGCTTTTAGTCTGATGCTATTATTTTTGATTATAGAGATTGCAACGGCATCTAATTGCACTGACCTTATTGTTGCTCTTCATAAAAATGAAAATAATAATGCCATTGAGAATATTGCAATCTCTATTCACGAAGGCAAAGTAAGAGGTACTCATTTTAAAAAAGGTTCTATAGATATATACGCATTAGATGGAAAGGCACCATCAGAATTCAACGAAGAATTACAAGATCTTGAGGCTCAAGCGAGAAACGATGGTTACATAACAGATTTTCCAAACCAGCTTAAACTCAAGGCCGAAGCAGCTATTATATGCATATCAACGTTTTGCATGTTGCTTTCTAAAGACCCCGTCACTGTGATGTTATCTGCAACTACCATAGTGATATCTGCTGGCTCTCTTGTAGAAAAGAAGCTAGCTTCAGACGCTGTAGCATTTAAAGTGTTCGCGGATACAGTTACAAAACTATCTGAAAACGATACTGAAATCGATATTGTTGTGGGCTACAATGGTGCATTGCACTGGAATAAGGTAATTTACTATTTAGAAGGCCAAGGTTTCGAAGAAGTAAAAAATTGACCCACTTTTATTTGGTAAAATACTCAGTCTAATTGATTAAAAATAACCAGCAGTCTGGCCAGTTTTTCGGCTTTTTTACAAGTCGTATTGCAACCTATTGAAATTTTGATGCTTACTTGCAAATTGTCATTCATTTTAATGTGTGCTGTTGAACCATTCAAAGTTTGACTTTTGAAGCCTGCAAAGTCTTTGACAGTCAAAAACTAAATTCTTCACTTCAAACAACTTATGGAATTTCATCATGAAAAAAAATTATCTCTTATTTATTATGACAATAGTTCTTTTGTTTAGTTGTTCTGCATACGCTTCTGACGTTAACAAGTGCCACGGAAATTTCCAAGGAGTTAAAGGAGTATCAAAGCCAGATCTTATCAATCTGGTAGATGCTTTAGGCGGAATAAAAGGTGTAAAAGGATTTCTAAAATTAACTAAGACTAAATTCCTGAAACTTACAAACCTTCAAAGTGAGAAATTAAATGCCTATCCTCATAAAAAATCGAAAACCAAAGGTGTTTATTGGAAAAAAAACAAATTAGGTAAGAGAAAAACAGCAAATATTCTAGCAGATGATAAAGTAATCGCCATGAAAAGAAAAAGATTTACCTTACTAGACATAAATTTCAAAATAGGAACATACCCAGATCGTGGTGGAAGTGCACAATTTGAATGGATTTCAATTATAGCCAAACATGAGGGAGTGTCTAATTTAATTGAAGATTACAATATTCCTAGAAACATCAAAGGTTTCAGCAATGGTAAAGACTCTTTGTATTTAGTGGACCCTGCCACTGGCGAATCTTTTGAATTTAAACTTTGCAAAAAGTAATATTTTATTTCGAAGCAGTTAAGCCCAAAGAAACTCCATCATCGAGTTTAGTGGCGATAGGTTTTGAGGTAAACTTAACTCTAAACAGGCTAAGGTTTAGGTTCAATTCAGATTCAGATTCAGCAAGCTTCATACCCGATACTATTTGTTAAGCCATAACCACATACAACACTATGTGTTTGGAATGCTTGTGCATTAGTAGAACTTTCATCTAAACGAATCCTACAAGCAAGTGAAACACTTAAAATCACTCCAACTACAATAAACAAAGATGTTTTTTTCAGAGTTATATATGATTAGAATCGTTGTGTTTTGATCAAATGTTGAGTTTTTTGGTTTAGATGTCTATTAAAGTTAGGCAAAAATTGCCGGCGTAAAATATTAGCAGCTTCACAGCAAAGCATTCTCAAGGGATAATAGATTATATAAAAGCTTGTTTTGAGCTTTGAAGTGTAAACTAATTATGTTGAGACTCCATGCAAATAAAATTCTACATCCTAGCTCTACTGTCGTTGTCGTTTATGACTCAACCTATTCTTGCAAAAAAAAAGAAGTTTAGTGTTCGTTCTGAATATAAAAAAGGACGCAAACTTTATCTTGGTAAAAAATACTTAAACGCAAGTTATGTCCTTGCAAATATTTTAAAAAAATACCCTTCCCATGAACCTTCAGCAATTTTGTTAGCTAGAATTTATTACCGTGTTAAAAATTATAAGTCTGCTGGTCAATTATTTGAGAAAATGACAATACAAAACCTTGAACCCATTGAAAAATATGAATATGGCCATGTGTTCTCTCACTTAAATAATTATGATAGATGTTACGCAGCATTTTCGTCCATCAATAAAGAGCACCCTGTACATGACCTCGCACAGTTCTATGCAGCCATTTGTTCCATAAGGCTTAAAAATTACGTCAACGCTGAGTATTCGTTGAGACACTCTGTTGTTTTGCCTTCAAGACTTGCAAAAAGAAGGAAACTTTACTTAAAACATGTACGTTCCATCCTTCTCAACAAGGAAAAAGCACTGCTTAAAAAAGTTGAGAAAAGAGCCCTTAGGCAAATGAGAGCCAACTTAAAAAAAGATCTAAAAGATGAAAAGATTTTACCACCTATGGTAACCGTTACTAATTCTAAATCCAGTAACAATGTAAAAGAACCCCCTCACGCCCCTATCCACTTTGGGTTTCATTTTATTCATCAAACCTCAAAATACGAAAACGCTGCGGATATCTCTGAAACCCCAAGTATCTTTCGTTTTAGATACCTAGATGGCCCTTCATTCAAACTACCTTCAAGCAAGAAAAACACCGTCGAAGCAGGCTTACACGGCGGCATTGGCATTGACTACAGTACATCCGTTGGGCTTATTAGAGACCATGGTTTTGAAAACAAGTATACTCAATATCATAGCCTTTTTAACTTATATAAAGATAATGCAGCAACTCTTAGCTTAAGGGTTCTTCCATTCATCAAAGCAACTCTTCTAAAAAAGTACAAACTATATTTAGGTTTTGAATATGAAAGAGTTTTTCCTGAAGTTGTTTTCACTAATCTAAGCGGAACACACCAACTTATCTCAAAACTAGAAACTGAAGATAAGCATTGGCTATTATCGTTAGATTTTAACTCAAGATGGCTGAGAAACGATGATAATCAGACATTTATTTGGTTTAATCATTTTCATATCCATGGTGGGTGGAAATTTTCGGAAAGCTTTCGTGTCTTGGCTGGACTGAAAGCAGACTTCTTTGATTACTTTGAAAATCAAATTGATGGGCCTGAAAGAGTATTTATCGTCAACATTGCTGCAGAACAAGATTTTCCTTTTAACACTATGTTAAATGCAAGTCTTTTTGCAGGTGTCATGCAAGAAAACCTCACATACGATATTGCACCCACTGAAGTGAAAAGCGAAGGCACTAAGTATGGCATTCAAATAAGTGGCTCATTATCTCCAGCACCATGGTTAAAAGTAGAAGCGAATCACCGTCGTTCATTAATTGAATGGACTACAACGGATTTAAACAACCCTGCTGTTCTAGAGAAGTTTTTAGAATCAACTTCCAACAATATTATTCAAACTGAAATGAAGATAATTTTAAACTTAATTTTCTAACAAGAAAGAAGGAATCAAAAAATGTTCGATCAACAATGGATAGAAAACCTCACAAAAGCTGAGTACAAAAACAAAAAGTGGGAATTCCAACAATCTAATGACCCTGTAGAGGTTATTGCATATCGTCAAAAAACGGTATTAACAAACCTACACTCTAAGTTATGTGAGGTTCTTACTATTTATAATGACCTTGCAAAGGCTGAACAGAAAATAAGAATGATGACCAAAGCCATGCCAATACCGTCTATTGTCTTATTAATGCATTCTCTTCAATGTCAGATAATGATGAAAAATGATTCTATACACATTAGTATTCACGGAACCAAAAACTATAAAACAGCTCAGTTACAACATTCTCAGTTAAAACCGCATGCTGATAATTTTGGCACAGTTTTATGGCAATACTCTAACCAAGTCTTATTAAGTGAGGACATGCTTATTAAACTTGTGTTAGAAGACATGAATAGACTGTATTTTGAAACACATTCATAAAATTGTTTAGCATAGGAAGAACCCATGAAAATTTTTTTTCCAAACAAACCAAGTAGCGAAGAAGTCATTACAAAAATTACTGACAAAATGGGAAGCCGAAAAATCGCAGACCTACTCTCATTTGACGCCTCTGATAAATCCTTGGAAATTTTGATCAAAAGCATGGGAACTTCAAAGCTAACATTTGACCGAACCGAAGGTAATGACGAAACTTGCTTCGCACTCTGCAAAGAAAAAATTGCTTTGACACATCGTGCATTTAAAGGTGAGCTCACCAAGAAGCTAGTGACTATTATTGAACAAGCTGGTGGACGAGTCGAAGAGTAGCTTCTCCTTTCTTTCCTTTTTAAACTTCAAGCAAGAGTTACTTTATGAACAATGTCTTTCCCTACCAAGGTACTTCTCCAGAGTTTGGTAAAGGTGTTTGGTTAGCACCAAGCTGTAATGTTATCGGCCACACAAAAATTGGTGCTAATACTAATATTTGGTTTCAAACAGTGGTTCGCGGGGATGTAAATACGATTGAAATCGGTGAAAACACAAACATTCAAGATAATACCACCGTACATGTTACCAAAAACGGTGGACCAACATTTATAGGATCTAACGTTACCATTGGTCACCAGTGCACCATTCACGCTTGTCATATCAATGACCATTGCTTGATTGGAATGGGCTCAGTATTAATCGACAAAACCATTGTTCCAGAGTTTACAATGATTGGAGCAAATTCACTGGTCACCAGAAAATCCGATCTAAAATCTGAATGGCTTCATGTTGGCAACCCTTGTCGCCCTATCAGAAAACTAACCGACGCCGAACTCCAATACCTTAAGACTTCAGCAACCGACTATATAAAAACCGCTGAGCATTATGCAAAGGCAGGTATAGGAACCATCTATCCTTAATCGCAGGGTGAGGAATCACTAAATCAGGAAGTTCTACTTTGTGTGGCTTACCCTCAAACCAAGCGTCAATAATGTCTATATCAATCAAACGATTTTCCCAACGCACACTTCGTACACGCCCTAGAGATATTTCTACTTTGTGAATGAGCTCTAATAATTGAGAAGGTTCTTTGTCTGATTCCATCAAAATCAATTGATTTAAAAAGACTCGGTCTGCAACCTCACCGACAGGTTGCGTTCCATATAATGGAGACTCATACTTCATAGATAAACCAGCATGAACCATTTGATTCTTGGCATCTTTCAGGGTTTTGTGCATATCACCAAGATTACTGCCTAAACCAAGAGCATAAATAAAGGTTTTAGTGCTTTTTTTTGAATCATTTACTGGACCTAGAGCCATTGTCTTCCTATATATAAAGTCTCACAAAGGGTCTTTATGTTTAACATGCACATTCAGCGTTATCCAGTTCAGATGAGCTTAGGCGTCTTCTCTGAAGAACGTCAGCAATATTGCCTAGTGCTTGTAGGACTAAAGTGCACTTACTCATTAAAACAACCAAAAGACCAAATTTCTCAAACTATTAATTATGGTGATGTTGTTGAACAAATAGATCACCTCCTCAAAAAAAAACATATACAACTCATAGAAACTGCAGTGGAGCAGTTAGGCGAACATATCTTAAGCCACTTTTCATCAATCAGTACTCTTGAAGTCAGCATTGAAAAAACCTCTTTTCCGAGTAATGTTCTTAAAAGTGGAACTGTCTGTATTTCTAAATCATTTACAAGAACAGGAGGACTTCAATGATGAACTCTCCAATTATGTATATTAGTTGCGGTGATCCTCTTAGCGTCAATTTTGAGATTCTTTTCAAAACACTTAAGAATCATTCTGAAAAAAAAATCATCATTGTTGGGTCTTTCAAGCTTTGGGAAGATCAACATCAAAAGCTTGGAGTAAATCCGCAGTTATCACCTGCTTTAATTTCTGAGGATTTTATCCCAAAAGATACCGGAGTTTATTTTATAGATTTGTTTTCAGGAGAATCATCTATCTTACAGTTTATTCATGAGCCATTATCACCAAACACACAAAAAAGATGTGGTGAAATTGCTATGATTAGCCTTGAAAAAGCTGCAGAACTTTCTTACAAAAACCAAGCATCACTTGTAACCCTCCCGGTAAATAAGTACCACTGTTCTTTGGTTCAAGAAGACTTTAAAGGACAAACCGATTGGCTTGCTGAGAGGTTTGATCAAAAAACCATTATGATTCTCAAAAACCCAGAGTTAACAGTGGCTTTATGCACAAACCATATCTCTATCCGAGAAGTTCCCAGTGCCATCAAAAAAGAAACCATTCGATCAAAAGCAATGCTTCTCAATAGCTACCTCAAGAGCATTGGCATTTTACATCCAAAGATTGGTGTGTGCGGCCTAAACCCACATTGCGGTGATCAAGGAGTGATTGGAGACGAGGACCATGACATTCAATCATGGATCCACGAAATCAACCTCGCAGAAGATATTCAATTATTGGGACCCATTGCTGCGGATACACTTTTTCAAAGAAGCTTTCGAGAGAAGCTTGATGGAGTTCTTGCTATGTATCATGACCAAGGGTTAATCCCAGTAAAAGCACTTTCAGAAGAAAAACGGTGTGTAAACATCACATGGGGTCTCGATTTTTTAAGAATTTCCCCAGACCATGGACCTGCTGCAGACCTTTACCTAAAAGGCGTAGCACACTCTGGCAGCTTAGAGTATGCATTTGAAAACATTAGCCAAGGCTTTCAATCTACCAGTCAAAATATCCACCAGCAATCAGAGAATACACCTAGGCACCTTGCATCAAGTGTGATGGAGAACTCGTAAATGGAAAAAATTGAAGTATTTGGTGCTCGGGAAAATAACCTTAAAAATTTTGATGTAGATTTTCCTAGAGATAAATTGATTGTCATCACAGGTGTTAGTGGCTCAGGCAAGAGTTCCTTGGTTTTTGACACTATCCTTGCTGAATCACAAAGACGTTTTTTTTATACCCTATCAAACTACACAAGGCAGTTTTTAAATATTCAAGACAGGCCAAAGGTTAGAAAAATCAACGGTGTATCACCGGCAATTTTTTTGGCTCAAAACGAAACCGCTCCATCATCTCGTGCAACGGTTGCCTCACTCACCGATATTGGTGAGTTACTTGGAGTTTTGTTTGCAAGACATGGAACAAAACTTTGCCCTGATCATGGACTAGAAACCACTGGCTCTAGCCTAAAGAGTATTGTTTCTGAGGTACAACGAAAGTTCAAAAACAAATATATGCTGGTAAGTGCTCCCATCATCACGGACAAAAAAGGTAAATACAGCAAAGAACTAAAAAAGCTCATGGACGATGGTTTTCAACGTTTTTTTATTGATGGTGAGATGATTACTACTGAAGACGAAGTACCTTCTTTGAGTGGAGCTCACAAACACACCATTAAACTCGTTGTAGACTTGGTAAAAGCAGATCAAGCATCTACAAAAAGACTTCAAAGAGCAATTGAAGTAGCTTTGAAGCATGGTGGAGAGCATGTTGAAATCACATTAAAAACCAAAGAAGATTACGATTTCAAAAACAGTGCCACCTATTCTCTTCAAAATGGTTGTCCTGATTGTGGGTTTAGTTGGCCTAAACTAGACTCGCGTTATTTTTCAAGCAACTCCCAAGGCAGGTGCGAAGAGTGTAATGGCTATGGATACTTTGATACCAGCGAAGAAGGCACACCTATAAAGCAAGACCTTGCATTTCAAATGAGGTACTGGGAAGACTGTGAGTTTTGTGAGGGCACTGGACTTCTTGAGGACTTAGAACACGTTCAAATTGAGGAAACCAATATACATGAGCTATATCAATATAGTTTAAGTGAACTGCATGGCGTGGTAAAAAAACTAAAGTCTCCCACGAAGAACCCTGCCTTTTTAAGAATTCAAACTGAAATTCTCACAAAAATCACTCAACTAACTGATATGGGTTTGGGATATTTACAGCTTTTTAGAAGAATCAAAACCATCTCAGGCGGCGAACTTCAAAGGCTTCGACTTGCAAGCCTTTTGAATGCAAACCTTAGTGGTATTATGTACGTATTTGATGAGCCGTCTCAAGGGCTTGCACCATCTGAAATTGAAACCATTGCTAAAATTCTACTGAAACTCAGAGATCGAGGGAATTCGTTATTTGTGGTGGATCATGACGAAATCATGATGGAGTACGCAGATATTATTTACGATATGGGACCCGGTGGTGGGCCAGAGGGTGGAAGGCTTCTAAGTCAATTTGCTCCAAAAGACGCAAAGCTTCACTCAAAAACATCTCATTCTGCCATGGCATTGTTTGAATATCAAAATTCAAAAAAGAGTCCCAAACCAAAATCATCCACCATCAAAAAAAACGATGATTTTTTAGTGCTTCACAAACCCGAGCTAAATAATTTAAAGATAAAGTCTGTCAAGTTTCGAAAAAAATCTATTAATATCGTGTCAGGAGTTTCTGGTGCTGGAAAATCCAGCCTTACAAAAGGTGTTTTGCATTATGCTCTCACTCAAGTGACTGACAAAAAACGGAAAGGCCCAGTAGAATCCGAGTTTTTTGAAAGCATTGAAAACTCTAATGAAATTGAGCATGTTTACCTTGTTAACAGAAAGCCACTCGCTAAAAGCAGTGTGAGCACACCAGCAACTTATCTTGATATATACTCAGACATACGCAAACTCATGGCGAAAGTCCCAACAGCACAAGTGCTTGGATTGACCATTAAAGACTTTTCATTTCATTCAAAAGGCGGAAGGTGTGAAGTTTGCGGCGGCCGTGGATATGAGTCTGTGACGATGAGGTTTTTACCAGACACAAAAACAGTTTGTTATCACTGCCAAGGAAAACGTTTCGATCAAGCGGTCCTATCAGTACAGTACAACGGCCTAAATATCTCTGAAATTCTTAACTTGTCTATCGGCGAGGCTATTAAGGTTTTTGAAAACCATAAAAAAATTGCTTCCAAACTTCAAAACGCTATCAACCTTGGGCTTGGGTATCTTAAATTAGGACAGCCTACCTCTACTTTCTCCGGAGGAGAAGCTCAACGCATGAAGTTAGTGCCTATCGTATCCAAGAAAAAACCTGCTTGGATTATCTTAGACGAACCGACCATGGGGCTTCACCATCAAAACATACTACAACTCACCACGGCTCTTCACGAACTCGTTAGCCGTGGCTTTACCTTTGTCATTATTGATAATGCCCCAACCCTAATTGAGCGTTCTCACTGGCAAATTGAACTGGGACCGGGTTCGGCTGAAAACGGTGGTAAGATTATGTTTGAACGAAGCATTAAAACGAAACACTAATCACAAACAAAGAATGATGAGGCAACATGTCCCCCAAACAACCTAAACTTCCTTGGTATAAAGATGGCGTTAAATTTCAATGCCAAGGCTCCGGAAAATGTTGCATCTCAAGAGGTGAGTATGGGTTTGTCTATGTAACTGCAGAAGATAGAAGACGTATGGCAAAAGAATTTGGAGTTCCCACACGCTCATTTACAAGTAAATACTGCAAAAAAACAGACGAAGGTTACCACCTCATAGAAGAACCCGGGCGATCTGAGTGTTTATTTTTAGAAAACAACCAATGTTCTGTTTACAAAGCTAGACCTACTCAATGTCGCACTTGGCCTTTTTGGCCTGAGTTTTTGAATGCTAAAAAGTGGCGTTCTGAAGTGAAAAATTTCTGTCCGGGTGTTGGCAAAGGTAAACTTTATGACCCAGTAGAAATCGAAACGATTATGCGGTCTCAAGAGGCTTCTGATAACTCCAAAAAATAAAACCAATAAAATCAAAAATTTATAATCATGTCTTCATCATACCAAATGCTGCTTATTAGAAAACATAATCCTTTTTGATAAACATGAATAATTTGTTCTAATCTCGATTCAAATATATCTTCATTCTAGGCAGTAATCTAAGACCCTATGAAGGAACCCTATTATGAAGAAAACGATTTTAACGATAGCACTATTCGCAACTATTTTATCATGTGGCAGCACTCAAAACGCATTCGGTTCATCTAGTGAGCAGTCTATTGATAGAGTTGAACAAGCAGTGACACAATTTGTAAATGAATGTTTTTCAGATGATGTGAAGATAATCTCTGCAGAAAAACCAGTAAGTCATCTATTAACGGCAGCATTAAAAGCTGAACTAGAACTACGCAAAGATCTACTCATCCCGCTTAATGGAAAATCCTTTAAAGTTCGAGTGACCCAATCGTTACCAAATCATCACAGCAGCATAGACTCAGATAAGTGGAACTGTGATGACTTAGATAACTGGCTCCATGAAAAACTTTACTCAAATAATAAAGACTTGAGTCATCAGTATGGTTTATTGACTGCTGAAGCTTTAACGACTGACGACACTTCGGCAATGATCAGTTATGTTAGCTATCACTACAAAGGCAATGACAAGCTAATTAAAATCAAACTTTATAGTGCAAACTAATTCTGTCATTTTTCTTAAAAACAAAACCCCGCTTGCATTGATTCAATACAAACGGGGTTTTGTTTTTTTGCTCTTTGAAGCTACTCTAAAACTTTTAATGGTTCTGCTGTGTTTTCTAATAAGTAGACTACTGGGTCTATGTTAGCATCCACCACACTTTGGATAATTTCATCTCCGGGGTAGAACCCAAGACCAAACATACCTTTTGCGGCAGTTGGACTAAGTTCAAAAGTAAAACAAAAAACACCGTGTTCTCCGTAAGCCCAATCACATGTGTCACCAGACGCAACATATAGCCCACTTGCTTGCATTGGTTTATAGTTATTCCACTTGGACATTTGATTTGCCATTTCTACAAATGCTTTTTGATCGTCAGTTTTTGCTATTTTAGACTTCGAGTGCCCCCACGGATAAAGAATTAACTCTGAGTACGTATGAAAACTAATCATCGTTTTAATATTTTTGTGGGATTCAACAAACTTTTTGACTGATAAGATCTCTGGCTCAGTAAATGCTTTTTCACCTTTGTATACAGATGACCTCGGATTACTAGATGAACCACCTGTCCCCCACTTGTAGCCGTAGTTTCTATTTAGATCGACACCAACATGTTTACTATCTTTTATTTTACTTCTATTCTTTCTCCAGAACTTATAAACACCATCTTTGATATCATGTATTGCACCATCTGGATTAATAAGAGGCACAACATATATGACACGCTTTCTCATTAAGTCTCTAAAATCCACGTCTTGCTTCATTAAATCTGAAATCTTCTGAATCATTAACAGTGGCACTTCTGTGCTAAGGTGCTCTCTAGCGTGATGTGTTCCAAACATCACTAGTGCTGGCTTTGAAAGTTCATTTGCAAACCCATCATAAGAAATCTTTACCCCTAATTGCTTTCGGCCTTCATATGACTTACCTAGCTCAAAAAGCTGCATATGTTTTGAGTTTTCTTTTACAAGCTTATTGAGCTCTACATTTACTTCATCATAAGTATGGTAGTCTGCATCACGTGTAGGGAACTCCAAGGTATCCGCCAAGAAATCAAAAAGACTAAATATTCCCGTTGAACTTTGAACAGCAGTTGAAACCTCGCCCACAATAGTAGGATTCAAACCATCTATGTTTTGCAGATCTTTAAGCTCATCTTTAGTTAGAACCGTAGAGATATTATTGGCATTAATGGAATCAATATGGATATAATTTGCAAGGTCATCTACCTCTGATTGACTTTGAAAAGGAATCTCTACTTGATAAACACTTTGTGCATATATAGTTGATTGACACGAAATTAATATTAGGAATAGTTTTAATAGTTTCATCACGCTTCCCCCAAAGACTTGATTATTACGTAATTCTATCAAGTTTTTGGCTGAGCGGTCAATCTTATTAAAAGGAAAGCAAAGATGACTAAGTCATTATGACTTTATTAAAGTGACCTTAAACGTTTTTGTGCTCTATCTAAAAATATCTTTTGTTCGTGCTTTGAGTTTTTTACAGAACCTGCTCCAAGTAAAACGACCCTACCGTTTATGATACCAAAAGCAACACGCACTGTGGAATTCATTTTTAGCTCATATACGCCAGCTTGAAGCACCATTTTTATTCTAGCATTCTTCTTATTTTGAATAGCATCTAGTAAAAGCTTATATGCAGTTCTCAAATCTTTTAAGTTATTTGGTTCCTCAAAAAATTTCTTTATTTCTTTTTTAATGAGCTTTGTACCAGCAAAATTGAGCATAAAATCTAATTTTGCGACATCGGATAACTCGTTAATTTCTTCTTTGGTTTTATGACCATTCTCGTCATCATCACCTGACACAGGTAACACCATTGGCCCTCTAGTTTTTACCTTTTGTTTCTTACGACCTTGATTAATTTTATGACTTCTATCGTTTGTTTCTGTATTAGGTTTAAATACTTTTGGGGATGGCGATAAAGATACGTCCGTAATAGTCTCTGGTATTTTAATCTTATCAATTTTTTTAGATATTAATACATGAACATATCCTAATACCGACTTCTTAACGACAGATCCACTGACATTACTTCGGACATGATCAGCAGAAAGGATGCTGAAAATCACTTTTTCAATAAAAGACTTAATCAAAGGATCATAAGGGGTTTTTTTAAAGATTTTACGTGTATATCTATCACTTAATTTTTTGATTTTTTTCTCTGATCTCCGTAAATCATAATATGATCCGGGCAGTAATTTAACTAAACCAAGAATGAATGGTTTTAAATCACTCCATATTTTCATACCTCGATCAACTAAAAAAGCATAACGATTTTTCTTTTGAATAAACCTGACATCTTTATCTGATATATTATCACTACCGTCATTTCTTATGATTAATGCAAGACCAATCTCTGTGAAATATTTAAAAATTTTTGTGGCATCTGTCTTACTAATAGATCGGAAGAAAGCTTTTGAAAAGTAGCTCTTTATCAAACCATCTGTTAACTCAGGCTGTATTTCTTCCCAAGATGGGTATGTCAATAAGTCAGTCATTAAAATTCTTTTAGTCGTTGTTCCTAAACCATTTAGCTCTTCGCTACTCCATACAATTTTTTTTCTAGGCCTTATTAATCTTGATTTTTTTCTTAATTGTGGATTTAACTTAAAAAATGAAAGTAAACCTTCTAGACCAACGTATGAATGTGCTGAGTATTCTGGCGTTTTGAGTTTTTTAGCAACTAACTCCCATTGTTTGTCACTAACGCCTTTTAACTGAAAATATGAATGAATCAATTCAAACAACTGAAAGTGCTCATTAGGACTTTCTTTGATTACTGACATTTGTTGGACTGTTAATGCCGACTCTAAATAAGAATAAATCAGTTCGGAATTTAAGCGAGTGTCTGTTCTTCCCTTAAAATGATCATGACACTCTTCAGTAGAAGAAAAGCAAGGCGGTGAAACTAAGAACAAAATTAAGCTAAAGACTAAAGTCTTCATGTGTTTTCCTTGGCTGAGCAATTAACCAAGCTCAGTTATCATTCAAGCACTACTTGAGTCAATACAGGAGAAACCTAAAGAACCTTCACCACTTAAGTAATTGTATTTATTAATATTTACACAAAGTGTTTTCATCACAAACTTACCACGATTAAATTTGTTTTTATCTGCATTCATATTTCCATCAAAATAAAAAGTTAAAGAAATATGCAATTGGGATTACCATGAACATTTTCCATTTATATTCAGAGTCTGTTTCTCCTATAAGCGAATCATGATCTACTGATCCAGTTTCATCCACTACTAACTTTGCCTGTTTCCTTCGAGCAATCATACTCTCACTAAGTTGATTAGCAAATTCAGATCCATCGTAACAAATAAAAACAAGCTCAGAATTTAAATTTGCTGAACGAGGATCTAAATTATATGTTCCTAAAATAGAAACTTTATCATCTATCACAGCACGCTTAGAATGAATAGTCCATATGGAAGGTGTCGCATTGGACTCAGGGTAGTTTTCCAAGTATTTACCGTCGTAAGCAAATAATTTAAAACCTGAAAATTTTAATTCTGAAATATCAGGATATAATGCAGAAATCGTATAGTAACCATCTGTTGAGGCAAGGCTGTTTGTAAGAATCGTCATTTTTATTCCACGATCACTAATAGACTTAAGTATGCTTCGACCATTTTGTGTTAAGACTAAATATGGACTTTCAATGAGCATTTTATCTTTTGTTTCTTGAACTAGCTCTGTAATAACCGAAAACACTCTTCGATTACTCACTGCGGAACCGGGGTAATCAGTCACAAACCTTGAGTTTTTACATTCCGATGTTTGTGGCTCTATTTGTAGTTTTTTTAGCTTATCAAGCATGGCATGATCATTTTCAATGAGTTTAAATAGATTTTTTTGTGCTTGATTCATTTCAACTTCAACAGTCTCAGGGTTTACACTCCATGTAGAATCCCAGTACAAATCAAAACTCTTACGAATAGATGTTACTAAGTCACCTTCAATCATAATATCACTATCCAAAAAATTCCATTTTGCTGGCATATCAAAGTAGTCATTAGCAATATTACGCCCACCAATCATAGCGATGCGATCGTCTACTGAAAGTAACTTACGATGTGTTCGATGCTGAACATTAAAAAGCTTAGATAGAGAAGAGGTATTATAATATTTAACCTCAACACCGTACTTCATTAATACTTTTGCATAGTAAGGGCTGAGTTTAAACACAGGCTTTGCAAAATCTACAAGAACGCGAACCTTCACACCTTGTTTTGCTTTTTCAATCAATGCATTTGTTAAGATACGACTTGCACTATCAATTTCGTAAATAAAGAACTCTAGGTCTAAGGATTTTTTTGAAGATTGAATCATTTCAAGGCGGTGCAACAAAGATTCATAACCAATATCAATCAGTGTTATTTTTTGAGGGTTAAGACTCCTAACATCTGTAGAGTCTACTTGATGCTTTG
This sequence comes from Oligoflexales bacterium, assembly GCA_023301465.1. Taxonomy (GTDB): domain Bacteria; phylum Bdellovibrionota_B; class Oligoflexia; order Oligoflexales; family JALZUQ01; genus JALZUQ01. The sequence continues at coordinate 38,272 of JALZUQ010000013.1, forward strand.
GGTCACTCCAGTGGTTTTCAGTGACGTAAAGCACAACCATGAAATAAGAGTAAACCCCTAAAACGGCAACCACTACAAACCCAGTTGAATAAATCATCAGTTTTTTAAGAATTTTTCCCAAAACTTTGCCTTATCTATGTCTAATTTTATGCTTCGGGTTCTATTTTAATTTTCTTAAACCACGCCAAACAATCCACAAGCTCCGGTAATCAAAAGAAAATATCTTTTGATTACCGCAAAACCCAAGTGGGATGCCACCCAAATTGGCACTTTAGTAAAACCATAACTCTCGGTCTTTATTATGTTTTTACTTGCATCCAACCTCTATCAAGCACTATTCTATTTGATAAAGATTGAATGAAAGATAATATAATCAAGCACTTGAAGAAGGGACTCTCGTGTCATTAACCTATCTGTTACGCCGCCTACTCCTAGTGATCCCTACCTTTATTGGCATCACTATTTTAGTTTTTGGCATTACCCGTATTGTACCCGGCGGGCCCATCGAAAGAATTCTCTCGGAAGCACAGCTAGCTCAGTCTGGAGAAAGCAGTGGACCAAGTGGTGTTATTGGAAGTGCTGCTTCTTCTCTATCTGACGAACAAATGGACCAACTAAAAGAGTTTTATGGCTTTGATAAACCAACACCAATTGCTTATGTCCACTGGTTATCAAAGTTGGCCCGTTTAGACTTAGGAACTTCTACACGCTACTACGAACCTGTTTGGGATACGATTGCAGAACGCCTACCTATTTCAACTTACTATGGATTACTTAGCTTACTCATTGCGTACCTCATATCTGTTCCTCTAGGAGTATTAAAAGCTATTAAGCACAGAACCTTCATCGACAACAGTACGTCAATTTTAATTTTTGTCGGTTATGCAATTCCTCCACTTGTGATTGCCGTTCTTCTACAAGCATGGCTTGGTGCATATATGGAGTGGTTTCCACTTGGTGGCTTTATGAGTGATGAGTTCAGTGATCTAAGCTTTTTTGGAAAAGTAAAAGACCTTTTCTGGCACAGTTTTTGTCCTCTGATTGCTTATATTGCAGGTAGTTTTGCATTAATGACCATGATGATGAAAAACGCTTTAATGGATAACTTATCTGCAGATTATGTTCGAACCGCAATGGCAAAAGGCCTAAGTTTTAAGTGGGCTGTCATGAAGCACGCGATGCGAAATAGCCTTATCCCTCTTGCAACTCACTTTGGAAATAACATTGGTTTTTTCTTAGCAGGCTCTCTATTTATTGAGCAGGTTTTTAATATTGATGGTTTTGGGTTACTTGGATACGAATCTCTTTTAGAAAGAGACTATCCGGTTGTGATGGGTATTTTAGCAATCACCGCCGTTTTACAATTGATTGGTAATATCTTGTCTGATTTTTGTGTTGCACTAGTTGATCCACGGGTACAGTTTGAATGATAAAACTTCGATTTGATCCATTAACCCTAAAAAAGTTTCGTAGGTTTCGCGAGATTAAGCGTGGCTATTACTCGCTTTTGATCATGCTATTCTTACTATTTGCAGCGATGTTTGCAGAGCTCTGGATAAATAGCCGCCCGCTGATGGTGAAGTATGAAGGTCAGTATTTCTTTCCCACATACGGATCTATTATTCCGGGCACGGAGTTTGGCTTAGATTATCCGTCTGAAACAAAATACCGCGAGCTTCTCAAAAAGTTTGAAGGTCAAAATGAAAATTGGGCTCTTATGCCGCTTATTCCATATAACGCTGTAGAAACCCATTCGATTGAAGGTGAATATCCACCTTACCCACCTAATGCAAAGCTCAAACACTACCTTGGCACTGACACTATTGGAAGAGATATTGTTGCAAGACTAGTCTACGGATTTAGGATTTGTATCTTTTTTTCTTTATTGGTTTTGGTTTTTAGTTATGCAATTGGCATCATTATGGGCTGTGCTATGGGTTTTTTAGGTGGAAAATTCGATATGATCATGCAAAGAATCATTGAGATTTGGTCTAATATTCCTGTTCTTTATATCATTATTGTCATCGCTTCAATTGTCACACCTAATTTTTGGATCATGGTCACACTTGCCGTTATCTTTGGCTGGCATCCCATTACTTACTATATGAGAGCGGTAACTTATAAAGAAAAAGCTAGGGAATATGTTCAAGCAGCAAGATCACTTGGTGCATCTCCCATGAGAATCATCCTCAAACAAATCATGCCCAACACCTTGTCGGTGGTTGTTACTTTTGCCCCTTTTGCAATCGCAGGTGGTATCACCATGATTACTGCACTTGATTACCTAGGCTTTGGACTGCCTGCACCAACACCGAGCTGGGGGGAGTTACTGTCGCAAGGCCAAAAAAATCTCGACGATTACTGGATCGTATGGTCCGTTATTGTATTTATGATTTCCGTCTTAGTGATGGTTACATTTATAGGGGAAGCGGTTCGCGAAGCCTTTGACCCCAAAAAATTTACTGTTTATAAATAGGGAGAGTGTTACATGAAAATTCTATGGATTTTAGGGATTGTCAGCTTACTATCTGGCTGCAATCAATGTTCATCTCAAGAATCAACAGATGGAGCACAAACCACTACCAGCACGAATACCGCAGATTTAAAAAGCTATCCAAATACTCCTATCACTGAAGAAAATCTAAAGTGGTTAACAAACGAAACTGATGCACCTCTTGGTAGTCCTGACGCTATAAAAGGAGGAACATTTAAAGCATTCATGCTTACTTACCCCCTTACTTTCAGAAGCGTTGGCCCTGACTCGAATCATAGCCTGCGTTCTTTATTCTTGGACAATGATCTTTCTTTGATTTACTCACACCCAAATACTCAAAACATCATTCCCGGCATTGCAGAAAGTTGGGCTTTTAGTTCTGATAAAAAATCTATGTATTTCAAAATCAACCCAAACGCACGCTGGAGTGATGGAGTTCCTATCAGAGCGGATGATTTTATGTATATGTTAGAGTTCTACAGATCAAAACACATACTTTCACCATTTAGAAACAACTACTACACAGAGATGATTGACAAGATTGTTAAACATGACGATTTAACGATTTCAATATCTTCTACCAAGCCCAGACCGGATATCCATGAATACCTTGCTTTAGGACCAGTTCCGAGACATTTTTACGGCGTAATCGACAAGGATTTTGTCAAAAAATATAACTGGTCTATCATTCCTAACTCAGGCCCTTATATTCTAGAGAAGTTTTCTAAAGGAAAATCCTTAGTATTTAAACGCAAAAAAGACTGGTGGGCTAAAGATCTTCGATTTAATAAAGGTCGTTTTAATGTAGACAGAATATCCTTTAAGACCATTCGCGATCAAAATACGGCTTTTACTTACTTTATGAAAGGTCAATTAGACTCTTTTAATTTAACTCAACCTGATTATTGGTACAAAGATGAAAAAGCTAGACCACTTGTAAACGGTTATATCAAAAGGCATGTTTTCTATAATGACCTTCCACGGCCCAGTCGTGGTTTTTGGATGAACCAAGCGAGTGTTTTACTGAGCGATATCCATATCAGAAGAGGCATCGCTTACTCCATTGACGCTAATAAAGTTATTAAACAAGTGTTAAGAGGAGAATCACAAAGACTCAGTCAAGTTTTTACTGGTTATGGTAAATACACCAACCCAAATATCAAACCACTTCCTTTCGACCCAAAAAAAGCTGCTGCATCATTCGCAAAAGCTGGGTTCACCAAACGTGGTGGCGACGGAATCTTAATGAAAGGCAGACAAAGACTTTCTATAGAAGTTCGTTACGGCAATAAGCAAAACGGTGACCGCCTTGCTATTGTAAAAGAATCAGCAAAAGAAGCAGGGTTAGAGTTAGTCATCAAGTATATGGATGGCTCTGCTTTTTTCAAAAGTGTTCTTGAGAAAAAACACCAAATTGCATTTATGGGATGGAGCGTGAGCTCCAAACCTAGCTACTGGCAAGGATTTCATACAGACAACGCAAATAAGCCACAAACGAACAACATCACCAACACGAGCGATCCAGCTCTGGATAAAAAAATCGAAATTTACCGTGCATCTATCAATACCGATGAACGTATTAGCCTAGCAAAAGAGATACAACAGATGATTCAAGACCGTGTTTTACAAATTCCATCTTGGGAAGCTTTTTACTTTCGCAACGGTTACTGGAGATGGTGGAAACTTCCAAAGGTGCCTGGAAGTAAAGAATCTGGATCAAGCTTTGATCCAACAGGTTACACAAGTGGCGGGCTGTACTGGTATGACAAGGCTGAGCACGACAAAGTAAAAGCGGCAATGAAATCAAAAACAAAACTAGACAACACGGTTGAAACTTATGACCAATACAAAACAAACTAAAGACCCAATCCTTGAGGTAAAAAACCTCGCCGTTGGGTTTCAAACAGACCGAGGCCTCCTCACTGCTGTCGACGATGTCAGTTTTGAGGTTTACCCCGGAGAGACTCTAGGAATTGTTGGTGAATCCGGCTGTGGTAAAAGCGTAAGCTCTATGGCGATCATGGGACTTTTACCAAGACCTGCTGGCCGAGTCACAAACGGTGAGATTATATTTGAAGGCAAGGACCTCAACAAAGCACCTTTGGAACACATGTACAAAGTTCGAGGCAACCAAATTGGCATGATCTTTCAAGAGCCCATGACTGCACTAAACCCGGTTCATACCATTCAAAAACAACTTGGAGAAGCGTTTAGACTCCACCACCCAGACATGACCGAAGAAACTATCTTTGAAAAATCCGTTGAGATGCTCACAAAGGTAGGTATTCCTGCACCAAGAATGAGAATCCTTGATTTTCCTCATCAACTATCAGGAGGAATGAGGCAAAGAGCCATGATTGCCATCGCTCTTGCGTGTAACCCAGAACTTTTAATTGCCGATGAACCAACAACCGCATTAGATGTCACCATCCAAGCTCAGATTCTTGATCTATTGAAGTCACTTCAAAAAGACCTTGGCATGGCCATGATATTTATCACCCATGACCTTGGTGTTGTTTCTCATGTATGTGACCGTGTTCTTGTCATGTATGCAGGCCGTGCTGTCGAAGTTGCACCGACTGATGTGATCTTCAAAAACCCTCAGCACCCTTACACCAAAGGCCTTCTTTCTTCATTGCCGAGCTTTCACACCAAACCCAAAGCAAAACTTCAAACCATCGAAGGTCAAGTTCCGTCCCTTGCAAACATGCCTACAGGCTGCCGTTTTGCTGACAGGTGCGAATACGTCCAAGACAAGTGCCGCGAAGAAACCCCTATTCTAGAAAACATTCGTGAAAACCATCAAATACGTTGTATCCGCCATAAGGAAATATCCTCATGACCCATTCTGAAAATCAGGCACTCCTTCAAGTAAAAGACTTAGTAAAATACTACCCTATCCGCGGTGGTCTTTTCTTTCGAGAGATAGCACGCGTCCACGCTGTTGATGGAATTAGCTTTGAAATTAAACCCGGCCAAACCCTTGGATTAGTTGGGGAATCTGGTTGTGGAAAATCAACCGTAGGTCGCACTCTCATCAAACTTCACGAAGCAAACTCTGGCCAAATTATTTTTGACGGACACGATATCACCCACCTTAGTCGCAAAGACTTCCGACCTCACCGTGAAAATATTCAATTTATCTTTCAAGATCCGTATGAATCTCTTAATCCACGACACACCGTCAGACAGGTCCTAGAAGAGCCTTATTTGATTCATTGTAACTATTCAAAGAAAGAACGCATAAAACGAATAGAAGAGCTTCTAGAGCTCGTGGGACTCCCTAAAACAGCAATCCACAAATACGCTCATGAATTTTCTGGCGGTCAACGTCAAAGAATTGGAATTGCAAGAGCCCTCGCACTGAAACCAAAATTAATTATCTGTGATGAACCCGTTTCAGCTTTGGATGTTTCCGTACAAGCCCAAGTCATGAACCTGATGGTAGATCTTCAAAAAGAATTTAACCTATCTTATTTGTTTATTGCTCACGACCTATCAGTCGTAAAGCACCTCTGTGACGAAATTGCTGTGATGTATCTTGGTAAGATCGTCGAAAAGGGCCCAGCGGAAGAATTATTCAACTCTCCAAAACACCCATACACGAAAGCATTGATATCTGCAGTTTGTCATGTCGGTGATGAATCCAACAAAGAAAGAATCATTTTGGAGGGAGAAGTTCCATCACCTATTTCTCCACCATCAGGGTGCAGGTTCCACACAAGGTGCCCATACACTGAAGCAAAGTGCCGAAACCAAGTACCAGAAGTACAACTTGATGGTGACACGCTAGTGGCCTGCCATTTTCATAAAGAAATTTGATTGATCTAATTGCTAAAGAAATGACCTAACAACTGCCGTGAGACCATTAATAATAAATTGAATCGCGATGGCCGTTAACAAGATACCCATCAGCTTTGTCAGTAAGTTCAAACCTGTCTTACCTAATATTTTATAAAGTAAGTTTGACATCTTTAAAATTAAAAAACAGCACAGTATTGCTAAGGTGATTGCCAACAACAATGAAATGATGCGAATATCACTTGCAGCTTTTGATGAGTACAGTACGACTGTTGAAATGGATCCGGGGCCAGCCAGAAGTGGAATCGCTAAAGGGAATACCGAAATATCATCTCTATCAATGGATTCTATTTTTTCTTCTGAACTCACGCGGTTTCGATTATCGCTTAATTGAGCTAAACCAAATTTCAAAAGCAAAATCCCGCCAGCAATCTGAAAAGCAGGTAATGTAATTCCAAATACTCTAAAAATTGCCATACCGCTTGCTGCGAAGGTACACAATATTGCTAGAGCAATTAACGAGGCTTTCAACCTGACATGATTATGTTCTTTGGGGTTATGGATGTCTTGGGTCAAACTCATATAGACAGGAATCACTGCAAATGGATCGACGATGACAAAAATCGCCACAAATGCGTTGAAAATATAAGTTAGTTCTTGTTGAAGTATATCCATACCCGACCTTACGGAACACTCAATCGAAGAGTGATGCTTAGTAGGCACTCATTGCCTAAGAAGGCGGAGTAACGAAGATGGGCCGAGGTGTCAATAAAAAACCCCCAATGATCCGGGCTCCAGCGGATTATTGGGGGTTTGAAATTCGACTATACGAAAGATGAGTCCTCTAGATGACTATTTCTTCTTACGTTTAGTTGCTTTCTTCTTAGCAGGCTTACGCTTAACTGCTTTTTTCTTAGCAGGCTTACGCTTAACTGCTTTTTTCTTAGCTGGTTTACGCTTAGCTGCTTTTTTCTTAGCTGGCTTACGCTTAGTAGCTTTTTTCTTCGTTGCTTTTTTCTTCGTAGTCTTACGTTTTTTAGCAGTTGTTTTTCTTTTAGCAGTTTTACGCTTAGTAGCTTTCTTCTTAGTCTTACGCTTAGTAGCTTTTTTCTTAGTTACTTTACGCTTCGTAGCTTTACGCTTAGTTGCTTTCTTCTTAGTCTTACGCTTAGTAGCTTTTTTCTTCGTTACTTTACGCTTAGTAGCTTTTTTCTTCGTTACTTTCTTCTTTTTCTTCGTTGCTTTCTTCTTTGTCTTACGTCTGGTTGTTTTTTTAGCAGTTGTTTTACGCTTTGCTACTTTTTTCTTCGTTGCTTTTTTCTTCGTTTTCTTTTTAGTTGCTTTACGCTTCGTAGTGCTTTTTCTTTTTGTAGCCTTACGCTTCGTTGCCTTCTTCTTCGTTGCTTTTTTCTTTGTTCTTTTCTTTGCCACGTTTTCCTCCTTGAAATTCTGAGCTAAAGTTACCTAGGATTCAACTCACTATACTGGAGCCAATCAATATGATGAAAGCAAAAATGCCTAACATCTAAACTAAGATCATATTTATCATCGGATCAATAATTAAAAAGTTTAATTTAACTAAAGTTATCAATCCACATCATTCAAAATATGACATACTTTATTATTACCAATTTCATTTTCAGTTTTCAAATTTTTTTTAATAAAATTAGTATTATTTCATCTGTTCGAATCTATCTTTAGATAAAAAAAGACAAAAAAAAAGATAAAAAACATTTTTTTTATCTTTTTTTACTCAATTAGTTTATCTGCATCTGGAAGCTGTAAACACTGAGCTGCAAGGGTTACATCAAGACATCATTCCTGCTTTCATGAATATATCTGCAATATTTTTATCTTTTGACGAACAAACTAAACCATAACGAATTAAATCAAACTTTCCGAAGTCAGGTTTGCTCCAAACAACCTCAAAAACAACTTTTTCATCACCAATTTCTAAAGTTAGTGTTTCTCCAATAGAAATTTCTTCTGCAGACAAGATACCAAGTCCGTTGTCAGATACATCAATTGGCTTGCAAGAAATACAACGATCAAACTCATTTCGACGCATTTTTCCCGGCAATAAGCCTGTTAATAACTTACGGCTTTTGTTTCGGCGTTCTTTTAGTTTTAGATTACCTAAATTGATATACGACATAATTCCTTACCCCTGTGGATCTATTCAACGATCACCTATGTCAAAGATTTCGGTGTTCAAACACTTGATCTGAGAAACACTGGGTATCTAAGTAATATTAGCAAGTTATCAGGGTCTTTGTTTCTATACTGCAAGCTTATATGCAACTAAGGTTGAGTATTAAGGATCTATTTCTTACCTTTTATGTAAAAACGGTAAGGTTTTGGTTCATTTTCTTTTGCAGATAAAGAATCCTCCAAAAACTCACCTAACGAGTCTACAGGAGACCAAGTAGGATGAGAGGATTGCTCATCTGTGCCAAGAAAACCCTCATAGATCAACTCTACTTCTCTAAAGCCTACTCGCTTTAATAGTTTTGATAACGCCGAAACGGAAGGTAAAAACCAAAAACCTTTCGCCCCATAGTACTTTGAAGAAGCAATATAACTGACAGGTTTTGGGTCATCAATCCCAGAAGTGTCTAAGATGACTTCCCCTCCTTTTGAAAGAGAGTCAAAGATATCTTTAAGCATCACCAAGGGGTCACGCCTATGGTAATAAATCCCAAGACACAAAATCGTATCAAAAAACTTTGGGTATAAGCTTAATTGCTCAACACCTAAAGGCTCCATATAGAGCGGAACTTCTCTATTTAAAAAACTTTTGAAAGTTTCAAAACACTGCCAATGCTTTGCAACAGGCTCTAACCCCACGACTAACTCTGGCTGCTCTTCTAAAAGCTTCCACATAAAGTAACCGTTATTTGAGCCAATATCACAAACTTTTTTACCTTGAACATTTAAATGAGGTTTTAATCGAGACCATTTAATAGAGCTATCCCACTCAGCATCAATAGATAGCCCAAAAATATCATAAGGCCCCTTCCGCCATGGAATAAGATGCTTACAAATCGACTTAATATCTTCAAAGTGTGGAGGGTGACATTCATCTTTTTTACCAATCTTGACTCGTGGGCCAACTACTTCAAGAAAATCAGTTTTTACATGAGATATTTTTTCTTTTAAAACGAGATAATCTGTTAGCCAAGAGCTTGATTGGTTTTTCTTATGAAACTGAGAACGTAACTCTAAGATTTTAGAGCACTTTATTTGATTCGTGTATTTATCTAAGTAGTCTAGCATGGGTCTCACTCTTTAGACTGTCATGGCAAATGTTGCGAAATTGTGACAACGACTCACTAGGTGAATTTCTTTAAACCCAGCTGAAGCAAAAATAGCTCTGTTTTGTTTTTCGGTTAACGGCACCAAGATATTTTGAAGAGCAATGCGTTTGTTTTCAATTTCTTCGATGCTGTATCCTTGATCAAGTTTATATTGATAATACAAATCATCAGAAATTTTTTGAAAGCTAGGACTATCAGACAGAAGTTTTTCAGAAACAAAAACAATTCCACCCTCTTCTAAACTAAAGTGGATAGATCTCATAAGCTCTAATCGTTGGTCCATTGGAAGAAACTGAAGTAGGTAGTTTACTACAACCATATGTGAAGCTGGTAACTGAGCATCCATAACACTGCCATGAAATAACTCGACTCTATCACCGAAACCTTTAAGTTTTGCTTTCGCTATATTGAGCATATCCAAAGAAAAGTCCACCCCAAGAAAGTGCTCTATTTGTGGAAGCTCTTTTGCGAGATGCTCAATTGCTAAACCAGTAGAACAACCTAAATCCACACAAACCCCACCAGATTCTGGAAGATAATTTGCTGCCCAATGAGTGATCCATTGCTGAGTTTCTCGGTACATAGGAACTGAACGCTCAATCATGTCATCAAAGGCGGTTGCAACCTTTAAATCAAACGAAAAAGATCCTTCAGAAAACGGTTCACAAAACACGTTGTCTTTTTGAGATAATATGGGATGATTTGAATCCATAGTTCCTAACCTAATTTTCTAAAACACCTATTGGAGTGACTGTTATGGCATCACATCAAGATAAAAGCAAACCCCTTTGGACTCCTTCTAAAGATGACATCCAAAACAGTAACTTAACGAAATTTAAAGTTTTTTTTGAAAAAAAACTGAATAAAAACATCCAAAATGACGCCGAACTTCACAGGCTCTCTGTAGAACATTATGAAGAATTCTGGACTGCTTGCATGGAGTTTCTTGAAGTACAACATCAAGGAGATTTATCACCATCAAAAATTACTGGGGAGTCTCACTCGTTTATCGGAACAAAATGGTTTCCTAATATCAGGTTAAACTTTGCAGAAAATATGCTCAGTTCTCTCACCAACTCAAAAAACCTTATCTGTTCTTATGATGAGATTTCTGGAGAGCAAGAATTCTCATCTGAAACACTTCGAAAAGATGTACTCAATTGGGCAAGTACCCTCAAAAAAAATGGCCTTAACTCAGATGATGTCGTCATGGGTGTCGTCAGTAACCGCTATGAGTCTATCGTCCTTATGCTTGCAACCACTCTTTTAGGTGGAGTATGGGCTTCTTGTTCTCCTGATTTTGGCTTACAAGCTATTGACGATCGACTAGGACAAGTAGAACCAAAGTTTTTAGTTTACCACAGCAAATATGGCTACGGCGGTAAAACTTTTTCTATCATAGAGACCATTCAGAAACTTCAAGAAAAAAACCCTTGTATTCAAAAAACATGGGACCTTCATACAGAGAAACCCGAAGTCAACTCAGAATCTATACCACTAGAAAACCTCGTGGTAAAAAGACTATTTAGTGATCCTCTTTATATCATGTTTTCATCAGGAACCACTGGAAAACCAAAATGTATTATCCACTCCGTTGGTGGCACCCTGCTTCAACATAAAAAAGAACTGATACTCCACACAAACCTAAAACCAAAAGACCGTTTATTTTATTTTACAACTTGTGGCTGGATGATGTGGAACTGGATGGTAAGCACACTAGCTTGTAGTGGGCAACTCTATTTATTTGATGGGGCCATTACGAAGCCAGACCCTCTCATCTTATGGAAGACGCTTGAAAAACATCAAATCAAAATTTTTGGAACATCTCCTAGGTTCTTATCTTTTTGCAGAAACCAAGATATTATCCCAAAAGACCTCTTTAAGTTAAACAACCTACAAACCATCTTATCTACTGGGGCACCATTGGATGAAGAGCTTTTTTATTGGGTTTATAAAAACATCAAATCAAATATACAATTAGCGAGTATTTCTGGTGGCACGGATATTATATCTTGCTTTCTTCTGGGCTCTCCCCATGAACCTGTGTACGCAGGTGAGCTTCAAGCTGCTGGACTGGGAATGGATGTTGCAGCACTAAACGATAACAAAAAAGACTGTGCTCCTGATGAATTTGGTGAACTTGTTTGTAAAAAACCTTTTGTTTCTATGCCAACAGGTTTCAAAAACGATCCTCACAATAAAAAATACATAGCCTCCTATTTTAATCATTACGAAGACATAGAGATATGGAGACATGGAGACTACTTGTGTAAAACCTCCAACGGTGGCTATAAAATCAAGGGCCGTTCAGACTCAACCCTTAACCCAAGCGGTGTTCGAATTGGTACTGCCGAGATATACAGAGTTGTTGAGTCTCTTGAATTTGTATCAGACAGTATTGCAGTTGGCCTCCCGCAAGATGGTCACGAAGTTATTGGTCTTTATATACAACTTGAAGAAAACCCACCAAACGATTGGCGTGATATCATCAAAAAAACTATTAAATCCCAACTCAGCCCAAGACACTTGCCGTCGATTATGGAGTCAGTACGGAGTATCCCGTACACCCGAAGCGGAAAAAAAATGGAGGTAATTGTCAAAAAAATTCTGATGAATACAGATAATAAAAAAATTGAGACATCGGCTGTATCAAACCCAGACTCTCTTTTGGGGTTTCATCACATTAAAAAGTGAATTTTTTGGAAGATCAAACTACTTTAAAGACTTTTTATCATGTTGTGCAACTAAATCATCGAGCTGCAATGAAAGTTTTTGGCTTAAGTCTTGTGGTAATATATCTATACAATTCATCATATCAAGAATAAACGTATTTTTGACCGTTTGATAGTTATCTAAATTTTCTGTTTCTGCTTTTGCACTGTCAAAACTTTGTGTTGGTAACTCTATCTTTTTAACCATTGCAGAAATTAAATTTTTCATAAAAGAAACTTTATCTGATTCGTCTAATTCTTTGCTTGATTCTACAATTGAATGATTTATTTGTTGATTGGTTTTTTGAAGAAAAACTAAAGTATTAAATTTATAAGTATTATTAGTTTTATCATAATTTAAAGTAAGTGTTGTATTGTTGTGTTCAACAAGATAGCCCAATAAGCTTTGTCCATTTACTATGAAAGCATCCTGGTGATAGCCTACCTTTTTTTTGGTAATACTCGATTGATTAATAATATAAAATATCCCATCAAATGATTGCTGATTACGAGCAACAAAGTAATCTTCTGGCAAGTTGAACTCTTCCAGCCTTATTCCAATGGGAGCGTATTTTTGTAAAAGAACATATGCAGAGTATAGCTTAGAGCTATCAGAATCTGATGAGGATACTTCATCGATAATTTGATAAGTTGATTGAATCAAAGAGGTAGATGGGGCGACACCACAACTGAAGCAGAATAAAATAACACTAAAAACCATGTGCTTCATATTTATCCTTTCAAAGTAATATTATTTATTCATAAAACTGTCTTAGCTAATAGGACTCAATTTATTCTTTGAGTTCAGAACTAAGTCTTTGCACACTTCTTGATAGCGTCTCAGAATGCCAAGTTATGCTATTAAAATATGCTAAAAATTCAGCCAATTTACCTGTAACATCATCAAACCAGCTTGTACACAACTCAGCTTGTTTTAGTACTTTTTCATTCAAACTGGTTCGACTATAAAATGCATAAATTGCTTCTAGGAGTGAAAAAACAAAGAAATTATAGATACTTGTAAGAAAATATTATTCACCAAGACTAAATAATCTCTGATATGATTAATTTCCCCGCCAAAGCATATACAAAACCAATCCTGACACTAGGTATACCCATTTCATTCTTTTTGGTTGATCCAATAAACGATTTATAAAAGAACTCGCTTGAGCCAAAGTCATAAACCAACAAAGAGAAAAAACAGCTGCCCTGCACCTAGCTTTAGCGGTTAATGTGCCACTTTGCCAATCATTTCGTAAAAGAACAAAAGGATCTTTTCTTAAATAAATTTCATTAGATTCAGATACTTATAAATAGAAAAGAACGGTGAACTGCCTATAGTCATTTCTGTGAAGTTGGTTTACTTTAAAGATTCAGATTTTCTTGAGGGGACCATTGAGTAAACTCTTTCAGTTGTGGCTACAAAGTGTTTTTGGTCGACAAAAACATCAGCTCACTAAAAACATCACAAATGGAATCATGGGTGTGATGATTCTTGGCACAGCTTATTTTGTTTTAAAAAACACCCTTGAAGGGCAACTACAACAAGTTTCTCAATCAGCATACGAAGTTGCCTCTATTTTTTTAAGTCGCCTAGGCTGTGTATTTGCGGGAATGTTTATTGCTGTAAGAATTGATGCTTCTAGCTCAGATGGTTTTAAAGAGTTCTATTATTGGCAATATGTCCCTCAAACTACCATTCAACTGTGGCTGATCGCTAGAAAAGCATTATACTTCATCTTTGCATCCACAGTCAGCGTCTTTGTACTACACTTACTTTTTCCTATTATGCCCATCATGCAAACTATCTTTATTTTTCTGGCTTCTTGTTTGGTGAGTTTCTTTTGGTTTAGAGTATCTAGATCCGCTCTTTCTAAGACTTCAACATCTCTTCCACAGTCATGGCAGTATGCCTTACTAAGACTCAAACTATTTTCTTCAGAAAAATTCTTCTTTTTCCTTGGTATTTTAATTTCTTCTCTCGTCATCTATGTTGTTTATATTAAAAGCTTTAAGTCTATTCACGCACACTATTTGTTTGCACTTGCTATTGGTATGATTGTTTCTATCTTACAAGCCTCAGATATCGAACGACAGCTAAAATCATCTTGGCTTGATATATTAAGCGGAAAAACACACGATCAATTTATATCGTTATTTGCTTTTAGTGGTGGTTTTCTTTCATTGCTTTTTGGAACTCTCATCTTTGTGACATATTACTTCAATACAGGAAATATGGATGGTGGGTTTAACTTAGTATTACTACCAGTTTTACCTCCAATTTTTACAGCTGTACTTTTGTTTCAAATCGACCCATCTAAAACTATTGTTTTAATTAGTTTAGTCACTCTTGTTTCATTATTCTTAGGTTCTCTTTGTATTCTACACCCTATTGGTTACCTCGCTTCATTCATCATGGTCATGGTAGCTGCCTCTCAACAACAACACCGTCTTTATCCATACGTAGGAGAAAGAGTCACATGATACGTACAGAAAAAATCACTCACCGTTTTAAAAGCGGCTTCCAACTACTCCCATGTACATTAGAGTTTCAAAATCATGAGTGCATTGCTGTACTTGGAAAGAACGGAGCTGGAAAATCTACTTTTTTCCAATTGCTTACAGGGTTTCTACCACCACTATCTGGGAAAGTATGGTTTAACGAAAAACTAATGGCCCCAAGAAACTCTGCATTAAGAAAGAATATTGGCTACCTCACTCAAAAGCTCCCATTACCAGATTGGTCTACACCTATTCAATTACTAAGGTATGTTTCCAAACTACATCAACTTGGTAACTCTGAAGATAAGATTAGGAGTATATTGGAACAATGGGAGTGCACTAGCTTTCAAAACCAACCCATTCATGGTTTTTCTCACGGCATGAAAAAACGAGTCGGTCTTTGCGTTGCTACTTTGCACCAACCAAACTTCTTAATTCTAGACGAACCTTACTCTGGGCTTGATTTAAGCCAAAATCAAAATTTATCAAAGTTTATTAGCAACCGGACTAAACGGAATCAAACCATACTTTTAAGCACACACATTATTCCATATGCTGCTGAATTGTGTGATCGAGCAATCTTCGTAGACAATGGAAATATTCAAGAAATATCAAAATGGAAATCTTGGGATTTCCAGACAAGAATGACGAGAATTAAAGAAATGGTAGAAAACTCATGAGTAGTCCATTAAAAAAAATCACCAAGGACTATGCTTATCCACTTTGGAAATGGTACTTGGCTGGGATTGTAGCACTAGCAATTACCAACTATGTGACTTTGGTCATTCCAGATATTGCAAAATCTATCGTTAATATTCTTCAAAGTGCTAAATCTATCACTGATATACAACAGCTTGCACTAACAATGATTGGACTTGGTGTTTTCTTAATATTTATTCGAACCATTTCAAGACTTATGCTTTTTTGGCCAGGACGTGTCATAGAAGCCAAAGTAAAAGAAAATGTGTTATCGAGCTTGATTCAATGCAAAGACGAAGCTTTCTACAAATTAAAATTTGGTGACCTTATTTCACGAGGAGCGAATGATGTCGGTAATGTTCGTGCTCTTTACTCATTTGCGTACCTACAGTTTTTAAACTTATTTTTCCTCATTATCTTTGCAGTTTGGCATATGACTAGTATCAATGGAAAACTAACGATTGCAGCACTAAGTCCATTGCTTCTTATGGGTTTTTTAGGAAAATACATATTACCACTTATGCACAAGTACTCTAAAATACAGCAGCAAGAAATAGCTGCATTGACCAATAGTGTTACTGAAACTTTTGCAAATATTCACTCCATCAAAACCCAAAACCTAGAGAAACACTTTTTAGACTTGAGTGAAGACAAGAATGCTCGGCTTGAAAAGATCAACATTAAACTTGCTGCAGTGAGAAACTTTTTTTGGCCATTACTTATCGGTCTTCAAAACCTCTCTCTATTGGTTGTCTTGTTCTATGGTGGTAGATTAGTAATTTCTAATCAAATTAGTTTAGGTGATATTCTTGCCTTTAATATGTACATTGCATTGCTTAGCTTTCCTTTGACTGCCATCGGGTTTGTCCTTGGGATTTATCAACGCACAAGAGTGTCAGCAAAAAGGTTAGTAGAAGTTCTATCATTAGAAAAAGAAAAAAACGTAGGCAATCCCCCCAAAGACAATGCAGAAATTGCAATTCAAGTAAAAGAATTAAATTTTTCTTATGATTCAAACACGAAAGTCCTACAAGATATTTCTTTTGAACTAAAAGCAGGGCAAAGACTTGGCATATATGGACCTATTGGATCAGGGAAGTCTACATTACTTCGTATGCTATCAGGCTTACAAAAACAAAATTCTGGGAACATTCATATTTGCGAGCAAAACATTGAAGATTACTCGCTTCCTGATTTAAGAAAAACGGTCCTTTTTTGCCAACAAGAATCTGTGTTTTTATCTGCTAGCATCAAAGAGAATCTGGACTTAGGCCATGATTTCGATGATCATCAACGCGATAAAGCCACCGAACAAGCACAACTGAAGCGTGATATCTCACAGTTTGAAAACGGTATAGATACACAAATTGGTGAACACGGATACAAGCTTTCTGGTGGACAAAAACAACGTTTATCCCTCGCCAGGACTCTATTACGATCTAATTTACCAGAGACTCAAATTATTTTACTCGATGATATTTTTTCGGCCTTAGACCATGAAACGGAACAACTTATTATTAAAGAATTTGACAGTATAAAGCATAGCACTGTCATTGCCACTCACAGATCTTCTATTCTCAAAACTTGTGACCGCGTTATCTTTTTTGATCATGATGGGAGAGTTATCGAAAACACTAGTGACCCACAAGCAATTTCAAAAAGGCTACAGGACATTGACTATTCTGCTCCAAAGGAGAACAAGTCATGATTCGTGATTTTAAACGCCTCAAAACAACTTGGAGTTTCTTCGGCAGCAAGAAAAAACTCGTTTATATTTGCTTCATCATGCTACCTATCATTGCAATTTTTCAAGCTGTTCCTCCTCACTTACTAAAATATGCAATTGATCTAGGCATGCAAAAAAGCGACTATTCAACACTTTCATTTTATAGTTTATTATTCTTTGTTACTGCCATTATCGAGTATGCAAGTCGAGGCGGACTCAGCTACCTTGCATCTGTTGCTGTACAGGCAATGATTGCCAATATGAGAATGCATGTTATCAACCACCTCATGAGTCAATCCTCAAGCTTTCATGATAAAAAACTAAGTGGTGCACTTGTCACGAGAGCAACTAGCGACTTTGATAATTTATCAGAATCACTGAATCAAGGCCTTCTTAGCAGTGTCGTCGATATTTTTGTCATTATTTCCTGCGGTGTGGGCATGTATCTACTAAGCCCAAACCTCACTTTGTATGTTATCGGAGTAGTTCCAATTGTAGTTGTTACGATTTATTTTTTCTCGAAAGCAGTAAAAAAATCTATGCTTAGTGCAAGGTCTCACCTTGCAAGTGCTAATGGTTTTTTTCAAGAGTCTCTGACTGCACGAGAGATGATTAAACTCATGTCGGCATCAAAGTACGTTTATTTAAAATATAAAAACAAAGTAAACGAGTTTAGAAACAAACAAATGGAAAGTGTCATTTATGATGCAACTTTATTCTCGATTGTCCACGGCATCTCAGCCATCACACTAGGCTTTGTTTTTTGGTTGATTGCAAAAAACCAAAACCTACTTGGAGAACTAAGCATTGGTGTTTTTATCGCATTTGCACAATATATACGCCAGTTCTTTGAACCCATCAAACAACTCAGCTCAAAAATTGCTATGCTTCAAGGAGTCTTTACGTCTCTACAAAGAATAGAAGATGTTTTAAGTTATGAAGATTATGTTGAGGGCAATCAAAAAATCACAAAACCAGTGAGTGGTATCGAATGTAAAAATTTAAATTTTAGCTATGACACCGCACCTATTTTAAATCAGATCAGTTTTAGTGTCAGCCACGGAAAATCATTAGCACTTGTCGGACGCACGGGTTCTGGAAAATCTACCGTCATGAGAATTCTTAGCAAACTCTATGATAACTATAGCGGCCAGATTCATATTGATGGACATGACCTTAGGACTCTAGACCCTTTTGAAGCAAGAAAGCATTTTGGGATTGTTTCTCAAGAAGTCGTCATGTTTGAGGGAAGTATCGCATTTAATATTTGTGGAATGAGTAAAAGAGATGACCATAAACTCAACCAACTCGCTAAAGATATTGGTTTGGATCGCATCATTACTAGATTGCCTGAGGGGTGGGATAGTGAAGTTGATTATGGCGGAAAGAATTTTTCTCTTGGTGAGAGACAATTATTTGCTTTTGCAAGAGCACTCTACAAAGACCCTCAGTATATTATTTTAGATGAAGCAACAGCATCCATTGACCCAGAGTCAGAAAAACTTATAGAAGTAGCAACTAAAAAAATCCTTCAAAACAAAACAACGATTGTAGTTGCTCACCGCCTTAACACGATAAAAGCCTGTGACCATATCATTTTGCTGGATAACGGTAGAATTGTAGAAGAAGGAAGCTATGGAGAGTTGATTGCCAAAGGTGGAAAATTTCACCATTTGGCCGATCATGCACTAACTTAGGTATTCAGTAATTCTTTTAATTCCCTCATGAACTCTACGCTGTCTGTCAAAGACAATAACTGTTCTCTATGAGATAGAATTCTACCTTTCACTAAACTTTGCATAGGCAATGCCCTCCA
Organism: Oligoflexales bacterium; assembly: GCA_023301465.1. Taxonomy (GTDB): domain Bacteria; phylum Bdellovibrionota_B; class Oligoflexia; order Oligoflexales; family JALZUQ01; genus JALZUQ01. The sequence continues at coordinate 57,338 of JALZUQ010000013.1, forward strand.
AGCAATAAGCTCATTCAAAGACTCACCATCTCCACGAGCAATGTCACGTTTCAGTGTGTCTTCGTTAACTAATATAAAAGAAGAAACAGAACCACGCGATCGATCGATCAACATCTCAGAAGGGTTTTCAGAAAGTCCTGTTGTTAAATCTACTAAATACGATTTTGGAGAAAACTCAAGTAATGTCCCTGTTCCTGCATCAGTGGCAAATGACAAAGCTCCAAATGTTGTAAAAACAAATCCCAGATTCCAAAGAGCTGTTTTATTAATATTTTTACGTAATGAAAATCTCTTAGTCTTATAGCCTTCTTTTTTTACAGTCACAAAAGTTTCTTGAAAAGTAACACTCCTAACAGAAAAACTTACCGGTGCTTCTCCAATCTTATTGCCATCCACATAAACGATTGCTCCTACTGGTTCAGAAGCAATCGTTACTTCATCACCTTTTTCAGAAAATATGGTGGCACAACTTACTTGCATCAACAAAATGAAATACAACACTAGTCTCTTCATGGATTCTCCATTAATAAGTAATCATCCCATCATACTAAAACCTTAATGAATCACTGTCCAGTCACATCAAAAAACCACCAACCATGTGCAACACAAGGCTTTCATGAAAATAACTCGGTCAAAATGTTGATATTGATATGAATGATATGTTAAAAAAAATCTTAGGAAACTAAAGAGATATTTAAATGAAAGATATTTTGATTCAAAGTGCAAAGAGTTCTGAGGTTCTTGAACTAAGGCATCAAGTATTAAGGCCACACCAAAATATTGGTGAATGTGCCTACGGAGTTGATGATCTTCGAGAAACCAAGCATTGGAAAGCATGTAACCATAAAAATGAAATTATTGGAATCATCACGCTCTTTCCAGAACAATTAGACAAAAACTCAACATCTCAAGGATACCGAATAAGAGGCATGGCCGTCTCTCCTCAAGCACAAGGATTAGGGGTGGGGGCGTTATTGTTAGATCATGCATTAAAAGATCGTGAGCTTTCATCAGAAGGATACGTCTGGTGCAACGCAAGAAACACTGCAATTGGTTTCTACAAAAAAAATGGTTTTAAGGTTTTTGGTGAGCCTTTTGATATACCCGGTATTGGTGAACATTTTATTGCAAAAAGACTGATTAAAGAATGACAAATGAATCGCCACAAATCATTGATGACTTCAACCCTAAACTAAAAAGACAGGAGAGAGGACGCTATAAAGGGTATCCTTTATACTTCAAAAACAAATATAAATTCTCATTAATAGATGATAAACACCCTCAATCTCTTAATAAATGGGTCTTGGATATAAAAAGAAGACCAAATACTCTACTGGTCAGTAATTTCAATTATCGCTCAAAACTCTATCTTGCAGAAATACCACTCATAGGATTAGATCAAATGTATTTAATGAGTGTACCATTTTTTGAAATGTGGGTTTTTATTTTTTCCCACGCTCAAATGCTTTTAAAATTTAATGAACCGATTGTTCTTTATCCACAAAACGACCATCAAAAAACAAAACTGCCTATTGAAATCTACAGTTTTATTTACTCATATAATTATGTTGGTGGATACGACCCAAGTGCAGAATCAAAAAACGTTGAACAATACTCCCCACTGGGTGGATTTTGGTTTACTCGAAGAAAATACGAAGGGACTCATAACCTAATAGACTTTCATGACTGGAAAGACTATGAAATCAAAAGCTATACAAAAGCATTAAATTCAATCAAAGAAGGGAAGAAAACATCAAGAAAAAGCCCTACCACACTTTACGAAATAGAAGTCTCTAAAATAAACTCCGCCTTATACCTACAAAAACAGTTTCAATATGGGAACTTTCAAAACGCTCAAGACAAAAAATATGAAACACTATTTCGCAACTGTGGAAATATCATACTAAGAAACATCATCAGCAGTATCCACAAACCAAAAACATGGATAAACAGGTTCAACCCAAAAATAATGTTAGCTTATTATTCACCTGCAAGAGTTTACTATTTCTTGAAGCATTATCAAATTTTGAAATCTGAGACCGATTTACTGTCTTTTTTAAATCATCCAAAAAAATAATTATAATGTCAGTTGTTCTAAATAAGTTTTAAAGGCTAAACTCCGCTCTTTAGCTCCAGTTTTTTCGTAGCCTTTTATAAGATAGTTAAGAACCTCTAAATCATCAGACTCGATCTCATAGTATTGCTCAAATTGGCTTAAGGCATTTTCAATATCATTGTTATTGAAATAATAGACACCTACAATTTTATGAAAGTATTCACCACAAACTTCCACAGCTTTTTCTTCATACTGCAAAAGCTCAGCTAGTAATGATGATGACAAATCATTTTGATTGGAACTCGTAGCTGCATGAAACCAGTAACATTTCGTCAAAATATTAGCGTAACTATTATGCTTTTTAAAAATTTCATTTACTTCTTTAAATTTTTGTTGTTCTAACAACCCAGCAGACCACCAGTTTAAATAAGAAGTTGAAGGCTCTGAATTCATCATTTGCTCAAACTCAACAACCGATTTTTCAAACATTCTTGCTTTGAATAACAGTTCTCCTTTGGCAATTTTTTGTTCTTTATTCGTTGGCATCAGCGGTGCAATAGAATCTCTTAGACTATAAATTTTTTCAAACTGACCTTGGTTTAAGACACTCTTTAAAAACGCAAAGGGATCTAAATCTAAATACTGTAAAGACTCCCTAATGCTTAAAGCTTCTTTTGGATAATGCTTAGAGAAAAACTCTTTTAACTCACCATCAAGTTGGTTTTGATCAGAATAAAATAAACGGGATTGCCTTACTTCCGCATACGCATTCAGATCTGTATTCACTGGGGTTTCATTAAAATTTGAGACGACCTCTTCTCTTGTCATCGCAAAAAAACTTAGTATGTCATTAATTGAATTGGCTGGAATATTATGAAGTTTTCTTTTCATTTGCGGCTTTGCCACCAGTTTTTCAAATCTTTTTGAGTTTAGTTTTAATGGCTCATGAGATCCCACAATGATCATTTCTTGATCTTCGGGGTTTGTAAAAACTGCACCGTGTTCAAAGACTGTAAAAAATGTTTTTAAAATACTTTGGACTGCAATAGAATCAATATTATATAAATTTAACCACTGACCATAAACGCCACCTTGCGTTAAATTTTCTGAGACTATCTCAAAAAAATCTTGAGTAAAGAGGTTCGCAACACCTGCAAGCCATGAATGTGAAGGCTGAGAAACAATAATATCAAAAGGACCTCTTTGTTTTGTGGCAAGAACAAATCGTGCGTCTTCGATCTGAAGCTTTACATTTTTTCTTGCGGTAATTGGGTTATTGTTTTTATGAACATATTCAGCAGCGTCCATAATCCCTTGCTCTAACTCTGCAACTTGAACTAACCCAAGATCTGTTTGACTTAAAAAATCTACCGTAAAACCACCGCCATACCCAACAATAAATGAAGAATTTATATTCTTTGAGAACAGGTAAGGCAACATCCCAAGAAGAGCTTCGTAACGCGGAAACACATCAATATTATCTAAGTCATAAATTGACTCATTTAATCCGTTTGTCTTTAGTCTTAAGTACCTATTAAAATTCTCACCTCCAGATGAATCTATAGATAAACTTGTAATTGCAGATTTACCTTCTGTAATCTGCACAAACTTTTCATCTTCGTTAAACGCATCTAACACTTCCGGGATGGATTTAAAATCGCTAGCAGAAAAATATGCACTTTTAATAATATTGGTAAAGTTTGGCTCAATCCCCCATGAACCAAGTAACAATAAAACCCCTAATGCATATGGCATGATTTTAGTGATTGAAGTGTTTTTTTGAGATGACCACACCCAAACCCCGGCACCAACTAGTGGGACGACAGCAATCATTGAAGCAACATGGGACCCTAAACTCGGTAATACCAATAAACCTAACCCCATCGAAGCTAAAATAGACCCAAGAGTATTTATTCCATACGCTCTACCTAAATTTAAAGATACATCTCCCCCATCATTCGTCATCGCTTTTACGATTAATGGAAATAAAATTCCAAAGAGCAATGTGGCGGGAAACATAATGATTCCTGAAACTATTGATTTTGCAAATAAAGTCGAAACCGGCCAAATATCACTTAAGAGGACCTGTAATGTCAAAGACATCTTTGGTGCAACATTTAATAAAGCCGTCACTGCAAAACAAACAAACGCTGTAAAAGCAAGTGAAACACCAATGGCTAGTTTAAGATTATGGAATTTGTCAATCCAACGACTAACCATTAATGAGCCTAAAGCAATTCCAATTAAAAACAGAGCTAAGACCATTCCAATTCCAAAGATATTCGTTCCTAAAAATACAGTGAGATACTTAGTCCAAATAACTTCGAACCCAATTGCACTAAAACCTGTTACAAATGCAATGGATAAAAATTGGTAGTTCGGTAATGTTTTAATGCTCTTTTGTACTTCTGCTTTCTTCTCAATTACTTGTTTAAACAAAGACGAATATTTTAAGTGAAGACCGTAAATCATAAGAGCAGCAATAAAGTAAACAGCAATTGCCAAGAAGTTTGCACCATTGACACCAATATAAGGTATGAAGAAATAACTGGTACAAAAAGCTCCAGCGACTGCACCTAGGGTATTAACACCATATAAAATACTAACTGTTTTTCCAGCTGAATTATCTTGAAGCTGAATAAATTTTACGAGTAAAGGTAAAGTAATACCCATTCCAACTGCAGGTCCTAATATACAAAGACCCACAAGAGAAAATTTTATGACGGCATTTAAAACAAAAAAACTTTCTCCAAAATTGAGAAAGCGAAGAAAAATATGAAACTCATTGAGGGGAAAGAAAATCAAAAGTGCATATAAGCCAACAGCAGCTTCAATCCATGCATAAACTTTGAGGTGTTCTTTTACTTTGGAGCTAAGTTTTCCACCAATATAACCACCAATACCTAAGCCACCAAAGAAGATCCCTAAAACGATTCCCATAGCAGTGGATGTTGAACCAACACTTAGAGATAAAACTCTAATCCATACGGTCTCAAGAGTTAAGCTAGCTAACCCTGAACAAAAAAATACAAAAAGCAAAGCAACATTCAAGTAAGTCATCTTCCCTCAATCTCCCAAAATACCCACTTAACATAGCAAGTTAAGGGCCAATTATGTTAAATCACATTTTAACATGCCATATAGACCTTTCATATAAAGTGATGGTGATTTTCTGAACTTTTATTCAGAGAAAATGAATATGGTTTGGTAACAAAACTTAACCACCCTCTAACTTTTCTCAACCACCCTTAGATTAAAGTAGGCAAAAACTAACTTGCCAAAAGGCTAAAGACAGAATGATTGCTAATATAAAAATCATTAACACGTCATAATGACTAGCTTTGCCTAAAGGTATAAACGTTGCATAATTTGATGTGAATCATTGCATTCAACTAGATTTTTAACCAACACGGGGGGGACCGGTTTCTATGAATAGAATGATAACAACTTCGCTACTTGGCTTTGCAAGTTTTGCAATGGCATTTGAGCCAGTATTTGCTCAGATGAAGCCCATGCGGCCAAAACCAAAGCCCATGCGACCCAGACCACAACCTAAACCACGTCCAAAACCACAACCTAAACCACGTCCAAAACCACAACCTAAACCACGTCCAAAACCACAACCTAAACCACGTCCAAAACCACAACCTAAACCACGTCCAAGACCGCAACCTAAACCGCGTCCAAGACCGCAACCTAAACCACGTCCAAGACCGCAACCTAAACCGCGTCCAAGACCGCAACCTAAACCGCGTCCAAGACCGCAACCTAAACCGCGTCCAATGCCTCAACCGAAGCCACGTCCAAGACCAATGCCTCAACCGAAGCCACGTCCAAGACCGATGCCTCAACCGAAGCCACGTCCAAGACCAATGCCTCAACCGAAGCCGCGTCCAAGACCGATGCCTCAACCGAAGCCACGCCCAAGACCGATGCCTCAACCGAAGCCACGTCCAAGACCACAACCAAAACCGCGTCCGAAGCCGCAGCCGAGACCAATGGTTAAACCAATGCGACCAATGGGACCGAAGTTTAGACCAATGCCTAAACCAAGACCAAAAGCACGTCCGCAATATAGAGGTAAAACAGGATACTTTTTCACAAGTAGAGGCAGCTGTGCATACTTCTTAAGAGGAAACTTCCAAAGATTTACTCTTAAATCATACTGTAGACCATTGATTGCTGGCACAGGCAGTAACTCATGTACGTATGCATATGACGGAAGGTGTGATGATGGAAGATCTGGCTCTCACTCATCTGCATGTAGGTATGGCACGGACCAAAATGATTGTAAGTACACTAAACCTTTAGCTCCTATCCCAACAGGACCTAACTCGTGTCAGTTTGCTTATGATAAACAATGTGATGATGGAAGGCTTTACGCACAGAGTTCAACTTGTGACTACGGAACGGATCAATATGATTGCAATCGTATTTTCGGACCAGCTCCACAACCGAACCCAGTAGAACCTAACTATGTTGCTACACAAATTAAAGTGAATGTTCCTTATGGATCACAGATTAAAGTGAACGGAAACTCTGTGAAGCAAACGACAACATCTACTGAGTTTACAAAGTACAACTTATCTGATGCACAGATAACATCTACAAATATCAGTGTTCAAATCGCTGAAAAAGATGGATATCACACTGCAAGCAGAAAAGTTTACTTAAAAGGTGGGGAGTCTCATGAGTACAATTTCTTTAACGTAAACTCACAACGTCAAAAGAATGCTAATGGAAAGACATCCATTTCCATTAAAGCACCAAAAGGATCTCAATTAACCATTTCTGGAAAAATCGTAAACATGGGTACGCAAGTAAAAGTATTCAATGCTACGAACATTCAACCGGGAATGATTTCTCAAGGGTTTAAACTTAAGGTGACTTACAAAGCGTTAACCTCGAAAGGCTATGAATCCATCACTCACGATCGAAGTTTCACACTTGTGGGAGGCGAAGATCACTACTTGGATTTTGCAAACGAGGGAAGTATCGGTATAGCAAATCTATACACATCATTAAACACAGCAGCTTTAGGTGCTTGTGAAAAAGGTGTAAACGTAGATCTAGCACTATACGGTGGTGACTACTACAGATTAACGAAGTACAACATCCTCGTAGATGAAAGTAATTGTGCAGACTCCAATGCACTCAATTGGGTAAAAGTTGGACCAGTTACTTACTACGCAATATCTGTAGACACTGCTAGCAACGGTGCTTACCAGTACAGATTAAGTGATGGCACAAGAACCAACCTTGCAATTTTCTCAGATAAGTATGATGAATCAACATTGGCTTCTGAGTTAAAATTCGCAAAACCACAGTCTGGAGAAGTTTACTACTCCAACGGTTATGAGCCAGAAGTAGAGGAGAAACCGTAATAAATTACGGGTAAAACTTTACAAAATAATGAGGCCCGGTGGACGATGTTCACCGGGTTTCATTCTTTTCTCAGATAGGTATTTGCTTTTAAAAGCCACTCACCTTAAAATCTGAATAGACTTTAAAAAGGACTCATTATGAACCATCAAATATACACCATTACAAAAACACTCGGATTATCATTATTGATATTAGCAGCAAATAGCGTCCATTTATTCGCACAAGCTACCCCATGGCTAGGAGTAGAAATTTCTAAACATTCAAAGGGGGTTATGATTGAAGGTGTCATTGAAGGCTCATCAGCAGACAAAGGTAAATTAGAACCGGGAGATCTTTTAACGAAGATTGACAACGTTGTTCTAAAATCACCGAAGGAACTAATTTCTTATGTCCAAAGTAAACCTGTTGGCACAAATGTAAAACTTGAATTTATGAGAAACTTAAAGCCTCAAAAGAAAATTATGAAACTCACTGCTAAACCGAGTGAGGAAGAAGCTATCAGCGAACTACACATGAATAAACCCATGAAAGACTATGCTCTCAATGTCTTTGCATACGATCCAATCACAAAAAGTGTCAAAAATTATCAAACAAGCGTTTCTAAAATCAAAAAGAAGTCCATTGTTCTAAAGTTTTGGGCTACATGGTGTCCAGCATGCCTGTCCACCCATTCCCTCATAAATCAAAAACTATTAAACAACAAAGACGTTGAAGTTCTTGCCATCACGAATGAAAAAGACACAAAAGCTATTACAGACTTTATTATAACCAACAAACCAAAATTCTTAATTGTCCAAGACAAAGGCTACGCTATTAGAAAAGAATGGTACTTTTCAGCAATACCTGCTTTTGCTGCCACAAATCAAAAAAGAGTCGTAAAATATATTAAACTTGGAACAGTAGACACTATGAAAAAAACAGACCTCATCACAAAAAAAGAGACCGAAGTCACCGTTAGCACTGTTGATATGAGTTTTGCTACTGCAAAAAAATAATTAAAAGAGAAATTCCACACAAAAAAAAACCCCAGCAGTTTCCTGCTGGGGTTTGTATCTTTCAACCAATTCATTTCGGGGGAGGACAAAACAAACTGGAGAATGAATCCATGAATAAACCGTTTTTTCTTATCTTCTGCCGCCTTGTCTGCGACCGTTACGGTTTCTAAAGTTAGTTTGTCTGTTTCTTTGAAAACCTGTTTGGTTATTAATTACTGGGTTAACTTGTTGTCCAAGTATTGGGTTTGTAACTCCAGTATTAATTAGTGGTTGATTAATACGTGGTTGAGTAAAACCTTGGCTTCCCGGTAATTCAAGAATAACGTTTTGTACATCTAGTTGCATGACACCGATGAACTGTAAAGGGTTTGTATCAATCGCTTGCTCAGGAGTGATTTCCCAGTTTACTTCGATCCACTCGTTGCTACCCGGTTTGTTTGCTACATAACTTACTAAAATAGTCAGTTCAGGTGTACTATCGCTTCTTCTAGAAATCAGTTCGCAGTAGTTTGCTCTTACAATTGTTGGATAAGAAGAAAATGCATTAAAATGTGCTTCTACAGTTGCCCATTGAGTTTGAGTCATAAGGTTCAATGGAGACCTGCTACAACGCTCATTTAATTGACTCAGAGTAGATTTAGCATCTTCTTTATCCGTGAAATAGTTGATAAGCATTCTTCTTTTTGCTTTTACTTGGCCAAATGCACCACCGACCAGAGTTCCATAACCATCAGTCGCAATTGCTACATGATTATTTGCAAAGTAAGGGTCAAGCTTATGAACATTCCCGTTACCTAATGGACCTGTTGGAGTAGATTTCACACATGATTCGATAACTTTACCGTTAGCATACTGACGTTGTAGTAAATACTCAGCACCATTTGTATTTAATCCACCTGCGAAATTTGTACCAGTGTTTCCGTTACAAGTTACATCTAAGTAAGTTGCGTCAGTTCCAAACTCTGAAAAACTTGAATTTGCTGCATACTCTGAAACAAGTTTACCATACTCTTCAATCCTGCTTTGCACTAAATGCCAATCACTTGGAGTTCTAATTTGGTAGTCTGTACCAATATGGAAAAATTGATTTGATTGATTAGAAAGGTTACCTTCAACTCCAGATTGCACAACTTGACCAGCAAATGCATTTTGATAATCAAAGTTAGGGTCTACTTGACCAAAATCAACACCTTGCTGACCTTCAACCGCAACCGGAAGACTTCCATCAGCAATAACACTACTAAAAACAAATGGGTGTGTTTTTGTATATGAAACAAATCTCTCAGAACCAATCGTTGGAACAACTGAAAGAACATAAGACTCTTGTGGAGTAAGATCTGATAATGAAATAAGACTTGTATCTTGAACTGGGCTCCAGCCAGAAATTTCATTTCCTAAGCTGTCCTCTAGACGAGATTCCCAAATGATAGAAGTTGAGTTGACGGTCAAAGCGTCAATATCAAGTTTGAAGTCAGCAGTCAGATCATTGATGCTGCCAGCAACAATATTAAAAGATGGAATCAATACCTGTTGGTCAGGTGCCAGCTGTGATCTAGGCGAAGCCTGCTCACTACCAGTTGATTCTTTGTCGCCACAACCTACTGTTAAAGCCATAGCCGCCAATACCGCAATTTTAGAAATACGCACTAATCTCATATTAACTCCTCCTCATTGTTGTTATTATGTGATTTAAAATGATCTTAATATATTATAAAATAAATGTCAACATTTTAAGCAATTTTAATGATTTTATCAATAATTTTAAGCTTTTGCTATATCTCTGTATATAAGGATTACCTTGCTAATATCCCTAGAAACGACTCAGTGGCTTCTTAGCAAAAGAGCTCAAAAGGGCTATAGTGGCTTGTTGACGTGGGTTACAGAATATTGGAAGCTATCTTAAACATATATAGTGGAGAAACCATGAAGGCATTTATCAAGCTACTCTTTATAGCAATACTCACTACTTGGGTATCTGGTTGTTACGGTAAGTATATTCATGAAAATGCTCAAGATAGACAAAAAGACGCTGGCACACAAAACTTTGCTCCTGCTGTCGTTACTCCTGAATCAAACCTCCTTCAGGTAGTCTCTTGCACCCAGCAAATTGATACACTGGGAACTTCTATTCGAAACGCCTTACATACTCACGGCGAACCCAACACAAAAGCTAGCACTCAACTAAAGTGCTACCAACACCAAACAACAAACGAACCTATCCTTCAAATCAAATCTAAGGTATCAGGTGAATGGATTTGGCTAACAAGAAACTAAAAAGCTCTAAAGGAGCAAAATATTCAATACATCAAAACATATTCCAATATCTTGAATGAATCCTTTTGCGAAACTTGCATCGAAAAATTTAATTCCGACCCAAGAGTCCAAGCCGACCCGCAACCAGACTACAGCTTAAGGCGATACTTAAATATTTCACTCTGCCCTGAGTGGCGAAGTATTTCCATGAAAGCTTCCCTCGCTAGCAGAGAAATTGCCACCAGTTATTTTGAAAGACCAGCAGGCATGGAAGACGTTACATCACAAGACTGGATGGATGATGGTTTTATTTTGGCTCACTATAAATCCGGAGATACCCTAGAGCTACACGTTGATGGCCAAAGCTCCGAAGAAGGAAATAATGGCCTTCGCGTTGCAACTGCATTATTTTTCTTAAATCAGGCAGAAGGAGGCGAGCTTGAGTTCCCTCTTCAAGCCCAAATCATTCACCCTACCCTTGGGACAGGAGTGATGTTTCCTGTAGACTATAATTTTCCACATAGAGTACTAAAAGCAAAGACAGACCGCTATATTCTTCAAACTTGGCTAACAGACCCTCGTTACCAAGTGATAGACGCTTAATCATTTTTATTGACTTAAGGGGCTTCTTCGCAAGCATCGGCGTTAATGATTAGACTCAAAATTGTCATGAACTTCTACTTGTCATTAAAAACTGCTAAAATCACAATTGAACCATTTCATATTATTTTTTAGCTCTTCCTTCGCCCTAGCTCAGGGTGCAAGATGGCAGAGTGAGTCACATAACGAAATCATTGCTATTGGTGATTTGCATGGTGATTCAGATGCTTTTTTAGAAATTTTAACCAATGCCAATATTCTTGATCGTGACGGCAATATTATAGACCGCCCTGTAGATCTTGTCTTAAATGGTGACTATGTAGACCGAGGTCATCATAGCCTTGAAGTATTGTCCATCATAAAGCACCTCAAAGAAAACGAAACCTCCAACTTCAGAGTTTGGATTAATCTTGGCAACCACGATATTCAGCTTATATCTGGTTACATACATTATTTAAGTAAAACTGACCTTGAGCATTTAGCAGAACGAGGGTCTAATCTCTCTAACCCTGTTTTAGATAAATATGCTGGACTGATGCAACGCTATACTTCTAGATTTTACTCTGAGCATGAAACAACTCCTCCAGAAGATCAACTTCTTATAGATGCTTATAAAGAACTAGTAAAAACCATCGCTAAACCTGACGGGGTATTTGAATTTTTAGCGAATCACTCAACTGCTTTTATAAAGCTAGGAGAAAATGGTTTTGTTCATGCAGGCATTGAAGAGGTCAACCTTCAACAAGGGGTTGAGAACCTTAACTCTCTTTTACAACTAGAACTAAAAAAGCAAGTTCAGCAATTTAGACAAATGCTCGACGGCACTTTGAAGAGCAAATATAATTATTTTAGTGATGTTTTTTTTGGTAACGACAGCCTCCTTTGGACAAAGAAAATTTCTCAAGGAGAGATAGAAGACACGTTATTTAAAAGTTGGTTAAGTCGCCTTGGAATTCAAAAATTAGTGGTTGGCCATAGCCCTACCAAGTCAAAGCAAGTAGAGTCTTCATACGATGGGAAACTCATAAAAATAGATACCAGCATATCTAGTGTATATAAAGGAAATCTAGTAGCACTGAAAATTTTGAACGGTAAAGCAGAGCAAATAGGACCATTTGAGCGAGTCGAAAATCATCCTTTGAAACAGAAGCTACCGGGTGTTTTTTCTAATAATAGTTGGTTTAGAGGTTTGTTAACTAGATGCTCTAAACTAATAAAGGCACCCAGATGAGGTAAGTGGAAATATAATAAATAAAAAAAAGCTTCTTACGCAAAGGTAAGAAGCTTTTTTTATTTCATTTATATCAATTAACCAAAGTAAGCCTTCAAGCCAGACTCATCAGGTTTCATAGATTTTTCGCCTTTTGACCAATTGGCTGGACAGACTTCGCCGTGCTCTTCGTGAAATTGAAGTGCTTCTGTGAGTCTTAAGAACTCATCAATGTTACGACCTAATGGAAGGTCATTCACTGTTTGATGCCTTACAACACCTTCTTTATCAATTAAGAAAGCACCTCTTAATGCAATACCTGCATCTGGGATCAATACATCGTAATCTCTAGAAATTGTTTTATTAATGTCAGATACGATTGGGTACTCAACACCTTCAATACCACCTTCAGTCTTTTTGGTTTTTAACCAAGCAGCGTGACTAAATTTAGAATCAATAGAAACACCAACAACCTCAGTACCTAGTTTTTTGAAGTCCGCTAACTTTTCTTGAAAAGCATGCATTTCTGTTGGACAAACAAATGTAAAGTCTAATGGGTAAAAGAAAAGTAGTACGTACTTTCCTTTGAAGTCACTTAATGAAACCGTTTTGAAATCACCGTTTACTACTGCATCTGCAGAAAAATTTGGGGCTTGTTTGCCTACTAATACACTCATTTTAAATCTCCTCAATTAGATTGTCACAATATCTTCTACGCTAGGAATCTAGCACAGCTCAATAAGCTCTTAAACACCTATCTTACGGGTCCATAAATCAGCTCAAATACTCGAAAATAGTGAGCATTTTTTGACTGACCTTCAACTATCCATGTGTGGATAACGATGATCATGCATATCAACGAAGGTTTCCTTCATCGTTCTCATAGACGCCCAACGCACAAGGTTATAAATACTTCCCGCCTTATCGTTGGTTCCAGAGGCCCTAGCTCCTCCAAATGGTTGCTGCCCCACTACCGCACCTGTAGGTTTATCATTGATATAAAAATTACCTGCAGCATGCTCAAGAATATCTCCAAGCTCACTAACAATACTTCTGTCTTTTGCAAAGATGGCACCCGTCAAAGCATAAGGAGTTGCTTCATCACAGTCTTGTGCCATTTCTCTCCATTGCTCGTCATCATAAGGGTGGACTGTCAATACTGGTCCAAAAATCTCTTCGCACATAGTGTTGTAACGAGAGTTAGATGTTTCTATAATTGTAGGCCTAACAAAAAAACCTTCTTTGTCTGAAAAATCTCCACCTGCAATCACATCTGCATCTTTTGCTGATTTTGCCTCTTTGATATAACCAGTAATTTTATCATAGGCTCTTTGATCAATCACCGCAGCCATAAAGTGTGTTAAGTCTTCAACGTTCCCCATGGATAAACCATTAGTGATTTCAACTACCCTTGGCTTGATACGTTCCCACTGAGACTTTGGAATATACGCACGTGAAGCTGCTGAACATTTTTGGCCTTGGTACTCAAAAGCACCTCGAACTAAAGCTGTTACTAACTGATCATCACAACTATCTTTATATGAGAAGACAAAGTCCTTACCGCCTGTTTCACCGACGAGTCGAGGGTAATGTTTGTAAGTATTGATATTCTTGCCAACCTCAGCCCAAAGGTAATTAAAAGTTTTTGTAGAACCCGTAAAATGGATTCCTGTTAACTCAGGATGCTTTAAGGCAACATCACTAACATCTGCTGGTGGAGCAATCACCATATTGATGACTCCTGGCGGTAAACCAGCCTCTTCTAACACCTCGTAAAGAAGGTAACTAGAGTATGCTGCTGTGGCTGCAGGCTTCCATAAGACAGAACATCCCATTAAGGCCGGAGCACAACACAAATTCAGAGATATGGAAGTAAAATTAAATGGACCAATCGCATAGACAAATCCCTCTAAGCCTCGCATGGTCAGACGGTTCCATTGTCCATTAGGGGAAATCATCTCTTGTTCATGTAGTTGTTTCATATACTCGACATTAAAACGAAAAAAATCAGCCAATTCACACACTGCATCAATTTCACTTTGATATACCGTTTTACTTTGAGCAAGCATGGTAGCTGCATTCGTTTTGTAGCGGTACTTAGTGGTAAGTAGGTCCGCAGCCTTCAAAAATACAGCTGCTCTTTCTTGCCACGGGAGTTTTGCCCAAGACTTTCTTGCCTCAAGACAAGAATCCACAGCTGACTGAACTCCCGCTCGGTCAGTCATATGAAGTTCACCTAAGTTTAAATCATGTTGATGAGGGCTTTGGATTTTTTCTGTGTGAGAAGACGTAATTCTTTTGCCGTGAATCACACTCGTGATAACTTGTTTATTAGATTTTAAATCCTCTATAGCAGCCATAATTTTTGTGCGTTCTGGGCTACCCGGCTCATAAGCATAAATTGGTTCATTATATGGAAGTGGTACTTGAAATAATCCCTGACCCATGGTCATTCTCCTACTATTTGTGACGCACGAATCATAACGAAAATCATAGAAAATGTGTAGTATTTACTGTGTGATGCAGCATTAAGCTAAATCCAGACTCAATCCTGACCCAGAAGATCCGAAAGGGTTAATTCAAAGTAAAAATGAGTAAATCAGCCTCATTATTAGGCCTGAAGGAATATAAACAGCAGGAGCGGCATGAACACACAAGTTGGTCTAAAATTATTCAAAGTTTTTGTTACTAGTCTCTTTGTTCTTATATTGACTTCATGTCAGCACTTTGGTTTTGGTAGTTATGAGTCAGAGCCAAAAAGCGGAGGACTTGTCTTTAGAATACTACCTCCCAAAAACATTCCATTACAAATATTTACACTTCAACTAAAGAATATGCATACAGATAAATTTTTTTCACTCAAACAAAACACACACACATTGAAATCAATGGACAAGTTATGGTCACTTCCTGTTGGTAAATATCAATTTGTAAGCCTTACATTTGTTCAAAGCAACAAAGCTCAAAAATGGGCTCCAAAAAAACACCCTGTCATCTTTATTGAAAACAACAAAATTTCAAATCTTGGGCTATATAAATTTGGGTCCATACCAAAAAGGCTAATTGTCTTACACCAAATACCTGACAACTTTTACCGCGTACCCAAAAAGCAGCATGTTACTGATATTGATGTGATTCATGCCTTTAACAGAAAAACACAGACCACACTAAAGGCACCAAAAAAACCTAAAACAACTATCACAAGAAAAGTAAGAACAAAAACCTCGCTTTCCAACACACAGTCATATGACTTTGATGAAGATCAAGATAACTCTCTATTTCAAACAAAAACTGCTCCTATGATATCGACACGACAAAGCAGATCACCATTTAAAACACCAAGTCTTGACAAAAATGATATGAACTACAAATACAAAAGAAGCATCATGTTTAAGTACTCTGTCAACCTTGGTCGTCACACAAATAGATACGGGAGATCTATGATTGCCACTCTTGAGAAAAATCATCGCAACCTCCAACAGTGCTACAAAGACAGACTGGATGCTGGCATGCCGATTCGGGGAAATATTAGAATGAACTTTGAGTATGACGGACGTATTCGCGAGGTTCAAAGCTTAGCTTCAAGAGAATCGGATCTCGTAGACGGAAAACTAAATCGCTGCTTATCTACGACTTTAGAAAAAATAAATTTCAACATCGAAAAACCTATGCGTGGCTTAGTCAACTTCAAACTAAACTACTTAACTCACTAATCTTCCATACAATCATACATAATAGACTCAGGAAAACCCTGATTAAGGAATGCATCACGTACAGATTTCAGCATCCTATTTCTTAACACCTTAGGGTAACGCCTCATTCCGTCCTTAGACTTTAAAAATGGCTGCGTATGAATGATGGAGTCAGGGTAATTTCTCGCAACTTCTCGGTACAAATGACTCGGAAACCGAACAACACCAACAGATACATACTCCACACCTACCCCAACTTGTTCATATACCTGTGAGGCAAGCTCACGATAAAGCTCAGCTAAACGATCGTGATAAACCACAGGATCCAAGTGAATCGCTACAGAAAAACCCAAATTTTTAAGAGTTCTCATAGCTTTTAGCCTCGAAGCAACTGGCGGAGTTTTTCTATCGACAGAAGATGCGATTTCATGGGGTGAAATGGAAAAAGAAAGCACGGTTTGTTTATTGGGCTTACACTTTTTTAGATACTGTAAGGATGCAGATTTTGTTCTTAACTCTAGCCTTGAATGAGGGTACTTTGAAAAAAGATCAAAGTATTGCTGCCACTCTCTCGTCAACCCAGACAGTGCCAGAGAATCAGAGTATTCACCAGCGTGCATCCAAATAGCATTATCAGAGCTACCGCACACAAGTTTTTCTTCGATAGCATCGAGATAATCATGATGATTTACAAACAAGACAATATCTGGAGAACGGAAACTATCTTGTAAGTAGCAATATTCACACTCAAAGATACAATTGAATGAATGAGAAAAATAGTAGTGCTCACCACCTTCTTTCCCATAAGCATCAGGTGCCGTTTTAATAAAACCTTTTTCACGCTTTGCTAAAAACAAGTTTAAGCGTTTTCTTTTATGTAAATATGGTTTTCTTACCTTAGAAAAATAATCTTGATAAGAGTCAATCCACTCTGATTCAACAGATAATCTTTGTTGAATGTTTTTTACAATCTCATAGTTTTTTACTTGATTTTCAATGAGTATTTTTTCAAACATTACGCCTTACCAAAAAATTGCAACCATTTATCATAATCAAAATGATTAAAAGTTTCTTTTAGCTGATTAAAGTCATCTTTCGATCTTATTTGACATTTAAAATCAATGGTTTGGTGATCTAATCGCTCATCAAAACTAAAACTACTTTGATCAGATTTTAGTGGTTTTAATATGGCTTTTGCTTTTTCTTTAAGCTCAACTAATTCAGGGTAAGCTTTTTTTTCCATCCACTCTAACAATGGTTTTATTCGTTGCTTTGAGTGCATTTTAGACGGCAAACTATTTAGAAAACCCTGCTCCCTTACAGACATTTGATTTTCTCCCCAATCAATTAGAAGTTTAGCTTTATACTTTCGGTACAAAACTGATTGAGATTGCGTGATAACAAACATTTCACCTTGATTTTTTGAAGGAGATCCTTTATCAAAATTTTTGAGATAATACTCTTTGAGGGCTTCACTATAGCGTTTAGCGTTGACGATGATTTCCTTACACTCTAAAGGGTCTTCCGAAGCATCTGCTATGCACTTTACTGATTTCAAACTTACCTTTGGATACTTTGCCATGACATAACCGATCGCCCAAAGTTCTCGGTCCACAACATCCGCAAATTTAGATAGGTATTCTTTTTGTTCTGTTTCAAAAACACGAAGATGAGAAGTCATGCAAGTGTAGGGGTAATCTTTATTGCTACTTAAAACAAATGATTGATGCCTCGTGCTCTGCCCTTCGATATGACAATATGATGTTTGAACTTCTATAATATCTAGAGGCTTTAAAGACTTATTGAGGCCACCTACGATCCCTAGGTTGATGATTTCATTAATATTTGGAAATTTTTGCATGAGTAGAGTCATTTTATATAATGTAGACTCAACACCTTCTTTTGAAAAAAAGATAGCAGGATCGTCAGAATGATGTGAATCTTTTATATATAGATCATTCAATTCTTTAGAGAGCTTATACCCACTCATAAAAGCTTGAGCTTCACCTCGATATGCAAAAACAAGAACTCTCACAACACTTCCACCAATGAATTCAGCAACAGCATGGATGAAGATCTTCAATCTTTCAACCAACTTTCCACAAAAAAACTCACATTACTAAAAGCCTAAACAAAACCAATGTATTAGGTGTTTTGACTATCAAGATATTTGTAATATGCGTATTCTACAGACTATGATTCGCAGAGATATTCAATGGAAAAACACCGATACTGAACCAGCTTCCGTATCTGTTGTCATACCCACAAAAGACAGGGCTGACATGGTTTGCCGTGCGATTGAAAGCGTATTAAGTCAAACTTTAACCCCAAATGAAATTATCGTAATAGATGATCATTCCACTGATAATACCATTGAAAAAATTTCAAAATACAACAGCTTAACCATCATCCCATCTCCTCGCAGTGGGGTCAGCAATGCTAGAAACACAGGAGTTTTACACGCCAAAAGTAATTGGGTTGCTTTTTTAGACTCTGACGATTTATGGCAAAAAACAAAGCTAGAAAAACAGGTTTCTACGATTCGAGATAACCCATTCACCCCAATCGTTCATTGTCATGAAAAGTGGCTATTAAACGGAAGGCACCTCAATCAAAAAAAACACCACCAAAAAGAAGGCGGTGATATATTTGAAAAGTGTTTATACCGATGCATGATTAGCCCGTCCGGGACGATGATTCACCGAGATTTTTTTCAAAAATTAGGTGGTTTTGATCCAAACTATACTGCTTGCGAAGACTTCGAACTATGGCTACACATTACCGCTAAATATTCTGTTGCTTACATACACGAACCACTTGTCATTAAACACGGAGGTCACCCAGATCAACTTTCTAGAAAGTATTTAGGAATGGAAATGTGGAGAATTCTAGCAATTCTTGAACTAATGCAATCAAAATATTTATCAAAAGATCAAATTCAAATAGCAACAAGGGTTTTAACAGAAAAAATTTCAAACACCAAAATCGGCATGATAAAACACAAAAGAACTCAAATTATAAAACTGATTGCCACTATGGAAGAACTTCAAAACTCTCTAAAAAGCAACGCCTCAACAAGTAATAAAAACTTTGAACGACTTTCTGAATCTTTAAAACTAGAGATGGAATCCATTGCTGTAACCGCATAGCGACGGGCTTCGGCCATACATTCGTCAATAACTTTATACTCTTGAAGATAAACTTGAATCTCCGAAAGTAATTTTTGGTCTACGGACTTACTAGATATTGCTAGAACGATATTCTGCCACTGAGAATCTGGCAGAACTTCTTTCAGCTTAATGATCGGTAATGTTACTTTACCGTTTTTAAGGTCTGCCAATATAGGTTTACCCAGTTTTTCTTGAGCTGCAGAGTAATCTAAGCAATCGTCTACTAATTGATAAGAAACACCAATAGACAGGCCAATGGTATAAAGTCTTTTTAAATCTAGCTCATTAAGACCAGCAAGAAATCCAGCTGCCTGACAAATAGTTCCAAGCAAAACTGCTGTTTTGTACTCGATGATCTTAAAGTAGGTTTCTCGTTCAATGTTAGGATTATACAGCTCATCAAGCTGAATGAGCTCTCCATCACTCATTAATCTGATAGACCTAGCGAATGAGCCTACAAGGCCTGTGATTCCTGTTTGGCACAGATGCTCACAAGCGGTTGAATAAACAAGGTCTCCTGCTAGGACAGACTTGTCATTACCCCATTTTGAGTTGCAGGTAGGTTTATGTCTTCTTTGGTTGCTGCCATCTACCACATCATCATGCAGCAAACTCGCAAGATGAACATATTCTCCAACAGAAGCTATTAACGAGCGAAACTCGCCATGATAGCCTACAAGATCGCTACTTAGGAAAAACAAAGCAGGTCTAAGACGTTTACCACCAGCTTTAATTGCATATTCAAGAATTTTATTACCTGTCTTGGAATTAGAAGGTATTCCAGTGAGCATGACTTCATCAAGGTCATTGATTTCACCTTGAAGTGAACCCATCACCGACAACAAGTCTGGCTTCTTGCCACTATTTTGATTTTCTTGACGAAATCCCATATCAAAGACATAACTCGAATACAGCAAATTTACCACCTTGCACGTCGGTGTTTTTGCTGATAGTGTGCTCAATCGTTACGCAGCATCGGTTCACCATGAAAAAAAACAGTCTAGAATATTTAAAACACAGCAAACCGGCATATACGCCTAAACTTGAAGCCATTTTAAATGCACCGAGTCCAGCGAAGCATATCCAAAACCTACCGATCCCCGAGCTCTTCTATCACCTGACATTGACTGATGAAGAAACCAAGCTTCAGGTCATGCCACTCATCAACCAAGAACAGTTAACAGGCCTGTTAGATATTGGAGGATGGAAAGACGATAGAATTCACCCAAAAGGCATTATGGCATGGCTAAAGCCTTACCTCGAAATAGACCCAACTAAAAAACAATTCTACAAGAGATTTCAACTTCTTGAAGAAGAATATCAGATTGCACTTGGGTGTGGCCGCATCGAAATGATCGACCTTGAAACATATGAAGACTTAGCTTCAGATAGACAAGATCTATTTAATCATTTACCCGGCAATGAGTTATTTTACCGACTATTAACTACTGATGAAAAAGAAGTCGAGTTTTTTGAAAACCTTATTGAGGCAATGTTCAGTCAAAATGTTGCCTATGCATATAGCTACCTAGCACATTGTCACAGCATGCCCCCCAATGAAACCGAGCATCAATTATCTCGCTTCAGAAACGCAAGACTAGAAGAAGAGGGTTTTATCCCTTACGAAGAAAGCTTACTATGTTTAAGACCTCTTAAAAAATCAGAAATAAAGATTCCTCACTTAGAACAAGCAGACAGCAATGAAACAAGCATCATTTCAACGTCCGTAAGTTCAAATTTTTTAAAAGATGTGTTTGCTTATTTTTATGAAAACGAACCTAAAATCCACAAGGATTTAGAGCTTCGATTCAACTCACTTGGCAATAGCATCGCAGCTGCAACAAAAGTGGAGCCCCATGAAATCTCAGTGCTACACACGATTCAGCAGATTTCTAGTGCCTATGTTAGTTTAGCTCTAAACTCGTTATGCGGCTCAAGCCTTGAAGTCGCGGCTGAAGTCACAAAAAACAACCACCCACAGATTCTTTTTAGATACGGCCTTCACCTCTTACGTGAATCACAAGAGAAATTTTTCAAAGAAGCAAGAACTCATAAATTCCAAGAGTTCTTAGAGTTTGAAAGATTATTTGATCAACAAAAATGGGCATTACTACAAACAAAAATAATTGAAGACCTTAGCAAAGACCTCCCTTATGAGCAGTGTATTCATATAGCTGGTTGCTTGCACCAGTTCCCATATTTATACGCCCCCAAAGAAACAACAACTCAAAGATATATCGACTCTTCCCAAGCACTATCCACATGGGAAGCTGGAATAGAAAAAATCATAAAAGGAATCAAATCATGACTTATGGCTTTCATAAAGCACATGGAACGGAAGAGCATCTGTTAAAAGAAGTTTTTTCTGAAGAAGAAATCATGCTTATTCAAGCAAAACTCGAACAAAACAACTTTCAATACTTAGACGGTAAATCACTTGAGGTCATCTGCAAATCTTCTGGAAGCAATTTATACTTAAGGGTTTTGCTTCAAAACCAAGACAAAAGCTTTTATTATCCAATCGATGCTCAATTCAAACAAACAGACAAGAAGCACCCTTTCAAGACTGCGGCACCTTTGATAATTGACTACATACAAGCTTATCTCACTGAGTACTTTCAAGACCCAGACACATATCTCACCATTGAGTGGGGAGACCACGAAATGGATGGCATAGAGTTTTTATTAAAAGGCCAGATTTTTAATGTGACGCTAGAAGAGCAAGCCAATCAATTTATGGCTAATAAGGTACACTAATCTTATTTGATATTTCGCATTTTTTGACACTCAGAATTCAAAAAATCTCCTTCTGGGTGTTCGCGATCAGTAATCCAGTTTTTCTCTGTCACGCCGTTTAATGTGACATGCCACTGATAACCAGCTGGGCAAAATGCCAATTCTCTTTTTTCACTCATTGGAGTAATATATAAATCCGTAATAAATGTTTCGTTGTTATTAAAGTCTTTTATGGTTTTTCTTTTTGCACACCAAGTTCGAACACCTTGACAAAACTGAGCATTAGGGGAACAGTTCATCATCGCCCCAATAGTTCTAGTATAGCCATAATCACCACAACTTTCATCTGTTCCAACAATGCGAACATCCTGAACGACATTAAACCCATCCGTTCCAATATCATCAAACTTAAATTTTCTTTCGCATAGTTTACGATGCCCTTGACACTTTTCCGATGTACAATCGGGAAAAACTCGTAATTGAGAATAACCTGAGGGACACTCTACTCCACCCACTATGTGGTCTGCGATGTTTCCAGTAATTGTAAAGTCAGAATAAAAAAACTGACCAACATTTGCCTCTTTCACCTCATCTAGAAAAGTCCGTTCTATATCAGGTGAATCTGATGGGCTTGGGTCAAAAGTACCTGAATCTGTAGGAGTGGTTTCAGGCACTGGTACTGAGCCTGATGAATTAACTGGCATCTCTTCACCAGGTGTTGAGTCAAAACCAACAACCTCCACAACATTTGATGAAGGGTTTGAAAAATCAATGGTTTCTACCCCTACCCCTTCAATGCCACTCTCAGCAGTTGTAGAAGTCGTTTCGCCATTATTAATTGTTGAATTATTAGAGACAGCAGGGTTAGAAGGTTGGCTCGAAGCCGGTACATCTTCTTCATCACAGCTTACTAGCTGTAAAGCTACAAAAATCAAATATACTGATAAAAATTTCATTTCTTTATATTCCCTTGGGTTTGAGGATATATCGGAATAGAGCGAACTAAAATTTAGTAATGATCGTAAATAACATAATGCAATGAGCAGGCATTGTTGTAACTAAATGATTTTAATGAATAAAACAACCCAGCATCAGAAAAAAGAAACCGTATTTATCGTGGACATTTAAAATAAATTCATGACTGTTATTGTTTGCATTTTATCTCCAGAGGTTATTAAAGCTTTTAAATTCTGCCGCAAATACATCCCTATGACTAATAGGATCGACTTATGAAGGTAATAACCAGCCGTTATGGTAAAAAACGATTTCCTCATAACTCAAACATAAAAAACCCAGCTATTTTGAGAACTTGAGCAACAAAGTTTCTTTTTTAGGCATAAAACCCTTGATTACAGATTGTTCACATTGTAATCAACAGATGAAACCGAAGAAGGAACCCAGACCATGCATAAGATTTTCATAACAATTATTTATATTTTAACGATCCAAAGCCAAGTCTTTGCTCAACAAAGTGAGACTCCAACTTTAGGGCTAGAAATAATTGAGCCCAACCATCCCAATACAGACACCATGATAGGCCAAATAAACCCAGACAAGTTGCAGCTCGAAAAATCTGTACTTGAACAACCACTACTAGAACAAGATACAAGCACAGAAATTCCATTATCGGGACCCAAATACATTGAAGATGCACCTAAAATTTCGATTGAACAAGACCTTGAGCCAATGATTGAACCAGCTGAGACTCAAAAATTTGATCCTGTGATACAGGCACCAAATCAAGTTCTTAATATACAGCCAGACATTGAGCCATCATTAGAAGTAACTGAAACAGACTTAAACTCGAATTTTTCACCTGAAACCTCAGAGGGAAATAATTTTCCTGTATATAATGCACTTGAAATCATCTCTACAAGCGGTCCTTATTATATTTTTAAATCAGACTTTCACCCACAGCTCCCAAGAGCTCCAAAACTTTATCCTGTAAAAATCAATCAAGAGCCTGCTACCCTACAACTTTTAAAACGAGGTGAAGCAACACAGCAAATCACACAAGGATTTGCTGACAATATCTTTTCTAGTTATTTAAATAGTATTATTTTAGAAAACACAGAATACTCAAGCATCACGTTTGAAACCGTATCTATTCAGTACTTAAACACTCTAAAAGACTCAACTGGAAAACAAATACATCAAATTCAGACACAAGATGTCACGGCTTATGCTAGTGGTGATGAAAACTTGATGTTAAGACTCTACCAAGAAGCAAAAAACAAAATGCAACAAGCACAAACTGAATACCCTCAAGTTCAGCATGGAAGTCCATTTCAAGAAAACCAATCAAGCAAAACAGAATATAGCAACGATCTCAGTTATCCGAATTCTACTACGATAGAAATTGCTCCTGTAAATCCTGATGATATTGCTCCGGGTGCATTAGATGAAAGTGGCATTAAAGAGTTCTATAAAAATCAACCTTAACAAATTAAACATACGTTCAACCTTTGAAAATTGGTTTCATTTTGTAACTACACAAAGTCAAAATGAAACCTTTTTTTGTAAGCACTTTTCCATGCTTCACAAAAAACATCTTCTTAATTAAATATTAAACAAACAATTTGGCACCAAACTTGAAATAAGTAAAAAACGAGGCATAGGCAACCTATCTTAACACCTCCTAAAACCGATTCTTTCTACTTGCGTTTTAAACTTGAAATACCCTGCACATCGAGTATAAAGTCCTGAATTAACATAGAAAAACAGCTGTTGAATTATTAATCAGCATTGTCTATATTTACCCCCCAGAAGGAATACAAAAAATCATGGCAAATACAGATAAAATCACAACAAAAAATGCTCAAGAGTTACTGGTTATGCTTTCTAATAACTCTCAAAAGAATAACCATAAAAGCTCAAAGTCAGAACGCACAAAGTTGATCATTATAGAGTCTGCGATCAAGTGCTTCGTAATGACAGGAGCTCGAAACACAACTTACGAAATCATCGCAAAAGAAGCTAAAGTTAGCAGACCGCTGATCATGAAGTACTTCCCTGTCAAAGATGAATTATTTTATGAGTGCTCTCAATATGTCGTGATGCACTTGCAAAAATATGTCAATGATCGAATTATTAAAAACATAACCAAAAAAGACATCTGTGAAATATATATTAAATCACACCTTGAATGGGCTAAGACTCAAAACGAATTCCCAATTTTCTTTTTAATGTTTAGCCTTAAGTCTACATCTGATAAACAGATACGCAAATTATACACAAAAATTCTTGATTTAGGTAAAGAAAGAATTATGTTTTTTTTGAAACTCCAAAAACCCAACAAAAAAACCAATCAATTAGAACAGCAAGCCAGTTCGATTAAAACGATTATTTCTGGAGCTATGCTATTAATTTGCACTGAAAAACAAACTAAAAAAAGCTTTGATTTTATAGTTAAAAATTCTGCTCAGTTATATAAAAATTTAAATTAATGATAAATAAAACATTCATAGCACTACTATTGTCCACCGTTCTAAGAATCACAAATGCATATGGTGATACACCACTAAATGAAAGCTCTACTTGCTTTAATGGATTTTCAAATCAATTTGTTCATCAAACTTTTTTAATCGCTCAAAATATTCCATTAAAAATGTCCATGAGTGAAGTTTCCGAAGCAATAAGTTCAGAGGCCTTAGAAAAAAACATTACTCCTTCAATAAGCGAACAATATAACCATTTAATCATTGAACATACAAAAATTAAAATGGGTGATTACACACTCAATGTATACAAGCCTATTTTAGTATCTGGTTCTCCAAGCACTCAGCATCGAAATAAAAAAGACTTTATAAAGCTTACTTCTAAATGGATTCAGTTTGCAAAAGAACAAATGCATAAAAGGCGAGAGTGGGACTTAGCAGATTTAGAATATATCGACAAAATTTCAGAACAGTACATCTTATACTCAAACCATTACACCGTTGAAGATTTAGATGAGAGATTACTATCAACATTTCGGTCTATCAACATTCCTCATGAAAGTGTTTTAATTGACCCAATAAACCAACCGTTTTTCTCAAAGCGACAAAGAACTCTAAAACACTTTCAAGGCGGAATATCTGAAGTCAGTTTGTACGCAGATGCAGATGAGTTCAAAGAAATATCAGAATATAAAAATTTTGCTTATGGGGTTCCAAATATTTTTCTGTGGAACCAGGATCTTTTTCACTTACAAACCACAGAAACACCAGAAAAAAAACGTAATCATAACAGATTAAAAATTTTTATAGATAAATTAAATCAATCTACCGAGCAAGCCCTTGATGATGAAACGATTCAAAACCAACCATTAGCTCATCTACCGGTAGAGAATCTTTTTTTTGATAATATTATAGAGACAATGACTGATTCAAAAGGATTTTTACCAAAAAAGTCTATCATTCATCAAGTCATTGTACCTGATCAATCAAACAAAACACCTTCTAAAATAAATTATGCATTCAATGTTCCAGGCAATTCAGTAATAGAGTTTGGCTCGTGCATAACAAGTGAAGTAGGCAATTTTGCTTTACTGGAAGAACTAGATAAAGAACAACACAAAGAAGTTTTAGGGCTGATATTTATGGGATTTATTTTTGAAGAGTTATTAAATAACTCTAAAGATGTTCAATTTAATATGTTAAGCCGAAGAATTTATGCGTATGGCCCTAAGTCATCTGAACTACTTTTTAGATATTTAGGAGGATTTGAAGTCTTAGAAGAAATCACTCCCATTGAATGGCAAGGAGACACCACAAAAATTTTAGTATCAAACCCAATAAAAATTGTAAAAAACTTTTTAAAACATCACCCAATGTTAGGAGGTCACTACAATAATCAAATTCGAAAGAGACTTAGAAGTTATTTTAAGAAAGATTTTACAAATGAAAAGATACAACCCATTTCTCAAGAGGAAGAAAAGTTTCAATCACTTATGAAAAAAGAATTTAAAACAAAGTGGTCTCTCAGTGTCTTTGCTCATCGGTCTTTAGATACGTTACTATCGATATTAGATAGAATCATACCAAAATAACAACTCTACCCTCAAATTCAGCATCTCTCATTAATTACAACATCTTACAAGCAGAAACCTTGCCTTTTAATGTCAAGTCATTGTGTGCTTTTTGCCTCAATTTATGGTATTTCATTTGAGAACACTTACTTTTAAAACCCATATTTTAAGAGATTTTTAATGAGCAACTCAAACAAATCAAAATCACCAGAACTCTCAAAAAGCTTTGAAAGACTTCAACAGCTGATTTTGAGTGAATTTTCTGAATCAAATGAGACAAAATACACTGAACTAGAAAATCAATTTCATAAGAAATTAAACCGTATTGAAAGTGACTTTATCGAAAAAATTGATGTCATATCAAAAAAGGCAAATCAACAATTTCAAGAAAATGATTACGCCATTAAAAGCTTATCCCAAGCAATGATGAAAGAATTCAAAGAAATCACCGGCGAAATAAAAAAAAATAACGAGACACTACACAATGAACTTTCTAAGACTTCACAAAAATTTACTGATATTTCATCCGACAATAAAAACAACCAACAAAAATCTCTAGAAGAAATTTCAAAAATCGAGCAAAAATTTCAAACTAAATTAAAAACCATCGATGAAATTCAAAAAAACCATCAACAATTGTATAATAAGGATATTGCTAATTTTTCAAAAAAATTTAAATCCATAGAAACTCTATCCAACGCGAAACTAAATGAAAACATTTTGGCACTAAAAAAACTCGAAGAGAAACAACAAGACACTCAATCAGAGTTAATAAGCATCAAAAAAAATAATACTCAATCTTGCACGCAACTTTCTAAGACCAAAGTAGACCGTGATGAATTAGTTGAAGTACTTGAAAATCTAGTCAATATATATAAAAACAAAACGACACAGGGTTAATTTTGAGAAAAGAACTAAACACCAAGAATCAAGATAAACTGTTAGAAATTCAATCTATATTGACAGGTGATTCTCAATCTATTTTAAAAAAAAACATTGAGAAAATCAACAACACACTACATGACCCAAAACACTTTGGCGACTTCTTAGACAAAGCCGTTAAGCATAATATTAGTAAAAAACCTGAAGCATTAAGCAAAGAGCTTTTCACAACTGTAGAATCAGGACTTACAAAATCAATTCAAAACAATCCAAAAAAAATCACTGATATTATCGCTCCTATCATTGCACCTGCAATCAGAAGGTCTGTGGCAGAGACAATGAAAAATTTTATTGAGTCTACAAACCAAATCATTGAAGCGTCATTATCTCCAACAAGCTTAAAATGGAGACTACAATCTATTATAAGTGGAAAATCATACTCTGATATCGTTTTCGCAAATTCTGTTGAATATCGAGTAGATTATGTGTTTCTTATTAACAAACAGTCTGGGATTTTAATTGATCATGCTGAATCAGCCTCTCGGTTAAAGTTAGAGAAAGATGAAGATCTTGTAACTGGAATGCTCACTGCCATTCGTGACTTTTCAAAAGATGTTTTCAATTCCAACACATCAAAAAACACCAGTAATCTTCATAAATTAGAATTAGGCAATCAAACCATTGTTATTGAAGATGGCACTCACGTATTTATCGCAGCTGTTATTATAGGTATTCCTCCAAGGTCACTCTCGACTACCATGAAAGAAATTATTGAAGAGATTAACCTTAAAATCAGTCGACATGACAACTTAGAACTGTTTTTTCATAACAAAAAAATTGAAATTCAGTCCATTTTACAAAAAGGTTTACTTAGTAAAGAAACTAACGTAAACCCACGCACAAAGAACAAAAAAACGTTCAGCAAATTAATTACTTACACTCTTCTCGCAACACTTATGATTTTCTTGCTATCGTTTGCAGGGTTATTCATTTTGAAAAAATATAACCATGCTTCAACTATAAAACAGACTAAAAACTATATTAAATCACTAAATAAGCAACCTGGCCTACTTATTACTAACTTTTCAGTCATTGAAAATGACATAATTATCTCAGGCTTGAAAGACAGCTTCGCTACTTTACCAGTTAATAAAAACTTTAAAACCTTGAAGAAGAGAACTAACTTTATATGGAAAACTTATATTTCAACAGACCCTTCAGTGCTGGCAAAAAGAATCAAATCTCAACTTAATTTATCTAATAAAATATTATTTAAATATGACGCCAATGAATTAAAAGTTATTGGTGACATTTCAAACTTCACAAGAAGTCAAATTCAAAACACCTTGAAATTTTATTTAAATGATATGAACATAAGTTTTATGAATACAGATTATAGTTTAAAAAAAGAGAAAAAAAGCGGTGGATAAACTACATACATAAGACAATCTAATCCAACTAATCAGTTTCAGGCAAGATTAACAAAAGATGAATCTGTTTTTTGTATTATATCTTCTGTAAAAGCTCTATTTAAAAGAACTGAAACACCTGATTTTTTATGGACAAACAAAGATCTTTTGACGGGTATGTTTTTCATCATACTTCTCGTAAATAATGTGTCACCGATAATAAGCAATGGAATTTCACGAATAGAGCTGAAAATAGATCTTTCAGACATCTGAGTTAAAAAAATTTTATTTATAATTAAACTAACTAATTGACCCTTGTTTTTTGATATTTCAACCATGAAAGCACTTAAATTACATGTAATTATGACTTCAACACCTTTACTACTAGCGGCTTTAAGAACTTGTAATGAGTACTTAAAGTCACTTTCTAATAGTATAACTTTTTTATGTGATAAGGGTGGGTATTGTGAATTAGATTTTAATCCATTTTTTTTATATTTTTTATTTAATGAATTCAAATCTTCCCCTACACACTTCACATTGTCTTTATATTTCGCTTCAAATGGTGAATCTTCAAAGCTTATCTTTAGTGATGCAATATCAGTTAAATGACACCCCATAATCCATGAACAATACCAAGAGATTCCATTATTCCGAGAAATGAGTAAAATTCTTACGGATATGTAATTTTAAGCATTGATATTATTATATTTACCCGTAGTCTCTCATCTTTTAGCTGCTCAATATGTAGTCACGCAACAGCTTTGAAAAACTTATATTTAAGTTTTTTTTTATGAATAAAGCCCTACTCAAATAAAACTTATTTATTTCTATTGAAAAATAAGCAGTTCATACAAAAAAGTAACTTTTCAACTATCAGTGCTGCCTCAATGACATTCTATATTAAACTTTCGTAGAGACAGAGAAATAGCTACATTTACGTGAATTGCGAATTAGCGATTTTTTTCTGAAACTCCATAGGTTACTTCTTATCCTACTAAATTTTATGAAGATGGATAAAAAACAGAGGCTTACAGCCATCATAATGCACCGTGTGATTAAAGAGTTTTATAGATTAAAACTATATTGTAAGAATAAACTGTGTTTTATGAGTGAGAGGAATAAGAATGGAAGAAATTTATAAGAAGTTGCCTTACACCATCACCATTGATGATGATTTAGTCGTCTGTAAGCTTATTGAAGATATGCTTGGACTAAAGACCTTCTCATTTTCAACTGCTTCCGAAGTGATTCATAACAAGGACGTTTTAAACCCGATTGGGATTTTTGTGGACGTGCACTTAGCAAATCAAGAATGCGGCTTAGATTTTATTCCTGAACTTGTAAGCTTATGGCCTTCTGCTCCAGTTATTGCAATGACATCAGACACAAATGCTACCCTCATCTCTCAAGCACTCACAGCTGGTGCTCACGACTTCATTCTTAAACCCCTTAGAGCAGAAGAAACTACCGCTAGATTAAACGCTAGAAGAGAAGAGCTCCAAAAAAGAAATGACAAGAAACAACTAAATTTTGGTGATATTGTTTACGATCGCCAATATAAGACATTATCTGGACCAAACGGTAAAAAATTCATTTCTCCTAGAGAACAAGAAATTTTAACTTTCTTTATAGGATCAAATGGTAGTGTTATTAAAAAAAATGACATTAAAAGACATGTCTGGGGTAGCATTGCCGTGAGTGATAATGCACTTGATAGAAAAATATTTGAAGTACGTAAAGCAATAAAAAGCGTGAGTAACAATGTAGAAATAAAATCTATTTACTCAAAAGGTTTGATTCTTCAATTAAAAAACCACAATGAAAATAAAGTTCTTCTTGATGACATGGAATTAAAAATAAATAGAATCACAATTTAAAAAGACTTAAAATGATCGATTTAGAAACAGTAAACTCTATAAAAATAATTGGGCAATTAAGAAATAAAAAGACTTACTTTACCGATATATTAGACCTTTTCAGCACACAGTCAGAAGAAGTCATCCATCACCTCAAAACAGCAATTGAATCTAAAGATCAAATATCTATCTACAGATTATCTCACAAACTAAAAGGCGGTGCTCAAAGTATCGGAGCAATTGAGCTTAGTAAAAAGTGTTATGAACTGGAAGATTGGTCAAATAGCCAAGAAAATACAACAGAGTTCAAAAAAGCTGATGAAATTCTTGACAGCATTCAATCAACTTACCAAACATCAAAAACTATGCTGACTAAACTAATAGCCTCTAGCTAATTTAATAAAACTCTCTCAATAACTTAGGTTTTTGTTTTTTATTCTAATAAGCTCTTTAATACTAATTGGCTTAGATAAATAATCATCAAACCCAGCCTCTAAACATTTTTCTCGGTCTCCCTTCATGGCATTTGCAGTGAGTGCAATAACAGGGGGTCTATGAATATCCTTTTCTGAAATCTTATTCATAGCCTCAAAACCATCCATCTTAGGCATTAAGCAGTCCATGAAAATAATATCAAATTGACCTGGTTTATATAAACCCAATGCTTCAGCTCCATCTGAAGCTATCACGACATCAGCCCCCATAGATTCAAGAAGGTCTTTTGCAACTATCCTATTTATTTGATTATCTTCAACTAATAGTATTTTTTGAGATGTGTATATACTAGAAATATCAGGCACTTCATATTCATTTTTTAAAGCATACTCAAAATCAATAGACGACTGAATAAAGTGCTGAATTGAATATGCAGGATCTACCAATTTCACTTCGCGATAAAATTGTTTTATGAGTCCTAAATTAGTACCAAAATAATGTAACTTATCAACTCTAATGTCTTCAACAATACTCTGAATAACTCTATCATTATTAGAAATAAGACATATAGTTTTATCTACAAACTTTGATTTTAAAATATCTATATTTTCATAAACGTCTAAGTTTTTGGAACGTAACATTTTAACGATGGAAGCTGTCAGTATAGTATTTTTAGTGTTTATCAAAAAAACATGATTATTGATATTATCCATGAGACGAAATGGATTTGATTTTTTAACAGACTTGACTTCAATTGGAACTTTAAAACTAAATGTCGTTCCACTGTTTTTTTTGCTCTGACAAAGAATGACCCCTCCCAATAACTTTGCAATACTCTCACAAATAGCAAGACCCAGACCTGTACCACCATGCTTTCTTGTTGTTGATGAGTCAGCTTGAGTAAAACGGTTAAAAATAGTTCGTTGTTGGGCCGGCGACAAACCTTCTCCCGTATCTCTTACAACAATTTCTAGTTGATTATTATTTTGAATGCTAACCTTAATAATAATACAACCTGTATCTGTGAATTTAATTGCATTAGAAACTAAGTTTTCAATAACTTGTCTAATACGAACTTGATCCGACTCAATAGTTTCTGGAGTGTCATCTCGATATTCATAAAAAACACTAATCCCTTTGGATTTAGCCTCATTGAAGTATAATTTACATACATCATCAATGGTGTCTTTTAAATTAAAACGCCTGATTTCAAGGTCTGTTTTTCCAGACTCTAACTTACTAATATCAAGTATATCGTTAATAATATGCAGCAGTGAATCACTACTTCTTTTAATGGTCTTGATATAGCCAGACAACTGTGGTGGAAGCTTTTGACTTTCTAATAAAGCAATCATACCAAGAATACCATTCATCGGCGTACGAATTTCATGACTCATATTTGCTAAAAATAAACTTTTAGCCTTTGTTGCTTGTTCGGCATGTACTTTAGCAACCCTTAAGTTGTTCTCAATATGTTTTCTTCTTTCAATCTCTTGAGCCAACTGCACATTGTTTTGTTTGAGTTCATCTGTTCTTTGTTCAATGACGCTTTCTAAGCTATCTTGCTGAGATTTTAAATCCTCTTCAGTTTGGAACCTTTGAAACTCTATAGAAGCTCGCTTACTTATTATGTTTAATTTATTTTCACAAAAGTCTTTTTCGGAAAAATTATCCTTTGTGAATAGCAAGATCTCACCTAGTAATTCACCACTATCAGACAGTAAAAAAATAGACAAAGCATCGTTTGCTTTGAACTTGATACAAAGCTTGTGGTTTAAGCTAGAGCCTGCAAAACTCTTGTTTTGATTCGAAAGATTTTTGTCTCGAACATATGAATTAAAAGTTAATACGGAAGAGTCAACAGTTGCATAAAAAATTGAAAAACATGAATTTTGTTCTAGTTTAGAAAGTATTACAAAATCAACCATAGGAAGACTATTTATAAAGTCAGTCAGTTGCTTTAAAAAGGCTAGACCAATAGACGCACCAAAACCCTCAGCTAACTGATGGTAAACCTCACTTAATAGTGTTTTCTTTTTGTCTTGCAATGAGAGTCTCCCCATATTCTTGCACTATAACTTACGACTATTTATTTGGCACTCTCACATTTACAACAAGTTCACTTTAGCGATGCTGGCGAGGAATTATTCTAAGATATTAAGAGGATAACGATACAAAACTAAAATGATTATCAAAAAACTCGGAAAAAAAGACTTACTGTGGTTAATTTAAAAACAGCCCTTAGAGAGTCGACTGCAGCATCAGCTACCATAGCTGCACTAGAAGGTTAAGCATGGTTCTTGTACTCAGACATCAAAACTCATATAGTTTAGATATTGTTTATCCATTTTTTAATTTAGAGAGATTTACCCAAACATGACCTTGAAGAAAAAAATCGTACTTATAGGTCAATCAGGTGTTGGTAAAACAAGCTTAGTTCAACAATATGTAAGTGAAAGCTTTAGTGATAACTACCTAACAACTGTTGGGGTTAGCATAAAGAAAAAGAGTCTCATTCTTGACAATCAAAATATTTCACTAATTATTTGGGATTTAGCTGGTGATTTAAACTATGGATCGACCTATGACAATTATATCAGAGGTGCTTCTGGCGTATTACTCGTAGCTGACGGCACTAATACCTCTTCTGTTGAATACGCAACTTCTGAAAGGCGGATAAATCACCCATCTATACAAGGGATCCCTAAATTATTGCTATTAAATAAATGTGATTTAAAGCCTGAATGGAGATCAAATATAAACGATACTTCAGGCATAAAAAGCTTATTAACCAGTGCAAAGACAAATGAAAATGTTGCGAATGCGTTTGAAGGGTTATGTTCTCTCATTTTAACAGGACAAAAAAAATGAATAATGATTTTGTTACATATAGTAAAAAGCAACTAGATGAGTGGGCTCAAAAAAAACTTAAACCGCTTTTTATCTACACCAATTCAGAGAAAAAAATTGAACATATTATTGGAGACTTTAACGAGTATGGTTTTGAGTTAAAAGTTGGAGATAGCATTTCTGAAAACCTTCCGTTTATAGATGCTTTACTACCAATTCAAGATGACGAACTGCTCTTAGATTACATTCAAACTCCTAATCATCAGTATGCATCTATTCAAATTAAATCATATTTAAATGGACATGTTATTTTTATTACAAATACAACAAAGCATGCTCACGAAATTCAAGAGATTCAACAAAACCGAAACGAGCTTTGTTTAGCGATGAATAAGATAAAAGACTTGCTTTACGAACTAAACTATTAATAAGAGTACGGGACGATTTCCCTTGTGTTTTTTAAACCTACAAATAAGCCGACTCCGAAAATCAGACATTTATTTCATTAATATCAAACACTTAAATAAAAAACTACATAGAAGCATCTAAAAGTACGATGAATCCCTATGACGAGTTGTTTCGCCAGAAAAAGGTTTTTACAGATGATGGCTTCTTTATTCAGAAATATTAGTTATTTCATATTTATTTTCGCACTTGTATGCTGTTCTGCTGACAACATTACATCTCAGGGTTTTTTACTTAGTGAAGAATCAAGCCCTGGAATAATCAATGGAATTCCAATTGATAAATTAGAATTACCTCCAAAAACATATATAGCACCTAGAGATGGTCGATTAGATGGGTCAAGTGGTACTGCTACTGATGATTTTATCATTACTCATGAACCACCGGTTTTACCAACAGCAATCACAGGTTCGTACTTAACTGCAGTGTTTGTTGAGTGTGAAACTTCATTTAAATTTAATAAAGTTATCAACTCTGAATTTAGGGGGACTTATTCTGAACTATCTTGTCAGGCAGGTCGCTACCTTGATACTAGAAATACATTTAGCTTTAACCTTGCATCTTATATTAAATTTTTTCAATTACCAGACTTCATTATAGACCCTATAAAAATGAATTGGGAGTTAATCATCCCAAGTAAAGAGAGTGCTGAAAGCATATGTACGACCAATAACTCTAAAACAGAATTTACTTGCGATTTCCCTGAGCTATTAAACGGTTTCACAGAGGTAAAACTTACAATTACTGACCCAAGCATTGACTTAGGGCAAGTCATATCTACTGGGTCAGCAATATCTACAGCTCCACCAGTAAATAACCATGAATGTATCGACAATAAAGGCTGCGAGGATGGTTTTTTCTGTAATATTCAAGAAGGCTTAAGCAATCAATGTATAGCTAACTTGACTGATTCAACTGGTACTGATTCAACTGGTACTGATTCAACTGGTACTGATTCAACTGGTACTGATTCAAATGGTACTGATTCAAATGGTACTGATTCAAATGGTACTGATTCAAATGGTACTGATTCAAATGGTACTGATTCAAATGGTACTGATGCAACTGGTACTGATGCAACTGGTACTGATGCAACTGGTACTGATGCAACTGGTACTGATGCAACTAGTACTGATTCAACTGGTACTGATTCAACTGGTACTAATTCAAATGGTACTGATGCAACTGGTACTGATGCAACTGGTACTGATGCAACTGGTACTGATGCAACTGGTACTGATGCAACTGGTACTGATGCAACTGGTACTGA
>JALZUQ010000014.1 GCA_023301465.1 Oligoflexales bacterium
CTGCTCACCGACAATACTTTTTAAACTCTTATTTTCTTTTTTAAGAGCGTTCAGCTCTTCAACGAGTTTCTTCATATCAACAGTGTCATCTTTTTTAGGTTTATCGCTCATATGGCGTCTCCAACTATAAAGGGTTACCGGGTGGATATCACTAACCCGAGCAAGCTCCGAAATGGAAATGCCTTCTTCAAAGTGCCTTGAAATAATGGATATTTTCTCTTGGTGGGTAAATCTTCTTCTGTAAATGGTCATTGGATTCCTCCTGTTCAGGAGGTAGCCGTCAAATGGGGGTCACGAACAAACTAGTGATCAATTAGTTTACAAACTACTGTGCTGTCAAGATTATAATTAATCACACCATTTAGCCGCAATTTGAGGGCATATTATTATAAGTAAGCACTATAGTGCATTTTTTTGCATAATATATAATCAGGTCAGATGAACCTAAATCTAAAGAGTGTTTTATAGCTTTAGGCAATTATTTTATATGATTTGACAATTTTTATTTTGGTTAATAAAAAGACTCATAACTAATTAATTATCAATTACTATACACAGTGAGTTCAAATTTTATGCAAAACCTAAAACATAGATTCAAAACTTACATTTTTATTTTCACGATATTAATTTGTTCGGTAGCAAACTCTCAAAATTTTGTTGATCTTTCAAGCAATGAAAAACAGATAAACTTTCTTATTTGGCTCCAAGAAGAGATACCTTGGATATTTGAAGAAGGCGCTGAGTACGATATCGACTTTTTCACCCTCATGCAAAATATGCAAACCCTACAAGACAAAAATATCAAAAATAATCTTGATTTTAAAGATCTATATGAAGACAGAGCTGAGAGCACAACAATCACCATCACGGAATTCGCAAACACTGAACTAATAGAACGGCAAATCACAAAACCAAGTTTAAAAGCAATTGGCAAAAGATTAGAGCTGCAAGAGTTATATGGAACCAGTGTCTCACAAGCACAAAAATTGATTACCAAAAAAATCAAAGCACTAGTTAACAATCACTACTCACTTACATATCGTTCCATAGTAAATACGTTAAATGCAACATTGACATCATCCACAAAAAAGAAAAGACTTAATAATAGCAATATCCTAACGCTAAAAAAACTTCTAAGAAGTAAAAATTTTATTACAAAAAAAGATATTGCAAAGGTTGATTTTGAACGACTTGGCCTAGATCAGACCACTAGCAGAAAAGATTTTCTAGACTTGATTCAAAAATCTTTAGAAAATGAAACGCTACTTGCTGAATATGGAGTTATTTTAACACTACTAGAAACATTACCAAAAAGATCAAATCTTGAACCTTCATTCCTAATAAATGCAAAGAGAATTGCCTCCAAAAAAGAAATCACCGCAACCCTGTTGAGCACATTGGATAATAGTAAGATTAATAAAAAAATTGCAGGAACTAGTGCAAGTTACATGCAAGCCACTGCAAAAGACGTTAGCGTGGGCACGAAAAAGCAAACTCTCGTTTCTTATAGAATATCTGAAGTTCCACCACATTTAGGGGTATTTAGAGGAATTGTTGGTGGCGATTGCTCAACCGAAAAAAGTTTTCCAATTGCTTACGCACCATACGAACATATTTATTATATTTATAATGATGACGAGCAGCTTATCGGATACGCACAAGCAACAGAAGTAGAATATAAAGACAAATATTACTTTTATCTCCATGACATTGTTGGAGCTCGACTACCTGGCACAGCAACAAACTTAATTGTAGAAGCTATTAGTCAATATGCGTCTAAGATCGGATTTAAAGGCTTACTATTACCAAGCATTGAAATTATGAAAAAAAATATTAACTACGAAACAATCCATCATAACCTAGAAAATATTTTACTTGAAAATGATTATACGATTATTCCACGCGTTGATTACTTAGACTCTGAAATTAGACCAAAACTTGTCAAGAACTTAAACTACGGCACATCCCTTGACTACGATACAGAAGACGAAAACACATCTCTACACCTATATGAAACTCCGGCTGTAGATACAGACAATATTATAATTTCTATGAAAAAAAACCATACAAAGACACCTAAATTAAACAAAAACAAACCATCCTATGAACAAACTTTTATCCAATTGCTACATATCCTTTATTTCGAAAGGTCGGAAGATTCACAAAACGCACTAAGAGACGCCGTAGATAAAGCAATAGATGGCCAAGATGACTCAAAAAATTTTGATAAAAGACGCGCTTTAGCATGGTCAATTGCCAGTACATCTGGTGTGGATTTAAACCAAGTTAATGAAATCAACTATTTGTTAAGAAACCCAAAAAAATTAAAAATTAATAAGTTTTATGAAAACCTTAGAGTCGAGTTTGAAGAACTCGGTATTTCTTTTCAAAAACTCATGAAAAATCACTACGCAATATTTGAGTATGGCCACTTAAATAGTAGCGACCTTGAAAAGAGCGAAAATTCTAAGCACGATAAACTAACTGTAGAGTTTACAATTAAGGCATTTAAACGCTGGAATACATCTGAAATAGCGTTAAAAGCTTATTTAAAAGCACCAGGACTATTTCTCCATTTAGAAAAGTGGAATCGATTTATTGAAGGTTTAGTCAGACCTGATGAAGAAAGCTTAAAAAAACTTTTATGGCTTATCGACAATGATGTACAAATTTCAGAATTTCTACAACAATTTAAGCCCAAAATTGAATTTATGGTTAGCAATGATTTTGAAGATTACTCTAATTATGCAAAAAAATTATTAAAAAAAATAAAGATCAATAGTAGCTGCAATAAATCTTTTACAAAGTAAGAAATTCAACAACATGGATGCACTCCCAAGATAAAAAAAACAATTAAAAGGGAGTCACTTTAAAATTAGACGCTATGAGCACCTCATAATTACTTGTAAAACCCATAGGATGGTGGAGCCAGCGGGAATCGACCCCTTACCTGTAGCTATGTAACTACTTACTATGTAAACGCGTTACACACTTTCAGCTCTCAACTAAAAACAGTA
>JALZUQ010000015.1 GCA_023301465.1 Oligoflexales bacterium
CATTTTAATATTGAGTTTGAGCTCTAAGACTGTCTGTTTTTAAGCAACCAAATCAAATTCTATTTTTTCATAATCTACAATCGGTGTTTTTACATTACGATGCGGCAAATCAAAGCTAACCTCAGGTATGAGAGTGAATATTCGCGTTCGTAATTTAAAAAACACTCATGATTTACGGTGTTTATCATTGGTTTCAATCTAAATTGTGGCTTATAGCGTTTTTACTCAGCAAGGGCAGATGCTGCATGCAGTTATTTTATCATTTTGTGCTATTCGTTGCTCTCTCATTTTCTGAATATCCACTTTTATGTTTACTTCAGAAGGATCTTCACCGTTAAATGCTTCAAACGGCGTTAACCCTCCCAATCCCAGCATGGGGATTCTGTTATTTTGTTCTTCCACAAAAAAATCGACATACTTTTTCACAGCTTTTAAATCTTTTAGATTTAGGCTGTAAAGGTAACGGTTTTTGAGGCGGTGAAAAAATGATTCGATCATTGAGTTGCTGTAATCTATGTCTATACCAGCAATAGTTAGTTTTGCTTTTATGGTTTGCAGGTACTCATGTACTTGGTGGTTATCATTTTCAGAGCCTCCGTCAGTTATGATCTGTGGGTTTGCGTTTTGAGAGTTTTCAAAAGCTTGTTTGATAAGGCCAGTAGTGCTTTTGCCTCCGTAGCGAGTGCTGACATGGTGAGCTAAAATTATTCTTGAAAAATTATCTATAATCGCTTGAATATAGATCCTTTGACCTGTGATGGTTTTAATAATGCTTAGATCAAGGTGCCATATCTGATTTGGTTTTAAGGCTCTTATCCCTTGTCGGTTTTTGAGCTTATATTTTCTTTTAAGCCCTCTTTGAACATCATTTGTTTTGATGATTCTAAACCAAGATGAAATGGATAGGTTAATCCAGCCTTGTCGTTTTGAGTATAAGAAAAGTGATGTCAGGGAGAAATGAGAATATTTTTTATCTGAAGCGATTGAGACGATGGAATGAACTTCGTCAGATGAAATTTTTGTAGGTCTTAGTTTTTGACATGTTTTTTCTTCAAGTTTGCAGTCAGTCGACTCTTTGGACCAAAACTTGAATCTTTGTGGTGATAAGCTAAGAGTTTCTAGGATGTCTTTCAGGGGAATGGTTTGTGTAGACTCTTTGATTTTTGAAATGAGAGTTTTTTTAGATTCAAGGTCTTTTAGT
This sequence comes from Oligoflexales bacterium, assembly GCA_023301465.1. Classification (GTDB taxonomy): domain Bacteria; phylum Bdellovibrionota_B; class Oligoflexia; order Oligoflexales; family JALZUQ01; genus JALZUQ01. The sequence continues at coordinate 1,202 of JALZUQ010000015.1, forward strand.
TTACGAAATTGTATTTGAAACCCAAACAGTCTGAATGTGAAGATGGCGATATTTGATAGTGTGGTGTTTTCTATAAGCTTCTTTCTTAGAATAGAGTTTTCAGCGATTAACTCTTTATCCGGTTTATCAAGGCTAGGGTGAGTGACTATATTTGAGAGTGGTTTTTTGATCCAAGTTCTGATGGTGGATTTTGGTATGTTTAGGTCAGAAAACAAATTGGGGTTTTTTGATTGATGGACGAGTATTTTAATTCTGTGATCATATGTTTTGTAGGTGTGGTTCAATTTTAGTCTCTAAGAAAGAGCTGAGCCTATCATATGTGGGTGTTGGTACGAAAATTCGACGGATATGAGCTCGTTTGGCTTGGTACACCGCAATGGGTCACATATGGGTCATGAACGAAAAAACTTCAAAATTATGAAGTTTTCAGATCGCTCTAAGTAGTTGTATTTATTAAGAAAATGATGGTGGGACCACAGGGACTTGAACCCCGGACCAATCGGTTATGAGCCGACTGCTCTAACCAGCTGAGCTATGGTCCCATGAATGAATATAAAATTTATCACTAATGACGTAGATGGCAAACGTAAATTAAATTATTGCTCAATAAACGCTCGTAGTTTTTTGCTACGCGAAGGGTGTCTTAGTTTTCTGAGTGCTTTTGCTTCGATTTGACGAATGCGTTCACGGGTGACATCAAAGTTTTGACCTACCTCTTCTAGGGTATGATCGCTTTTCTCGTCGATACCAAAACGCATGCGAAGAACCTTTTCTTCACGTGGTGTTAAAGTAGCAAGTGCTTTCTCTGTCTGATCTTCAAGGCTTCCTGACATTACTTTGTCAGAAGGTGAGATCGTCGTTTTGTCTTCTAAGAAGTCACCGATGTTGTTGTCTTCTTCTTCACCAATTGGTGTTTCAAGAGAAATAGGTTCTACAGCGATTTTTAGTACTTTGCGGACTTTATCTAAGCCTAGTTCCATTCTTTCAGCAATTTCTTCTGGAGTTGGCTCTCTGCCTAACTCTTGGATTAACTGACGACTTGAACGTATCAGTTTATTGATGGTTTCGATCATGTGCACTGGAATACGAATAGTACGTGCTTGGTCTGCAATCGCTCTCGTGATTGCCTGTCTAATCCACCACGTTGCATAAGTTGAAAACTTATAACCACGGCGATATTCAAACTTCTCAACAGCTTTCATGAGGCCAATGTTGCCTTCTTGAATGAGGTCTAAGAATTGAAGGCCACGGTTAGTGTATTTTTTTGCAATTGAAACGACGAGTCTTAAGTTTGCTTCTACAAGCTCTTGCTTCGCATCTTCAGCACGTTTTTGAAGAACAGCAAGCTCTTCATAGATTGGCTGAATTTCATCGCGACCTAAATGAGACTCATCACAACATCGTTGGATTGTTTCTAATGCTGTACGAGTATTTCTGGTGATACGTGCCCACTCGCGATCTGTTGCTCTGCCTAATGGTTCCGTCACCCTTCTTTCAACAGCAGCTAGAAGCTCTTCTGGAGTAATGCCAGCACGGCGAGCGTAAATTTTCACATCACTTTTTGCTTCACGAAGACTTGTAGCGTGTGCAGCAAGTTTGTTGACAACATCCGTTAATAGTTTTCGGTTAATGTTTAGGTTTTTAAGAGCAGCAAACATTTCTTCAATAATATCTACAGCTTTTTGTTGGCTCTTTTTAGATGAATTCTTTTTAGATGCTGTCTTTGCGGCTGCTTGGTAACGCTTGTAGATTTCAAGAAACAATCTTGTGGTTCCCTGAAGTTTTTCTGCGTGAGCTTCTTCGTTTGAAGATGCTTCATCGTCATCAAAGCCTTTGATAAAAGTTTTCATGCGTGCATCACCGTTTGCAAAATTGTCTGCAGCGGTGATAATGACATCCATTCCAATTTTGATATCAAGAATGCGTCTTAAAATGATGTTTTCTTCTGATTCAATTTTCTTGGCGATAATAACTTCGCCTTCACGAGAAAGAAGTGCAACGCTACCCATTTTACGCAAGTAGATACGTACTGGATCATTTGATTTAGCTACTGCAGCAGAGTCGTTTTTTACTTTGATGACTTTAGTGGTGTCTATTTTTGGGGTTTTGATTTCTGGCGTAGCTTTCTTTTCTACTTTAGCTTCAACTGGAGCAGGTTCTTCTGCTGGTTTAGGAGGAGCAATAATCTTTGATTTGTCTTTTACTTTGATTTCTTTTTCATGGAGAGCAAGAACCATCTCATCAATTACTTCTGGTCTAAGAAGTGCTTTAGGTAGAGATTCAGTGAGGAGTTTATAGCTGACGGTGTTTTTGTTTTCTTCACCGTGTTGTTCTAGTTTCTTATAGACTTTTGCAAAAAATAAAGACTTTCTAACATTCGTAAATTTTTTCTCGTCAGTTTTTGTTGGGGTCTTCTTTGTGACTTTTTTCTTTGTAGTTTTTTTTGCAACTTTTTTCTTAGATGCAGTTTCTTTTTTTACGATTTTTCTTTTTGCGGTTTTCTTTGTAGCAGTTGATGTTTTCGTTGTCTTTTTTTTGGTTTTAGCCATGAGGTCCTCGTTTAAATGAAAGCATCAACATCTTAAAGTGAATTGTTTTCTGGAAACAAAAAACAACACACCAAAGTCTTTGATATATAATTACCCTTTTGATTTAACTATATGACCAAAATGCATACAAGCTAAAAATGCACAAAAACACAAAAATATTCGCTTCTTATCCAATTTCTAGCATCGTTTTTGCATACAGTTAAAAATATAAAAGAATAGGAGTATCCAAAAAGACAGAAGTTGTGGCTCTGGTATTTTTGACGATTATTCTGTCTTACCGCTCTCATAGGTGGTTATAAAGTGTTTAATTAAAAGTCTTTGTCTAGCTGAAGCAATTGTTGGTTGAGTTGGTGGATCATCATCAAGGTTTCTTGAATGCCTTCATTTTTCTCGCGGTCTTCTAACCTGTTGAATTTGCTTATGTTTGTTTTAGCTCTAGTGATCTGCTCTTTGATTTGGCGTCTTTTAGACTCTTTTGCGAGGGTATCCAGCATTTTCATCCTGTCGACACCTTCAAATGCAGCCTTCTTGGACTGAAGATCACCAATGAACCTTGGTACCACTGGCTGCCATTTATCTAGCCAGAGCTGGGTATGGTATTTGGCCTTGGATTCATCTTCGATACTTTTCATTGAAAATTGGTGGGTGAGCATATCCACAAGAAAGTCATGCCAGAACTGGTCAAGTTTCAACCTTTCACGCAAGTGGGTTTTAACTTTTGAAAAGTCTATAGCAGTGGGGTTCGCATGAAAGATGTGTGCAATATATTCAAACTCTATATTTTCTGGGGCTGATGTGATGGTTTGCGGTACTTTAGGAGGGCCTGGTTCCGCGTATTTAGGTGGATGGTTTTGCTCCTTCATTCCTTGAAGTAAAACTTCTTGAGAAATCCCTGTTCGGTCTTGAATTTTGTTCATAAGAAAGCTGCGGTGAATAGGACTACTAATGGAACGGAGCCATGGAAGTAGCTTTTTTTGTAGGAGGGTAGGTAAGTTTATTTCTCCGGATTTTTGCATTAGGTAATCAAACGCCCAGTCTAAAAGTGGTTTTGCGTTTTTTTGTAGTTCTATGAATTTTTCTTTCCCAAACTTTTGAAGGTAAGAGTCAGGGTCTTCGTTTGCTGGGAGTTTCATGACAAACCCTTGCATAACTTCTGCTTGTAAAAACTGTTCTGCAGCCTTTAATGAAGCTTTCAGTCCTGCTTCGTCGCCATCAAATACAAAGTAGATTCGGTGACATCTGCTGGATAAAAGTCTAAGGTGTTGGTCACTAAATTGAGTTCCGCAAACAGCGACGGCGTTTTCGATTCCGTGTTTTCGCATTTGTATCACATCCATGTAGCCCTCTAGAACAAAGGCTTCTTTACTTTTTTGGATAGAGTCTTTTGCGTTATGATAGTTATATAAAGTTGCTTTTTTATCATAAAGTGGGTGAGCAGGGCTATTAATATATTTTGGTTTTGCGTCTTTCCACGCTCTTGCACCAAACGCAATAACTCGGCCTTCTTTGTCATGAATAGGAATCATCAATCTTTCGCGGAAAAAGTCATATTCTCCGCCACTATATTGGTGGCTCGGCTTGATAATCTGAGCAAGTACACCAGCTCGTGATAGATTTTGGCTTTGAAGGGTTTTAGATATTTGATTTTTCTGGTGTGATGAAAGGCCAAACTCAAAAAGTTCAATGTGCTCCGAAGTAAAACCTCTTTCTTTTAAGTATTGCAGCCATCTATTTGAATCATCAGATTGATTGTTTAAGTTTTTTTTGTATGTACCTAGCGAAAGCTGAAGGCTCTTGTAGACTTCGTGTTTATTAAAGTTGTCTTTGTTGTTGCGAGTGGGCTTATCTAGCTCAGGGCATGGGACGCTGTATTTTTTGCTGAGGATTTTTAGGGCTTCTATAAACTCTACATGACGAGTTTTTTGGATGAATTCAATGGCATCACCACTTTCTTGGCACCCAAAGCAGAAGTAGTTGTCATCATAAACATAAAAGGATGGTGTGTTTTCGTTATGAAAAGGACACAACCCCACATATTTTGATGAGCGGCGTTCTAATTTGATGCTTTCACCAATGAGTTCTCTAATTTTTACTGCGGCTTTGATCCGCATGATGGCAGACTGTAGTCCCATAGCCTCTTAACTTGCTGAATGTTTTTACAGATCTCTTTTTTACATACTAAAAAGGGGTCTGCGAAATGGATTGTAAAAATGGATGTAACCCGCTATTACTGATTGGTTTGTAACATTTGCAATGGAGAAATCATATGCCTTCTTTTGATGTTGTATCTCAAGTAGATATGCAGGAATTAGACAACGTTATTAATCAAGTCAAAAAAGAAATCGGTCAGAGATTTGACTTTCGAGGCTCTAAATCATCTATATCATTTGATAAAGTGAAAGAGCAGATCAAAATCAACGCAGATGACGACATGAAACTAACAGCTGTCCATCAAATACTCATGACAAAAATGGCTAAGCGTAGCGTTGACCACCGAAGCCTAGATAAAGGGGAAGCAAAAGCTGGTTCTCAGGGTATCCTTGCTCAAGTTGTGACTGTGCGTTCAGGTCTAGACAAAGAAAAAGCAAAAAAAGTAACAAAGTGCATCAAAGAGATGAGCCTGAAAGTAACCACTGAAATCAGGGACGATCAGGTTCGTGTCACCGGAAAAAAAATTGATGATTTACAACAAGTTCAATCAAACCTTTCAAGCCAAATTACAGAGTTCTCTTTGCAATTTGTGAATCAAAGAAGTTAATTATGAGTTTTAATTGCGGCATCGTTGGATTGCCAAATATTGGTAAGTCTACATTATTTAATGCTTTAACACAGGCCGGTGCCCAATCAGCGAACTTTCCTTTTTGTACGATTGAACCGAATATTGGTCGAGTTGATATTCCTGACAGCCGAATGGAAACCATCGTCAAACACATAAAGCCTCAAAAGGTTATTCCAGTTTCTATGGAGTTTGTGGATATTGCTGGTTTGGTGAAAGGTGCATCTAAAGGCGAGGGGCTTGGTAACCAGTTTCTTACCAATATTCGAAATGTTGATGCTATCGTGCACGTCGTTCGTTGTTTTGATGATGAAGAGATCACGCATGTAGAGGGTAGTGTAAACCCGAGGCGTGATATTGAAACCATTGATACAGAATTAACACTTGCAGACCTTGCAACAGTAGAAAAATCTATAGAACGCTACAAAAAGCTTACGAAGTCTGGCGATAAAAAAATAATGCCTATCGTCGAGATGCTCAATGCTCTTCAAGCTCATTTAAATGAACTGATTCCCGCAAGAAGGTTTGAATACGCTGCCCTCAATGGAGACGGTACTTCTAGTGTAGAACATGCTTGGAGAGACTTGCATTTATTGAGCTCCAAAAAAGTGATGTACGTTTGTAACGTCACTGAAGATTTAGCAAATGGTGAGTCCAGCAATCTATGGGTTGACGAAGTCAAAGAAATTGCAAAAACCGACTCAGCTCCAGTGGTGTTAATCAGTGCGAAAATCGAAGAAGAAATCATGGAAGTTGACGCAGAAGATCGCGTGGAGTTTCTAAAAGATATGGGGCTCAAAGAACCGGGTTTAAACCGTCTTATACGCAGTGGCTATAGTTTACTTGGTTTACAGACTTACTTTACTGCTGGAGAAAAAGAAGTTCGTGCTTGGACGATTCAGGTTGGTGATACAGCTCCTGTTGCTGCTGGTAAAATCCATACTGATTTTCAGCGTGGTTTTATTTGTGCCGAGGTCTACCATTGCGAAGATTTATTTGAGCATAAAGCAAAATCCGCCCTTAAAGAAAAAGGGTTGCTTAGAATTGAAGGTAAAGAATACGTTGTTCGTGATGGTGATGTCATGGAGTTTCGTTTTAACGTCTGAATGTGGTCTTCGTATTCGCCGTGAAGTTTGAATAAAGATACTATTTAGGGTGTGAATCTTCGATCCAACTCTTCAAATAGGTTAATACTTGCGTAGGTAGTGTTTTTTAATATTTTTTGAAGGCTGTGTAGATCTTTTTTTAGTATCAGAGATGTCTCGTAAATTGCATTATCAGCACTATTCGGGTTTTCGAACATAAGTAATGAAAGTTGAGCATTTGGTTGTGGAATGCAGTTCTTTAGTTTGGTTGTAATTTTCTTGAATTTTGGAACGGTTTTTTTTCTTATGAATTCAGCTAAGTCTTTACTGCTTTTTTTGAATAAATACTCGTGTTTTATTAATTTTAAATGAAGATTCTCTAAGTGCTTTTGTTTGTTTTTAGCTATGATGACTTGAATGGCTAATTTTAAAAAATCATTCTTTTCTTGTTTTTTAAAAAAACTATTGTCAATTGAATCGTGAATTTCATTGGCGATTTTAGTGGCGGTTTCTTTGGGCGTGTTATTTGAAATCTGGGCTTCTTTCCCATTGTAGGCAGAAAGAGCGTCTGAAAACAACTTCGAATAAAAAACTGTAGCAGTTGAGAGTCTTAGGAAATGAGGGTCGTTCTTAAACGTTGTTTCTTGCATTTGTTTAAGTTCATTCTTGGTAGGAGGCTCACAGTTTTTTGCAAGTCCATCAAATGAAAGCAAAAACATCAATATACTAAGAATTGTTTTTCTCATTTTTTTAGCCTTATAGTTCAATGGAAGCTTTAAAGAGACTTCGATTTTCAAGTGGATTTTATGCATTTTAAATATTTATGAGTCAAGAGTCATTTAATGTTTTCTCCAATCGTAGTAAATATCAATGCTACTACCGAAATTAGGGCGGTTTTTTTGAAGTGGTGCTTTTTTCTGCTCTTTACAACTCTGAAGATTATTCTAGGTTTTCATCAGGTTTAACCCAATAAGAACCACTAAATACTTCAGGGTCATTATCACCGATGTAATCAACGGAACGGTCGTAATTAAATTTATTTTTTAGTTGCTCAAGCACATTATAAACGATTGGGCAGACGCGGCTGTTTTCAATAGCACCAATAGACCCACCAAGGAAATCATCGCGGTCTAGATGAGGGAACTCACTGCAGTCATTTGGACGTGACTTGTAGATAGAACATTTTTTGTCTTTTAATAGTGGGCAAGGTTTTGTGGAAAAATGATAGTTTTGTTTATCTGCTTTGACTAAGAGTTTTTCTTTTGTTTGTTCCAATGATAGGCCTAAGATACCCGATAAGTTTATGATGTCTTTTTCATCTATTTGAGGCTCCAGTTCCCTGCAACAGTTAGCACACTTGGTGCAGTCAATTTCAGATGCAATGTTATGATATAAAGCTCTTGCGGTTTTATCTATAATTATAGGGTCTATCTCATTTTGTAGATATGACCTGAAGTTCCAATTGTCTTCCCAATGAACTTCAGCGTTTTTAGCAATAATTTTTAAATCTTTTTCTATTGTCAAAAGTTCCCTAATAATGGGGTTGAATATGATGGTGCGGAATCAGTATTGGCTCAAACTAAATGATACGCCCTTGAGTAGGATATGTCTTCAGTAAAATATTCTGATAAAAATGTACTAGTGGGGCTCTTCTCGTTTGATGGTGGTTGGTAAGAGAGAGGGGTTTGTCAGGCTTAAAGCAAGAACCCTCATCCAAAAAAATCGGATGAGGGTTCGTTATGCTTGACTTATGGAGCGGGTAAAGAGACTCGAACTCTCGACCTACGCGATGGCAACGCGTCGCTCTAGCCAACTGAGCTACACCCGCTTGAGGTATAGTGGTATGATGATATTGAGAAAGTGTCAAGTAACTTCATGGAATGATGGAGAAAAAGTCAGTAATAGCTTTAATAGTATTAACATCAGTGTTTTTCAGGCTTTAGAATATGGAGAGTAGATGGATTTAAGCAAACTAAATAAACAGTTCATGAAGGTTTTTGGTCTTTTGATATGTCCTTTTGTTTTGAATCACCCAGTGCATGCCAAAGAGATAAAGCCGAAACCAATGGGTAAGAACCTATACAAGAGAATTGAAACAGTCGTATTAAAAGACACTCAAGTAAAACTTAAAGCGAAAATGGACACAGGAGCAGAGACTTCTTCTTTATCGGCTGCCAATATCAGAGTGGAGAATGAAGATGGAATTGAGCATGTTGTGTTTGATGTACTGCACCCAAATATTCGCTCATCAAAAAATATAAAGCTTCCTGTTTTTAAGTGGGTAAAAATAAAAAAAAGAATCGAAGAGGGTTGTGATGGGAAAATCCTACCCTATACACGCCGTCCAGTGGTGAAAATGGATGTGGCTTTACGGGGAAGAGTGAAGGCCATCATGGTAAGCCTGGCAGATAGACAGAACATGAACTACCCGTTATTAATAGGAAGGTCTGCAATCGTAAAGTATCGAGGTGTCGTGGATCCGCTGTAAATCACCGTAGGTATTTTTTGCATCTTATTTTATCTCCTGTTTGAGTTATAATCAGACTAGATGTTTCAAAAGGATTAAAAATGCTTCGTAAAATTGTATGTATAAGTTCTATTTTTTTACTATCAAATTGTGGAGATCTTAAAGTTGAGCCGTTGGGTGTTGATACACGTTCAGCAGATGGCCTAAGTGGGGAGCAGAGCTTTGATAATATCGTGGGTAAGTTTACAAATGCTAATAGTTCTTCACAAGATCAGAATGGCACTCGATTAACTGGTGATAATTTTTACAACCCAAAAGTAAACTACTTTATTGATAATGTGAAGATTGAGCAATTTTACCATATAGACTCGAACAATAAGAGTTTTAGCTTGATCACAAAATGCCGTTTTAACAATGAAGAATTTGCATATATAAGTATTGCAACTTCTCCATTTACTTACTCTCAAGTGTCAGAACACGTTTTATTGATTGATGTTAAGTCTAGTAAGACATCTGAAGTAAAAATGAACTTAATAAATGAGCATAAATCAAAAAATGAAGTTTGTACTTCAAAATTTCAAAGGGCAAAATTTTTACTAAGAAATGAAACAGATTGTTTTGTGATTGAGTCAGCAGAAGGACTATTTGCTGCAAAGGTTTTTCCTGTTCAAAGGCGTTATATCTTTGATGATCAAATTGGCGGTTAATGGGATTTTGATTTTACTTTTGGTATCCAGCCCATTTCAAAGGCTGATGGAAAACCAAACCTAAGCTCTTCTGCCAAAACAGGTTCGATTTCAAGAAAACGGTTGATAGGCCTCGTTCCTGACATGATCTCAGTATAAATCTGTGGTCGGTCAGCACCAAACTCAGGGTTAACATAACCTGAAGGATAGTGAGACTTTCTAATCCCCATATACTTATCCCTGGCTCCTAACATGTGACCCATTTCGTGTAGGGTCTTTGTGAGGTTCCATGCATAGTTGTTTTTGTCTGATACTTGCCACTCTATAAGACCAACTCTGCTTTTTTGGCTCCCAATAGATGTTTCAGAGTAGTCTCGATGGTGTTTTTTGATGACATTTACAAATAATCTCATGTCATATGCAAAGTAGTTCATACCATGATTTTGAAAGCTTAAGATAAAATCATAGATTAATGCAAACCCATCAATAACTCCTCTTGGGTTTTGAATTGACTTAATTGAATTGTCTGATGGTCTCGCAATATTAAAATTAAAAGTTGTTCTTTGTCTTGAATAACGAAAGTACTCAGCTTCGATTGTACGTTTTGCGTCAAATAAAAGGCATCCAGGTTTATTGCAAGAAATTTTAGAGATTTCTGAATCTAACTTTCTACCATCTTGAATATCAGAGTACAAAGCAACTCCAATATTAATTTCGGTTTGTGCAAGGTGTAATCCCGGGTGGTAAGTTTGATAAATTGCCAACATACAAACAAACGCTAATACAATTAAAAGTATAAACCTAATAAATAGTTTTATAAAAAGTAAGGGAGATCTTTTTGTCAAAATTCTTGCTCCCATGCTATCCCTAATATATTTGGATATTGAATATCATATGGAAGGACAGCTCTAAACTGTGAATAAACCTCAGAGTCTTGTTTCCAATCCCAATCTTGTTTGACTAGAGCTGGGTCTAAGGTTTCTTCGATGACACTATAGCGTCTTCTTTTTTTACGTTTTTTCTTAGGTGAGGGAGAATTGATAAATGCTTCTGTAACACCTAGTACATAACCGCCGCCAGCTACAGCAAAGCCAATAATTTGGAGATTGTTGAAATAATCAAACCTCGCATCGAAGTTTTGTATGAAATTATTTTCCGCTTCAGTAATTACATTTCCATTTTCTGAAGCTTTTCTTGAAATTATTTCAATTTGACCACCAAAAGCATCAATATCAGCATTTTGTTGTAAAAACCCATAAACACCAGTAGCGATTCCGCCAGCTTGTATCAATCCAAATAAAGTTCCAAAAAGATAATTGCAACGAGCAAACTGTCCACCCCCAAAAGGCATGACTTTCCAATACCACTCGTGACCATTGCACTCGCTTTTTTTCTTTTTACGGCGTTTCTTCTTTTTAGGTGTAAAAGGATCATTGAAGTCATTATCATAGGTGTTGTTATTCGAGTCGTTTCCATAATCAGCTACTGGAGGAGGTGCTGGTGCTGGTTGATAGACAGGAGCTGGCTGATATACTGGGGCTGGTTGATAAACAGGAGGTGCTGGATATACTTGCGGTTGTTGGTACGGTGGTTGTTGGTACGGTGTTTGTTGTGACTGTGGGTATGTCGGTTGCTGTGGGGCTCCAAAACCTCCAGTGCTTTTATCTTGTTCAAATTCTGCTGCTAAGTCTCTTTGCGGTTGATTCTTCTCATAGTCAGGTTCTTTTGAGTCAAATAAGTCATCATCTGCTGGTTGAGGTAGGAAATCTTCACTAGCATTTGACGAAGTTTTACGCTTTGACTTCCGTTTTTTTGAAACGATTGGTTTTCTTTTTACCACTTTACGTTTTTTTACACGGCGTTTTAGTTTGATAATTAATGTGTTTTTAGCATTTTTTTTGATTCTCGTGGCAATTTTTCTTTTGACATAACCAGGACGGTAAATTGTTAAGACCTGTTTTCCAGGGTCAATATCTATTTCTTCATTAACGTTGCCAGCTAATAAGCCATCTATATCAACTTCAGCATCTTTCACATTAGATTTTATCAGGATCGTAGTACGCTTGCTTTTTCCTGCAAGAGGAGCAGCTTTTTTTGAAGCACGTTTTTTAGATAAAAAATCATTTTTTATATTGTTAAAAAACTTAATGACATCAGGGTCCAAGACTTCATCTTCATTGATATTTATTTTGTTGTTTGCTGCTATTGCTAATTTAAAGTGTGTTTTCGCGTTGTTTTTTTGTCCAAGTGAGTAATCGCAAACACCCCAAAACTTGTAAATTTTTGATTTACTATTGCTTGAAGATTTTTTTAAAGAGGTACGTGCTTTTTTTTGACATTTTTTGAATGAGCCTTGTTGATATAGGCTTTCTACAGCAGAAGAGCTAGCAAAAGCACTATTGTTATACAATGCAATATATATGAAAGCTATTAGGGCTGTTTTTATGCAGTGTGTTTTCATTGGAACTCCCCATGAAAACTAACAGATTTCGATTTTCCTGTGAGAGAAATTCGGCGAGTGATGACTTGTTGTTTCCATACAACAACTACTTCATACTTCCCACGCTCTAGTTCATACTCAACTTTATTTCTGCTTTGAATCTCATTTAGGAGTTCTTTTGTTTTTAAGTTTAGTATCTTAATTTCAAAGTTTTTTTGATTAGAAGATATTTTTAATGTGTAGTTTCTATTCTGAGAGGAGCCGGATTTTTTTAGTATCAGTGGCCCTATTGCTAAGTTTCTTTTACTGTTAAAATCATTGGAGGTAATGGTTTGAGAAATGGTGCGATACTGTTCTCTTCGAAGTTCAATAGAAACAGGAAAATCATTGATTTTTATTTTCTTTGAAGAGTAAATGCTATCTATCGTTGTACCTTTATATTCCCCATTTATGTGTATTTTTGCAGCAGGCTTTGATTTTAAAGTCAGGTAATGATCAATGTTCTTGGAGGACGTTGATTCTGCTACTTCTATTGTTTCTTTTTCCATGTTGCTTGGAATTACTACGGGTTTTTTGTTCTCTTCAGTTTTTTTCTGCTGTTTCTTGGTTGGTTTCTGAGTGTTTTTTTCATTAGGCTTTTTATTGATGTTGATTCTTATGTTTTTTTTCGTTGTTTTTGGTATTGCAATATTTATTCTGGTGGTGTGAAAGTTCTTTTTGATTTTTGGTTTCTTGTTGTTTTTTACTTGTTGGTATCTTTTGGTTTTTCTCTCTACTGCTTTTTTGTTTTCTTTGTTTTCTTTGCTTTCGTGTTTTTTTCTTTTAGCTCTTTTGGTGGTTTTTTTAGTTTTAGTGATTTGAGCAGATTTTGTGTTTTTAGAGAATCTCGGGGTGCCGTTTCTTTTCTTCCATTCTTTGTATCCGAAGATCGTTCCTAATGCGATAACGCAAATAATCAACATATTCATGACTAATTGCGAGTAAGTTCTCGTTTGTTTGACAACAACACGCCGTGGAGATCTTGGTTGGCCCTTCAAGGCAGGATGTTTGTTTACAGTGTTGTTTTTTTGAATAAATACAACTGTTTTCTTAGCTCTTGGTGGGTTCGTTTTTCTTTTTATTTGGTTTTGAGCAATGACAGGTATTGGAATAGTTTTTGGATTTTGTGGGATGTATTGTGGTTTTTGTGCAACGGCAGTTTTTCTTATTGGGTTTTTTTGTTTTTTTTCTTGAGCGTAATTTACTGGTTTTTTAATCTGTGGTTTTTTAGTAATGGTAGAAATCATGTTCGATTTCTTAAGCAGAATGTTTCTTTGTTGATTCGATACGATGTTTTTTTCCATTTGTCTTAACTTGGATTCGTATGAAATTCTGTCTTTAAAATACCTTTCAAGTTCAACATGACTTTCAACAAAACCCTTTGCAGTTAATATATGGTCTAAATGCTTTGAAATGCTTTCAATCGAATCTGGTCGATCAAGTTTGTCTTTGGACATCATTTCCATAATGAGCTTATTAATTTCAATTGGCATGTTTGTATTTATGAGGTTTGGAGCAATAAACTTTCCAGCAGCAATTTTTATAATGAGGTCATGAGTGGAGTTTCCTATAAAAGGTAACCTTCCTGTTGCAATCTCATAAAATAAGATTCCAAGGCTGTATATATCTGATCTTGTGTCAACATCACGTCCACGAACTTGTTCGGGAGACATATAGCTAGGTGAGCCCATGAAGGTCCCTGTTTGTGTTGCAGAGTTGCTATCAACCCCTTTTGCAATGCCGAAGTCCATGAGTTTTATTTCACCTTTTGATGTAACCATTACGTTTTCAGGTTTTACATCACGGTGAACAATATTTTTTTGATGAGCTAACTGTAGTGCCTTACAAACTTCACGAACGATATTACCGCTAACATAATAGTTGAGTTTTCCATTCGTAAAATTTTCAACAAATTCACTTAAATTATGCCCTTTGATAATTTCAGTGACAATCCACATTTTTTTAGAGCTTTGCCCTGAAAAATCATAAATTTTTAATATATTAGAATGTTCTAATGAAGAAATAGCTTGTGCTTCATGATAGAAGCGTCTTCTTAAATCTTTGTTTTTTTCCATGTGGGGGTGCAATACTTTAACAGCAACTTTTCTGCCAAGTTTTTCGTCAAGAGCAAGGTATACGGTTGCCATACCACCTTCACCAATTTTTCTTTTTAGGCGGTAGCGTTCACCAAGCAATAAGTTTTTTTTGTCAAAAGCCATAAAACTCTAAATAATATAAACCCTTATTGTTATCGGTAGCTTGAAAGGGTCTATGAAGGAAAAACGTCAAGATAAGAGAGTGAAACGGATAAAAGATGTAAGCGTCTAAATTTATTGGATAATATTCAGGGTTTTTTGAAGGGTTTGAGTTCATATAGCTGAATGAAAGTTCCTTAATTTGATTTTGAAGTCAGAAAGAAGCTTAATTTCGATCTATTTACGTGATGACCTCAATAATTATTATTGAAAAACCGTTAAGATCTATATGGGTTATTTTGGTTTTTATGTGGAGAAGTTGTACATGAAGAATTTAAAGTTAGTGTTTATAATGTCGTTCATGAGTTTTTATTCTCAAGGATTGTTAGGTCTAGAAAAGCAAGCTGTATTTGCCGGAGGTTGTTTTTGGTGTATGGAAAAACCTTTTGAAAAAGTTAAGGGTGTGAAAGCGGTTTTGTCTGGTTATAGTGGAGGAACATTAGTAAATCCGACTTATAAGGCAGTGGCAGCTGGTGCGACGGATCATATAGAGTCTGTAAGAGTTATTTATGATTCGACTAAGGTTACTTATAAAAAACTTTTAGAGGTTTATTTTAGACAAGTCAACCCAACAGACAATGGTGGTCAATTTGTTGATAGAGGCCCACAGTATCGACCTGCTATCTTTTATCGAAATAAAAAAGAACATGAACTAGTAATTCAGGCGATAAAGATTCTGACAGACCATAGGGTTTATGCCAAGCCTATTAACTTAGAGGTTTTAGCATACAAGAATTTTTATGATGCTGAAAGCTACCATCAAGACTTTTACAAAGTCAATCCTGTTCGTTATTATTCGTACCGCAGAGGCTCAGGACGTGATGATTACATAAAGTCAGTCTGGAAAAACAAAAAAGACTTTAAAATTTTTAGCTTAGGTTCTCCAAGTTCTGATAAATTAATGAAGCAATATTTTAAACCTTCAAAAAGTGAGATCAAAAAAAGATTGTCACCAACACAATATAAAGTAACACAAGAAGAAGGTACGGAAAGACCTTTCAAAAACGAGTATTGGAATAATAAAAAAGGAGGTATATATGTTGATGTCGTAAGTGGCGAACCACTTTTTAGTAGTAAAGATAAGTTTAAATCAGGAACTGGTTGGCCATCATTTACTAAGCCACTTGTTAGTAAGCATGTTACAGAGCATAAAGACATCTCATTGTTTTCTGTTCGTACGGAAGTCCGTTCAAGATTTGCTGACTCCCACCTTGGTCATGTATTTGATGATGGTCCAAAACCTACGAGAAAACGATATTGTATTAACTCAGCATCCTTGAAGTTTGTGCCTGTAAGTGACTTATTGAAAATGGGTTATGGAGAGTTTTTGCCAATGTTTAAAACTCATGGGGCATCAACTCCTTAACGGCTAAGAACTTCTTAGTTTGATTGTAAAATCTTAGGTTTGCAACCTTGTTCATGTATATGCATGAGTAGTTCGAAACTTGGTCTGCAAATCTACTTCGTTCTAAACCTGCATACATTGTCTCACCCCATAGTGGGTGAATTGCAAACTCACGCTTCTTGACTTTTTCTTTGATGGTTTTTTGTAGGTTGTATACGATGTCGAATAACTCATTCGCAAGTTCAGACTGTTTTTCGTATTCGGTTTTTAGTTTGTCGTGTTTCTTTTTGTCGTCTTGTCTTAATGCTTTATGCATTTGATTTTCTATAAAATTTGTTTTTGATTTTAGCTTTTGGTAGGTTTCCTCTTTTTCTTCTTTTTTATCTAAAAGTTCATTGATTTCTCTTTTTAGTTCAGCTTGGTCGGCTATTTTTTCTAGCTCGTCTTCAAGTTCATCAACAATAAGGCCGGTTCGCCAACCATGTAAATCCTTAGATGATTTTATGTCGCCGTAAATGTGATCGCCAATATAAAGGATTTCATCTCCCCGTAATGAGGCTAATTTTTCAAAAGCGTTTGCGTTCCCGCCATGGTATACAGCTTCTGGGTTTAAAGCTCCTTTATGTATTTTTAAGAGCCCAGTGTCCGTCATTACTTCAAAAAAAGGTTGAGAACCTGTAAAGAATCCCGGCTTACCAGAACCAACAATGACATATTGAAAGTAATCTCTCCAATTAGATAAAGCTTCATTTTCATCATTCAAAATATAGCTCATGACGGCATTTGTGTATTCCCAATGAGAGTTAGTCATTAAGAAAATTACTTTACCTGCATGTAGTTGTCTTTGGAGTGTGGTGGCGAGGTGTTTGTCTCTGATAATGTATTTATCTATATTGGCAAGGACCTTGTCTTTGATGCTGTTGTCTTTATGGGAAAGATCAATGTTTCTTTTTATGTCGTTGTAGATGGTTCCAAAGTCTTTAGATATGGATGCTGGTTTTTTTGACATGTATTCTATGATTTCGATAAAAAGCTGCACCTCGCTTAAAGCAAAAAACGTGTCCACTGAGATAAACTCATTTGCTTTGAAGTTTTGGTTGTTGTAAAATTTGCTTCTTTCTTCTTTTGTTAAGCGTCTTTTACCATGATATCCAAGTTTTACATATTTGTGACAATCTACCTTGATGAGGTTTCCTCGGTCCTTATCTACAAGTAAGCCTCTTTGAACATAAGAAGGATCGAATTTTATCTCGAGTAATTCCTCAGGGTATCCTTCAGCAATAAGTTTCTTAAGTGTTTCATCGAATGCAAGTTTTTCAAATGTTTCGCGGTTGTATATTGCGAGAGTGTGGTC
This sequence comes from Oligoflexales bacterium, assembly GCA_023301465.1. Taxonomy (GTDB): domain Bacteria; phylum Bdellovibrionota_B; class Oligoflexia; order Oligoflexales; family JALZUQ01; genus JALZUQ01. The sequence continues at coordinate 18,198 of JALZUQ010000015.1, forward strand.
CATGTCATAGCCAATGGCTTGAACTTTTGCGAAATCAAGAGTTCTGTTGACATATACACGTTGTGTTTTACCTAGTTTTGTTTGCGAGTTATTTTTGTTCAATGAATTTTATCCCAATTTGTTTTTTAAGATTGCCTTGTAAATCTATAAAATTATTTGCATATGCCACTTGACCATCTGATTTTTTGTAGGCTTCACCATCAATATAAACAGTTATATCTGGTACTTTTAGTTCGCGGATAAATAGTTTGGAGTCGATGAAGGTAACAAAGGACAAGCCACCTGAAGACATGTCAAGAATCTGTTTTTTTAGCTTTGTTTTTTTGTCGAGTGGGTTGAAGGTTTCTAAGTAAACTTGCTCTTCAAAGCTAAATGTAAAACGTTCGCTTGATCTGATTTCTGCTCTAAAATCAGCGTTATCACAGTTAATCCCTAAGTATTTCCCTTGTGGTTTCATCGACGTGATATCAAATTGAATTAAATCTACTTGTAAGCTAAAGTCTTTACACTTCATCGCTTTATTTACCATGTCTTGTGGGAACGGGTTTTGAAGTAGTAGTGTATTGCCATTTAATTTATGTGCAATTGCTTGGAACGTAATCTTGAGGCTTCCTGCTCGCAAATAAAAAATACTTTTTTGCTGAATGGATTGGTTAATAGCATCTATAATTTCTTTTTTCATAGGCTTACCTTACATATAAATCGTCTATGAATTTATCGGTAAGATCATAGACAGGTTGATGGTGAGGAAATGCCCAGCCGATATGAAAATGAATAGATAGATCTTGCCTATCAAAGAGCTTTATGGCTTCGCTAGCATTGTTATTTACTTTAAATTCAAAACCTATCCGTGTGCCTTCCGTGACATCGTAGAATGCATTTAATCCCACATAAAAACCAGTATCTTCTCTTATGCAAGAAGCATCTTCAACGGCGGTCGCATTTTTTGAGCCTTCTTCATTAAAGACACAATCGTTTTGTGAAGTGATCTCTAGGCGGTAGATATCTGTATAAAATCCAAGGTTTAAATGGACTAGCAAGTTTGGAATTAGCTCATGGTCTACGTGTATTTGACCGCCTAGTCTAACGTGATCTCTCCATAAATCATTATATGTATAAGAATAACGAAAAAATTGAGCAGAGGCATTTAGTTTATATTTGGGGTTTTTATAGGAGCCTTTTAGCCCAAAGCTAAACTTATCTTGAAAATCAATGAAATCATCACTAAAATTGTAGGATTGATTGGAAAACTCGGGGGTCTCATTATCAATAAACTTATGAAACAATAAATGAAATTCTGTTTCAAATTCAGAGTTAAAAATATAGCCAACAACAGGCCGAAAACTAGTCTCATCGGAAACGGAAAATACATCTCCTTTGATATCTGTTCCTACATACGTGGCAAGGTGTGATCCAATTTGAGTGAAGTTTAACTCACCATAACCACCGACATAGAAATTGTTTCCAAATGAAGCTTTAAAGTCACCCATGAATCGGTGGCTTCTTAGCATAAGATCCAGCCTATATGGAAATAATCCAAAATCAAGAGGGTCATCAAAATACTCAGTTAAGCGGTCTATATTTGTTTCAAATGCTTGTTGGTAGCTATAGCCAATGGTTCCTTCTGTATTCCCTGACTTTATGGGGCCAAATCCGATTCCAAAGTCAGTAGTAATTCCAAAAGATGCATCACCGGTGGCTACAATCACACCGTTATCCTTAGGTCCAAACCCATCAAACTGTGTATAAAGATGGCCTATATTCGCGTAGTAATAATGAGGTTGATCTACTATAGAGAGTTTACTGTGTTTAAATCTAAGTTTTTCTGGATTAGGTCTATCGACACCCTTGGCAATAAAAAACTTTTTATTTTGTTGTATGGTCTTTTGCATGCGGAAGGCTTGCTTGCTATGAATTCCTCTGCTATCACGTTTTAAATAATAATCTAACCATTTCATTGCTTTGAGTTCTTTTTTTCTATTAAACCAATAAACGGCTAATTCAAATCCTGCTAACGTAGCAAAGGGATCAACGTGTGCTGTTGCAAGCCTAAAGTAGTACTTCATGAGTTTTGTTTTTTTTCTCATACTGTAGCTTAGGCCTTGGTAGTATGAATTTTGAGCTTGTCTTCTTGTGCCTTTTGCAGATTTTCTTAGTTGTTTAAGTGCGGCATTTGGTTCACCAATATGGTAATAGCATGAGCCTAATTCTGTGCGTGCGTCATTGTCGTTGTTATAACGTTTCAGGTGTTGTTTGTAATAAGTAATAGATTTTTGAAAGTTCTTTTTAATAAAAAAAGATCGAGCTTTACGAAGGTTAGTAGGAATACCTTGTGAAAAACTTTGCGTTGAAATAAAAAGCCCTAAGAATACCCATAGACAGACAAAAATTCCATGGCGAAACCTTGAAGATAGTCTATGATGATATAGATGAATGCTACTGAAAATCGTGATGCCCTTTCTTTTGGAATATTTTTGAGCGGACCTCAAGCTCAAAAGTCTGCAATTGTTATTCTTCAGTATCTATCATCCGAAAATAAACTAAAACTTTCAAGTATTTATGATAAAATTGGTCCAAGTAGTCAAAGAGATACCATTGAGAGAATCGTGAGAATTCTTAGGCTACACAAATGTCACGAAGGGTTCGTCAACGTTCCTTTATCTGTTCCTGCTTGCCTCAGGTGTACCAGGCTTGAGTGCCCCGGAGTTGTACAGTGCGATGATATAGCGGTGGCATACTTAACCAAAATCAATGAACAAATAAAAGCGTCTAGAATCCCCAAGAAACGTAAAAAAGTTCTCCATCCACAACAGACGAGGCTTTGGGACGCAGTAGAAGCCATGCATGGCTCACCTGAAAAGGCGTCTTTTCATAGTAGTAATTTTATGTTGGCTACGCATGGAAGTTCTTTATTGAAAAGGTTGCGTAAAGAACAAGTTAGGCTTTATGAAACTGCGGTATTGCATTCTTTGATGATGATCAACGAGATCTTTCAGTTAGGTGTAGAAGATTGTATGCTGTATCACCGCTTTCAGGTTGGAAAGCAAGTTCGTAGAAATTTTATTGAAAAAATATCATTAAAGCCATGGTTTGAAGTAAATCTTCTCGAAAATGAGCAATTATTTCAAAGGCGTAATGTCTTTGAGGCATTTATTTGTGCTCTTGTAAGTCAGATATTTATGAAAGGGGGTTGCACTGAGAACTTACTCAAAAAAATCCCTAATGAGGGTTGGGTCTACTTGCCTGATAATAGTATTAAAAAACCGTTTTTTTGCTAAGTTGTTTAATTAGAAGCCGTTTATTTGTCTCATATCAGATAATTTTGACCGATATATAACAAAGAGTATTGTAACTGAAGAGGTCAGAATGCACTTGATGATGTACGGTGATACCAATATCGGTATGGTACGCAAAAATAATCAAGATAGTATATTTTTCGATTCCACCATGGGGCTTGGAGTCGTTGCTGACGGTATTGGTGGAAGGCGTGGTGGTGAAGTTGCGTCAAGTATGGTTGTTAATTCTATTAGAAATTCATTTTTAAAATCTGATCGAATACGGCATGAGGAAACGCCTAGTTTTATTACTAGCTCTATTGACCGTGCCAACAAAGAAGTCTTTGAAAAAAGCTTAGAGGATCAAGATGTTAGTGGAATGGGTACAACAGTAAATTGTTTGTTGTTCAATGGTAAAAAAGTTCATATTGGTCATGTCGGTGATAGTAGAACATACTTATATGATAAGGGAAACCTTTGGCAGTTAACCGTAGATCATAGTGTTCATAATTTTATAAAGCGAGGTTTAATCAATGCTTCAGCTGTTTTACCGGGAGCAAAGCCAGACGCTTTGACGAGGGCTGTAGGTCTTTTAGAAGAAGTAGAAGTCGAATTATATGAAATCGAACTTAAACCCGGTCAAATTTTACTAAGTTGTTCAGATGGATTGTCAGGAATGGTAAAAAGTAAAAGAATTGCAGAAATTATCACAGATTCTTTAAGTCGTCCGGAGAAAATGCCATCAAAACTTATAAAAGAAGCAAATTTAAATGGTGGAAGAGACAATATTACCGTTTTAATTAGCCACTTAAAAGGGGAGCGTTAGCATGCAAAAACGCTATCTCATACGTAAACACGACATGACTTTTATTGGTCCTTTCAGTTTGTCAAGACTATCTAGAAAGCATAAGCAGTTGAATATTTTCTCGGCAGATGAAATTTCTGCAGGTTTTGGGAAATGGGTGAAATTTGAAGATATTTCAAGAATGAAACGCCACTATCCTGAACTAGTAGATATTGCAAAAGACTTAATGGCGGGTTGGGGAGTTACTGCTGGAACAGTTGAAAAGATTAAACCTATTCCAAAAAAAAATAAAACTAGTATATTTGGTGGTTTATTTTCAAAGTTAGCACTTTTATGTTTAATAGCAACTTCTGTGGGTTTGTATTATAAAAGTAAAAAACCTGAAGCTTACCAAAAAATTCTAGCTAAAATTCAGTTGAGGTCAAATCATTTACAGGTTTTGAAAGATTTAGAATCGAATGGTTCAGTAGCAGATTTAGCTTCGTACCTTCAAGCTCATAGAGTAGGTGTTTTAAAAGAAGCTAAAAGAAGTAAGTCTAACTTCAATCAAATGTTAAAATATATACGTGTTCTTGCCTTTCAAAGTAAAGGGTCCATTGATGGTATTGCAGACGCATATTTAACCGGAAAATTAGAGTCAAAATCTCTGCCAAAAACTTGTTCTGAAAAAAGCTGGAAAAAAAGATGGAAAGATTCTGAAGAGCATTTGAAATCTTGGGTGTCTGGTAAGCAAAATATAAAAGATGATTGGGCAAAATTATTATCATGGTCACCTGCTTGGATCAAAAAAAGAACAACTGAAGATTGGGTTTGGCCTCAAAACTATTATGCAGCATGTGTGTTGATGGCAGAAAAAGCTTATGCAGGTCTTGCCTTTGACTCACTTGATGAAACCACTTACACAATGATTAAAAACAGACTTTCTTTTATGAGGAGTTCTTTAAGTAATGCTGCAACATATGCAGCAGATGAAGCGAGTTATGAAGAAGGTTTTAGTTATTTAAATCAGCTAACATGTCTAGAAATGTCCGAGTCTAATGAGTTAATGGATGACTGCTTTGTTTATAACTCACCAGATCCTTCTTTTGATGAAATGCTGATTTTTCGTAAAAGCTGGTTAACGGCAGGAGTTTTAGTTCAAAAACTTTCCAACGGGGATGAAGGTTCCTTAGAAGCTCTTCAGCAAACAGCAGATACAATTGAAGTAGTAAATGAGTTCATTGGTTTAAGTTATGATCAAGAGAAAAACTTTCTAAAGAAGGTGGTTGATTCTATGCCAGGAGATGTGGTGGAAACGATTCGCAATGAACTGAAGGTGCATCCCGGTGTGGAATATAGTCACTAAATTATTATTGTTTGTATTTTTGTTTTCTTCGGCTACGCCTTTATGGTCGAAGCCTAAAAGAGTTAAGTCTAAAAAAATTAATTTAAGATCTGCTTATAAAAAAGCATTATCCTATGAAAAAAAGAACAAAGTAAAGACAAGTGCAAGGTTACTTAAGGTAATTATAAAAAAATACCCTGCATTTAAGCCTGCACGTATATCTTTGGCAAGAATATATGCAAAAAGAGGTTTGTTTTCTAAGGCCTGGAGGCTGTGGAAAAAGATAAAGATTAAGAGTATAGCCAAAAAAGACATCTTTTATTATGGAGTAAGTGCTTTTTCTCTCCAAAAATACGACTCGGCCTTGGCTGCCTTTCAAAGGGTGTCTAACAGAAGCAAAAACTACCCTAACGCTCTATTTTATGCCGGTGTATGTCAATTTAGAGCAAAGAGGTACGAGAAAGCTCGTAAGCTTTTGCTATTAACCAGTAATATCTCACCACCCTTGCAGTCTACAAGGCGAAAGTTATTAATTGAAACTAGGCGAAGACTAAGGTCGAGGTTTCGCACACGAACCTCAAATTTTAGACAACCTACAATTATACAACAACCTGTTATTGTTTTGCCGTATCAAGCAGAACCTATTCAAACACCAACAGATAGATTAGGTAAATCTCTAAAAGAAGAGAAGAAACCGATTGCTGTAACAGTCACTGGTAATCAAATTGCTTACGGACCTTTAACTGGATTAATTCTGTCTCAAAAAGAGCAGAGTAACCATGGGATTAGCGAAAAAAGGTCAAATCAATTTAACTACTTTCTTGGTGGAAGCTTTGAATGGAGCTATTTAGGAAAGCCTAAAAAGGGTGGTCAACCTTCTGTTGGTGTATATACTGAAACAAAATTAAACGTTAATACAAGTGATGGAGAATCGCTTTTTTTTACAACACTTGTTGATAGGCCTGATGAAATTCGTGTTTCAGAAACGCAAATCCCTGATGGTTTTTCAAGAAATCTAAGTTTTCTTCTGCGTCCAAGTGCAAGTTATCCACTGAGTAAATCACTGACTGTAAGTGGTGTTTATTCACTTTCTAGGGCTTTAGAAACAGATTCGTTTTCTGTTTTAAGCGGAGATGACAGCATACTACTAAATCTTGGTTTTACGAACTCCAATTACGAACTAGAATTAAGTCTTCAGCATTTTATGTCATCTACTTTAATTGCTGAAAATCAATATCAAAGCTTTTTACTGAATTTCGATAAGAATTTTGCAAAAGTGTCATTGCATATTGATTATCGTCTAGATGCTTTGCTTTTTGACGAACTTTCCAATATTCCAAGTAATGCTGCTGCCTCCATGAAACATAGTGTCACTGCTGGATTTGATTTTTCGTTTGAGTATTTTACACTAACCTCAAATTTATTGTTTTTTACATTAATTGAAAAGGATGAAAATATTCCAATTAATGGCTATTTGTCTCAAACTTCTGCAAATGTAGGGTTAAACATTCCACTCCCTATTAACCTTAGTATTCAGGCTGATGGTGGTTTTGTTTTTTCAGGTGAGTACTTTACAAATACATTAGTGTCAACGCTTCCAAATGTCACTGATCCACAAACTTTTACAACAGCCGCGTCTTCAAGTGTTTTCAGTATGCAGGTTGGGATGAGTTTTAACCCAGTAGAGTTTATCAACGCATCGCTGTCTTATAAATTAACACAAACGACTTGGGAAGTTGCGAATGCTCAGGCAGAGAACGTTTTTCAGCAAGAAACTCCAGATTTTGAGACAGAATTTAATGCTAGTCTAAATGCTTTTTACCGTTTTTAATATCTATGATGAGAACAATGATAAACGTTTTGGTTTTTCAGTAAGTTTGTCTTGTGTCTTTGCTGCAAGTTGGCCGCAAGCCGCAGAAGATTCTAATCCGAGGCTAATTCTTAGGGTTGTGGTAAATCCATGGCGAATCATTCGTTCTTTGAATGTTGCCATGCTCTCTTCATCTGGTCTTTCGTAGGGGAGGCCCGGGTGTTTGTTAAATGCAATGAGGTTGATTTTTGCAGGAATACCTTTTAGAAAATTTGCGAGTTCTTTTCCGTGTTTTTTCTGGTGGTTTAGATCTTTGATAAGAATGTATTCTATAGTAATAGTTTGTCCGGTTTTCTCGTGAAAATCCACAAGGCTTTCTCTTAGTTTTTCTAGTGGGTATTTTCTGTTTATGGGCATTAATTCTGTACGTAACTCATTGTTTGCTGCATGTAGTGAGATTGCTAATTGTGATTTTACTGGAAGTCCAGCAAGTCTAGAAATCGCAGGTGCAATGCCGGAAGTTGATACGGTAACGTTTTTCCATTTTAAGCCAAACCCTGTTTCTTTGCTAACAAGTCTTTCAAGAGTTAAATGAATGCTGTTTTCATTCAGTAGAGGCTCTCCCATGCCCATGAATACCACATGAGATATTTTACGGTCTTCTTTGGATACTATCTCACTTGCAATAAGAAACTGTGACAATATCTCTGAAGTACTCAGGTTTCTAACAAAGCCTAGTTTACCTGTTTGGCAAAACCCACATGCTAATTTGCATCCGACTTGTGATGAAACGCAAAGACTTGTTCGTCCATCATATCTTAAGATGACACTTTCAATATATTGCCCAGCAGCAGTCTTAAGAAGTAACTTAGATGCTCCGTCTTTACTGTCACTTCGTTGCGTAATTTCAGGCATAAAAGTATCAAAAGATTCATTGAGTGCATTTGCTAAGTTTTTTGGTATGTTTTTCATTTTTTCTGGGCTTGTGATTTTGTGATCAAACATCCAGCTTAGGATTTGATTGGTGCGAAACTTGGGAAAACCACCGTCTGATATGAACTGTGATAATTCTGAGTTTTTTAAGTCTAATAAATGTTTCTTTTTTTCTTTCACTTGCGGAAGCTAGCATAGCATAGGATTTCCCTAAAGGTGATTGTGTATGTGTTTTGATTTATTCGGTTTTTTTGAGTTTTACTTAAAGAGAGTAGGGGGCTTTGCATCAGAATAACTATATTTAGTTACTTAACAGCCGTAGGGTATAGGGCTTCCACCTACTGTAAGAAATCCCGGGCAAATCTCTTGTTTCATTACAGGTATGGTGAGATCTCTATTGGTAAGAGGGTCTTTAAAAGTTTTTGTGGGTTGTCCCTTCCATGTATATATATGTAGTTTTAGTTCTGTGTCCGTATCTGTAGGAGTAGGGTTAAGGTTAGTGGAGGTACAATGAATTGAAAAGTTTGTCTTTCCTATATAGTAGCCGTTATCTCTGTAAGTTGCGGTTGGGTCAAAGCTTGTTTGTTGTTCAGCAATAATTTCATCTCTGATATTTTTGGGAGGAATGGAGTCTTTTGGGTCACCAGAGCCCTCATGAGGCTGACCGGCGGGCCTTAGATCAGCTAAAACATCACTACAACTGACAGTCCCAGTGCCAGAAGTTGAAAATTTAGTGGTTAGTCCAGGATCTGTGAACTCTAGTGTTTTGCAGCAATCTAGTGAATCGTCAATGTAATCAACGATGGCGTCTTTTCGCATAGAGTCCCTAAGGTGGTGCGTATCTTTGCTCTTTTGTGTCAAAATTGACGATGTACCGACAGCAATAAGTGTAAGAATGAGACTCACAATCATGACGGTTATAAGCGAGAAACCTGATTGGTTGTGTATACGCATATGATCACTTTCAAAAAAATCTTATAGCAATGATACGAGATTACTTTATGGATTTCAATTGTTTGCCTAGTATCGGCGAAGGCTCTGGTGAGGCTGAACGGTTTTTTGTTAAGAGTATTAAAGTAGGTCTGAGTGGATTTTGTTCATGTAAGCTGTGTATAAAGCTCAATGCATACAGGCACTTATGTCTTTCATAGTGTCGAATTTTTTTATGTTTTTTCAATAAGTGTTGACTGAGCGGCCAATTCCTATTAAGTCATTAGAATGATAAAGACTTTGATCAAACTAATGTGCATTACTACCATTTTATTGTGTAGCCTAGGGTCAAAGTCGTACGCTGAGAGCCCACTTATTGCTGATATAGAGATTGTTGTAGATCTTGGGAGTGGAGTTGATGATCCAGTGCTTGGATCCATTCAAATTGAACAACTTCCTAAAGAACAACAAGGGTTTTTTAAAAATAGAAAGCACCTTAAATCTAAAGTTAAGATTGCAAGAGAAGAGCTCAAACAGCTGCATCAAAAAGCAAAAGAGCTTTACGGCGAACATGTTAAGTTAAGGATTAGAGCGTCATTATCAAAAGGCTCTCTTAGAGAAGAAGTTTTTCAAATTCGTTCATCTTCAAGCAGTGCTGATGAAGACTCCGAAAACCCATCAAAATCACAGCCTGAAATTCAAAATACAGATTCTTTAAACGGTGACATGGATGAGCGTTTATACTTGCTTGCAAAGAAAGTTTCAAAGGGCTTTACTCCTGTCGATATTCAACACAAATTTAAACCTGTTCAAAAATGGTATGCTTACCTTGCAGCAAAATTGGGGATTCCTGTACATGATGTGTTTTATGGTTTTACAGCTGCAGCAATCATAGGTCTGACGGTCTATCAAGTAAATCACCATAACTTAGAAGTCATAGCTAACAGTGACTTTAAACTTTCTGTATCAAAGGACTTCTTAATCGGAGCAATGACGGCTTGGAGTAGTTTGTTTGAGGCTTCTACTGTTTTATTTACTTCTTTCTATATTCACTGGGTCAATAAAGGCAACCTTCTCATCAATAGGATGAAGGTTTCTTGCCTTTATCTTTCTGTACCAGTTATTATTGCATTTTCGGTAGGGTTACCTATGAATGATAACGCAAATAGTTTGTATGAGTTGATGCAAAATAGTCTTGTCAAAATTGGTGCGAGTGAGCTTAATACATCAGTCGGTGAGTTTTCTGCGAGGTTTTTAGATGGGTTGTGGAGAGCTTTTATCTATGTGGCACCTACACATCTAGTCTTTAAAAGCTTAGGTAGAACAAAAAATAATGTACTCAGAAGTGCTGGAAACCTGTTGGCTGTAGTTGCAGCAAATATTGCAGCCTTTGTAGGAATTTATGGATCTCAAGATGGTTATAGTCTCGAAGATATGGAATTGTGGGTAAAAGGCAAATTATCCATGCAAGATTTTGCTACTAGCCTTAGTCAGTATCTTCCAGAGTGGATAGCACATACAAAAATGAGTACGAGCAATATAATGGTGGCGTTGATTGGGACTGCAGGGTTAATTGGCTACTCTAGAATTCTCTATAAAGATTGGAAAAACAAACAAGAAGAAAAAGACTCAACTCAGAAAAAATCTTTTCTAGGGTGGATAAAAAGCTTTTTTCGGAAGTCACCACCCAAAACGCAAGATGATTGTCACGATGGGTTTCTGTAATTATTGATCAAAAAGCTTCCACGGTTCAAATGATCTGTATAGCGGATCATTAGCATTTGGTTTTTCGTTTTTTAATAAACCGGCTTCTAGTAGTTTTGGGTTGAGTTGACGGCTAGGGCTTCGGTCTGAATCATCAAACGTACCGTAAATCCCAGAGTGTGGTTTAAATAAGTGCCAAGTAAATGCTCGGTCTTCTCCCCATATTTCACCATATAATACAACTACTGGATCAAAGTCTCCAAGACCTCTCCCTGTTTGATCATGGCAGCGATTACAAGAAACTTCATTGACAGGTATAACGCCCATTTTATAATCTTTAGGGACAATAGAATACTCCGCTGCACTTGATGGTGCATAGGTCTCGTACTGGGAGTTTTCTTTCCAAATCTTTCCTTGTGTTGAAACAAAGGTCGGTTGTTTTAATAACTCAGTGACAAATGCATCGTCTCCAATTTCTGGAAGGTAATCTAATGCTCCGTCAACAGTTTCAAATGCTTTTTTATAAACGGTTGCTTCTAGTTTAAATGGCTGAAGAGTGCTTGGGCTTCTCAGGTGCTCAATGAATCTTTTGGTGTTTGTATTTGATTTCCACTCAGGCTTTAGATCGATGATTTTTTCTGCAAGTTGGTTTGCGGTTGCGTATGGCCTAAATAAATCAACTTCCCAACCATTTCCGTATCTTTTTCTAGTCCTGATTTCAAAGGGTAGCCATCCACCTTTGGGGTTCTTGATAAAAAGAATTTCACCAAACAATGTGTTGATAGGAAAAGTCCAGTGCCAACGTCCTCTAGATGAAGCACGCCACCATTTCACTGGTAAGTATTCACCGTTGAGCTTTGGAGGGCTCCAAAAGTTGACTACTTTAACATTTTTGACATCGTCAGTACCTGCAGCTCCTCGAAATGGGAAACGAAATTTTTTATCCTCACCAAATAAATCCATGAGTTTTGCAATCCCAGGAATATTTCGATTAAGTTCGCCCGTTTCTCTGCCAACTCTATTTGCTCTCACACCAACGACGGTCTCAACAGAGTCTTGATAAGAAAAGACCATAGACTCTTCATCGTACCAAACAGTATCTGCGTGGTGCATCCGTTCATTGAGTTCTGAGTTTGTGATAGCAGGTACCGTAGCTTTTAGCTCTTTTAATTCGCCTTGTTCCATATAGTCAACAAGGCCACCAAATAGCATGCTCGGTGTGTATATAAGTATTATTAAAATGAAACGCATAATTATCCTCTAAATGCCTTCATCTGATTATTCGGGGTTTTGATGCGAAAATGAAAGAATGCTTGTTTGTTAAGTAAATCTAACGATTTAAACTGCCAGTATTACCAGCAAAATTGGATATCCTTCAGAGTTGTCCCTAGATTTACGAATTCTTCTATAAGGCTTTTAGAGGAGTATGCCTTGTTACTAAAAAATAGTAAGTTATTACAAAATAAAAAGAGTATCTTGGAAGTGAAACCCTCAGATAGAAGGGGGTTCTTTGTAGGTGCATGTCAATGTGCCTTTGTAGCACTTTCATTCAAGATTATTTCATGTGGTGCAGATGAATCATTATCAAGGCAGTCTGTCTCTACTCAAATTCAATCAGGAGATGCTTCTAAGCAAAATCCTGATTTAGAAGACGGTGTTATTTTGACTCCAGCTGATGAAACCCCAATTGAGGAATCAAAAAACCCAACCGAAGAAGAGGTTCAAGATACTCCTGCCGAACCTCAGACAACAACCTTAATACTATCTGATATCAATGCTATTTCACTTTACTATGATGGCACTATGGGCCCTCAAACAGGTGTTATTACTGTTGATGACATGGTTCTCGCAGAAGATAAAACCTATGATTTTTGGCACGGTCATGGTGGGTCCTCCCATCAATTCACAGTGACATCAAATGATTTTATACAAATACGCTCAGGGTTGAAGGTAAGTATCGAGACTGATTTAGTAGATAGCCATAGTCATACATTATTTATTGATCCAACAAGTGATGAATTTAAGGTTTTAGGAACAACTAGAGAAGTAGAAGTGGAGATTGTGTCATGAAAAATTGGAAAATGATATTATGTATAGCGTGGTTTGTGGTTGGGTGTGGTGAAACAGAAATTCCACGAAATTCAATTCAGTTTTCTGATAACAGCCAACAAACTAGTGGAAATGATGGTCTTGAAGGAAGTGATGAACTTGAGAGTCCACCAACTCAAACAGGTGATCAAGAGCCAATTAACCCAGAAAGCTCTCAGTGTGGTTCTTTAGAAAGCGAAGATTGTGTCGTAGTGAGTGCACTATACCGGCACTGTGCGTCATGCCATGCTATAGGAAATAAGAGATTTATTTATGATGATAGCTTTGAAAACACTTTAGAGTACATCACTAATGTTAACTACGAAGATAATAAGTCGTGGGTAGCCGCTATTCGAGATTCAATTGACTGGGAAGGTGGAGTCATGCCAGAATTTGGAGAGGAGCGAGAAGATAATAAACAATACATGCCATTAGGTAAAAAACGCGATCATATGAACGAAGAAGTCATTAATGGTGAGCCTCTTCAGCAAATCATGATGAGAGTTTTGAATAAGTATGCCAAGTAAGGTGAGGGGTTGTCTCTGTGTGAAGAGTGGAATCTATGATTTCAAACTGCCCTAGAAAACTTTTATCGAAGTAAGCATCTCCCTTTGCTTCTATATCTACAACCGTTAGATATAGCTTGTTGGTAATCTCTTGAGTCTGTTTATAAATCGTTGCTCCGCCAATGATAAAAATTTCGTTAGGTAGCTCTTTTTTTGCTTCGTCGATAGCTTGAGAGATACTGCTGACAATTTTCACTGACTCCGGCCCTTTGAAGGTCTCCGGAGATCTTGAAATCACAATATTGAGTCTTCCAGGAAGAGGTCTTCCAATAGAATCAAATGTTTTTCGACCCATGATGATTGGTTTGCCCATGGTGGTGGATTTAAAAAACTTAAAATCCGCAGAACTATGCCATGGGATCTTGCCTTGGTTTCCAATGACAAAATTCTTACTGACAGCAACGATCTGACTAATGATCATACTGCTACCTTAGCTTTTATGCCTGGATGCGGGTCGTAGCCAAGCAATTCAAAGTCTTCGTAATTAAATGAGAACAAATCGTTAACATCTGGGTTAATCTTCATGGTCGGTAGTGGTTTTGGAGTGCGAGATAGTTGGAGTTTTACTTGTTCTAGGTGGTTTTTGTAGATGTGAAGATCTCCAAACGAGTGAATAAACTCACCAGCTTCTAAGCCAACTACTTGGGCTACCATCATGGTTAATAAGGAGTAACCTGCAATATTAAAGGGCACACCTAAAAACGCATCAGCACTTCTTTGGTAAAGTTGGCAAGATAATTTACCATTACTTACATAGAACTGAAAAAACGCATGGCATGGTGGTAGTGCCATCTTTGGGACATCACTAGGATTAAATGCAACCACCAAATGTCTTCGAGAGTAGGGGTTGTTTTTGAGGCCATCTACAAGATTTTTCATTTGGTCTGTCGTCGAGCCGTCTGGGTTTTGCCATTGTCTCCATTGTTTGCCATAGACAGGGCCAAGGTCGCCATTTTCATCAGCCCATTCGTTCCAAATTCGAACTCCGTTTTCAGTCAGGTATTTAATGTTGGTGTCACCTTTCAAAAACCATAAAAGTTCAACAATGATTGATTTTAAATGGCATTTTTTTGTGGTGACAAGTGGAAACCCTTTGCTTAAATCAAAACGGTTTTGGTATCCAAAGTAACTAATTGTACCGGTTCCAGTTCGGTCTTCGCGTTCTGTTCCGTTCTTTAAAACAAAGTCTAGCATTTGCAAATAAGGGGTCATTGATCTATTTCCTTTAAGATTTAATTTGTTGTTCAGTATCACGTGCTTTTTGTGATAAAGCTCCTGCGATTTTCGCAGTGTAAACGATATCTTGTACAGTTGATCCACGCGAGAGGTCCATTAATGGTTTTGAAAACCCTTGCAGGATAGGGCCAAATGCATCATATCCAGCCAGTTGTTGAGTGATTTTATATGCAATATTGCCGGAGTCTAAATTTGGAAAAATAAAGCAATTCGCTCTACCATTTAAAGGTGAGTTTGGTGCTTTATGCTCTTTAATGGATTCATTCCATGCAGCGTCAAATTGCATTTCACCGTCTGATTCAATATCAGGGTTCTTTGATTGAAATAACTCTGTTGCTTTTTTGACTTTTTCAACACAGGGATGTTGAGCACTTCCTTTCGTTGAAAAAGATAAAAAAGCAACTTTAGGGTTTTCTTTTTGAAGGACTTTCCAAGTGTGTGTGCTCTGAATAGCAATCTCTGAAAGTTGCTCATAATTAGGTTCGGCGTTTACGCCACAATCAGAATAAAGGATAACTTTTTTTGTTTTTGGGTGTGCCATCAGAAAGCAGCTTGAGATAAGGTTTGTGGATTTAAGCCCTAACCATAACCCGCTTCTTATAACGTCAGCAGTTGTTACTTCACTTCCTATTACAACAGCATCAACGTAATTTAACTTTAAGGCAGCTGAGCTTTGCATAGCAATATGATTTATATAAGAAGAAACCTCGCTTTCGGTAAGATTTCTTTTTTTGATGGATTCAGATATCATGTTTTTGCATGATCCTAAGTCTCTAGCAGGGATTTCTCTTATAATATTATATGAAGATTGGTTTTCTAAGATCTTAATAGCTTCTTGAATTCGATCGTTTTTCTCAGGTATGAGGATTCGTATCTCATTTTGAGTGGATTCGCTTGGTTGTTTTAGGGTAATGGACATCTGTGAATCATACCTAAGAATTCATAAATCACCAATGATATTATGACTATATACTACGCAACCCGCAAGCCATCATAAGCAGCAGTAATTTCGGGGCTTTCTTTGGGGGGTTATCCACAGATTTTGTGGAAAAGCCAAAAAAAAAATAATTTACCTGTCTTTTCAATAACTAATCAATTGAAAAATAGTTCTAATGAATCTGAGGGAAAATCCGATTTGTATATATAATTAACAATGAGCTAACAAACATTGATTTATATTTTTTCAAAGCAACCAGAGTCTACTAGCCAAGTTCGTCAGTCGTTGATGAATTACGGCATTCAGGTGGAAGTAGCTGCGGGTATCTCCTTAGACCAGCTTGCACCCATTTATCAAAAAAACATACAAGCTGTCATTGTTGATGCAGAGTGTGAATTGTTTAGTGGTGGAAGGTGGAGTGGCTTCCTTGAAGAAGCATCTGAGAGAATCGAAATATTTATTCTTGGTGCAAATCAAAATGATTCTTTATTTAATAATAATCGTATACATTGTATGTCTGGTTGGGATGTAGACAAGTCTGTTGATGAACTATCACAGTTAACGCGTGAAATGAGAGGTAACCTTGGTGAGCAAATCGCTAAATATGACTCTCCTGTTATAAACTCTAAACTAAAGCATGATGGTAAGCTAAGCCTAATAACAGTGAGTTCATCCGATTTTAAAAAAATCAGACTAAAGTATGGAATGTCTGTCTATCTAGAGGTTCAGCAGCTTTTTCACGACCTTCTTTATCAAGGTTGGGGAGCGAAGGGTTGGTTTAGAGAACATGATTTATTGTTTCAATCTACTGACTCTATGGATGAGTGTTTTATATTTTTAACAGACCCTAGGCTAAGTCAGTCTCCTTTAGAAGTTCCAGACTCGTTAGAAAAGCTTGGGAATCGCATTAGCTGTAAGATGCAAGAGTTTTTTTGGAAAGACTTTAATCAGCCTGTAGCTGAAAGGCGAATGCCTTCTTGTATTGTAGAGTTTCCTAAAATATCTGTTGGTTATTCAAGTGTTCTTTTTAACCCTTGTTTCAATATTTCGGATATTACCGCTAAGCTTATGAGCGAAAGCAGGGAGTCATCTAAGGTGTTAACAAAAAGGAATATGCAAGAACAACAAAACACACTTCACTCTTTGTTACATGACTCAAAAGTTCTCACTCCACACTATCAGGGTATTTTTCAACTCACAAAAGAAACTGTTGAAGCTGTCATTCAAAACCATCATAAAGAGTCCAAGCTTCCATATCTTGAAGATCAAATTGTTGGGTTTGAGTCTCTTATAAGAATAGACCAAGCACTTGCAACAAAACTTAAGCAATCTGGTGATTCATCTTTTAATGATTTTTCTTTTTTTTCGCCAAAGATGTTGTTTTCATTTGCGAAGCAAAATAAATTAACTTTAGAGTTAGATCAAGCCTGCTTAAAAGTTGCCGTTAAAGATGGGCAGGGTGTACTTCCAGGTAGTATTTTTGTAAATATTTTGCCTCGTAATCTTTATCATCTAGAAAAAATTCTTTCTCATTGTTTTAGCTCGGGAAACAACGATATTGTGTTTGAGTTAAGTGAATCAGAGTCTATTTCAAACTTTGACTTGATGCTCGAAGTTCGAGAAAAGCTGGCTAGTTTAGATCTTAGAATTGCAGCCGATGACTTTGGGCAAGGACACTCTGGTTTTGAGCGAATACTCAAGCTTAAGCCGGATTTTTTAAAGGTTGATTATTCATTGGTTCATCAAGTTGATAAAGATATATCAAAACAAGAGCTATTAAAAGGCGTGATCAAAGGTGCCAAAAGACAAAACTGTCATATAGTTGCTGAGGGTGTAGAAAGCCTTTCAGAGCTCCGTTTTCTTCATTCTTTAGGGGTTGATTGCGTGCAGGGTTTTTTATTGCATCGTCCTCAGTCTAGACAAGATATATTAAGGCAGATTCAACAAGAAGAAGAAACAATTGTTCAAGATGTAGCTTAAAACGGGGTCAATCCAAAAATAAATAGAGTGTAAATAACTTTTAGTTCTTTTTATTAGTGAATTATTTTATCTGCGTATTCATCATCAACATCTAAATCGTACTGAGTTGAACCAGCAAGATTCTCATCTTGCTGTAGGTATTGGCCTACATCACTTTCAAGATCTTCACATATTTCAATGTCTTCTAGGTTTGATAATGTATCTACAAATATGTTCTCGGACTCAATAAATTGAACGCCTTGGCTTTCAACCTGAAAACCTATATCTTCAATTTTTTGATTTAGTTCATTTGTAGATCCAGCAAAGATAGAAAAACATAATGAACACATGCCATCATCCAGTTGGTCTTCGTCGACCCATAGAGTGCTGACTCTCATCGTTTGGCTAATGCAGTTTCCCGCTGATTTTAAATCTTGCATATTCTGGGGGGAGAGACGTTCTGCTTGAAAATTAAATTTAACAATAGCATAAAACATAATGAGCCTCTTTGTTGATTGGCATATGCGAACCTGCAGCCAAAACAAAGCATAATTGCATCTCTTTTTTTAAAAAGGGGTGCAGAATTATTTATTTGAATGGGCCTTAATTAGATTGTAGCAGAAAAAATCATGAAGGGGCCACCCATAGATGAATAGGAATTGAAAAATACTGATTTGGAGATAAAGACAAAGACCCACGAATTCTCCAGTACCTTCGGTGGTATTGGCTTTGGTTGCTCTCGCATGGATCCTGTAAATGGCGATGATGCATGATGGATAAATAGGCCATATTTGTTTTGGCAAAAAGACAAATATTCTCTATTTGATGGTCTTCAATCTGTAGAATTTTTTTTCTTAACTTATCAATGTTTTTAAATGAATTTTCAAAGCTAAGCTGTGAAGTCGTTACACAGCATAATAGTGATAATGAAATGACAAACTCAATCACTTAGGTTGATTCCACGAGGAAGGTGTCGAAGATTCTTCAAAACTAGTTTCTAGTTGAGACTCCATTTTTTGAATTTGTTGGTGAATTGTTTTGCTTAAATAGGTTACTGATGCCAATGCGGTCATTGCTCCAAAAAGTGTAAGTAGAATATACTCCATGGTAAGGCTGCCTTGCTGTTTATGTCTTTTCATATATTTAATCATATTTTAATTCCTTTAAAATTTGCTTTCTCAAAGCTTTATAATGGAGAGGAAAGTAGTCTGCCAGTGACGTTTATGGTTTTATTTTGCTATAATTACTCAAGACTTTAATGACTGCTACAACGAGGTACTGCAATGAGCACACAATCTGCACCAATAGAAGCTTTGCGTGAGCAAATTAAACAACATGTTTTTGGTCAAGACGCTTTGGTAGAAAATATTTTGACCTGCATGCTTGCTAGCGGACATGTTCTGATGACAGGTGTTCCAGGGTTAGCAAAAACTTCTTTAGTGAGAGTTATATCTCAATCTATGCAAATGAAGTTTCGTCGTGTTCAATTTACTTCAGATTTACTACCAAGTGATATCACAGGTGCAGAGATCTTAGAAGATGACTCTAATGGAAAACGATCATTCACCTTCAAGGAAGGTCCAGTATTTACGAATATTTTATTGGCTGATGAGATAAACCGTGCGTCTCCAAGAACCCAATCGGCGCTTCTTGAAGCGATGCAAGAAAAGTCAGTAACTGTTTCTGGGTGTAAGCATGAGATTGACCGACCGTTTTTAGTGTTGGCAACTCAAAACCCAATTGAGTCAGAGGGTACGTTTCCGCTCCCTGAAGCTCAACTAGACCGTTTTATGATGCATTTAATTCTAGATTACCCAGATTTTGATAGTGAAATGAAAATTTTGAAGGCTCATGCAGGAAATAACTTAATTGGTGAGCAAAAAATTGAAGCTGCAATACAATCAATCATGACAAAAGAAAATTTTTCACAAATGGCTTTGGATGCAAGAGAAATGAAGATTTCTGATCAATCCCTTCAGATCATGAATGAGCTAGTAAGAAGCACAAGACCAGAAGATGAGCTTTGCGATGGTCTTGCGGGCGAGAGAATTCGCTATGGTGCCGGCCCTCGTGCAGGTATTACGTTGGTTTCGTGCTCAAAAGCACTAGCATACTTGCAAGGAGACTCTGAGGTGACTTGGAGTCATATCCGTAGTGTGTTTAAACCCATTATGCGTCATAGAATAAAGCTTCATTTTCAATTCAGAAAAGAAAAAGACAAAGATGTCATTCTTGATGATATCTTAGAGCGGTTTAAGAATCGTTATCAAAAACTCACGGGGATTGCTGTTTAATGAGCAAAGGCTACCTTAGTGAATTAACGCCTTGGATGTTGCCACCACTTACGACCTCTCGTAAGCAGCATCATATTCAAGACTCTGGATTTCAAAGACAACTTCTGCCTAAGCTTAGTAGGGAGTTTGAGTCTACACGTCAATACACTCCGGAAGAACCGGCTTCTTATATTGATTGGAAAGTCTACGCAAAGACAGATCAACTTCTATCACGACAAAAAATAAGGCATTCACCAAATTCCAGGTGGTTGTTGCTAGACTCAAGTTCAACCATGAAATGGCCCGAAGACTCTTGTTCCAAAAGAGAGCTTGCTGGAAGGATTTTTTTGGATTTGATGAGCAGAAGCAGCGAAACCCATGACCAGTGGCGTTTTGGTGTTTGGAAGGATCACCGTGTTTATCAAATAAAACCATTAACAACCGTGGAGTGCCATGGTTTTTTTACCCATTGGCAAGAACGTAATTTCAGCCCTAAAGTTTTTGAAGAGACGATCTTTAGAAAACTTGATCCTGATGCTCTGTCAACACACGAAGTTATTTTGATAAGTGATGGGTTAGACCTGCATCGTGATTCAAGGTGGCAAGATTTAGCATTAAAACGTTTTGATTGTTTGCTGTGTATGTCTCATAAAGAATTAAGTTTTAAGTGGTTAGATCAAAATAGTTATTATGTGGATGGTATTCAATCGACCATCATCCAAAAAAAAGGAGACAGCATAAAACGTGAGGATGAGTTGTCGCAAGCGATTGAGATTTGGCAAAATAAAATACAACAACAATGTCAAAACTTAGGGGGGCGTTTGCTCGTAGTTCACGATCACTTAAGTTTGGACGCTTATTTTGTAGGTTTAAAAGATGTTTTGGCTTAATTATCTACCTACAATAATATGTTTAGTTGGTGTTTTCGCTTTGTTTTTGTGGTGGGTTATCAGAAGATTGATAGATCCAAAATGGCTTCCTATCTTAAGAGTACTTCCTGTTCCTAAAAGACAAACCCCAAGTTTTTTCTTTCAAACTCCACCTTGGTTGCCATTTATATGTTTTTTGCTTTTGTTGGTTTTATTTCTTATTGCTTCTTTGCAAAAAGAAGAACAAATCACGCAAAAAGAAACTTTGAAAAATGATCAGATTGGTGTCGTCATTGATTTAAGCCCCTCTATCTCTGGTGGGTTGAGTATTAAGGATTACCGAAAACTGGTACTGAAAACATTAAAGCCATGGCTCCCAAATACTCAGATTCTCTTGTATCGTAGTGATCTTCATAAAATTTCCGAAGTACGAACACTTGCTTCTTTGAAAGATGGACTGAGCTCTATGAGTTTTCATAGGTTTGGTTTTCAAATTGTAGATGGTGTAAAAGCGTTAAGACAAAGTAGGCCAAGTCTTCGGCACGTTGTTTTATTTTCAGACGGTGAAAGATCTTCTTGGGAATCTTTTCAATGGAAGTTTTTTGATAAACAAATAAAATTCTCGAACATTCAAACTTCACACTCTAAAAAAGCAAATATTTTTATTCGTAAAGTAGATTCTAGGCTTCAGTTGGATGGAAGTTTTGTGAAGTGGGTTATTGAGGTTGCAAGTAGCCACCCTGATAATCATGCCTTTAAAATTGTGATGAAAGATGAAAATGCAAATGAAATTGCTTCTACAAGTGCAAAAATGTCGCCTGATCAATTAAGCTTGAGTGTTGAAATACCTGTTCAAAGAGAAAAACTTACTTCAAGAGTATCTATTTATATTGATTCAAATGATAGCGTAGAGAGCGATAATACATTTCATGTTCACGGGCTTCGTTTTGGAAAAACAGTGGGGTTAGTATCAGCTTCTGAAGGAGAGCGTTTTATTGATAACTCTTTGTGGCATATGGATAAACTTCTTGAGACACTTGGTTTTCGAGTGTTGCATTACTCAGATTCAAGTCTGACTCAAAGTAACTTGGATAGAAGTGATTTTTGGTTATTAAGGCAAGGGGCAAGAAAAAACCAAACTAAAGAATGTGGTGCATTAAGTGATTTGTTACTTTCAAAGAAAAATCAAAAAATTTGGTTAATGCCGTTCCATAGCGATATCCACCTTCAGAGTTTTTGCAAGTGTACAGCATCTTTTATTGACGAAGATTATGATTCTTCTCAGCTCCCTCCGTATTGTAAAAGTTTCGAGAGTCTTTCGCAGTGGAGTGATGTTTTACGGTCAATGGGTGGGATTCAAGTTGGGGGTGAAATTTCAAAAACTTCTGGATCCATCGCATGGAATTTTAAATTAAAAAATAACAATGAACTTTTGGCATTTTCAATGCCGTTAGCACCAGGGCCGTTACAAGCTTTTGACCATGGGCAGTTTGGTCTACTTATTAAAAATTTATTGTCTTGGCAAGAAGAAGACTCAACGTTTGCTCAAAAAGTATGGCCCAGGCCTTTGTCATTTGATGAAACGAAAAAATTTAAAACAAAACTACTTAATGTTCCTGTTTCAGAGAGTCAAATGAGTTTTATGAATAAACACGATTTACCAAGTACCGTTAAATTGACTCAAGGTCAAAACGGAGCAGGGCAAGTCATTGAAAGTACAAATAATGACGCAACACCTTGGGTTGTTCCTCTTTTATGGGGGGTTCTTGTTCTTCTTACTCTAGAGGTCTTGGTAATGTTTCGAGAGGGGAATCGTTCATGAAAAATTTGATGGTTATTGCAGCCTTTTGTTTTAGTTTTAATGTTTATGCTTCTTTAAAGCTAGATGTTTATCTTGAAAGTCCACAAAAAACATATCAACAAATTGCAAGGGAAGTGACAAGTAGCACCAGTATCACAATGTCTCCAATGCCGAATGTTTTAAACAGTAAAAGTTTTCAAGATGCGTCAAAAGTCGTTCCTTGGTTGTGGGTTCGTTCTTCTCATATAAATCAATTGTTATCTGAGAAAAATTTTGATTTAGCAGAGTGGTTAAAAAGAGGGGGTATGTTGATTCTCCTTCATGACGGCCCAAGGTCTTCCGGTGAGCAAGTGGAGAACACTTATTTAGAATCACTTAAGAAAACAATTTCAAATAGTTCCTTAGCAGGGGGAGAGTGGCGTGCAATACCAGCTGAGCATTCATTGCTGAGAAGTTATTACTTGCTGAAGTCATTACCAACCTGCGATGGGCATGTGTGGAATGAGTTTCGCAGGCATGATCGGCCTTTAGTTTTAAGTATTCCTTATGACTTGGTTTCAGGTGTGGCAGATAATGCGACTTCTAATACATGTTTAGATAAAATTCCTCGAGATATCATGAAAAGACTTATGGTAAATATTGCGATGCTTGCCATGACCACTCATTATAAGTCAGATCAGATACATCTTCCTGAAATTTTAAAAAGGTTAAGATAATATGCTGATTTTAGAATCATACTGGATATATGTATTTGCTGCTGTGATGACTGTGTTGACTGTGCTTTGGGTTAGGGAGATAGGCTTTTTTCGTGGTGTTGCTAGTGGGTTGCTGAGGGTTTTGTGGCTTTGTCCAATTTTTCTTTTTTTGTTTCCACATGAAAAAACAACACAACAAGCTCGCAGTTTTGAAACTCAAAAGGTTTCCGTGTTTATTGATGATTCTAAAAGCATGCAAACAAAAAACATTCAAGAAAAAACAGATAGAGCTGTTGGTGCTTTAAAAGAAGAGTGTTTGCAGCTTGGTTGTCAGGTTCAAATTGATAGGCTCTCAGAAATGTATCCAAAAGAAGTAACCGATGGTTATAGTCCTCTTAAAAATGCATTAGAATCATGGTTTCAAAGAAACCAGTCTTACCCTTGGGTTCTGCTTAGTGACGGAGGTGAACAACAGCCTCAGATTAAATACCTTGAATCAAAAGTTCCGAATTTTACCGCTAATCAAGGATTTATTGCCTCACTTCATGATGTATCGCAAATGAATTTTGCGATTACTAGGGTTGATGCCCCTGAGTTTTTCTTTGATGGAAAACCTATTAGTATCACCATATACGGTAATAGAAGTGGGGATGATCTTCCTGAAGTTTCTGTTCAGTTGCAAGTGTCGAGTCAGTTAAAATCATTAGGTGTTGGAGACATTGATCTTGCAAAAGGCCAAAAGGAATTCTCCACTACGATTATTCTTCTAGGAATGAAACATCAAAAGCATATGCTTGAAGTAAGCCTTATTCCTCTACCTGGGGAGAGTGCTCTTTGGGATAACAGGGTTTTTCATTATATTGATATACTTCCTAACACTCTTGGAGTTCTTCATTTACTTGGAGCCCCAAGTTGGGATGGGCGATTTGTCAGGCGTTTTTTAAAGTCAGAACCTAAGTTTGATCTTATTAGTTTCTATATTTTAAGGGATCCTCGTGATGATCCGGGCGTTGATGAACGTGAGTTGAGTCTCATTCCGTTTCCGACTGATAGGCTATTCAACCAAGAACTCAGTAGTTTTAAAGTAGTTGTTATGCAAAACTTTCATTTTTCAAAGTTTCTTCGTAACCCTCTTTATCAAAGAAATCTTGTTAAATTTGTAAAAGATGGAGGAGGATTGTTCTTCATAGGTGGGATTAGAGCTTTATCTCAAATGGATTTAAGTGGTTCTCCACTTGCTGAAATTCTTCCGTTTGAAGTAACTAAAAGTCAGAACTCAGGTGACTCTTGGTTGTTTTCAGGTGGTCAAACATTATCTAAAAATTACAAAACTAATTTGAAATACAAAGTTAAAATGGCTAATCCAACGAATAGTCAAAGAAAATTTGCAAATATTTATGACAAATGGTTCAGTTTTAGAGAGTATTTTGAGAATGCTGGTTTTTTTACGGGAATGCATCAAACCGATGAGTTTCGATTTCCTCCTGAAAAATCAACTCCGCTTCTTTCTGCTGAAAAACCTGACGGATCAAAAATACCTTTAGCTGTGGCATCTTATCCAGGTAAAGGGAGGGCTCTCTGGTTATTTAGCGATCAGTTTTGGCAATACAGTATGAGAGATCAAACCAAGACTCCTAGAATATTTCATAGTAAATTTATGCAGTCGTCTATGACTTGGTTGCTGGGAGAAAATTTTGAAAAACCAATGCGTATTAAAAACTTAATACTCGATGGGTCATTAGCAAGATGGCAGTTTGAAATTGAAGGCGAGTCTGCAAAATACCTCGATAAAAAACAAGGGGTTTGGAAAGTTAAAGTGTGCGATCAGGAATACTCTTTAAGTGATATGAATATGAAGAAAATGACGGATACAAAAATTTCGGTCTCTGGTGAAATTGAACCGACTTCCTTAAACCGTAAGACATGTGGTCTTTCAGTAGGAGTTGATCACCCAGCTTTTGGTAGGCTTCAAGAGTCTAGTGTTGCTCCATTGATTAGGCGGATAGGAGATGACTCTTTGGGTAGTAGTACTGCGTGGATGCTAGACCTTACTTTAAAAACTAAGGCAAAGTATTATGATCAAAATGAAAAATCAGACCTTCAGTCTTCTATCGTTAAATGGTTATCAAATCAAAAGAAAATCAAAGCGACTCCTTTACCTCCTAAAGTGAAGATAGAAAAAGACTATTATTGGCAGTTTAAAGTTAGTTGGATTTGGCTTTGTTTATTTGCAATTCCATTAGAGGTACTTGTTCGTCGCTGGAAGAAAATTTTTGGTTAAAAAAAACCACTTTCAAAAGAAAGTGGTTTTGTGATTTTCGTAAATATTTTTTCTTAGTGCACAGTCTCAACTTTAACTGGAAGAGTTTCATTGTCATAAAGAAGCTCATGTTTTTTGGTAGGGTTGAAGCCGCCAACACCAAGTTTTAGTTGAATATCATGTTGTTTCATACTGCAAACATCAGTCTTAATTCTTTGAATTGAGAGTTTCTGAACACCGTTAGAATCTTGAGTGATTTTTGTGTTAAAGTTGCTAGCATCCGTACATCCATTAGAAGTAACTGTTGCTGTAAGGTTAAGGTTGATCAGGCTTGATCTAATTGGGGTGAGGCGACGGTCATCTGGTCTAAGTCTCGGCATCAGGTTAATATAGCCATTGATGTTCTCAACCTGAGAAGCGTCTTGAAAAGTTTCTTCATTTAGGATCGTGTACAATGTGCTTGAAACAATTCCTTTTGTTCCGAATGTACTCAAAAAACGGTAAGAGACCTTCGCAGTTTTTTGTTTTGTAAAATTTTTGTAATTATCTACATTGAAGATAGCTGTTGTTCCAACCATATCTGTACAAGCACTGGCAAGGTGGCTTCCTTTATTTTCTGCTGATTTTATATCAAATAAAGCAACAAATTTTGAAGAATTATAGTCTGAAACGTTTAATGTGTGAGACTTTTGAAGTCTAAGATCGCCCTCTAATTCGCATTGAATTAACATGGACCCAAACGCCGAAGATGACAGTAGTACAGTGCTTAGTAAGATTCCTAGTAATTTCATGATTTATTCCTTTATAAACTGGGTTTAAAAATCCACCCCTCCCTTGGGGTTGGAATAAAATTACTAGAGAAGGCCTAGTAGTAAAATTAATTATTGTTATGGTGGCTAATAACTTTTAATTATGGTTGAAATACCATATAAGTTTTTTGTGTAAAATCAGAGACTTACAAGTCTACTATTCTCGGGTTTTTGAGAATAATGGACAAATGAAGAGGAGATTAAGATATAAAAGGTTTCTTTAGAGAGGTCTAAGTTTTAGATTCTAATTGTTTTTGAAAGTTTTCTAATTCTGGTTTTAGTAAATCAATTATTTCTGAGGGCTTATCAACAATCTTGATGCAATCTAAGTCACTTGAAGACATTAATTCTCTCGCAATAGGTTGAGCTTTCATCCAATCGATGAATCCTCCCCACATTTCTGACTCTAAAAGTATAATAGGTCTTGGTTCAATATGACCAACTTGAATCAATTGCCATGTATAAACGACTTCTAAAATAGTGCCTATACCACCGGGCATGACTACGACTGCGTGCGAAAGCCGCATAAAATCATCAAGCCTAGACGAAAACTGTTTATGGTGTCTTTTGATATCTAAATGTGCGTTTGAGTCTGCTTCAAATGGTAGTTCAATAGGTAGTCCAATAGACTTGCTGTGATCATGGCTCGTCTCTTTGGCAGCTTTATTTGCTGCTTCCATCAATCCGGGGCCACCACCTGTGACGATATCAATGCCTAATTTACTTAGACCAAGTGCGATTTCGTAAGTTTGATTATAAATTTTAGAGTCAGGTTGAATGCGTGCAGATCCAAAAATGGCAACTCGAAAAAAGTCTGTGTCTAAATCACCTAAAATATCATTAATATCAGCGACGATATCATTGAGTTGGAGGATCTTGTTGGAGAGGACTTTTTTGATTTTTTTCTCTATTTTGCCTGAAACACTCATTACGTAACCTCTTTAATTTACAAGAGAATACCACATTACTTGTGAGATGCAATAGACGATGCTCTTCAAAAATCTCCATAGATGCCGATAGTTACCAGGTTAGTAGAGGAATAAATGTACTATCTTTTAGCTTTCAGTTTTATGTTACTTAGCGTGGTTAATCTCCTTGCAAAGCCTTCTCCTGTTGATGGCGAACAAGTGGGGATTATTATCATGGGTAATATTCTTCACAAAGATCAAAGTAAAAATGTAGCCTTGATTAAAAACACTGAAACAAAAAAAGTACGAGCAATTAAAAAAGGTTTTGTTGTCAATAAAGACTATCTGACAGAGCTGATCACTGAAAAATATATAATTATGAAAGATAAAAATACAAAAAAAGAATACCTAGTATATCAAGATAAGTTTGCAAAAGAATTTAGAAACAAAAAAAGTTCTGTTCCTAAAAAGTTAAGTAAGGTGGACACTTCTGGTTACTACTCTGAAGATGGTTTTGAGCGTAAAAATGGAAAGATTAAAATGACCAAAGAATTTAGGGATGACCTTGTTAAAAACAAGCTATCTAAAGTCTTAATGCAAGCTACAGCTGAAGCTCATTTAGAAAACGGTCAAATCGCAGGTTTTAAATTGAGTCAGATTGATGATGGAAGTATGTATCAAAAAGCGGGTTTACAAGACGGTGATGTTATTAAGTCTATAAATGGAATTGAACTTAATAATGTAGCCGGAGCAGTCAAACTTCTTCGAAATCTGAAAGGCTCCGGTAATATTAATCTAGATTACACTCGTGGTGGTTCTTCTCAAAAAATTGAAATTGACGTTCAATAATTATTCTACTTCACATCAACGTATTTTAATATATTCCCAATGACATCTCGTTGAGGCCACATTACGGTGTTTTTATGCCATAAAAACACTTGCGTTCGTGAGTATGAGCTAATAGATGGACAGTCCTCTACCATGATACTCGATAATTTTTGATACATTTTAGTTCTTTCAGGGCTTGGTTGCATCGTGGATGCTTTCGCAAAAAGTTTGTTATACGCTGGGTTATTGTAGTTTGACTGGTTAGATCCCGGTGATGCATTAGGACCATAAAAGAGTGCTAAAGTGTTTTCAGCATCAGGATAGTCTAAGCCCCAGCCCATAGGGATCAGCATCGCTTTACGATTTGAAATGGCCTTCGTTAAATCTCCAAAAGCTGCATAACCTTTAAATTTAATTTTATTTTTTGGGTAACCAATAGCTCTAAGTGAACCTCGAAAATGTTCAAATTCTTGTCTCTTTTTTACAGAGCTCACATTATGGAGCTCTAGAGTTGGAAGGTTTTTAGAATTCCAACCATGTTTTTTTAAAAATTCTTTGGCTTTTTTAGGTTGGTGAGTAACAGAGTCTTTACTCAAGTTAGGGTCATAACCATCAACGCCAGGAGGTACAAATCCCGGATAAGCCTCACCAAGGCCTAAGTAAAATTTTCTAATGGTTGCTGGCCAATCATAAGCCATCCTTATAGAGCACCTTAATGCCTTGTTTTTTTCGTTTTGCTTCGGGTTCTTATGATAGCCGATACTATCATTATCCATATTAAAGTGAATAAACCTGAGTCCTGTTTCTATGCCAGACCGAACATGATATTTTTTTGCATAGGAGTCCTTTAGAATCACAGGTTGTTTTGTCTTAAGAACATTGTCTAACTGCCTTGAATTTAAAACCGTCCATTGTACTTCATTTCCTTTCGTAAATGAATTCCATCGTGCAACTTCTTCTTTAATCCAATTCAGTTCAACTTTATCCACAATAGGCATTGTCTTTCCTTCAAGGCTAGAAATTCCTGTGAAACCATGAACTGCTTTATTGTATCCTTCCTTCTTCAAGCTAAAAACGTCTTTACGGTATTTTGGGTTCTTGATGAGTACAGTTTTTTGACGTGTGTGGGATGTAAGGATAAATGGACCAGATCCAACTGGTTTTATAGATATTTCTTTTCCATACTTAAGAATTGCTTCTTTGGCGACAACGGCTGATTGACCCATGGCGAGGGTGTAGGTGAGTTGAGGAAATGGTTTTGTTAATACTATTTGAATCTTGTATTTAGAGAGAGCCTTTAGACCAGCTACATCTTTGTTATAGTCTGATCCAGCTTTTTTCCAAGCATCCAAGCCTTTTATTTTTCCTTGCCAAAGCCACGCACCACGAGATTTGTTTTTTGGGTCAAAATGCCTTTTGAGAGAATACACAAAATCACTTGCGACAACTTCACGTCCTTTTCCTTTGTTAAATGAAGGATCATCTTGAAAATAAACACCGTTTTTTATTTCGATGGTATACGTAAGACCGTCTTTACTTACCATTGGCAATGATTTTGCTAGGTTTGTTTTGAGCTCATATGGGGTCTTAAGGTATTTGTATTCATATAATGTGTCATATACAGCGGTAATAACAACATTACCCACCAGAGAACTATTTTGAACGGGGTCAAAAGTTGTGGGTGCAGCATCTTCTGAGAACTTAAAGGTTTTTGCAAACAAGCTGGAGCTTATGACAGTTATAAAAAGAAGAGCCCTGAGGGCCATTGGGTGGTGCATGTATTAGCTCCTAAAGATAAAATTACAATATGTCTAAAGCACGAAATCTATGCGATGCGAACAGGGTAAGCTATCAATGTTTTTGACATAATGACAATATGTCAAAACAATCGACAGGATTTGAACTATAATATCTAGTGATTACAGTTGTTTGTATTGGCATAGGCATTGCAACTATTCCTCTGAACATAAAGTATTCAGAGGTAATTATGATTTACAAATCTTCTAGAAGGTCGTTATTAAGACGCGGAGCTGGTATTGTTCTCGCTTATGGAGCTAGAGGTATCATTCCAGGCATACTATGGAGTGTTTCAAGAGTAGCAACAGCTGTTGATTACCGAGATCTAATTATCAGAACAGCTGTTCCAGCTGTAAATGGACCAAATAGCAATCTAGTATTAACTGCTGAATCACTTCGTGATGGAGTCGATGTAGCAGGTTTAAATGGGTTTGAAGGTAATAGTCACGATCACCCAATTATTGTGACAGCTAGTCAGATTGCCCAGCTAAATAATGGACAAACTGTTAACGGACAAACGCAAGGTGTCAATGGAGATAACTCTCAACATACACATGGTTTCTCAATTTCACCTACTGATTATGCGAGTACGCGTATTCTGAAAGGTGAAGATGAAGCAACTTCAGATAATTCAAACACTTCAGAAGATGCATCAAATAGTTCAACATCAATCAATGGTTTAAGTAATAGTTTTGCTATTACCTTAACAGAAGATATTACTCCTTATTTAATTGTTGAATCAAGGTATGAATTACAGTCTTCAAATATAAGTTACGGGGTTTCTAGTGATAATTCAGAGCCTACAAACTTCTTGGCTTTAGGTCGGCTTGCGATTGGCGGCGGTCGCTACCTATACCGTTCACAAGCGAAGGTTTCTTTAGAACAAGTAAAATATATCCATGTTTATGGTAAAAATAGAGACGGTGAATTACTCCACGATGCTTTTGAAATAGGGAGAAGATAAAATGATGAAACCAATACGATTACTACTCTTATCAGTTACGATTCTATTTGCAGTAAGTTGTGCAGATGAACAACCAGTAGGCCAGACAATAGGTGCAAAAACTCAGTTTGATCAAACAGTCCTAAGTACTAGTCAAAGTGATCTTGATGTCATTGATAATTGGCAATCTGGTACCACTAGAGGTAATGAGTTTTGGAAAATTAGACGTGTGACAAACTAAAAATCTTATAACCTAAAAGTAGGGCGAGAAGGTAGTGCATGTTGGCTTTATAACACCTAATATGTAAATATGCGTCTTGTGCCGTGGTTATAGAGAGTTAGCTTGAAACTATTTCATTTTTCTACTTTAATTTTCTCATGATAGTTGGCGGCATTCATGTTGCAGGCTCAATTCCCAAAACAAAAAATTGCTTAAATCAGGCAGAGATATATCTAAACCGATAGAGAGTTTACCGGAAAAAGTACTCCTGGTGGATTAGAATCGATGCTCTAACTACTAGAAAATCTGGGGTTTCTCCCGACGTTAAAATGATTGTAGTCCTTTAGCCCTGAAAGATAGGTTCTTTAAGGGTTTTTCTTGATAATTGAGTTATTATAGAATGTTATGTTAAAAACTGGCAGATATCGGTTCATTTGATTTAACCCTCACCAACCAGTCAATTCCCCTTGTGTCTTATAAAAGCACTAAGACAAGCAAATAAAAGGACCAATAAAGTAACAATTAAAACAATTGCTTATGCTTCTATGTGATTTTTTTTACCGAAGTTAACGATAGACCTAATGAGCTGCTTTTGTGAGCAAGCCGGAGGTTTTATGGTTATTCATTTTTTTTATTTATCTTTAGTTTTGTTTGTCATTGCTGGCTGCTCTGTCGATAACATAGCGAGAGATCAGATATTATTAGGGAATGAAGGCCCGAACTCTCCAGTAACCATTGACCCTAATAATGGTGCTGAAAAAGGTCTCGTTAACCCTCAAACAGGGCCAACTTTAGACCCTGACGACGGTGTTCCGATTGATGAAGCAAATTTGCCTCCTGGTACATTTATTTCAAATAGAGATGCAACTAATAATGGTGGAAGTGGAAGTGCTGAAGAAGGTCCCGTTGTTGTGTTTCAGCCTCCAGTATTACCAACCTCTGTTACAGGAGCTCACTTAACAGCAGTATTTGTTGAGTGCCAAACATCATTTGAGTTTGATATTACATCAAGTCAGCCTTTCTCAAGCCTGACTTGTCAAGCTGGTCGTTACCTCGATACACGAAGCTCATTTAGTTTGGCGTCGTATATTCAATTCGTACCTTTAGAGGCAGGTCAGTTAGATCCTAGTTGGTTAACTGAGTGGGAATTAACTTTCCCTGATGATGATAGTGGGTGTGTAGTGTCTGAGTCAGGTGTTGAGTATACGTGTACTTTTCCAGATACTCATATAGAGAAAAAAGGAGAGGTGCTGTTTACGGTGACTCCTCCAGAAGGTTCTGGAATACCTGCTTACTCAACAAGAGGCACCTCTATTTTTATTGGTTGTAGTGAAGAGTTGGATAATAGGGTTCCTTTTGCTAACTCGACTCCTACAAATTTAGTGCCTGATGTTATTATAATATGTTCTGCTGATCAGTTTAACCGAATTGCAGATACAGATACATATGGTGGTAAAACACCAGCTGATCGTTTAGCGATGGATTATTATCTAGCGGGGGATTTAAACTTTACAGGAAAATCCATCAATATTATTGGGAGATCATCAACGGAAGCTTTTGCAGGGAAGTTTTTAAGTGATGGGCGTGAGATTTCTGGTGTTAATTTATTATCTGATGATAATAATCCATTGGGTCTATTTGGAAGTGTGAACTCTGCAACAATTAGTGATTTTAGTCTGAGTATTTTAAGTGTCGAGAATACGGGTACATCTTCATCTGCTTGCGTAGGTGGTTTAGCGGGTGAGGTGAAGGGTTCTGTAATTTCTAATGTTGATATCAATATTGGTAGTATTTCAGGTG
>JALZUQ010000016.1 GCA_023301465.1 Oligoflexales bacterium
AGATGTTCCAGAAGGCGTAGCACTGACAAACGTAGTACCTGCAGGGCATGAATCCGTAATGACTAATGAGCTTGCTTGTGCAGTTCCGTTGTTGGTTACCCCAAGTGAGTAGGTGATATTATCGCCTTCGTTAGTGGTAGCAGAAGACGCTGTTTTCGTTGTCGAAATATCTGCTTCATTGGATATCGTTGTGCTTGCTGTGGCGTTATCATTTAAATTATCTGGATCCGTTTGATCCATTGAAATATCAGAGGTAGAAATCGTATTGGTAATAGTGTTTCCACCCTGTCCAATATCTACTGCACATTCTAGCGATAAGGTTTCACTTGCAGCATTTGCTAATGTACCCACAGTCCATGTTCCGGCAAGGTATGTGGTTGCTCCAGAAGGAGCGGCACTCACAAAAGTAGTTCCTGCTGGGCATGTATCGGTAATAGCTAAGTTTGTGGCTTGTGCAGGGCCGTTGTTATTAACCTCAATTGAGTAAGTGATACTACCACTTTCATTTGCAGTAGAAGTAGAGGCGGTTTTTGTCATGGAAATATCGGAATCATTTGAAATACCGGTACTTGCACTCGATCCATCATTTGTATTATCAGGGTCAGTTTGATCCATTGCAATATCAGCAGACGACAACGTATTCGTGATAGTAGTTCCAGAGGTCCCTGCGTTAATATTACATACAAGTGATAATGTTTCGTTTCCATTATTATTTAATGTTCCAACAGTCCAAGTTCCAGCTGCAAATGTTGTTCCTCCAGAAGGAGTGGCATTCACGAATGTTGTTCCTGTAGGGCACGAATCCGTAATCGTTAATGAAGTGGCTTGAGCAGTACCATTATTGGTAACGCCTATGAGGTAAGTGATGTTATCACCTTCATCTGCACTTGTTGGAGAAACAATCTTGGTTGTTGAGATGTCAGCTTCATCAGAGATGGTGGTACTTGCCGTTGAAGCATCATTGACATTATTCGGATCGGTTTGATCCATTACAATATCAGATGAAGATAGTGTGTTAGTGATAGTGTTTCCGCCTTGACCGACATCCACACTACATATAAGAGATAAGCTTTCTGTTCCAGTATTGCTTAAAGTGCCAATGGTCCAAGTTCCAGACACAAATGTAGATGACCCAGAAGGAGTTGCACTGACAAATGTTGTTCCTGCAGGGCATGAATCCGTAATTGTTAATGAGCTTGCTTGTGCAGTTCCGTTGTTGGTGACTCCAAGTGAGTATGTGATGTTATCACCTTCGTTAGCAGTAGAAGAAGATACTGTTTTTGTTGTAGAGATATCAGCTTCATTAGATATCGTCGTACTTGCAGTGGCACCATCATTTGCGTTATTAGGATCTGTTTGATCCATGGTAATATCAGCAGTAGATAGTATGTTTGTAATAGTATTTCCACCTTGCCCCACACTTACATTACAGACGAGAGATAGAGTTTCGCTGGTAGCATTATTAAGAGTACCTATGGTCCATGTACCAGCTGAGAATGTAGATGATCCAGAAGGTGTTGCACTGACAAATGTTGTTCCTGTAGGGCATGAATCCGTAATTGTTAATGAGCTTGCTTGTGCAGTTCCGTTGTTGGTGACTCCAAGTGAGTATGTGATGTTATCACCTTCATTGGCAGTAGTAGAAGATACTGTTTTTGTTGTAGAGATATCAGCTTCATTAGATATCGTCGTACTTGCAGTCGCACCATCATTTGCGTTATTAGGATCTATTTGATCCATGGCAATATCAGCAGTAGATAGTGTGTTTGTAATAGTATTTCCACCTTGCCCCACACTTACATTACAGACGAGAGATAGAGTTTCGTCGGCAGCATTATTAAGAGTACCTATGGTCCATGTACCAGCTGAGAATGTAGATGATCCAGAAGGTGTTGCACTGACAAATGTTGTGCCAGTTGGACACGAATCAGTAATCACTAACGAGCTTGCTTGTGCAGTTCCGTTGTTTGTGACTCCAAGTGAGTATGTGATGTTATCACCTTCATTGGCAGTAGTAGAAGATGCTGTTTT
The DNA here is from genome assembly GCA_023301465.1 of Oligoflexales bacterium. Taxonomy (GTDB): domain Bacteria; phylum Bdellovibrionota_B; class Oligoflexia; order Oligoflexales; family JALZUQ01; genus JALZUQ01. The sequence continues at coordinate 2,032 of JALZUQ010000016.1, forward strand.
TGTTGTAGAGATATCAGCTTCATTTGATATCGTCGTACTTGCAGTAGCACCATCGTTTGCATTATTAGGATCTGTTTGATCCATTGAAATATCAGAAGTAGAAATTGTATTGGTAATAGTGTTTCCACCCTGTCCAATATCTATATTACACACAAGATCAAGTGATTCGTTTGCTGTATTATTGAGAGTCCCAATGCTCCACGTGCCGGTTGCATATGAAGTTGTTCCAGAAGGGGCTGAACTTATCAATGTCGTTCCTAAAGGACAGGTATCAGTAACGGTCAAATTAGTCGCTTGTGCAGATCCGTTATTGGTTACACTAATTGAATAAGTAATGTTATCGCCTTCACTGGCAGATGTCGCTGATGCCACTTTTGTTAGCGAGATATCGGAGTCGTTAGAAACACTTGTATTTGCTGTGGCAATATCATTTGCATTGTTAGGATCTGTTTGATCCATGGAGATGTCAGATGTAGAAACAGAGTTGGAAATCGTGGATCCAGAAGTACCTGTGTTGATACTACATGTTAGGCTCAAAGTTTCATTTGCCCCGTTATTAAGTGTGCCGATACTCCAACTACCTGCTGCATAAAGTGATGCCCCAGAAGGGGTTGCGTTCACAAAAGATGTTCCTGCCGGGCAACTGTCAGCGATATTTAAAGATGTTGCTTGTGCCGCACCATTGTTTGTTGCGGTGATCACATAAGTGATATTAGCACCTTCCGATGAAGTGGCTGGAGCTGTTTTTGTCATAGCGATATCTGATTCATTATTGACTGTAAATGAACTTGTAGTTGCTTCATTCACAGCAATGCTATCATTTTGATTTTGTGTGACATCACTATCAATCGTTGTATTTGTGATAGTGTTGCTTGATTCACCTGCATCGGCTCTACAAACAAGATCAAGTGTCGCGTTGGCTGTATCGTTTAATGTGCCAATACTCCAAACTCCAATTGCAAAGCTTGTTGATCCAGAAGGTGTTGCACTTACAAAAGTTGTCCCGGTAGGGCAACTATAATTAACAGTCAAGCTACTTGCTTGTGCTGGCCCGTTATTCAGAGCAGTTAGAGTGAAGCTTACATCACTTTCTTCATCTGCCGTTGTGACATTGATTGATTGATTGAGTTCAATATCAAGATCATTATTAACATTATTACTAACAGTTGCTCCGTCATTTGTATTATCAGGATCCGTTTGGTCCATAGTAATGTCTGCAGTAGCTAAGGTGTTGGTAATCGTGTTTCCACCTTGACCTGCATCTACGCTACAAATCAAATCTAGAGCGATATTTGATCCTGCGTTAAGACTTGCAATTTGCCAGTTAGCAGAATTGTAAACAGAGGGTGCGGTTGGAGCGGAGCTCACAAATGTTGTTCCGTTTGGACAAGAATCCGTAATTACTAAAGAACTAATTTGTGTAGGCCCATTATTAGAAGCTGTAATAGTATAAGTGATATTTGAACCTTCATCGACATTTCCTGAAGGACTACTTATTTTAGTTAAACTAAGGTCAGCATCATTATTGATGTTTGTGCTTGCTGATGCATTGTTATTTGAAGCATTAGGATCTGTTTGATCCATTGTAATATTAGACGGTAAAATAGTATTCGTAATAGTATTTCCACCTTGTCCAATATCAACACTACAAGTAATGGAAATATTTTCTGAGTTTCCATTATCCAAGGTTCCTATATTCCAGCTGCCACTACTAAAAGTAGTAGACCCTGAAGGTGTAGCACTGATAAACGATGTTCCAGTTGGACAGTCGTCATTGACAACTAGTGTTGTTGCACGTGCAGTACCATTATTTGTAATGTTCAATGTAAAGGTAACGTTTTGTCCTTCATCAAGACTTAGTGGGTTTGTAGATTTTGTCACAGCAATATCTGATTCATTTACAACAGGTGTATTAGTTGAAACCGTATTATTAGCAGGTACAGAGTCCGTTTGATCCATTGTTAAATCAGCAATGGTAAGACTATTAGTAATGGTATTACCACCTTCGCCTATATTGACTGAGCAAATTAAAGTAAGTGATTCATTTGCTCCATTAACAATATTTCCAATGCTCCAAGTGCCTGGATTAAATAGTCCTGTGCTAACAGCGGCCGAAACAAAAGTTGTTCCTGTTGGGCAGTTGTTTGTAACAGAAGTGTTTTCCGCAGTAGCAGGTCCATTATTGAGAGCGGTGATGGTGTAAGTAATGTTGTTTCCTTCTGCAACACTTGTTGGCGATGCAGAGATTGTAAATCCGATATCTGCGTCATTATTGACGGTTGTAGAAGTTGTTGCAGTTTCATTCGCTGGATTCGTTTCAGTTTGATCCATGGCAACATCAGCATTAGAAATAGTATTACTAATAGTATTGCCCGACGTTCCTGGGTCTACAGTACAGCCCAAAGTTAATGAAGCTGTTACGTTTCTTGGGAGAGCTCCGATGCTCCACACACCAGTGCTAAAAGACCCTTGAGATGCCGTTGCATTTGAAAAAACCGTTCCAGTTGGGCAGTTGTCAGACACTTGTAAATTACTCGTTTGAGCAGGTCCAAGATTATTGACAGTAATCATGAAATCTAAAACACTAAGTTCGTTAATTGTTGTTGGAGCCGTTTTAGTGAGTTCAAGATCTGTATTATTAAGGATACTGATATTAACACTACCTGTGTCATTAGATGGATTAGTATCAATCTGATCATGAGAGCTTTGAGCGGTACCAAAACTATAGTTAATAGTCGATCCACCTGTACCTGCGTTAATTTGGCATTGAAACTGCAAACTTGTAGATTGTGATTGATTAAGAGTGGCTATATTCCAAGAGTTTGGGGTGTACGTTGAAGGAGCTGAAGGATTGCTTGAGACATAAGTTGTTCCAGAAGGGCATGCAGTTGTAAATATAAAATTACTAGCTTGAGCAATTCCATTGTTTGTTGCACTTACGGTATATTCGACAACCTGGCCTTCTTCAAATATGGTTCCGCTTGCTGCTAGCGTGTAAGCAATATCGAGTTCATTTTTAACAGTAATGCTACTAGATAGTTGTTCATTTGGACTGCTTGGATCTGCTTGATCAGATGAAATATTTGTAACGGTGTTTATGATGGTGTCAGCACTTGTGCCAATATTGGGTGAACAGGTGAGGGTTAAATTTTGTGTGCTAGTTACAGCCAGTAACGGAATAGACCAAACTCCACTTGAGTAACTCCCGGATGTGACTGCTGAGTTAATAAATGTTGTGCCACTTGGACAAGTGTCTGACAAACTAACATTGTCTGCTAGATCAGGTCCGAGATTTTCAAGTTGAACCTCAAAATTAAAATTTTCACCTTCATTTGGTGTAGGGTTATCAACATTTTTTTGCACTACTAGATCTGCAATATCCATGGTGAGGGTGTCTTGAGCTGATATTTGAGTGCCATTTGGTGCTGTAATTGTAGCAGTAAAAATTGGTTGATTGCCATTTGGTCCAGTACCGCTTAGCAGGGCGTCACCACAAAAATATTTTTCGTTTTCACATGGACAAGTTAAGCTTGATGGTGACATATCCGGGCTTGTTACTTCAACGGTGGATCCACTTACTCGACATGAGCCTTTCATTTCCACTCGAGTATTTCTAAATGCGAATTCCGGAAGATCTAAATCAACAAAAATAAATGTTGCTTGTGTTGTTGATATCCTTGGATCACCATTGTTATCTTGTAGAGTTGCAGTAATTAATGGGTTGATTCCATTAGGTCCATTACTATCAAATTTTGCACCTTGACACTCAAATTTTGCATTAACACATTTGCATGTAATTCCAGTTTCTGGGATGCTGGGATCAAAGTCTGGACTTGTTACGGTAACAGTTGCGTTTTTTGGACGACATGATCCTGAGATAACATACTCGATGAGTGGAGTAATGGATCCGGGAGATTCTACTTCAACACCGTAGTATGCTGACTCTAAATTCGTGACGTGATAATTTCCACCACAACTAACGAGTAGATACACCGTGCCTAAAATTGTTAGAATCTTATTTAACAATGAACATCCTAAAAAAATTTTCGAGGAAGCCACTTATATAGACTTTCTCCCTGTTATTTTTTATCGGGGGGTTTTAGAGATAAATTGATACACTTTAGCTCAGCATACTTTTTTTGATGCAACTATCTAATATTACTAAAGTTATTTTTTGTTTGCGAGTGGATTTTTCATGAATGAACTGTTGAAAAAACCCAATAAAATCAACACCTAAGCCTTGACGACTAGGCAAATATTTCCTTTTTCATTTTAAGCACTTACAAAATATCCGAATGAGATATTGAACCACCATGTTGGAAGATAATTTATGAAAACTATAAGCACAATAAATCACATCATTACCATGATGTTATGCCTCTCTCTTTTTTCTTGTATTACTCAAGCAGATAAAGAACTCGAGCTTGAAGATATTGATTCTGGTAATCAACCACAATTGAATGAACAGGTTCAGTTAAATCAAAGTAGGCTTTTGCAAAACGATTTAAAACCTAAGAAGTTTTCGATTTCTCAAAATCAAAATAATCAAAGATCGGGAGAGCTGCCTCCAGTTGCTCAATCAGGACAATGCTTTGAGAAAGTAAAAATTGAAGCGAAAACTCAAAAAATTATTCAAAAAGTTATGGTAGAAGAAGAAAAAAGAATTGTTAGTTATACAGAACCAAAATTCAAAATGGTTCAACGTGATGTTGTTGTAAAAGACGCAAAAGAAGTAGCAAGGACAATTCCTGCTACCTATAAAACAATAAGAGCAAAAGTACTTTCTAAACCTGCAGAAATGAAAACGGTTGTTTTACCCGCAAAATATGAATATGTACAAAAAAGAGTAGAAGTTAAACCAGCGACAAAAGAGTGGAAAAAAACCAAGGGCACTGATGGTAAAGGAGAAATTATGTGCTTAGTGGATATTCCACCAGTATATAAATTGATTCGTAAAAAAATTCTTGTTACTCCTGCAAGAGAAGTTAAGAAAGAAATACCAGCACAATATAAATTTGTGGATAAAGAAGTAGTGGATCGTCCAATGAGAATCATTAAAACACTTATTCCATCAGAGTCAAAAAAAGTTAGCGTAAAACAGATGACAGAAGAACCGAGGAAACTGGTAAAAGTTATTCCACCAAAATTCAAAAAAGTTGAAAAGATTGTTGAAATAGCACCTAGTAGAACAGAGTGGGCTCAAGTTTTATGTAAAGCGAACGCGACACCAAAAGTCATAAAACAAATTCAAACAGCTTTGGGTGAAAGAGGTTATTTCAGTGGTACTGTAAATGGTATTCTGGATGAACAAACCATGAAAGCTGTGAACAAGTATCAAGCTAAAAATAAGTTACCTAGAACAAGTGGGTCAGTTCCTACTAGTGTCGTAGAATCGTTCATTAGTTATGATGATATAGATGCGGAAGCTCAATATGCACACTAAAATTTTTAAAATTTGTATGTACACACTTTTTTTCTTGTTGGCTGTGGGCTGCCGAGTAAGAAAAAAGCAAATTTCAGAACCTATTAAGGCAGAAAAAATTCAAGAAACGTCAGCTGTGAGGTCTTTTGGTGATATTGATTTAACACTAGATGCTTCAGATGAGACGGTAAAAGACTTAATAGTAGAGCAAATCGAAGATAAAATTATTCATGAAGTACAGGGTGTTGATAAGATTGCACCAACGGCAATGATGGTCATGACTCATAAAAACAAACCTACAGGAGCATCTTTGTGGGTAGATTCTTCTTACGATATCTCTCCTACAAGAAATACCTTTGACCCATCAAGTGCAAAGTGTAAGCGAAATAGTGGTGTTATGAGTGAGTTTTACCGCGTATCTCCTCTACCAAAAAACAAAAATAAACTTGGCCATTGGCAACAAATGGATAGACCTAATTGTGAAAGAATGGGTCTACCAGACCATAAATTTGTAAAACGTGGGCACTACCTTGTAGAAATGAAAGTAGTAGATTCTGCAGGTTTAGAATCTCATGCTTCAGCAACTTACTCTGTGTCTTCAAAAAGAAAAAATAGTGTTTCAGGTTTTCGTCTTAGTGCATCGAAACTACTTTTAGAACCTCATGAGGTTTCTGAAATTAAACCTCTTGATTGCCCTAAGTACGGTAAGGTCCTATGGACAAAAACCATTGAAGACAAAACAACAGATGTTGAGAAAAATAACATTGGAGTGAATATTTATGGTGAGTCTGAGGGCAACGTGCTGGTAAAAGCAACTTGTGTTGCACCGGGAAATGTTAAGTTTTATGCTTCTTTGACACTTGCTATTGAGCAACTTAAATAAACTAGATCATATATCTTTTTTCAGTAATTTTTAACTCGCCTTGTTTATTTACTTTTACACCAGGAAGTATCAGCCCATCTAAAAATGGTTCGGTGTCTGATATTTTCCACTCACGTTTATAAAAACACCTTATTATAGCTTCTCTAATCCTAATGTTTTCTGCAGAATCATCTGCAATAAATGGTTCAATTAAATCTTTAACTTCTTTGTCGTCTTGCTCAACAAGGCATTCGATAGCTGCAAAGCGTACTCTTTCGTCTGGGTTTTTCAGAAAACTGGCGAGTTTATCGTGATATCCCGGAAGTTTGAAGTCTCTCAAGTAGCAAAGAATATCGTAGTTTTTGTCTGTTTTTGCGTGATCAAAGCTAGTGTCTTCAAAGTATAAGCAAGACTTTAGAGTATCCACAACTTTTCTTTCATCAGATATTTTTGAAAGTATTTTAAGTGGCCAAGCAATGCTTGGTGAATCTGTCAAATAAGATACAACAGGTGCAATAGCATCTTTTCCAAACCTTACAATACCACTCATGGCGTTTTCTTTTTCTCGACTGTCTTGGATTCCATTTGTAACACTGAACTCAAATCGTTTTAAAAGACCGGGGATTGCTAATTCGCTGTGTTTTGAATGTGCTAATAGATTAATAGCTCCCATGCGTTCTTCTTTGATGGCATGTTTATTAGAAACGAGTTTAATGGATTTCTCAATTTTACGTGAACTGGAGTTTTGTTTGTAGTTTTGTAACCATTTGAACATATTGATAAAATTCCTTTCAATCCAGCTAACAGTGTACAGACTAATGCAAGACATTGCAGTAAAAATCTGCGATAGTATCAGCCTAATCTGTACGTTGATAAGGCATATAAGAGGTAAAGATATATGTGTGGAATATTTGGAGTTATTGGGACGCAAAATGCTGCTCAAAGAATCTTTGAAGGGTTGAAGACACTCGAATACCGAGGTTATGATTCGGCTGGTATCGCTGTACTTAACAGTGATGGTATTTCTAACGCAAAAGAAGCAGGAAAGTTAGATGCTCTAAAAGGAAGTTTAGTTCATCTACCTGATAATGCCTCGACTGGTATTGGTCACACAAGATGGGCAACCCATGGAGCACCTACAAAAACTAACGCACATCCTCATATGCATGAAGATGTTGTCATTGTCCATAATGGGATCATTGAAAACTACAAAGAACTCAAAGAACAACTCATAAAAGACGGTGTGGACTTTCAATCAGAAACGGATTCTGAAGTTATATTACACCTTTTTGAAAAAGACTTAGTATCTACAAACGATGTTACAAAATCTATTTCTAATGTAACCTCAAGGCTTGAAGGTGCATTTGCAATCGGTTTATTATGGAAAAAAGATCCCGAACATATTTATATGATCAAACAAAACTCTCCCGTCGTGATTGGTTTGAGTGAAAAGTCAAATTATTTTGCTTCTGATGCCCCAGCACTTGCTACCGATGTCAAAGACGTGATTTTTATGGAGGATGGTTGTTTTGCAAAGCTTTCAAAAGAAAAAGTTGAAGTGTTCAATTTTGACGGCAAGAAAAAAGAAGTAGAGATTAAACAACTTCAGTACTCTGCTAGTGACATTGGTAAACAAGGTCATAGGCACTATATGCTTAAAGAAATTTATGAGCAGCCTCATATTCTTACGAATATTGTTGCTCGTTGTGTTGACACACAAAACTATAGTCTAAGGTCTGATCTACTTCTTACTGATGAATTTGATTTTTCAGGTATTAAGAGAATTCAATTAGTGGGTTGTGGTACCGCATATTACTCAGGTTGTGTTGCTAAGTACTTTTTAGAATCAATGTTAAGAATTCCTGTGAATGTCGAGCTTGCGAGCGAATTTAGGTATGCGAATCCAATTGTAGAAAAAGATCATTTAATTATTCCTATTTCTCAATCAGGAGAAACTCTCGATACTCTAACAAGTATTAAGATGTGCAAAGAGTTCGGTGCAAAGATTCTTGCAGTATGTAATGTACGCTACTCTTCCATTACTCGTGAAGCTGATACGACCTGTTATATTGAGGCTGGACCTGAGATTGGCGTAGCTTCTACCAAAGCCTTTACTTCAATGGTGCTTAACTTATATATTTTAGGGCTGCATATTGGTAAGCAAAGAGGGACTTTGTCTAAAGATGACCTACATGCTGCTATTGATCACCTTGAAAAATTTAAGATAGATCTCTTGCATTCAATACCGGACGAACAGATTATTCAAAAATTATCAGACGCCTTATTTGAAAAAGACCACTTTCTTTTTATTGGTCGGGGTGAGCATGCTCCCATAGCGTACGAGGGAGCGTTAAAGCTTAAAGAGATTTCTTATATACACGCCGAAGGTTATGCTGGAGGTGAACTTAAACATGGACCGATTGCGTTGATCGACCGTAAGATGCCAATATTATGTTTAGCTCCTAAAGATCGTCATCATGAAAAAATGCTCAGCAACATTGAAGAAGTAAAAGCTCGTCGAGGTATCATTATTGGTGCTGGAGATAAAGATGACAAGCGACTACATGAATTGTCTGACTATTTCTTACCATGTGCTCAAAATCCTAGTGCTGCACTGCAAGCGATATTATCTGTTATTCCACTTCAAATCTTATCTTATCAAATTGCCGTTGATCGTGGCACTGACGTGGATCAACCAAGAAACTTAGCAAAATCTGTAACCGTAGAGTAAAAAACCATGGACACTTACCAACAAGAATTAATAAGAGATTTAAACCCAGCTCAAAAACTGGCTGTAGAGAGTTTAGATGGTCCTCTTGTGATTTTTGCTGGTGCAGGAAGTGGTAAGACGCGTGTGATTACAAGCAGAATTGCTTCGCTGATTCATAATGGAGTCGACCCAAGAAAAATTCTTGCCCTAACATTTACAAATCGTGCAGCAACTGAAATGAAACAGCGAGCCATTGCTCTGAACCCTAAAGCTGTTGGTTCACAAATTTCAACCTTTCATAGTTGTTGTGCACGTTGGTTGCGGGAGTTCGCAGATGAACTCGGTTTTAATTCGAATTTTACGATACTTGATGACTCTGATTCAAAATCTGTATTAAAAGGTGTGATTCAAAAGTCGTCTTTAAGTGAGAGTGCTAAAGCCTCTTTGCCAGATTACAAACAAGTTTTATCTAATATCAAAGTACAAGGGTTGTTTCCTAAAGATATTCTCAAAAATAAAATGCTAGATGATCTGCCAGAAGGTTTTGATGAAATCTATAAATCTTATCAAGTCCAGTTAGCAAATTGTAACTCCATGGACTTTGGGGATCTGATGATGAATATGATTTTGCTATTAAGAAACAACGTAAAAGTAAAACAAATTCTGCAAAATCGTTACGCATATATAATGGTAGATGAGTATCAAGATACCAATAGCGTTCAAATTGAATTAGTGACAGCTCTAGGTCAAGGGACTCGCAATGTTTGTGTTGTCGGAGATGATGATCAGTCAATTTATAGTTGGCGTGGTGCAAAGGCTAGAAACATTTTGGAATTCGACCGGTGTTTTTCAGAAGCAAAAACTGTAAAACTTGAACAAAACTACCGTTGCACGGCTCATATTATTGATGCAGCAAATGCGGTTATTAAAAACAACCAGATTCGTGCGTCTAAAAAGCTGTGGACTGAAAACCCTCAAGGTGAAAAAATTGAGTTTGTTTATGAGTCTGACAATGAAATGGAAGCTCACCATGTTGTTGAGTCCATCAAATCTGAAAACTATATGCCTGAGCAAACAGCAATTTTTTACCGAACTAATAGTCAGTCACGCCTTCTTGAAGAGGCTTTGCTGAGAGAAAATATTAACTACCAAATTTATGGAACCACTCGTTTCTATGACAGGGTAGAAGTAAAAGATTTAGTGGCGTACTTGCGGTTGCTTGTGAACCCGCTAGATGATGTTGCTTTTTTAAGGGTTGTGAATAAACCAGCGAGAAAAATTGGTGGTAAATCTATCCAAACACTACAAAAGTATGCGGAAGAAGCCTCAAAGTCTTTACTACAAATAGCAAATAGCTTGAGCGAGACAGATCCAAAATTATTTCATAAGTTGATGCCTTTTCTTGCTTGTTTGAATATTGCAAAGAAGAATTTAGAGCGAGAACCTCTAGGAAACGTATTGTCGATTATTTTAGATCAAATTAGTTATCTTAAATACGTCGAAAAAAAGTACCCAAATCAATTTCAAGAAAAATGTGAAAACATTCATGAATTGGTGGTTGCACTCAATGAGTTCTCAACAGCAAACCCTAATGGAAAACTTGAAGACTGGCTTCAAAATATTACTCTAGTCCGTGGTGATAACAATATCTCAGGTTACGTATCTCTCATGACGCTCCATATGGCCAAAGGTCTTGAGTTTGATAGGGTCTATATTATGGGGTTTGAGGATGGATTAATTCCTCACAAAAACTCTTTAGAGAGTAAGCAACAACTAGAGGAAGAAAGACGCTTAGTTTATGTGGGGATTACGCGAGCACGCCGAAAACTCACATTGACAGCGGCTTACAGACGATTGGGCTACCAAGGTTACGTTAATTTACCACCATCGAGGTTTTTGGCTGAGATTCCTAAAGAATGTATCAAAGGCCTTGTGGAAGAAGCCTCCTACGGTAAGCTCGATGAAACTGAAGTGGTAGATGAAGAAAATGGCATCACTCGACACCAGTCGGTTTACCATCCCACTTATGGATATGGTATGATTGACAATATCGTTGTTGTTCACGGGAAACAAAAAGCTGTGGTTGAGTTTGATGATTTTGGCAAAAGAACCGTACCCGTGCATCACCTTCGAGTATAAGTAAATCACCCAGTAGGTGAATTGTGGTACTCAGTCGTAAAATTTTTGAAAAACTCGGGTTAGCGTTGATCCTTATGGGAACCGTAATTGTTTGTCTTGGTATTGTTCAAGGTAAATACGGTGCTAAAAAACACGTCGAACTACAAAAAAGCCATAAGATTTTAGACGCTCGAGTAAAACAATTACAAGAAAGAAAAGATTTTCTTAGCTTAGAGATTACAAGAATTAAAAATTCTGAGAATTACGCTACAAAAGTTTATAAAGAAAAATATAAGGCTAAGGAGCCGGGCGAAGTATTAGAAATTCATGATTAGTCATTTTGGAGGTGTCTTTTGAAGTTGATAGGGTTGTTTGTTTTGAGTTTACTCGTTAGTTGTGGAGCTAATTCAAATTTCAATGGTTTTTTTGTAACTGAGGTCGAAGAGATGAGTTACGAGTCATTACTAGAAGCTGCACAAGCTGAGTATGATCTAGGTAACTATGAAGAAGCTGTAAATCTTAGTTTAGAGGCAGAAAAACAAAACCCAGATGATCCTGAAGCGGTTATTCTTGGAGCATTTGCTGCTTTGGGAAATGCTAACTTAGATCCTGTAAACATTGGAAAAAGTTTGTTGCAGTTTCAAGTTGATCAAGAAAAATCTGGTGTTGAAAAAGAAACAGAAGATTTTTTAACTGATCTTCAAGGTCTTCTCGGTATAACTGAAGCGGATTTAGCTCAAATGGGTACTCGAAATACTGCGGTATTTGATGGGGTCGAATATACTTATTATGCTCCAAAATCTTCAGAGGATGCTCGCAGCTCTCTTGATCGTTTATCCAGAATAAAGCAGGTTCTTGATAAAATGTGTGTTTACGTGCCTGCTTCATCAAAAATCCCTACAGATACTAGGCATCAATGTGATATCAAAAATGTGAGTAATAATAGACAAACTTCGATTCAGTTTTTATGGGCTTTAGCACATTTAGGAGAGACTTTATATTTTAACTCTATTTTGTTATTTGCACCTGATGGTCAAGAGACACCTAGTTTACAAGCATACGGTGAAGCTATTGCAAATAAACAATATGATACAAATGGTTCTACTCCATCAACAGATGATGATATTGTGAATTTTGTAAGTGCGATAGGGAGTCTAGCTAATCTCGTGGATTCAGTTTTTAGTACTACAAATGGCACTCCAATGATTACTTCACTTTTAAATAATTTAGATACAGCTCAGTTAGCAATTTCTGAAATTCCTAGTGTTCCAGAAGAATTTCGCAATGCTATTAGCCAATCATCTGAGAAAATCAATAGTATTCGAGATGTTCTTCAACAGTCAGGTTCTGCTGGAGATGCAGCTGCTAGAGCAGACTTATTAAAGAGTACTGGAGATAAACTACTAGATAAACTATCGGATAGTGAAGTAAAAGATAATCTCACACCTGCTCAAATTGATGAGGCTTGTTCTGAAATTAAAAAATTATTGGGCTTAAATCCTACGGATAAAATTCCATCAGAGATATCGAATAATGCAAGTCAATGTGACTAAGATTTGAATAACTCAAAAAAAATCCCGTGAAAAGAGTTCACGGGATTTTTTTGTTAATGCAATTTACTAAGCAGATGGTTGATCATCATCAAACTCAGCATCAACAACATCGTCGTCGTTCTTCGCTGTGTTTTCAGCCGGGTTTGCATCAGCTCCACCGTTTGCTTGAGCGGTCTTATAGACCTCTTCAGCCATTTTGTGAGATTGTTTTTCAAGTTCTTCACGAATGGTTTTGAGTTCTTCTGTATCCGCTGTTTCGATCTTTTCTTTTGCTTCTTTGATTTTTGCTTCAAGTGGAGTTTTGATATCATCGCTGATTTTATCGCCGCTCTCTTTGAGGGTTTTTTCAATGGTAAAGATCATACTATCTAACTGATTTTTTGCTTCAACTTTGTCTTTTCTAGCTTTGTCTTCATCAGCATGTAATTCAGCATCTTTGACCATCTTTTCGATTTCTTCGTCAGACAGTCTTGTTGGTGCTTCTACCGTGATTTTTTGCTCTTTGCCTGTGCCAACATCTTTTGCAGATACGCTTACAATACCGTTTGCATCAATATCAAATTTTACTTCAATCTGAGGTACGCCTCTTGGTGCAGAAGGAATATCTACAAGGTTAAACTTCGCAAGTTCTCTGTTGCCAGATGCCATGTCACGCTCACCTTGAAGAACTCTAATCTCAACAGAAGTTTGGTTGTCTGCTGCTGTTGAGAAAGTTTGTTTTTTCTCGGTTGGGATCGTTGTATTTCTTTCAATGATTTTGGTCATCACGCCACCAAGTGTTTCGATACCTAGTGAAAGCGGAGTAACATCTAAAAGTAGAACGTCTTTGACGTCTCCTGCAAGAACACCACCTTGAATCGCCGCACCAATTGCAACAACTTCATCTGGGTTTACGGTTCTGTTTGGTTCTTTGCTAAAAAACTCAGAAACTTTTGTTTGTACTAATGGAATTCTAGTTGAGCCACCTACTAAGATGACTTCTTTGATATCTGAAGTTGCAACACCTGCATCCTTCATGACTCTTTTGCATGGTTCAATGGTTCTTCTGACAATGTCAGAAATCATTTGTTCGAATTTTGCACGTGGAAGTGAAGTTACTAAATGTTTTCCACCTGTTTGATCTGCACTAAGGAACGGAAGGTTGATTTCTGTAGATTGAGCAGTTGAAAGCTCGATTTTAGCTTTTTCAGCAGCTTCCTTGAGACGTTGCATTGCCATCGGGTCACCCTTGCAGTCAATGCCAGTGTCATCTTTGAAGGTTTTGAGTAAGAAATCAATCAAAACTTCATCAACGTTGTCACCACCCAAGTGGTTATCTCCGCCAGTTGCTAAAACTTGCACGACGTCTTCACCAACTTCGAGAACAGAAACATCAAATGTACCGCCACCAAAATCATAAACAACAATTTTTTCGTCTGCTTTTTTATCGAGTCCGTAAGCAAGTGCAGCAGCAGTTGGCTCATTGACGATACGCTTAACATCTAATCCAGCAATTTTGCCTGCGTCGGCAGTTGCTTGACGTTGGCTATCGTTAAAGTATGCAGGAACTGTGATCACTGCTTCAGTAACGGAATGCCCTAAATAATCTTCAGCTGCTTTTTTGAGTTTCCCCAAAACTTTTGCAGCGATTTCTTGTGGTGAATATTGTTGACCTAAAACATCAAAGCTAACGACTCCGCCGTTTCCTTTAACAACCTTGTAAGGCATCTTAGAAGCTTCTTCAGATCTCTCATCAAACATACAGCCCATGAATCTTTTGGCTGAGTAGATTGTGTTTTCTGGGTTTGTGACAGCTTGGCGTCTTGCTGGGTTACCTACAAGTACCTCTCCGTCCTTTTTAATACCAACAACAGAAGGCGTAGTTCTGTGTCCTTCTTCGTTACTGATGATAACGGCTTTGCCGTTTTCCATGACGGATACAACTGAGTTTGTTGTTCCAAGGTCAATTCCTATAATTTTGCCCATTTTTTCTCCTGATATCTCGTTGACCATCATAACTTAAGGCTATCCATTATATTGTCAAGGGTAGATCTTTCAATATTTAAGCCTCTGAAATCATTGCCTAATAAGCGTTCTAGAAGGTGCTGTTTCTAGGCGGTAACAAAAATAACCAAGAACCGAGATGGACAAGAAGGGTAAAAGTGCCTCTAAAGTGGGGGAGTGAATATTGATCTGAAAGTGCCTAAAGCTATAAAAGGCCCATTCATCTAAAAGTATAAAGTAGTTTTCAAGATGCTTTACGATATAGGTGCTGGTTTCAATACTGAGGTTAAAAATATTCATCATTATAAATGTGAGAATAAGACCTGAGAATAATAAGATGAATGAGGGAAGAAAAGCCATATTGATAAACGGACTTAACAAATTAAAACTCATAAAGAAACTTGCCCCAATCAATGTAAAGCATGAGTGCATATAAATGTTCTTTAAAAAACTGTTGCCGTTTTTTTTATGAAAATAAATAACGATAATGTAACAAGACCAACTAAGAATATTTCCAGTTGATAATAGTTCATTCCCTAATGCTACTGCTGTAAAAATAAAAACACTGACAAGAAGGTCTAAAAACTTTACTCGAAAACCAATTGCTTTAAAAATCTCAATAAGAACTAATAACGAACAAGCTCGAAAGCTTGCTGGGCTGAGATTGGTAAGTCTATAATAGTAGATACAAATAAGGATAAGTAAAAAAGATTTAATGATATAAAGTATATTAGGGGGTATTTTTCTATTTATAAAAAGTGAGAAGAACCCAAATAAAACTTGTAGTATTACCTTAAATGTAAAGTACATTACCCCAAAATGTAGTCCACTTATTGCCAAGATATGTGACATTCCAATCTTTTGAAGGCTTCTTTTTAGATCGCTGGGAAGTCTATTTTGATCTCCAAAAATTAATGTACAACCATAAACATTCCAATACTCTTTTTGAGCAATATTTTCTGGGCAGTGATGTGTTCGTTGTTTCTTTGAAACTCCAAATTGCAGAGGTGACAGCATTTTGTGTTGCGTGCTTACTGGTGGGTTGAATAAAGCGGCATAGATTAAATACAAAAAAATAATACAATAGACCGGGTTTGTATGGTCTTTTGGTTTGAAGGTGATGCAAACTAACCATAATAAAACACAAAAAATAATAGCTAGTCCATAGGGTAGTCTTACGAAGCAGATATGTGTAAATATAAAGATAAATGCAATTCTTGGTAACATAGGTGGTTTTTATGGTATCAACCAGAAGACATGAAATGAAAAAATTTGTATTCTATAAAAGTAATCGCAAGGAGTCGTAAATGAAAAGAATTGGTTTATATGCCGGTAGTTTTGACCCTCCAACAAAAGGCCATGTAGAGATAATTGCGTCAGCTTCAAAGCTTTTAGATGAAGTCATTGTAGGAATTGGAGTAAACCCAGAAAAAAAATACCAATTTAGTTTAAAAGATCGAATATCTATGTTGAGCTCTAGTGTGGAGTCATTCGGTAATGCCAAAGTACGAGAGATTAAAGGTCTTACCGTAAACTGTGCAAAAGAGTGGGGAGTATCATTTTTGGTAAGAGGGATGAGGAACACTAAAGACGCTGAGCGTGAAATTGAGCTTGCTATTGCCAATGCCGCATTACATCAAAAAATTCAAACTATTATTATTCCTGCAAATATGAAAACGGCCAGTATTAGCTCTTCGTTAGTTCGTGAAGTTTTAAATCACGGTGGCGATGCGTCGGAGTTTGTTCCGCCATCTGTTATTCCTTATATTCAATAAGCTCTGCTTAAAAAACAAAAAAAAGCCACATCATAAGATGTGGCTTTTTTTATTTTATGTGCTTGGAGTAATTACCAAGTACCTTTCGTTGCAAACGCTGTTGTTGCTAAGAAAGAATGTGTGACTTGTGATTCTTTTTGGATGTCCGGTTGGCGAACATTTTTGAAATCATAAACAAGAGATAACCAAGAAGTTGCGTTAAACGCTACGTTTACACCAAGCTCATGGTCAGTTGCTTGAGAGATAGAAAGCTCGTTGCCTTCTTCTTCAGGGAACTGAGAGAAAGGAGATAAGAATGCTGCGTATGCAGTGTAAGAAATTGCTTTCTTTCCAACGATACCTTTTGCATATAAGCCGTATTTGATACCGACTTTTGATGTGTACTCTTTAGTGTCAATTGTTGCTATGTCATTTTCAAATTTTGAAATGATTTGTTGACCGTTGAATGCATTTTGCTTTGCACCGATACCAACACGTCCTTCTAAGTTGAACTCAGGAACTGCTCTTTTGTTGAAAAGAACTAAGATCGCACCAACTGTTTCTTCGAAACGGTGGATTGAGAGTCCTTTAGAAAGGTCATACTCAGTACCATTAATAGCGTCACCACCATCAACTACATAGCTGATTGCAGAACCACGGTAGTCAGTTGCGTCTAAGATGTTAGATGTCCAACTAGCGTCCGCATAAGGGAAGATCCAGTTGATACCGTCTAACTTGTAACGGAATTCACTTGTTAACTTGATGAAGTCATCACCTTTTACTAACTCAGGAAGAGCTGGTGTACGGCTGAAGCCAAGACCAAGAGCAAGAATGTTACGCCACTCATAGCTACGTTGTGCGTAGTTAATTGTTGCAAGTGCGTTTGAAGTAACAGTTACTGTGTTACCATTTTGTGCACCAGACAGAACATAATCATTACGAGTTACGTTACCGCCAAGGGTCACACCAGCATCGTACATCCAACCTTGGTAAGCATTGCTGTTTACTTGGACGTTGTTAGGGTTAGTGTTTTGGCCCATTGCTGATACTGATGCCAAAAGTGGTAAAATTAAAAAAAGCCTTCTCATACTACATACTCCACAAATTAAGATAATGCGTAAGTTTAGCGTAAAGGCTTCTTTAGATCAAATCTTATAGATTATTTTTAGTTATTATTTGTTACATTTATAGTCATCACTAGAAATTGTTTTGATGGTTGCTTCAATTTCAGACTTAATTGTTGCGTTCCATAAACCTGAATTTTCATAAACCACTTCATGACATTTGTTTAAAATCACAACAGCAGGAATGTATTCTTGATCAATTTGGTCCCATAATTCCTTGTTTTCGTCCCATACAAGCTTATGTTCAGAAGGGTGTCTTGCGATCCATTTGTAAACTTGTGATTGTGTCTTATCTATTGCTACATCAAGAAACAGCACATTTTTATCGCTTTTATACTTTTTTGCAAGATTTTCAACATTGTTTGCATTTCGGTGACAATAGCCACAAAAGTTAGCCATGAACTCTAAAACAATCGCTCTCTGCTCTAGTTTGCTTGAAATAATCACTTCGTTTTGAATGCCGTTCATTACGCTTAAGTCGAAAGTAATTTTGTCTTCGTCTGCGAATGCAGAACTGAATACAAAAAGAAGTGAAATGATAAATAGTTTAAATGCCGATCTCATATGTCCCCCAAAGTTTTTAAATTGTCTTACTGTATATTATAGAGAATCGCTATTTGCTATTCAAATCATGTGGTAGGCAAATATTTTAAGGAGTTTTGTGGCATAAATTGTTAGTTTGGCTGGGTAGGCCAAAGTTGCATAGGTGCATTATATGCATAATAATCTGTTTAGTACTAATGATCATAGTGAGATCTAGCTTTCATGAAACTCTTACATTATCCGGTTTTAGACTCTACAAATAACAAAGCGAAAGAACTCGTCTTGCAGGGTGAGTCTGATAATTTTGTCATTATTGCAGATGAACAAACAGGAGGTCGTGGACAACAAGGTAAAACTTGGGAGTCTCCGCGTGGTGGGTTGTACCTTACTTTGGTCGTCAAGTGGGAAAAGAACTTTAAAATTAACCTTACAGCAGTACCCCTTACTTTCGGTGAGTTGATTTCAAATTGGTGCAAAGAAACTTTTGGGTTTTGCCCTCAAGTAAAATGGCCTAATGATCTTTATTTCTCTGGACGTAAACTTAGTGGTATTTTGTGTGAGAAATTTCAAAGCCATATATTGGTAGGTATTGGTCTTAATTTAAATCAAAAACCATTAGCAAACTCTATAAGTGTTTCTATTGTGAATGGTCAATCAATAGAAGTTGATGCAGCACAAAAATCACTATTTAAATATTTAGATGAACATTCACATAGTTTGTTCAAAGGTTCATTTGATCCAAAATGGTTTTTGTATCAAAAAGCATGGTTGTCAGATTCAAGTTCTGTCTATGTTGCAGAAAAAATTCACGAAGATGGGGCATTAGAATTATCATCCTTAGATTCAAAGTCTTTAAAGCTTTTCTCAGCGGATCACTCTTTTAGTGTTTTCACTCAAGCTGAAAAACAAAGATTCTATGTGATGTTAGACGTTGGAAATTCTCGCATAAAAGCAAGTTTGTTCTCAACGAAAAGCGATGATATACAAGAATACAGTGTTGGAAAACATACTGAAATCTCAAAAAAAATAATAGATTGGCATTCTCGTTATGGCTTTCAGTTAGTTGTTTCTGTTTCTGTAAATGAGGAGTCGGTTCATTTATTACAGCAAGAACTACCAAACTCTTTTTGTTGGCTAAAGCTTTCAAAGTTTCTGCCTTACCTAAAAACAAACTATCAGGTTTCTCATATTGGGTTAGATAGATTGGCTGCGATGGAAGCTGCAGGTTTTCTTGTAGGCCGGCACAAACCAATGGTTGTTGTCAGTGCTGGTACGGCTATGACGGTTGATTTGGTCTCCCATGGTTTTCAACATATTGGTGGTTATATTTGTGCTGGGCTTAGCTTAAAATTAAGTTCATTGTCTGATTGTTCTTTATTACCTGCGGTAGAACTTCCAGAACAATTATCCAATACTCCTCCCACCAAAACAGCAGATGCATTAGCTTATGGTGCAGTGCATGAGTCGGTTGCGTTTATTCAAAACATGTTGGTCTCTCTTGGAGAAGATGTAGAACTTGTTTTAACCGGTGGGGATGGTTTGGTCTTAAAACCTTATTTTCCAAAGGCTATTTATGAAGAGAAACTCATTGCAATGGGCGGTAACTTTATGTTTCGTGGCGGTTACCTGCGTTGATGGCTTACAATATTTATGAAAAACAGCTGAGCGTAATTTAGTCAAATTTAAGAAAAATACTCTTTTCCAAAAACACCATACATTTTTATGATAGTTGAAGTTGTTGCCTGCCAAGGGCCTCAGAAAACAGCCTTAAAAATAAGCATAAAAAAAGCTAGTCAAGCGGCATCACAATCAGTAAGAATTGTTACAGAGATCCATGGACAGGAACATACTTTGCTTTCATCTTTACCCATCATTAACGGAACCACAACAGGCATCAAAAGCTACCTGCGTGGCATCAAGTGGTTGGGTACACATCCGGTATACGCATTTATTTTATATTTACCTTTGATGCTTGCAAGTTTATTTCTTTACTATGGTTGGGGTTTTCTTGAAGCCATCGATAGCTCCATTCAATCGTGGGCACTTTTTAATAAACCTTCTGTTTACTGGGTATGGCTTTGGTACATTTGCAAGTGGCTGCTTTATGCTTTGGTGCGAGGGCTTGCATTTATTTCTTCTATACTCGTTGCTAATATTTTATGGGCACCGGTTTATGAGTATGTTTCTTCTGTGATCGAAAAAGAGATCACTGGCAAAGAAGCTCCATCATTTACTTGGAAGAAACAACTTTTACTTATTTTAGAAGAAGCAAAAAAAGTTGTTTTTATTCTGGTGGTATCTGTTGTGGTTGCGTTGATACCTATGGTAAATATTCTCGCTTTTTTAGTAACAGCCTTTTTAGTGGGGTGGGACTTCTTTGATTATGTCCCTGCCAGACACGGCTTGTCATTTGCTGAACGACGTAAACTTGCAGTATCTAATTTTTTACCCATCATGGGGCTTGGCATTTGGCTTGTCATCCCTTTTATCCAGTTTTTTATTTATCCACTTGGTATTGCTGGTGGAACAATTTTGAGTCTTGAGAAGATGGAATATAAACTTAATTAACCTTTAGGGAGATCGTATGAAACCAGAAAAACAAACCAAAATCATTGACAACGCAGTTGCAGAAATCGAAAAGCAATTTGGCAAAGGTGCTATTATGCGTCTTGGCAAAGATGTCAAACCAGAACCAATAGAAGCGATTAGTACTGGCTCGACCTCTCTTGATATTGCACTTGGTGTCGGTGGTGTTCCTAAGGGGCGTGTTGTTGAGATTTACGGACCAGAGTCTAGTGGTAAAACAACATTAACGCTTCACTTAGTAGCAGAAGTACAGAAAGCTGGTGGAGTTGCAGCATTTGTCGATGCAGAGCATGCATTAGATACAAACTACGCCGAAGCAATCGGTGTTGACCTCGAAAACTTACTAGTTTCTCAACCGGACACAGGTGAGCAGGCATTAGAGATTGTGGATATGTTGACTCGCACAAATGCTGTCGACTTAATTGTGATCGACTCCGTTGCTGCGTTGACTCCACGTGCTGAAATCGAAGGTGACATGGGTGATCACCATGTGGGTTTGCAAGCTCGTTTGATGTCTCAAGCACTTCGTAAACTAACAGGAAATATCTCTCGATCTAATTGTACAGTTGTTTTTATTAACCAAATTCGTATGAAGATTGGTGTGATGTTTGGATCGCCTGAAACAACTTCTGGTGGTAATGCTCTGAAGTTTTATTCAAGTGTCCGCTTAGATATCCGCCGAATTGCATCTTTCAAACGTGATGGCCAAGTGATGGGTAACCGCGTACGTGTAAAAGTTGTCAAAAACAAAGTATCTGCACCTTTCCGTGAAGCAGAGTTTGATATCAAGTTTGGTGAAGGCTTTTCAAAGTCAGGTGACTTGCTTGACCTAGGTGTTGCGAAAGAGATCGTTAACAAAGCAGGCACATGGTTCTCTTATGGAGAAGATCGTCTTGGTCAAGGCCGTGAGTCTGCTAAAGAGTACTTACAAGAGCATCCAGCATTGTTTCATAAACTAGAATCAGAAGTTCGTTTAGCATATGGTTTAAAGCCTCTAGCAAAGGGTGTCAGTAAACCGGGTGCAACTGCGGTTGATACTCAAAAGGTAAAAACAGCGGCAGCTCCTACAGCAAAACCAACAAAACCTAAAACAAAGGCAAAAAGTGCTCGTGCATAAATCTCTTTTCATATTATTGTTGTTCGTTTTCTTGGGTTGTGGAGAAGATCCACAACCCACTTCACCAGAACTTGTTGTGGCAACCGAAAAAATTTCATTTTCAAATGAAAGTGAAGTGTCTGGAAGCTCCAAGAATGTTTTGGCTGGTATCGTAAATAACTTATTTACAGTTCAGGTATTTGTAAGTGGTTTATCGAGTCCAACAATGTATGTAGCAAACCGAAACCTGCAAATCGTATTTAATACATCTACTCCAAATATCTCAGAGCCACTGTCAGGCCAACCCGGAGATTGCAAAGTTAGCATTCAGCTTTTTAAGGGCACAGAAGGCGAGTTTGATCTTTTAACAGGATCAGTGACGATGCAGTCTTTACCAACCAGCAACGGGCAAGTCTTTCTCATAGATCTTGATCTAGACTTTTTTGGTAGTTCTCTCAAAGGAACTGTAACGGCAAGCTTTGGAAGCATTGATCCTCTTTATCCTCTTACACCAGATGCTCAAGCGGTTCTTTGCAATTAAAAATTTTAATATCACTTGTTGAGTCAGGTGTGATTGCATAACGCACAACATGCTGGCCGATCAGCCAGTTTTTCTTTACATACAAAAACTAGTTTGTTAAAACATCCATAGAACCAAAAAAATGGATAAAATATGCGTTATCACGTGCTTCTATGTGCTGTGTTTGTCATGAGTTGCGGGTCTGAAACCCAGCAGAGTCATGTCTCATCTTTACTCGATGGAAAAACTGAGAGAATGGTGGAGGGACAGTGGTGGGATGGTTCTGCATATAAAAATGAAGCCAAAATAAAAGATACGGATTTATACCAGTACTACAAAGTAGCCCTCAAAAAAAAACGCCCAACAAGAATTTTTAAAGAAATTTTTGCATCAGGAGCTGCAAAAAAAATTAAAATAAAAACCAAGCAATCTTGGAATACATTCTACTATAACCCCTTTACAAAAAAATCTACTCTTAGGATCACTGGCAATCTTCAGACAATCAATTGGTTTGGGCTGTATAATGAATTATTCCATGCTTGGCATCGCTACGTATTTACAAAAAGTGATTTATACAAAAAAGATCGAGCTCACTTATTTTCATCAGTGATGTTAAATCGCTATAAGCTGGTTCATCGTAATAAAAAACTTGCACAAGAAGAAGCAATGTCAGAAAATTTTGCCGGTTTAGAATCTTATATAAGATCATTTTTTGTTTCATCAAAAAACAAGTATGCGTATTACAACCGAAGTCTTCTCGGATATAGAGTTGGTTTTACCGTGACGTCAGACTCTCATCATAGTGATAATCCTGACTTCCATAAAACTTTGAAACCTGTTTATATTAGTCGTTATGCATACAAGGTGATATTTAAACTGATGACAGGAGTAAATCCTCTATAAAAAGTGGCGATCCGAAATATATAGCAGTTTACTAACTTAGATACGGTTGTTCTGGAAACTTTTTCTGACAATAGATTTTTTCTTAAATCTACAGATGTTTTTAGCAGGTACAACATAACCTGAAATTTCACCTTTTTCATTTAAGATATATTGGTTGTTTTTTGTTCTGCAAATTTTAGATTTGTGATTTTTTCCAATAGCAATCAATTTGCCTTTGCTCTTTTTTTCTTTTTTTAGTTTTTTACCGTAGTAAATATTTTTACGGTTGATGATGTAGGTTGCTGGTCTCTTCTTTTTGACAAGACATTTAACACTTCTGTCAATAGAGACCAATAAACTCAAACTTAATTTCTTAGAGATTTTTTTTGCAGTTAATCCAACTGGCTTCATATTACAACTTCTTAAGTAATCAACAGAGATTGTCTTTGGGTATTTTCTAAAGCTTTTGATGGTGATCGTCTTAAGTTCATGCTTCGGAAGGCTGCTTTTTGAAAACAATGCTTTTGGTTTATCACTAGAGACGATTGGAAGAGTTTGCTTAAACTTTCTTAGTTTGCATTTTTTTCGAGATTTATTTTGCCATTCAAGGATACCTATTCTTAGCTGTCCTTTTTTTGACTCGCTGAAAGTTAACTTGTGAGCTTTTGAGCATGCTGTGTAAGTAATGCGAACAAGCCCATCTTTAGTCTTTCCTGCACTAAGGACTTTCGTTGGTTTCAATCTGAGGTTTTTGTAGATTTGAGTTTGTGTTGGAGTGAACTGACCTTTGAGCTCTACTGATTGAAGAGTTGTTGAAACTTGCTTTGGTAGAGATGCACAAAATTTACGATGTGCCCTGAAAACAGCACCTATTTGATAAGTGCCTTTTTTGTGACTAGATCTTTCGATAATATAACCGATTTGCTCGGCTCCACAGTTCACTGAACTGGAAATGACTGTTTTTCCTTGAGATTTAGAAACGATTGCTGGTTGGATCCAAGATTTCGCAAGGCTTGAAGTACTATAAAGCATTGATATAATTAATATTAAATTTGTTTTTATTGAAAAATACAATATCTCGCCCTCCTGCATAGGATTATAACACATTTTAAAGAATTTATAAAATATTTTATGAAAAAAAGAATAATTCAAACTAGATATAAGCTTGAATTAGAGCTTTTCGTCGTTGTAATGATCTGTTAGAACTAGTCTTTCGAGTCACCACCTGAGACTCCAACCAGAATCAAGACCGCATCAAATAGGACGGCACCCATGAAAAGAACATATCAACCAAGTACACGTAAGAGAGCAAAGACTCACGGTTTCAGATCTCGCATGAGTTCACCGGGCGGTCAAAGCGTACTAAAGTCTAGAAGACTTAAAGGTCGCAAGAAATTGACCCCGACTGCGTACGTTAAGTAAAAACAATGCAACCCACAATTCAATTAGACACAGCCGGCTTTGGTTTGCCAGCCTGTCGTCGCTTTCACTCTAGCTTTGACTACAATGCAGTATTTCGTGCTCGTAATTTATTACGTCGCCACGGTGTGCAAGTACGTTGGGTAGAAAATAACTTAGCTTACTCAAGACTTGGGGCAATCATTCCAAAACGTATTGGTAATGCAGTGCGTCGAAATGGTGTGAGGCGTCAGCTTCGTGAATTTTTTCGAACGCAAATAAAAGCTGATGTTGGCTATGACCTTGTGTTTTCATTTAGCCCGGCAAAAGATCCAAGCTGGGAGTTGCTTCGTGGCTCTCTTCAATCTCTGGTGACGGAACTACAACAAAGATCAGGAGGTTCATTATTAAGAGCCTAGTGATATTTTTTATAGCTCTTTATCAAAAGCACGTTTCACCCGTGCTTGACCGTTTGTTTGGTCATCGTTGTCGTTTTTACCCATCGTGTTCTCACTACGCAAAAACTTGCTATGAGGAGTTTTCATTTGTGAGGGCGTCTCTTAAAACCATATCCCGATTATTTCGGTGCCAACCTTGGCATCGTGGAGGTGTAGATTTACCGTGAATGATAATAGCCGAAACTTATTATTAGCAATGATTGTGTGTGGTGCATTTTACTTTACGTATTCAACTTATATGCAAAATAAGTACCCACACCTTGCAAAAAAAACACTACAAAAAACGGAAGACTCTGCTGCAGGTGAAGGTTCAGCTGTTGTCAACGAACAAGATCAGCCAACTTCAGTAAATGGCGAACAGAAACCATCACAAAATCCACAAGTTGCTCAGCCTTCTGTAGGCGATTCAAAAATTGTCAAACTAACTCCTGAGCAATTAACCATACAGACACCATCCAATATTTACATGTTTTCTCAATCAGATAGTGCTTTTAAAACAGTAAAACTTGTAAAATTTAGCAAAGAAAAAGACCCAGCATCAGGTCAAGTTGATCTCATTGATCAAAAAATGATGTTTTATGGTTCATTACAGTCTGAGAAAACTTCATCAGCTGATTTGGTTTCTAAGTTTAGTGGTGTGAAAAACCAAAACAGTATTGAGTTCTCCAGAGAGGTTTCTGGGTGGAAAATCAGCCAAGCGTTTCAGGCTGGAGATAAAGATTATCTTGGTTTATTTAAGTTTTCTTATACAAATAACTCCAGTACTCCGCAGCCGTTAAAAGCTTCCGTGGTCTTTGAAGATTACATCAAGCCAGTTAAGCAAGCGGGCGGATTTTTTCCTTCAGCCGCCACTGGGTTAGAAGGATGGCAGTTTCTTCATTACAAATTAGACGGTGATTTTGAAGATGAAACTCTGACTTCTTATTGTGATGGGGATGCTTTGTCAGAGAGCTTCATGAATGCAAAACTACAATTTGTAGGTTTGAATAATCGTTACTTTCTAAAAGCTGTGATGCCAAATGATGATAAGTCCACAGTGAGCTTTAAAACTCAAAAATTAGAATCAGGCTGTAAAATTACATACAAGTTTGATTTTGATGCGGGGATGGTTGCTGCTGGTGGTTCTTTAGATGTTAGTTACCAAAGTTTTATGGGACCTAAGTCTGCAAGTTATCTTCAGTCTGCTCAGGTAGATTTAAGAGATAATATCCAATTTGGTATTTTTAGTTTTATCGCTCACCCGGTTTTGAGTGTCTTAAAGTGGATTCATTCTCTTGTGAATAACTGGGGTATCGCCATCATCATACTAACGATGATGTTAAAAGCTTTGTTCTTTCCGCTCACAAAAGCAGCGGCGGTTTCTGCAATTCAGATGAAAAAAATTCAGCCTGAAATGAAGAAAATGCAGGAAAAATACAAAGACGATCGTCAAAAAATGCAAATGGAAATGATGGGGCTTTATAAACGACATGGTGTAAACCCTGCAAAAAGTTGTCTTCCTGTCCTTCCTCAGATTCCGGTGTTTATCGCTTTCTATAATGTGTTGATGTATTCACTGGAACTAAGACACGCACCTTTTATGGGCTGGCTTCAAGATCTGAGTAACTATGACCCTTATTATATTCTTCCTATATTATTAGGTCTGTTGATGGTGCTTCAAATGAAGTTAACACCAAACGCTGCAATGGATAAGACACAACAGCGAGTCATGACAGTCATGCCGCTTATGTTTACATTTTTTATGATCTCTTTGCCGTCAGGTTTAGTGGTCTACATGGTTATCAACTCAATACTTTCAATCACTCAGCAGCAATGGCTCAATCGTCGCTACGCCGACAAACCAGTTCCGGCTGCAGGGTAAACTAAGGAGAAACACAAGTATGTACAGTAGAGCAAACAGTATTAACGTCAAAGCAAAGACAATGGATGAGGCAGTTGCAAAAGCAGCAAAAGTCCTTGGTGTTCAGCAAAAGCTGGTCTGTTACGAAGCAGCTGAGAAGGGCTTTTTGTCCTCATTGTTCGGCAGCAAGGTTCAAATCAATGCTTGGATAAAAGAAGCTGACGAAAGAACGCAACGATCAAAAGGCAAAAACAAAAACTCAGGTAATTTCAAAAAGAATAACCGAAACAGAAAAGATGCTTCAAAATCACATGACCAAGAATCAGGTGATCAAGATGAGTCAAGAAAACCAAAAGGTAAAACTCGTGGTGACCGACCAAGACGTGGCCGAAAAAACAACTTTCATGCGAATCGAAAAAGAGAGCGTGTTCGTATTGCAGTTGAGCCTTTAGAGAATGAACCGGAAGTAATTCAAGAACTTCAAACATATTGTTTAGAAATCGCTAAATTTGTTGATTCAAGTATTACTGAAGTAGAGACAAAACGCGAAGAAGATAGATGTATTTTCAACATCAAAAGTGAGTACATTCAAGGTGTTCTCAATAAGAACATTAAAATTGCAGAATCTTTTGAGCACTTGCTTCGTAAAAAGCCAAGACACTTAAAACAAGATTTACCGTTTCGTATTTTTGTAGATGCTGATAGCTCACGTATTTCTAGAGAAAACGAGCTTATTGAGATGGCTGCTGATTTGTCGCGTAAAGTAACAGAAAATGGGAGACCAATTGTTTTAAACTATAGATCTGCATATGACAGAAAGATTATTCATATGGCACTCGACAAAGATGACTCTGTTTATACGAAGTCTGTTGGTACGGGTTCTGATCGTCGTTTGATGATTTTGCCTGCTGGTGCTGAAGGCGAAGAAGCTGCCGAAGGTGTGGAGCATGCCGAATCTTAAAGATTCCATTTTTGCGTTAGCCTCAGCTCCCGGACGAGCTGGGGTTGCTATCATTCGGATTAGTTCTTTTGAGCAACCTAACCCCCTAAAAGAACTTATTCCTCGTTTTAATAAGTTAATAGAGTCTCCTTCAAAACTTATTCTTTCAAAATTAATTTCGTCTCAAACCAATGAAGTACTTGATGAGTGTTTAGTGGTTTATTTTCGTGCTCCCAAATCTTTTACGGGTGAGCATGTTGTTGAAATTCATTGTCATGGGTCTGAATTTATCGTTCAGTCGGTTCTAAAAGAATTGAGTTTGATAGATGGTTACCGTTTGGCTGAGCCCGGCGAGTTTTCAAAACGAGCTTTCTTGAATGGTAAAATGGACCTCATACAAGCTGAGGGTTTACTTGCGTTGGTAAACGCACATTCAAAACATCAGTTTGAGGCAGCAAAAAAGCTTACGGACGGTATTCTCTCAAAAAAAATAGATACTTTACGAGTGCAGCTTTTAGAGTGTTTAAGCCTACTGAGTGCCAGTATCGATTTCCCTGATGAAAAAGAAACAAACGCAATTCAATTGCAAGTAGTTACAAAAAAAAATACTGCATTAAAAGACTCGTTGAACAAGCTACTTGGGAGTTATGAGTCTGGCAGAGTACGAGCAGATGGTTATAAAGTTATTTTAGCCGGGCCTCCCAACGTCGGTAAGTCTAGTTTATTAAATGCTTTGTTGGGAGAACAAAGAGCAATCGTGTCCGATCAAGCTGGTACAACAAGAGATTATATTAATACAACCATGATGCTAGGTGGCAGACTTATCCACCTCACGGATATGGCTGGTATTCATGATGATCTTACAAAGTTAGAATCAGATGGTATTGAACTCGCAAAAAAACAAATGCTTACAGCTGACTTAGTGTTAAATATTCAAATATCAAATTCCAAAGATAGTTTTTTAGATCTAAAAGAAGTGCTAGGTACTGAGTTAACTCACATAAAAAACTGTTACTCAAAATCAGATCTTCTTGCCTCTGACGGACAATACCAAAGTGATCTTTCATTTAGTGTCATCACCTCAGGTGGGCTTGATTCTTTGGTTGAGTATATAGAATCTAGCTTTGATGGTGCATTGCAGTCTGTTGGTAAGGGTGATGTTTTTATAACCAATTATCGCCATAAGTTATCTTTAGAGAGTGCATTAACAGGTGTAAAGAAAACTCTAGAGGCCATACAAGTAGGGCATTCCGAAGAAATCATTTCGTTTGAACTCCAAGAGAGTAACCGTTTTCTGAGTGAGCTGATTGGTTTTGTCGATCACGAAGAAGTGTTCACCGAAATTTTTAGCCGTTTTTGTTTGGGTAAGTAGTTTGCTATTATCTATGTGATGAACCAAAAACTTCAAAAAATATTTTCTGTTATGAAAACCAGTCAATTTTCAATGAATTGGTACGGGCATTTGATCGGCACAGAATCTATCAAAAGCGTTTTAGATGATGAAAACCTCATGTATATTACTTTCCGTAAGAAGTGTGTTGAGTCTTCTAGCATAGCTCTTTATTTAAAATTTTAGTGAAAATCTAATGGAGTAAATATGAATACACTTACAGATATAGTAAAAAAACGACTAAATATGTGGCTAGAATCAGATGCGTTTGATGCAGCCACCAAAGATGAATTAAAGGATCTTGTAAAGCGTGAGCAATGGTCTGAGATAACGGATCGCTTTTATAAAGAAATGGCCTTTGGAACAGGTGGTCTTCGCGGTGTCGTTGGTGCTGGGTCTGCCTATATGAATATTTATAATATCCGTAAAGCAACAACGGCCTTTTGTTTGCACCTTCAAAAAGCTTTTCCACAGGATAAGCACAAAGTAGCTATTTCTTATGATTCTAGGAATTTTTCGAAAGAATTTGCGATGGCTGCTGCAGAGGTGTGTGCTTATCGTAATATGGACGCATACATAACCGAAGAGCTAAGACCGGTGCCAATGGTTTCTTATATGGTGAGGCATTTTGAATGCCATGGTGGTTTTTGTATTACAGCAAGCCATAACCCTCCAGAGTATAATGGTTTTAAAGCATACTGGAATTACGGTGGACAGATTGTTCCTCCTCACGATCAGGCGATTATTGATGTCTATAATTCATTAAAGGATTACTCAGAATTTAAGTATATCGCCTTTGATGAAGGTTTGAAATCTGGAAAAATTCATATGGTAGGTAAGGACTTTGATGAAAAGTACTTTGCTGAAGTAAAGAATTTAAGTTTTGGCGGAAAAACGGCACCGACAAAAGTAGTTTATACACCGCTTCATGGTACGGGTGCTTATCCAGTCAAAACCTGCTTAAATCAAATTGGATTTGATGATGTTCATATTGTCTCTTCTCAAGAGAAGCCTGACGGTAACTTTCCAACCGTAAAAAGCCCAAACCCAGAAGATCCTGCGGCATTGGAGATCGCTTTAAAAGAAGCAAAAGAACTCGGTGCAGACCTTATCATGGCAACAGACCCTGATAGTGATAGAATTGGTGTTGGTGTGCGTGATCAACGTGGTGAATTTTGGCTTCCTAATGGAAATCAATTAGCGTGTTTGCTAACGGATTATGTTCTTAGGCGTTCTCAAGAACAAAATAAGCTCAAAGGTGCCTACACCATCAAAACGATTGTTACTACAAATCTTGCAAAAGAAATTGCGGATTATTACGGTGTGAAAACCTATGAAACCTTGACGGGATTTAAATGGATATGCGGTTTATCAGAAGAGCTATCCAAATCAAACCCTGAGCTTACTTATTTATGTGGTGGAGAAGAAAGCTACGGATTTTTGATGGGGAACTTTGTGCGAGATAAAGACGGAGTTTCTGCGTGTGCCATTGCGGCTGAAATGGTTTCTTATTATAAATCTCAAGACAAGACCCTGGATCAGATTCTTGATGAAATCTATCTTCGCCATGACTATTATTTAGAAAAATTGGTGTCTCTCACTAAAAAAGGTCAGCAGGGAGCACAAGAAATAGCCAGTATGATGCAGGCGTGGCGAGATTGCCCACCCACCGAAATAGCTGGAATTAAGGTTGATATGGTTTTCGATTATCAAAAACAAAAAACTTTCAAACGCAAAAATAGTGAATTTATTCAGGGTGATACACTAACTCTACCCGTGTCAAATGTGTTACAATTTAAGTTAGAAGATAATTCATTAATCAGTGTGCGGCCTTCGGGCACGGAGCCAAAGATTAAGTTTTATTTTTCGATCCAGCAAAAGTGCGAGGATCTGGGTTCGCTTCAAAAGTCGAAAGCGTTATGCAGCGAAAAACTTTCTCTTATTGAAGCAAGCTTTGTGAGTTCTTAGTTACGTTTTAAAAACGGATGACACATCACTGAGCAAAAGAACCTTTTTTGAGCATACTTTTTTGTATCACAAATATGTAACTTAAGGTGGGGCGGCGA
Source organism: Oligoflexales bacterium (assembly GCA_023301465.1). Lineage (GTDB taxonomy): Bacteria > Bdellovibrionota_B > Oligoflexia > Oligoflexales > JALZUQ01 > JALZUQ01. The sequence goes on from JALZUQ010000016.1 coordinate 33,277, forward strand.
GTGATGAAGATAAACATGTGGTTGGTATTGATTCTTCTAAGTAGTTCAGTTGGTTTTGCAGAGGAATACCGAAAAGCTGTAGAAACCAGAGATAATGTGAAGAATAAACGTTATCCCAAAAAAGGTAAGATTGAACTCAATATTAATGGTGGTGGTATCATTAATCAATCGTTTACCGATACGTTTAGCATTCACGGTTCACTGAATTACTTCTTTTCTGAGGCTTGGGGTCTTGGGATTGATTTTATGAAAAACTTTAATAGTGACCGTGGTGAACGTGCTTGCATTGAAAATTTTATGCTTCGTGCAACCGATGTTGTGGTTAGTCCTGAGTGTTTGACAGATGGTGGAGACCTTTCTCAAGATGGTAGTCTTGCAAGGGCAAAAGAAATACAAGAAGCGGCAGCAAATAACCCCGCTAATCAGGGTGTTTTAAATGCTAATAGAATTACCGCAGGTCCTGCATATGTTCCAATTCGCGAAAAAGAAATGACGATAGGTTTAAATCTTGTTTGGAATCCAGTGTACGGAAAACAACTGTTTTTTGGTATTGGTTGGTTTGACCT
>JALZUQ010000017.1 GCA_023301465.1 Oligoflexales bacterium
GGAGCAGGTCCCAAGGGTTTGGCTGTTCGCCAATTAAAGTGGTACGCGAGCTGGGTTCAGAACGTCGTGAGACAGTTCGGTCCCTATCTGCTGTGGGCGTAGGAAATTTGAGAGGAGCTGTCCCTAGTACGAGAGGACCGGGATGGACATGCCACTAGTGTACCAATTGTTTCGCCAGAAGCACCGTTGGGTAGCTATGCATGGATGGGATAACCGCTGAAAGCATCTAAGTGGGAAGCCCACCTCAAGATAAGATTTCCCTAACCGTAAGGTTCTAAAGATCCGTTCAAGACGAGGACGTTGATAGGCTGGATGTGGAAGTGCAGCAATGTATGGAGCTGACCAGTACTAATTGATCGTGAGGCTTATTTTTAAGCCGTTTTACTCCTCACTTGGGAAAATCAAAACCAAGTATCCAGGATTTTAAATGCAAAGTTGTTTAATGCAAAATTTTTGTAAAAAATTGATTGCATTCTCACCTAATTTTTTCTATAAAAAGATTGGTTGTGTCTATAGCGTAAGGGTCACACCCGTTCCCATTCCGAACACGGAAGTTAAGCCTTACAGCGGCGATGGTACTGCAATTTTAATTGTGGGAGAGTAGCTCGACGCAACCTTTTTTTTTACCTTTCTTTTTATAAACTCCATGAAAAATTTACCACCATTAAAAAATCCATATACGCTTCGTGGATTTGAATTTCTTCGTTCTGAACATACACAACTCGTTAAAACTGAGAGACCTTCTATGGTCCAAAATATGGCTACGGCTGCTGCAGAAGGCGACCGAAGTGAAAATGCAGAATATATTTATAGTAAAAAAAGAATTCGTGAAATTGATTCCCGCATCCGATACCTTGAAAAACTGTTAAAAGATGCTCAAGTTATTGACCCTAAGATTTTTAGTTTTGACTTTATTTTTTTTGGAGCAATTGTCACTCTTCAAAAAGAAAATACAGTTGATGAAATAACTTATCAGATTGTCGGTAGAGATGAACCTAAGTTTGAAATATTAACCGTATCTTGGTTGTCGCCTTTAGGGAATGCTTTACTAGGAAAAAAAATAAATGATGATTTTTTTATTCAAACACCTAATGGTAAAACTTCCTATAAAATTATAAATTTTACTTACTCTTAAAACGCCTACTTCTGTGCTGGTCAAGTTACTCATTAAACTTTTTTAAAAAGCGATATTTAAAAGCGATATTTAGAAGATACTGCCTTTTGATACAGATAATTGTTTTTATTGGCTTATTGTAGGCATTTTGCTTTTTTTTCTTCTCAATTTTATTGATTAGAAGCAGAGAGTGGCTATGAGGCCGATAACTTGAATATGTAATTTTAATGATTAAGGCTACTTAGCGTGAGTTTAGATAAAGCTATAAATTTTTTTTCAAGCATGTTGTCGTACATCATTAGTGCAACTGCAGAGTTAGAGAAATCTAAACTAGTAAAAGCAAATTTGGAGATGGAAAAACCAACCATCCTTCGATCTATAATGACCTTAGTTATCATATTTATTTCTGCTGGTTTTATTGGCTATCAAATCTATAAATACGCAAACCCTACAGGAAATCTTTATGAAGACCCTAGGTTTTATAATTTAACAGACGATAATGTTCAGTGGGATGTTTTTTATGGCCATTCACCTAGTTGTGGTGAATTAGAGTGCCACCTGACAGAAGGTTATCCAGCTTCAAATTATTTAAAAAAGATGGTTTTACCGGCTAGAGAGTTCCCGTTAAATAACTATAAAGATGGCGATTTCATCTTTTTACGAACAAAATTTAAGATCCCTGAGCGATTCCTTATAGAAAAACAACCAATAGTTTTTCACTCATTATATATATGGGCAAAGAATTATCAGTTTTATCTCAATGAAAAATTAATTTCTGAAGGTTTTGCAGAGACTGTAAACATCCCTCTTCCTATTGAAACAGTTGATGAAAATAGCGGTGAAGTTTTTATTTCTATAAAAATTAACCCTGAAAACCTTCCTTATCAAGGCTTATCAAATAGACTTGATCTATTGATAGGTAAAAAAGCTGATCTAATACAAACTACAAATATTTCTCGAGAGTTAAAAACGACATATTATCTTTGGTATATCGTCCCAAGGTTAACTTTTTGTATCGTTTTTGGTTTTATTTATTTGTTTTTAAGTCAGAAAAGAGAGTTGTTTTCATTTTTGTTCTATATAATTTTCAGCTCACTTAATATCTTTTTTGAGTCTGGTTATTCTGATTTTTTATCAAAGTATTTGGATCAAGCATATTTTGCCGCTTGTTTTAGAGTTTTCACTGAGTATATTTTCCTAATGTTCGTACATGATTTCTTTAGAAAGCCAATGCGGCCATTCCTTAAATATTGGGCTGTATTAGGGATGGTTTTCTTGGCTTTTGTTTCTACTTTTCCTTTTGTGGTAAGTTCAAAATCTGCTGTGAATTATATTGATTTACTTGGTGCATCATTGAAGATCTTTGTTCTTCTGTATGGTGTTTATATTGCCTCTAAGCTTCTTGTGTTTTTAAAAGATAAAGTGGATTTTATATTTAGGAAAAGAGTTACATTTTTCTTACTTTTGTTCTTTATTTCTGCATTAATACCCGCTACGTTTGAAGAATGGAGATTACTGGCTGATTTACTTTCTTTAAATTACAGTGGTTTTTCTAGTGTTTGGGCTTATGACTTACTCTTTTTTGTTATTCTGTCGAGCGTTACTGCTATGGAGTTTGGGATGACAGCTATGACTAAAAATCAAATTCAAAAAGAGTTAATATATATTGAGTCCCAGTTAGAGCTTGGTCGTACAGTTCAAAGTTTTTTATTACCTCAGAAGATGAAAGATACTTTTAATGGATTTGACTATGAGTTTTACTTTAGCCCAGCTCAGGAAATGTCAGGAGACTGGTTTGCTGATTTTACACTACCTAATGATGAAAAAGTACTTTTTGTAGGTGATGTTACGGGTAAAGGTCCCCCGGCTGCATTAGCTGTTTCGTCTATTATTACAATTCTAAGCGAGTACTGCAGTAAAAATACAAATGTCAAAGTTATTTTAGAGGGATTAAACAGTAACTTATTTACAAACTATAATGGGAATATGGCCTCTTCACTTGTGTGTGTTCATATGAAAGAAGATCAAGAAGTTGTGCTGTATAATATGGGTTCTTCAGGATGTTTTTATATTGATGAAAAGTTTGCAATGTATCCACTGCGGAGTAACCAGGTTGGAAAAGAATCGAGTTTGAAATTTGCAAAGGAAACCCTCGATCATAAAAGTAAGAAAGGTAAGCTGTTTATGTTTACAGATGGTGTTATTGAAGGTCCAAGAGCATTGAACTCTATTAAGAGAGCATCAGCAGAGTATGCTCTTTTAGATAATCAATTATTTTTTCAAAAATTAATAACTTCGGGTAAAAATTTTGTTCTCGATGATGATAAGACCATTTTAATTATTCATTGCTAGGTTGGTTCTGAATAACTTCTAATAGCAATTTTTTAAGTTCAACTTCAATATTGTTTTTAGAGTCTGTTGGTATCTTACTCCAGTCAATAGTTTGGTAGTTTAACCCCTTTTGATCTGAAGCAAATACATCGGGTGTCAGAAGGTTTAGACTATCTTTTTCAGCTTCAGTTTTAAGGTTTTCAACCAAGCTAGTTGGCAGTTCACTATTACAAGATTCTAAAAACAAGACACTAAACTTTGAGCTCCATTTTTTTAGTACGGAGATAAAAAATTCTTTTGTGATAGCGTCTGGAAGACTTTTATCATCAGTTGCTAGTTGCCCTTTAAGCTCGCCTTTTAACTGACCTTTAAGTTGGCCCTTAAGTTCACCCTTAAGCTCACCTTTTAACTGACCTTTAAGTTGGCCCTTAAGCTCACCTTTTAACTGACCTTTAAGTTGGCCCTTAAGCTCACCTTTTAACTGACCTTTGAGATCTCCTTTTAATGCACCTTTAAGGTCACCTTTTAATGCACCCTTAAGATCATAGTTTATGGTACTAAATAGTTCATCTCTCATAAAACTAACGAGTGAGGAGTTTGCGAATAGCTCTAGGCTTGAGCCGTTATTTGAGTCATTAGAAAGGCTGTTGAAGTTCTCTAGCCATTTCGTTCTATTTGTATCATCGAATGTAATTCCTAACTCGTGTTTTGTAGAGTGTTTTTGTAAGTCAACTGACTTTGTGAAATCAATTATCCATTTTGCAATGTCATTAAAACTCATCAAAGTAAAATCTTTCGAAAATTTTGGGACAATAACATTATCAGGGCTTCCGTGTGATTTAGAGACAAATGAAAAGGCATAATCAGCATAAGTTTGTCCATTTGCTAGAAATGCTTTTTGAATAGAATTTTCTAGTTGTGAAATAAACGCTGGGTTACTCAATGGGTTTTCAATAAAGACAGGGTTTTTTTCTTTAGAAAAATCAAAATCAATGTCTTCAACAATTGGATTATTTGCATAGTTTGGTAAACATAATAAAAACTTACCTTCTTTAGCAAGATCATTTGTAAATACGATTAGTGCTGATCTATTAGTGCTGTTTTGTTTTTGGCAGTAAGTGTGTTTTAAATTTTCAACTTCTTTATTGACTTGTGGAGTAAATACTTTGAAGTCGGTTTCAACGCCTTCAAATAGTATTTCTATGAGTAAAGATGAAACTACATCAACGGCAGAATCTTCTAAAAGAGATAATGTTGTTAAGAGTTTTGAAAACGATTTTGTGTTCTCTTCTGATTGTGTCGTTGGGTTAGCATAATAAATTAATGCACTATTGGCACTTACATTACTCTGTGCAGAAATCTTCTGGTGAGTTAAGTCATTTGGTTTGCTTGAGCTTTCAATGAACTTACATGATGTCAGTAAAAAACATAAAACAATGAATAGTGCGTTCGTCTTCATTTTTGATATTCCTCTATTTCTCTCAAAGCCTTATCGGGTGGAACGAGATCAATCTTTAAAGAACTCAAAAAAAATGAATTTTATTAAGTAATTTAAGCCACTTACTCACCTAATAATTTTGTCATTTAAATTAATATAGACTAGGTAAATTAGCTCTATTGCATATCCGTTAAGCTGATGAAAAAATAGACTATACATTCATCAACGTTATTATCATTTAGTGAGCTTCAATTGCGTATTATCTTTTTTATTCTAGTGGTTCTTGGTTCTTTTTTTTGGGAACCAAAGGTTTTTGCAAATTACAATAAGTCTTTACCTCTTTATAAGGGGATGATTAAGGAAGTTAAGTTTTGGGAAAAAATCTTTGATGGCTACACATCTAAAGAGTGTGTTTTTCATGATAGTAAACATTTAGATATGGTCTATATGACAAAGGTTGTTAAAAAAACCCGAGGCTCCACTAAAAACTCTAACTACGTTATTCATGAAATTTCTAGAATTAAAAAAGCATTAAAAAATATTAGCCGAGGGAAAACAAAAGTAGATGGTTTTACAAAACTTATTTACAGTAGAATTCCTAAAAGACTTCGATTAAAAAGTTTTTATACGCAAGCACCATCAAGAATTCGGTGTCAACGTGGTGTCACAGATCATTTTCAAGTAGCTCAAAAAAGATCAAAAAAATATATGCCTATGATTAAAAGAGAGTTACGTAGACTCAATCTTCCAAAGGATTTGGCATACCTTCCTTTTTTAGAAAGTGGTTTTCATAATAGAACTAAGTCAAAAGTGGGTGCTAAAGGATTATGGCAGTTTATGCCAGAGACAGGTCGAAGGTGGGGTCTTAAAGTTAATCGTAAGACAGACCAAAGAGTATGGCCAATCAAGTCTACAAGGGCAGCACTTAAAAAACTAAAGTATTATCACGGAAAAATTAATGTCTGGGGCCTAACGTTGACGGCACATAATTATGGAATCAACGGTGTGTTGAGAGCCATTAAGAAACTGAATACGAAAGATTACGTTACTGTGCGTAACAAACACCACACAAGTATCTTTAAATTTGCCGCTAAGAATTTTTATCCAAGTTTTATTGCGGTGAGAAATATCGCAAGAAAATCAGATCGTTTAGCCGCTTCAAAACAAAAGCGGTATGCACTAAAAAAACTTAAGAAAAAGAAGAGAATTTAATCGTCTAACTTGAGAACAGCCATAAATGCTTTTTGTGGTATTTCTACTCTACCTACAGACTTCATGCGTTTTTTGCCTTCTTTTTGCTTTTCTAGGAGTTTTCTCTTTCTGGAAATATCACCACCATAGCATTTTGCGGTTACGTCTTTTCTGTATGCTGAAATGGTTTCTCTGGCAATGATTTTGCTTCCGATTGCTGCTTGTAGTGCAATTTGAAACATTTGTCTTGGTAGAAGTTCTCTAAGTTTTTTGCAAAGTGCTCTTCCACGGTGAGGAGCAGTTGAACGGTGAACGATACACGATAGTGCGTCGAGTGGTTCACCATTTACGAGAATATCGACTTTTACAAGATCACCAGCTTTGAATCCGGATACTTCGTAGTCCATCGAAGCGTAACCCTTGGACATACTTTTTAGTCTATCGTGGAAATCAAAAACCATTTCATTCATTGGTAAGTCGTATACAACTTTTATTCGTTTTGTTGAATTGTACTCTAAGTCTAACTGTACTCCTCTTCGCTCAGTTAATAACTTAAGAATAGCTCCGAGATAATCTTGAGGTGTATGTACACTCAGTTTTACATAAGGTTCAAAAACGGTGTCTATTGTTGCGGCGTCGGGGAGTTTTGAGGGGTTCTCAATTTCAACTTCTTCACCTGAGGTTGTTAAGACTTTGTAAACAACCGTTGGAGCAGAAAAAATTAGATCTAAGTTGTATTCGCGTTCGAGTCTCTCTTGGACGATATCCATATGAAGTAAGCCAAGAAATCCTACCCTGCAACCAAAACCAAGTGCTGTTGAACTTTCAACTTCATAAGTTAAGCTGGAGTCGTTTAATTGTAGTTTTTCAAGAGAGTCTTTTAGGTAAGTGTAATCACTTGAATCAACCGGGAAAATACCGGCAAAAACCATTTGCTTAGCTTCTTGAAAACCGTCAAGAGCTTCTTTTGCAGGTTGTTTTGCTAGAGTTATTGTATCACCAACTTTTGTGTCTGATACGGTTTTGATGGATCCAGAAACAAAACCTACTTCTCCAGACCTTAGCTCTTTAGTTGCTACTGGTTTTGGAGTTAAGCGTCCTATACTGAGACATTCAAAGTCTCTTCCTGTTGACATCATTTTAATTTTATCGCCCTTTTTCAAGGTGCCAGACATAAGCCTCACCATAGAAACGGCACCAAGATAAGCGTCAAACCAACTGTCAAAGATAAGAGCTTTTAATGGTTCTTCATTTCTATCTTTTGGTGGTGGGATACGTTCAATAATTGCTTTTAAAAGTTCGTCAACACCTTTACCGGTTTTTGCACTGGTAAGAATTGCTTCTGTTGCTTCGATAGCAAGTTCGTTTTCGATTTCTTCCATCACTTTTAATGGCTCTGCACTTGGTAGGTCGATCTTATTAATGACTGGGATAATTGCTAGGTCGTGTTGCATCGCGAGTGCAACGTTTGCGACCGTTTGTGCTTCTACACCTTGTGCTGCATCAACCACTACTAGTGCACCCTCACACGCAGAAAGTGCTCTTGAAACTTCGTAGCTAAAATCGACGTGTCCAGGAGTATCAATGAGATTTAATTGTAGTCGTTCCCCATCAAGTTCAAACTCCATAGATGCAGTTTGTGCTTTAATGGTAATCCCTCTCTCTCGTTCAATGTCCATAGAGTCTAAAACTTGAGACTGCATTTCTCTGTTTGATAGTGCTCCAGTAGCTTCTATCAGTCGGTCTGCGAGTGTAGATTTTCCATGATCAATATGGGCAATGATACAAAAATTTCTGATATTATTTGTCGAGATTGGTTTCAATGGGTGGTTTCCGTATTAGTCAGGTGCGAATATAGCAAATATCTAGTCCAGTAAAATAACTTTCGGTTTTAAGCGGTGATTTTTGGTTAAAAACTTTGCTGTTTTCTTCGCTTTTGTGTTGTCCTCGTAAATACCGTACCTCAAAAGATAACGAGTTTTACCTTTGATTACTTTAGGTGAGTAGTACCCGTCGTTAAGTCCAGATTTTGTTAGGGTCGCCAAGTACTTTTCTGCTTGTTTTACAGACCTTGCAGTGCCAATTTGCAGTGAAAAGACTTTTTTAGATTGAGGGACTGGAACAAACTTTTGTTTTTTTGAAGGTGTAGTTTCACCAATTTCAGTGTAAAAAATGGCGTTGTTTTGTACAGTGTTTTGAGCTACTTGCACACCCTGATGGGACTGCTTAATGTAGCCTTCTAGAATCTGCAAGCCAATTAGGCAACCTATGGAAAAGGCACCAAGAGCAAAGAAGATTTTCATCACTGTTTTCAAACTGTTACCTACTATTAAAAGCTTAATGACATGGTCTATTGATTTATTATAAACCTTTTTAGTGGGTTATAAAAGGGCTAGTGCTCGAAACCCCCGTTACTTAAGGGTTCCATGAAAAAAACGATTACATTAAAGGGTGTTAGCACCAATAATCTTCAAGGTATTGATGTAAAAATTCCTCAGTCTGAACTCACAGTGGTTACTGGTAGGTCAGGTTCAGGAAAAAGTTCACTCGTTTTTGACACTTTGTATGCTGAGTCTTACCGAAGATACGTAGAAAGCCTTTCTAGTTTTGCAAGGCAGTACATGCAAAACCTGCCAAAGCCAGAAATAAAATCTGTAGCAAACCTCCCGGCTGCTGTCGCAGTAAAACAACATAAAAGTGGTGCTACTTCGCGTTCTTCCGTTGGTTCGTTAACTGAGATCAATGATTTTTTACAGATGCTTTACGCACATTGCTCAGAGGTTGTTTGTCCTACGTGCGATATTCCCGTCATTGGCATGAGCCAAGCCGCAATGGCAAAGCATGTTACCCAACAAAAAAACAGCAAATATATTGTTGTGAGTTTAGGTGAGTTATCAAAAATATTTAAAGGCCCTGAGTTAGCAAAACAACTTGTTTCTCAAGGTTTTAGTCGAGTCGTTAAAAATGCCAAAGGTGAATCAAAGCTTTTGCGTCTAGATGAGATTATCGAGAAAAAAAGATTTTCTTGGCAAGATACACATGTGGTTGTAGATAAAGTCTCTCGTGGTAAAGAGTATTCAGATTCAAGGAATTATGAAGCGGTTAAATTAGCAGTTAAGCTTGGACGAAGTAGTTTTGTGACAATGGATGAATCATTTGAGGTTGTTGATTTTTATTCTACAAGTTTGAAATGCACAAAGTGTCAAGAGATTTTCTCCAAGCCTACTGCAGGAATGTTTTCTAATAATCATCCACTAGGTGCTTGTGATTCTTGTCAGGGGTTTGGGTTTGAGTCTGTGCTTGATATGGAAAAAGTTTTTCCGGATCCTGAAGGTAGTATCTCTACTAAAAATGTAAAACCTTGGAATTTTGGAAAACAAGATAAGCTTTATGATTCTGCGATTAGGCACGCGAAAGCAGATAAAATCGACTTAGACAAACCAATTTCTAAGTTTAGCAAATCTGAAATGTCATGGCTTATGGATGGAAATAGTAAGTTTGGTGGGGTGAATGGGTTTTTTGAATGGCTAGACTCCCATAAATACAAACCACACTATAGAATTCATTCAGCTAGATTTAAAAAATATGTCATTTGCACTGGTTGTGCTGGAAAAAGATTAAAACAATCAAGTCAGATCTATAAAATCATGAACACATCCATTCAAGATATAGCCTCTTGGAGTTTGTCTGAGTTTGGAAAGTGGGTAAGCAAATTATCTGAAAAAGAATTGATGGTGCAGTATGGTGATGGTCACGGCATTAATGAAGTTTTTGCTGAGTTGAAGCAAAGAGTTGATTATCTTCACCGGGTAGGTTTGGAGTACCTGACTCTTCAGCGTAGTACTAGAACGTTATCAGGTGGCGAATTCCAGCGGATCAGTATGGCAAGATGTTTGGGTTCAGCATTGACAGATACTTTGTTTTGTCTTGATGAGCCAACTTGTGGACTTCATTCTCATGATACTGAAAGATTAGTTGAGGTTATTAAAGAGTTTGTCAAAACCAAGAATACGGTTGTAGTGGTTGAGCATGATTCTAAAGTGATAGAAGTAGCTGATCATATTATCGAGATCGGCCCTAAGGCTGGAACCGAAGGTGGACAATTAAGTTTTACGGGGACTCCAAAAAAATATCTTCAAAAGTCAAAGCAAAGTAGCTTTGAGTATTCTAAGGAGTCTTCTTTTAAAAATATGCTTGAGCTAAGTGGGGTGACGACGAATAATTTAAAATCTATTCACGTTGAAATTCCAATTGGGTGCATCACTTCTATTTGTGGTGTTAGTGGAAGTGGCAAAACAAGTTTGGTTGAGCACACTCTCTATCCTGCGTTTGCAAAAAACTTGGGTAGTTTTGATGCGAAAAAATCAAAAAAGCAAGTGGAGATGGAATTCAAAGGAATACTTCCAAAAAAACTAGATAAGGTTTTGGATGGGGTCTTTTTGGTTTCACAAGGAAACATAGGTCGCTCGTCTAGATCAAACATAGCTACTTATATCGGTGTTTATAACCATATACGTGAATTGTTTGCAAAAACACCTCATGCAGTTGCTTTAGGAATGAAACCCGGAGCGTTTAGTTTTAATACTAAGGGTGGCAGGTGTGACGGATGTGATGGCCTAGGTTACCAAATTGAAGATATGTCTTTTTTGGGAGAGATGAAGGTCATCTGCGTTGATTGCAAGGGTAAACGATTTAAAGATGAGGTGCTTGGGGTTGAGTATGAACAAAAAAATATCTTTGAAATTTTAGACCTCACGGTATTAGAAGCAAAATCTATGTTTGCGGGGTCTGCTAAAATTTTGAAAATATTAGATCAGGTGATCGAAATTGGGTTAGGGTACCTAAAACTTGGTCAGTCTACGAGCTCCTTCTCTGGTGGCGAGGCACAAAGGTTGCGGTTAATAGATATTTTGGCGAAACATAAAAAAGATCAGAAGTTTTTATTTATTTTTGATGAGCCTTCTGTAGGATTGTCGGACTACGATGTGGAAAACCTGTTGATGATTTTTAAGAAACTTTCGGCAAGTGGCCATACTATATTATATGTTGAACATCATACTGGTTTGATTCAAGCTTCTGATTGGTGCATAGAGTTAGGGCCAAAAGCTGGAGACCAAGGTGGAGAAGTTGTTTTTATGGGTGAAACCAAAAAAATTCATTCCATCACAAATTCCCTGACAAAAAAATATCTTAGAAAGGTATCTTAGATGGTTTATTCAAAAGATAAGAAGCAAACGAAGTTATCCTTTGCTAATCTTAGAAAGCAAAAATCCCTTGGTAGAAAGTTTTCCATGGTGACTTGTTATGATTTTTCTTTTGCAAAAATCGTGGAGTCTTCAGAAGTGGATATGATTTTGGTAGGTGATTCACTTGCAAATGTTATGATGGGAGAAAGTAGCACGCTAGCAGCAACTGTTGATCATATTGTGCATCACTGCAAAGCAGTTTCCAAAGGTCTTAAAACCAAGCTGTTGATTGCTGATATGCCTTTTTTAGCTTGTGGAGTTAGTCGTGAGAAGACCATAGAGAATGCCGGGCGTTTAATGTCTGAGGGAAATGCTCACGGCGTAAAAATCGAAGGTGCTGGCGACCGCGTTGATGACATTAAAGCTTTAGTGGACTTGGGTATCCCAGTTGTTGGGCACCTTGGTTTAATGCCACAAAAAGTTCATGCACACGGTGGTTACCGTGTTCAAGGTCGAAGTGAAGATGCAGCAAAGCAAATTTCAAAGGATGCTCTTTCACTTCAAGATGCAGGTGTTAGTATTTTAGTGGTAGAGATGCTTCAATCAGATATTGCAAAACACATCACAGATAGTTTAGATATTCCTGTTATCGGTATAGGAGCGGGTAAGGGTTGTGACGGACAAGTATTGGTTCTTCAAGACTTGCTGGGTATGAATGCTGAGTTTGAACCCACATTCTTAAGAAAATATATGCAGTTAGCAGATAGTATAAAGTCTGCATTAAATAAGTACGATTCCGATGTAAAGTCGGGAGAGTTTCCAAATGAATCAGAGAGTTTTGCGAGGAAAACAAGTAAATGAGTAAGCGTGATTACTATGAAGTGTTGGGTGTTTCAAAAGAAGCTGATGAAAACGAAGTAAAAAAAGCTTACCGAAAATCAGCGATGAAGTGGCATCCCGACCGAAACCCGGGCGATGATGCTGCAGCAGAAAAATTTAAAGAAGCCTCCGAAGCTTATGAGGTTTTATCTGATCCAAAGAAACGCCAGGTTTATAATCAATATGGCCATGCTGGTTTGTCTGGTCAAGGTTATGGTGGCTTTCAAAACACTGAGGATGTTTTTCAAAACTTTGGATCAATCTTTGAGGACTTTTTTGGGTTCAGTGGTGGTGGGTCACGAGGCACTCGTACTCAACGAGGAGATGATCTTCGTTATGACGTTACCTTGAATTTAAAAGAAGCTGCATATGGTGTTTCGCAAACGATCAAATTTTTGAGAATGGATCAGTGTGAAACTTGTCATGGCGATGGTCAGGGGCCAGATTCTAGAGTCGTGCAGTGTGTTCATTGTGGTGGTGCTGGGCAAGTAAGAAGAAGCCAAGGCTTCTTCAGTGTAGCAACAACTTGCGGCCATTGCAGGGGAGAGGGTCAAACGATTGAAAACCCTTGTAAACCTTGCACGGGAAGCGGTGTCGTTGAAATGACGAAGTCTCTAGATATTAAAATCCCAGCAGGAATTGATTCTGGGATGAGAATTCGTGCGAGTGGAGAAGGTGAAGTTGGGGCAAATGGTGGTCCAAGGGGTGATCTTTATATTTTTGTAAATGTAAACAATCACCCGAACTTTGAGCGTTCTGATAATGACTTACTGATGAATCTTCCGATCCATTTTACCCAAGCTATTTTGGGTGATGAAGTTGAAATTGAAGATTTAAAAGGTGAAAAACACAAAGTTAAAATTTCTTCTGGTAGTCAATATGGTGATATTGTCAAAATCAAAGGAGCGGGTATTCCCGACCTTCGTTCTAAAAGTTCGGGGCATCTTCTGGTGAATCTTGAGGTTGAAATTCCAAAAAAAGTTACTAAGAAACAAAAAGAACTCTTGGGTGAGTTTGTAAAAGAAGAAGGCAACAAGAGCTTTTTTGGGAGATTATTTAGTTAGAGGCTCTTCAATAGTTATCTAAGTGAATTTTTTTAACCCTTGAACTTGCTTTATGCTTTATGGTGTCTTTTTCTTAAATTATGGCTGTTTTACTTAAATTTTTAGCTCATTTTTTACACAAACAATCAAAGTTCATAAAAGCACACTCATTATCTAGCTACCTTTACTAGGCTTTGAGGTTGTTGGGGGGCTCTTTAATTGGTTTTCCTTCGTTCTCTGAACCCCTGAACCCCTCCATAATTGGAGAAAATATCTGAAGGTACTAAGATTCGATATTAGCACCAACAATTGCAGCCATCTGCATCATATCAATGGTTTCGCCTTCATTAAGTTCGGTAAGGTTAGTGATCTTACCAGATTTGCTTTTAGAGTTTGTGTTGCGAAAAATAGGCAATAAGGTCGCGTCAGCAACAATGTATTTACCCGCATTTTCGGCTTTGCCATTCTCAGTTTTGGTTTGAAGTTTATTGGCCTTAATATAATCCCAAAGTTTTTTGGTGATTTCAGTACGAGGTAGTTCGGTCTCGCCTAACATTGATGCTAGTTCAGACTTTAATTTTACAGGTTTTTTTAAACCTTTTGCTTCAGTCATATTTCACTCCATAGATGTGATTTGCAATACTATCTGTAAAAACAGTGACATACTGTGCAGCTCAGATCAACCACAAAATACCCTAAATGAACTCTTATGCTTGTTTGTGACCCCAATTTAGAGGTTGCCTCCTAACAAAGGAGGGATTCATGTCCACCACGGACTTACGTCAATACAAGTAGTTGTTGATGGCAAGCTATATGTCAGGGAGTACGATCGTATAAAAGAAATTGAAGCCAACTTAATTGGTATCAAAGAGTTATCTGATGAAGTCATCACTCAAGGACAATACTTCGCGATGACAGGCCAACATAAAATGTGCATTAGTCTGGTACTCTTGATCAACCAACAATACACCTTAACTCAAGTATCACTCTACAAAGGGGGGATATGTTCTATCTACTAAAGGGAAGAAAAAAGACTCGGATTTTAATAGATCCAACAGGTAAAGCTGATAAAAGCGGTTTAATTCTTGCTAAAGAGAGTATTAACAGTTTAGAAAAAGAAGCACATTTAAAAAAGTTCCGAAGAATGCCTCTAAGTGAGTTTAAGGAGTAAGTATATTTGCTCAAAAATGCCTGATAGGCGGGCACATATTCCAATTACAATTTTCGGTGATCTAAACAAGAAACCTAATTTAACTAAGTAAAGATTTTAGTAGGATCTGTCCTATTGTCAAAAATTTTCTCAACAATTAATGTAGGTTACACACCTTGAAAAAAGAGAGCTTTTTCAGCAGCCAGTTCAGATTAAGATATGTTAAAATCAACATAAGAATATAACCAATAGTGATCGGAGTTAAAATTAATATCTTTTACATAATAGCAGTCTTATGCCTAACTTTAGTTGGATGCC
>JALZUQ010000018.1 GCA_023301465.1 Oligoflexales bacterium
TGATGCTTACTAATACAACACCATACCAATCGAATCGAGGTTGTCTCATACCTAAGTTGTTAAAAATACTAATCAATACTAAATGGTCTAAAATCATACAAAGGTAAAAATGGCTTACATAGCAAGTTCAAGTCTGGCTCGGAGCACCATTGGTCAAACAAAACGAACCTTCTTCTAAAAATTTTCAAGCATGGAAACGTGCACTTCCCTTTTTCGCCTAAAAATCAGCTTATGTGTGAGGGCAAGGATAGATCAATGGCTACCTACATAGCTGTGATAAGCCGAAATGTGGAAAGCATACTTTCTGTAAAAATTCTAAAGCCTGATGATCAAGGTAAGTTTAGTTTGCCTCATGGTTTTACTACGCTAAGGCTAAGATTGACGGGCGTGTCAGGTTCATGGCTTGGTCGTCAATTGTTTCGCGAAGAAGGCAACATACCGGCCTAGATTTGGGTTTAGAATATTGGAGCGAACGTCAGCACTCTGGAAATCTATGCGTCAATTTAGGTTATACCGTATCCAAGGGCCAAGCCAAACGGAGTCCACTAGTCAAACTAGTGGTTTACCTGTCAGACAATCATTGCTGTAAGCAGCTGATTTTAAAGAGTATTATTTTGCACTACAAACTCACCGTTCTTTTCTTTTAAAAATTATATACTTACACTCTTCTTCTTGTGCTATACAAATAAGCAGAGGTGCAAGAATATGAATTCCAACTTACTCATCTACTTATTTTTATGCTTTAGCTCTACAGCATTAACAGAAAATTCTTGGCAGTACGTTCAAAAGAGTCATCCTCGATTTTTTTCTGCTGTCACTAGCCAAACCACGTCAGAACAAATGAAAGAGTTTTTTAATGGTTGGAGTTCAGCAGAAACTAAACTTTTAGAAGATTCAAAACAAAAACTAACTGCTAGCCTAAATAGGGCTAATAATAATATTTCTATTCATTCATTTAAAAAATACTCTAGCCCAATCTACGGAATGTTGGGTGAAATATATCTCTCAAATTATATGCGTCGTGTCTTGAGAGATAAACACGAGACCTCCATAATGACATCAAATGATTGGGATCAACTATCAAAAGCAATTTTTTTTCATTCACACCGTAAAAAATTTCAAAAAAAGAATTATTTATGGAATGAACATTCGAGTATAAAATATAATATTGGCGATGGAATAGTATACAAAATCTCTCCACAAGAAGAGTCCATCGAAATTTTGTGGGTCCTTGAATCTAAGATGGGCCATGGTGGTTTTAATACTCAACAAGCCAAAGGTTATTTTGAAAGATGGCAAAAAATTGGAATTTATGTCTACGATAACAATAACCATATAAGATGGTTTGCACCAAATCAGATATTTTTCTCTACTCTGCACACTATTAGAAATAATGGTGAAAAAACATACTTACCTGAAACGCCTGTTTTTTCTGAAGACTTTAAGGAAAAGCAATATATTCGCAACATGAACTATGAAGGTTTTTTGAAATTCACATTAGTAGTGACACCTTTCTCAAAAAAAAGAACCGTTGGAGAATCAGCTACCATGCCATTTTCTAAAAAAAAATGTGCTCAAATTGCTCATGAATATACAAGAATATATTTTGGACTCAAAAAAACCAAACAACCAAAGCAAACACAAAAGAAAAAAACACCCAAACAAAACAAAAATTCTAATGAAGCATTGTTAGAATTTTACGATCAGATAAATCGTTGGTTTTTGTTACAAAAAGAAAATAATGAGGTTTTTTGGCCAAAAACCGGCTATAAATTTGACGATTTAGTAGGAGCTGAGCTTCGCAAAAAAATATCTCATTTTGGCTACACATCTAATGTTTTTATTTATTTTACTAACCTTAAAACAAAAGAGCTCCTTTTAAAAAAAGGGGCTCTGCCGCCAATCCACAACTTAGAAATGAAACTACTTGAGGCAAGCTCACCTTCTTCACAGCTTCAAGATGCTTTTCAAATCTTCTTCAAAAGTGGGTTTAAAGACTACAAAAACAGTCACAAACTCAAAGACCACTATCAAACCATCTTTCAACAACCTTATGATTGCCACGATATTTTCGAACAATTCAACTAGAATATACACTTAAAATGGATAAAGGAACCTATTGCTAGGTTCCTTTATCCATTTTAGATACTAACTATCTTTATTGAACTTTAAAATAAAACAATGGAGTATGAATCGTTTTCCCATTTTCTTTCAATTCTAACATAATATATTGCACAGTTCCTGTTAGAGCACTTGACACATTAAAGGTTAGTTTTAGTTTTGGGTTATTAGTAGTGCTCAAGTAGTTAAACCCAAAACCAGATGTTGAATTACTTTTTATTCGAATTGACGGATCACTAGTTCTTAAAACAGATACATCTAATTTAGAATTCAAAGAATAGTCACTATGATTTTTGAGAAGTAAATTTAAATCAACCTCAGATCCTCCATTTACTAACTGTTGTGAGTAGTCATAAATTCCATTTTGTGAATCGAGTAAAACCAATGAAGAACTTCTATCAACTGCAAACTCTACTTTTGAATAGAATTTAGTAACTTCTGCTGCATTACTTAACTCACCTTGTATTCTTACTGGGACACCATTTGTTACCCACAACCCAACTTTTATTTGAATATCAAAAGTTTGCTCCTCACCCGGTTGGAGATCACTGAGGTAAATAGATTCAGCTTGAAACTCAACAAAAGCAGGTAAACTCTTGAAAACAAGATCTCCGCCACTTACGGCGTAATCAGATGTGTTTTTAACAGTAATACTAGCATACTCCCACTCATTAGCAGAGAAAGCAGAGTCATTTGAGCTTACGAACTCAGAAACACATAACGCTGAACCTACTCTGCAATAAACTTTCATATTGGTTGGATTAAACTCAACTTCAGGAACAACTTCTTCTGGAAAAACTGGGGTAACTTCAACATGTGGTTCCGGAGTGATAACTTGATTTCTTTTGTCTTTTTCTAATTGTCGGCGATGTTTTCTTCTCTCGATTTCTTGTTGACGTCTACGCTTATTTTCTCGTGCAATTTCTTGTTGATGTTTGATTTTTCTAATACGATCAGCCTCTTGCTGACGTTTGATTTTCCTAATACGCTTAGACTCTTGTTGGTTTTTGGGTTTTTTTATTCGTTCTGCATCTTGTTGACGTTTAAGTTTTTTTGCACGTTCTACTTCTTGTTGACGTTTAAATTTTCTTGTTCGTTCAGCTTCTTGCTGACGCTTTTTTTGTTGATTTCGATTAACTTTTTGATCACTTTTATTCTTTTTAGCTTGATTAGCTTCTCTCTGACGTTTCTGAGCTGCTGCTTTATTCGCAGCGTCTTGTGCGGCTTTCTGTCGTTTTAATGCGGCTTCTCTTTGGCGTTTTTGAGCCGCTGCTTTATTTGCTGCTGCCTTTGCTGCATTTTTTCGTTTTATAGCTTCTCGTTTCGCCGTTACTTGTTGTTTTCGTTTCTCAGCAGCTGCTTTATTTGCAGTAGCTTTTTGTGCTTGTTCTTTTTTACGTTTCTCTGCATTTGCTTTCCGTTTTTGTTCAGCTTGCTTCTTCCGTTGTTCAGCTTTCTGCTTCCGTTGTTCAGCTTTCTGCTTCCGTTGTTCAGCTTTCTGCTTCCGTTGTTCAGCTTTCTGCTTCCGTTGTTCAGC
>JALZUQ010000019.1 GCA_023301465.1 Oligoflexales bacterium
ACGACTGATACGACGACTGATACGACGACTGATACGACGACTGAAATAACGGCAGCAAATATAGCAGATATTCCTGCAAATATTTCAGCGACTATATTATCTACGTTAACTAGCGGAGTTGCAAATGTTGAATATTCTTCTGAATGCCCAGTAAATGCAACCATTGGATCTGAATGCCAAGTAAGAATTGGAGAGCAAGACTTTACGGTTGGACCAGCAATAAGACTAGCAATTGATAATTTATTCACAAGCCTACAAGCAACATTATCACCAAGCACCACAACAGATTCTGGAACGAGTGAATAGAAATAAATTCAAATAAATAAAAACGAGTCCTAATGCAATAGTGTTAGGACTTTTTTTATTCTATTTAAAAATATGAAAAAATATAAGTACCACCTTTAAGCGTATCAATAACTCTTTTTGAAACCTTAGGATCTAATGCTGGACACCCCCAACTACGACCCAATCTTCCGTGTTTTTTTAAAAAAGCATCACTCACATAATCAGCACCATGCATGACAATTGCACGTTTAAAAGCATTATCATTGATCCCTTTTTGAAGACCTTGCAACCTCAAAGAATATCCATGTTTACCCGTATAGGTTTCTAGAGTTTTAAAAACACCCAAACTTGATTGTTTAGAGTTTTGGGTATTAGAAAACGACTTAGCATAATTCATTCCAGTATTTTGGCCATGAGTCACGTATTCATGATGAAGGATTTTTTGGGTGTGCAAATCAAGAACCCACAATCTTCGCTTGGAAGAAGGTAATTGATAGTCAATAACGGTTAATGTTTTTGGGTTATGAATTTTAAGAGCTTTTAACTCTTTCATTGCCTTTTTTAGTATTTTTAGCTTTGGAGCATTATCTAACTGAGATATTTTTAGTACACGAGCCATATCTTTTGACTCACTAAAGCCATATGAGCTCACAAATAAACTGAAGAATAAAAACCACTTAAAGCTCACTTTTCACCTTTAAAAAAATCAAGTAACTTACTTACTTTCTCATCTTATTTTATATAATATAAGAAATATATGATAGCTCAGAGTACTGCATCATAAAGGGAACATAAAACATGCAAAACATTTTCATCGTAGCAGATGAACCCACCATCGTCTCTTCTCTATGCCCTAGAGAAAAAAAGACAGCCACAGCATAAAAAACAAAAGCCCTACATGACATGCATCATGCAGGGCTTTTTCTATTCTTTTAACTACATTCTTGAAAGTGCTTTTCTAAGTAGTTTTTTTGCTCTATTAGTCTTGCCTGCTTTCATAAAACCCAGTGCATCTTGAATAAGCTCTTCGGGGCCTCTTTTATGCGACTTCACGTCAGATGTTGAAGCTCCTTTTAAGCATTTTATTTTATCTGCAGTATACATCATACTAGAACAGACTCTCAGCTCTGCGTCATGGTATTTCTTATTAGCAATAGTGTCTAAGCAGTTTAACTTATCTGCAACATACATTAACTCTTTACAAACCTTCACTGTTCCCGCAGAAAATGTCTTGTTTCTTACCTTAGATAAACATTTGTTTTTATCAGATGCATACATAAAACTTGAACAAACATCTAGAACTTGATCATACTCAGATCTTCCGCTTTCTGATAAACTGTTTGAGCTGCTGTTACCGTGTTTCAAACATTTCAATTTATCTGATGTAAATGTCATTTTTTTACAGATCGCAATTTCTGATACAGAGTATTTTTGATTAGCAATTGTATCTAAACATTTATTTTTATCACTTGTATAAGTTAAGTTTCTACAAATTGAGACCGCCCCCGCATCAAATGCTTTACCACGAACTACTGTAAGACAATTTGTTTTATCACTATTTCTCAAATGAGAATCACACAAATCAAATGCTGCGTTTAAACCACCTTCATTTTTATTTTTAATTTTACGGTGTAGTTTAATTTTTCTGTCTTTAACACGAGAAATACATCGAAGTTTTTTGGTATCTGTATTCCTTAAAGCACAATTACCAAGAGAAGCTTTGCTTTTGTATTTAAAACCTGCAACCACAGTTAAACAATCTAATATTATTTTTGGATTCACCATCGCAGAACAGGTTTTAACAGCGTCTTTATCGAAGAATTTTTGATCCACTAAGTAGTTACATTTTATTCTTTTATTGCTTTTGATCATTTTAACACTACAAAGCTGACGAGCCAAATCATTACCTTTTAAGGAGAATGCATATTGACTAAATGATAGAGAGATAAGAAGAACGATGAAATAACGCACAATAATATCCTTGAGTAAATGAATTTAACTCAAGGATACCATAGAATTTTAAATTAGTATTTAAAGCCTTAAACCCATTATAGGCATAGGTTTTAAGAACAAAGTTTTATATTAAAAATCGGGTGAAAGCTCTCTCGTTTTTTCTAATATTTCAATTTTTTCTTTTGCGAGGTCAATCCAATCTATAAATTTAGTAGTATCTGTATGAAACGCCCGACTAGAACAGTTTCCACGAGAAGCGACACCAACTTGTAAAATTTCACTGACACGTCCATCAGAGTCACGCTCGATGGTAAACATTGGACCACCTGAGTCACCACTACAGATTGTTTCTCCAATTGCATCACTCGTAATGATTTCAGCAGTGTCTTCAACTTGTAAGTAAATTTTACTATCTACATACCGAAGAATTCCTGAATCTGATTCTGTTCTTCCCGTTAATCCAAACCCAGCATAGTAAATCTCTTCACCTCTTTCAAAAGCATCGCTATCGGGTGCAAGTTCGATAACCTTTGAACCTTCGGGAATTCCACCCTCAAACTTAACAATAGCAATATCATTGATAGGCTCTTCGAGCTTTAAGTAATCACGTAACCCTCGAAATGCTGCTTTTGGTGAAAAGAATTCTTCATGACCAAACTGAGTTGTTACTTTGCGAATTTGCTTATCTTTAATGTTAGATCGTTTTGAAAAATCTGTTCCAAAGCCAATGTATGCCACTTTGATTTTATCCACACAGTGTGCGGCAGTGAGAACATGTTGTTCAGAAATAATGGTGCCTGTACAAAAAGATCGTTTTGATGATGATAACAACGAAACAACACTTTTTTGGAACAAACCTGTTGAGCTGGCCCGTTTACCACCCACAACCTCTAAATCACTCACCTGAGTTTCAGCACCACATGAAATAAAAAGCATAGAACTGCTTATTAATAGTGCGAAACCTCCTTTTTTCCATAAGAATCCCATTGTGTTCCCCCCCTCCCCTTGAAAGTCACATTTGCTTTATAAATTTTGGCTAGTCAGCCAATTAAATGTAACTTTAGGTTTGCTTTATTACAACGAGTTAGGCTTTATGAATTTACAAAAACCTGAAATGATTGATAAAAAATATTGTTTTAGGGTCTTTTTGGCAATAGTTATAGTGAAATACTACATGAATTTTGAAACCATCATAAAAAATGCTGTTAAACCACAGACCCTCATCACTACAGACGAGAAACTAACTGTAAATTTCTTTTTTAATAGCCACCATAAGGTCGCTGTAAGAACAAATGAAATGACTAAACAAATAATAACGTAACCAAGAAAAGACCCTAATTTAAAATAAAAGTCTTGAGAGTCAAGAATTGCAGAAGAAAAAACCAAACAGGCAGCAGCAAATAAAAGACTATTAAGATCCAATCTATTGATTTTAGTCATCACAAGCCTCCAAAATCTTTACGATTGAATAGTGAATATGAATTCTATTACAATATATAAGTAAGTTTAAAGAATCTAATAATTAATTGTAAAAAATTTACATTATGGAAATTTAATGTTTCAATTCAAAAATAACGCCGGACTATCACTTATCGAAGTCATGATTGTTGTTGCAATCGTTGGAATTTTATCAGCTCTAGCAATCCCTAGGTTTAGAGCTTTCAAGTCTAGGGCTTACAGAGCAGAAGCCTATACCTCTCTTTATAAAATTCACACTCTCCAAGGAACTTACCATGGAGACAATGACACCTATACCGCATTACCTGACGTTGGCTATACAGTGAAAAACGGATCTAATAACCCCATTACGGAATGCAACGTAGGTAATGTTTTGGGCTTTAACTTAACAGACTGCACAAAAGCTAAATACCGCTACAACACCTCTGGAACACATAGTGAGTTTGCATTCCTAGCGTTTGCGGTAGCAAAACCTTTGGGCGGCGGTACTGAGAATCTTGTTTATCCGGGCTGCAGCATGTTTGACGAAATCTCAATCAATCACGGCAGAGCTACGGAAATGATCACAGACTCCATTACACTATGTCACTCATAATGATTAAAACTGAAACTTTACAAAAACTCATCGAAATAGCAAAACACGAACTTAAAGCTCTTGAATCAGCACTTAATAATGTAAAAGCAGGCGTAAACAGCCCTGAATCTAAGCAAGAAGGGAAATACGACACTAGAGCTCTCTTAGATTCATACCTTGCAGGTGGACAAGAAGCTAGAATTAAACAATTAAAAAGTGAAATCCAATTTGCTGAAAGGTCTATTACAAATGATAGCTTTGCTCGGATTTTTAAACTCACAGATCATCATTCTAAAAATTTAAAACTTTATCTTGTCGCACCTTGCCTAGGCGGATACACATTAAACCTAAATATTGGGAAAGTACAAACCATCACCACAAAAACCCCCTTAGCGATCACCCTAGCTGATAAAGAAGTAGACGATGCATTCGATGACGGAGCTTTAGCCGGATATGTGATTAGAGAAATACTCTAAAAGTTGAAAGTCAACGGCATTCATTATAAATTGCCTTTGTAAACCTATCAACAAGGCTCCATATTATGCAATTTAATTCACTGATGAAACACTTAGACTCTTATGACAATATAATTTGGGACTGGAATGGCACAATTCTTAATGATGTTGATACAACCATAATCGCTGTAAACGCTGCTTTAACCGAGTTGAAGTTAGAAAGTATTACTAAAGATACATACCTAATGCAGTTTAGGTTTCCAGTAAAAGATTTCTATCAATCCATTGGTATAGACACCAAAAAAATTACAATGGACCATGTCTCAAAAATTTTTCATGACTATTACCAAAAACACATTCATACCGCCTCTATTTTTCAAAATATTGACTCACTCTTAAAAGAACTTAAGGAACAAAATAAAAAATTATATGTCCTCTCTGCAGGTGCTCAGTGGTTACTAGATGGTTGGGTAAAAGACTACCAAGTAAAACACTTTTTTGATGCTGTGTATGGTTTAAGTGACTTAAATGCATCAAGTAAAGTTTCTAGAGGAAAAACCTTGATAGAAAAAGAAAGAATTGAGGCCTCCCATAAAACAATTATGATTGGAGACACCCTTCATGACCATGAAGTTGCGAATGAACTAGGTATAGGCTCTATACTCATCGCCGAAGGCCATCAAAGCTATGATCGTTTGCAGCACGCAGGTTGCAAGGTATTAGAAACGAAGTACGACTAGCGAAGTTTAAACTTGAATCGTAATGGAAAGTGATCACTTGCTTTCCTACTAGCCATAAAATCCTTTGCAACTCTGATGGCACAATACTCTTTGTTATTATTCGATTCAGACCGCCTCAAAACGACTTCATATAAAAAATCTGGTAACTGCTGTTTTGGAATGAGGTTATCTGCAAGCTTTTTTGATAATTCACACCCAAATTCAGAAAATTGGGCATCTGGCGAAACTATTTCAGAGCTCAAAACATGAATATTATTTGAAACCGCAGCATAGTCTAACCTCAGTTTTAAGGCCCCAACATCATGTCCACTTTTTAAGAAAGTCATTGCATTTGATTTTTTATCACCTAAAAAATTACTGGTGGGTTTGAGGAGTTTTATATCATAACTAGCATCCATTGCCTGCAAGACTCTAGCACCGACATCATTAGAGTAGAGATCAGTATTCCAATCACCAATAGCAATAAAGTATGCATTCTTAGATAAAGGCCTCAAGGGAGTTTTGCACCGCCTCACTTTGGACTTTGATTTTGGCTCACATTTGCCTTTTAAGTACCAATCTAGAAACGTTAACTGATCATGATTTCTAATCTCATTTGCACTTTTTGGGTGCCCAAAACCATAAGCTGGCACCGTATGAAGTGTGATAATATGAACCTTTTTACCATTTATCTTTATAACTGAGTCTACAAAATTTTTATCAAATAAAGGTATGTCATTGGATATTTTTTTATTATTTCCTAACCTATAAGTAGAAAGTAAAATACTCGGATTCCAATCTTTCCATTTCAGTTTTCGTAAAATAACCCTTTCAACAATAGGGTAACGACTCGCTAATCCAGTAGAGTATTGTGCCGGAAAGATTCCAAAACTCTCGTGATCTGCATAAATTGGTGTTTTTGAAGAATGTGATTTAAGGAATTCACCTTGGGGATTAATGTTTTTCGCGTATCTTCCAGTATTGGCAGGTTCAAAACTGTAAAACCACGGACTTTTAAAAGCCCCTACTCTGCCGATGAGCCTTGTCATATTATGCTGATCTTTTTTATATCCCGGCAAGCCTAATGATGGAACATTTTCTAAATCGAACTGGATTTCATTGATAGAGATTAAGTCAGATAAGTTCTTACGGATAATATCTATTGCTGCGTTTACTTGAACATCATTTTGATCCAAAAGTTTTTCTGTTGTGAGCTCTTTGATATTAAAGTGTAATAATGAAAACTCATCATTATTGTTACTTAAGGCAGCCTGACTAACCGACGCTGTCATAAGAAGAAAAAGAAAGTACTGCATTTGTCCTCCAAGTCATTGGTGGACGCTAACTCGAAAACAAGCCTAAATACTAGGCATTTTATTTCTTTTGATAATAGATACTTACAGCTAAAAAAATAGCCCTCTCAGAAAACCTAAGAGGACCCACTTTTTGTCAAAACTCACGTAGATTGAGCTTTGTTGATTGATGGCAAACAAAGAGGTCGCTTTATCACCGTCATAACTACCATAATATAATTGATAATGATTATCAATATCATTATTTGGTGATAACACTCTTTTCTGCTATGTATTATTTATCAATATATTTAGTCGGTTAAAAAAAGTAATAAGAAAAACAGAGATAAATTAAACATATATTTTATTTTTCTTATTCTTATGTGCTCGTTATAGTCTATTCAACTTAACGAAAGGATACCCTCATGAAAGCAATCACCATCGAAAAATTTGGAACAGCAGACACACTAACCTATACCAATATGAATCGCCCAACCCCGGAAAACAATGAAGCACTCATAGAAGTTCACGCAACAGGAATCAACCCAGTTGATTATAAAATTAGAAACGGTGACTTGGAAGAAGTTTTTCCAACCCAGTTTCCAAAAGTTTTAGGAGGAGACATTTCAGGCGTCATCACAGAAATTGGCAGTGACGTCTCTAAATTTAAAGTTGGAGATGAAGTTTTTCTTTCTGCTCCTCTTGACCAAAACGGTGGGTATGCAGAGTACACTGTGGTTCACGAAAAATACCTTGCTCACAAACCAAATGAAATATCTCATATTGATGCCGCATCATTACCAGTAACTGGTTTAACAGCGGTTCAAACACTGCGTGATTTCTCAGGAATTAAAAAAGGAGACAATGTTTTGATCCACGCTGGTGCAGGTGGGGTTGGTTCTTTTGCAATTCAGTATGCATCACACCTTGGAGCAAAGGTTTTCACAACCGGAAGTGCTAAGCGGTATGACTACCTAAAAAAACTAGGGGCAGATGTTGTCATTGATTACAATAAAGCAGACTTTGTAGAAATTGCAAAAGAACATGGTGGAATGGATATTGTACTTGAGTCTGTTGGAGGAGATAACTACCTAAGAAGCTTAGAAGCGACAAAGGCTGGTGGTAAGGTTCCAAGTATTACTCATCCACCAGGAGAGAAAGAAGTAAAACTAGCAAAATCAAAAGGTATTAAGACAGACTTTTTCTTATTAGAAGGGATTCCATCTGACCTAGATGAAATTGCTGGACTTATTAAACAAGGGATTGTAAAAACCAATGTTTCAAAGGTTTTTACGTTTGATCAAATTAAAGATGCTCATAATCAAATAGAATCTGGAAGAACTCAAGGGAAAATTGTTTTAAAAGTGAAGTAATATGGTTGTAAAAACTAAAAAGCCCAGCTTATATCTGCTGGGCTTTTTTTATTTATAAGTGTCCACCTACCGATTGAATAGGAACATGCCCACCTTTAGTAGTGACCCACACAGCAACACTACGAGATTTTGGTTTTTTGAGTGTTTTTTGTTTTCTTAAAATAAAACTCGCTGCTCCTGATTTAATAGAAGTCTTTTGGTAATTTAAAACAACAAAATTATGCTTTAAAGTTTCTCCTGCATTTTCTCCTCCCTTTCTTCCTGTCGGTACTTTTGTTACAAAACCATTACCAAGTATAGCAATATGAGCTTCATATCTTTTTTGGCTATGAAGCCCAGTGACTTTTAATGTTGCTTTTTGCAAATTTTGGAGATTTAACTCTAACTTCGGAACTGTTTTCTCAGGGTTTTCTAAACCTTTATCACCTAACTTTATTCTTGATTTAACACTTTTACCATTATTCACAAATGCAGGAGTATAGGTTGTATCTACCTTCCATGCTGTTGCATAGTTTCTTTGTCTTTGAGAAAATTGACTTTGAGAGAAAGGATCTGTCCAACCTAAGTCGTTCCAGTAATCTACATGAAATGCTATTGGCACATATTTTTTCCATAAATCTGAGTTTTTGATCAAAGCATTCATTTGTTTTTCTGCAGGAGGACAACTACTACAACCCTCTGATGTAAACAATTCAACCAAAGTCACCCTGTTTTTTTGTGAAATAAACTTCTTTGCCAAGAGAGAATTTGGCAAAACCACAAAAATCAACATAATATACAACGCTTTCAAAACAAAAGACCTCCATTAATTTTTTTTATAATTGACTATCATTAATTTTAACATACCATTGAGACACAAGATAATTTTGTTTTTGAGAATAACGACACAATTGAAATGAGATAAATATGCAAAATTTTATTGAAAACCTTCCAAAAGCAGAACTACACTTACATATAGAAGGTTCTTTTGAACCGGAGCTTATGTTTGAAATTGCAAATAGAAATAAAGTAGATATTCCTTTTAAAAATGTCGAAGAAATCAGGAAAGCATATGAATTTACAAAACTGCAAGATTTCTTAGATATTTACTACCAAGGCATGAATGTTCTGCAAACCAGACAAGACTTTTATGACCTTACTTGGGCTTACCTATCTAAAGCCCACAAACAAAATGTTCGTCATGTTGAAATATTCTTTGATCCTCAAGGACATACCACCAGAGGGGTTTCGTTTGAAAATGTTATTACGGGTATTCATGATGCTCTTCTTCAAGCACAAATAGAGTTCAAAATGACCACAGGAATCATCATGTGTTTTTTAAGGCATCTCCCAGAGAAAGACGCCCTTCAAACTTTAGATCAAGCTACTTCGCACTTGGACAAAATTAT
Source organism: Oligoflexales bacterium (assembly GCA_023301465.1). Taxonomy (GTDB): domain Bacteria; phylum Bdellovibrionota_B; class Oligoflexia; order Oligoflexales; family JALZUQ01; genus JALZUQ01. Next base: position 9,498 of record JALZUQ010000019.1, read on the forward strand.
TGGTGTGGGGTTAGATTCATCTGAAAAAGGCAACCCTCCAGAAAAATTCAAAACCGTCTTTGCAAAAGCAAGAGAATTAAACCTCAAAATTGTTGCACATGCTGGAGAAGAAGGCCCGCCTGAATATATTAGACAGGCAGTAGAAATTTTAAAAGTAGACCGCATAGATCATGGAAATAGAATTCTTGAATCATCAGAACTTACCAAAAAAGTTGCAGATGCTGGAATACCACTTACGGTTTGCCCACTTTCAAATCTTAAACTATGTGTGGTTGAAAGCCTAGAAACTCACCCTCTCCGTAAAATGTTAAAGGCCGGATTAAAACCAACGATAAACTCAGACGATCCATCTTACTTTGGTGGCTACATGAATGAAAACTACTTACAAATCACAAAAGCTTTAAACCTTACAAAAAATGACATCATAGAACTTGCAAAAAACGCATTTGAAGCTGCATTTATCTCAGACACTCAACGAGAAAATTACCTAGAAGAACTGGAGCAATACGCAAGTCAAAAGCAGACCTAATGACCCAAAACCAGTTATCATCACGGCCACTGGGGGTTTATTCACCCTTTGGATTGCTTGTTTTTTTATTGAAAGATAATAATAAAGACAAAGCCCCAAAAACCACAAGAAACATGATTTGTGCTGCAGAAGTACTAATACTTTCAACTAAAAGTGACAATGCCAAACCAAATAATGAAGCACTAAAAGCTGTGCATAACACGATAAAACTCAAAAATTTTTGATTTCTCATGCGTTTTCCAAACATCAAAGTAGGCAAAAGCAAAAAACCTAGAGTATAAAAAAAACCTAAACCATACAGGCTCGTTACAAGTATGATAGAAAACAAAAGAAATTCAAATTTACTTTCCGTTTGGATATTTAATACTGATTGATCTAGAGTTCTCTTTGATATGAAGCTATTTGCCTTCATTGCGATATAAAGAGAAAGACTAAATACACAAAACATTGTTAAATTTTCTGTGAATGTAGATGTTACTAGATTTCCAAAAAAACCCACACTCAAATGAGAATCTAAGACGGGAAAAAAACCAATCAGTAAATACTGTAACGCAGAAAAAAAGACATATAAACCGATCATCCACTCCGAAGACTCTTTTTGATTTTTAACAAGCTTCGCTATGAAAATACTGCCAACAAGATAAAAAATGTAACTTAAAAACAGCCCTGCATACAAAGAGTAGTGATCTGCAAAGATTAGTTTTGCTATTAAATTACCAATGAGTGCCAACTGTGATAGTGCAAAAATATCCATCACCCTACCGCGAGGCAGATAATGAGTACCAGTCCAAGCTAATGCTGATGAAGACACAGCCGAAACTAAGAATGAAAATTTATAAAAAACAAATAAACTTATCATAACTGAAGCTTTCGGTTGATTTTGAGCTCAGAGCCTAACGCCTGATGACTTACAATGATCATCACTAAGTCTTCATTTTTTTGTGAAATCTTTGCGAGAACCTTTAAAACGATAGATTTATTTTGTTTGTCTAAGTGATTCAAAGGTTCATCTAATATAAGAACTCTGACATTAGTGGTTAGTTTTGTAAGGATCAAAGCTTTTTGCTTTTCACCACCACTTGCTTCGTTCCATTTTTTTGATAAATACTCATCGCTTAGGTCATCTTCCCATAATTCATCTACACCATAAACCTTCAAAATTTCAGCGATTGTATACGAAAAAAAATGATCTTCATGGCTAATTTGAGGCAAGTAAGAGATCTCACTTATATCTACTTGCCACTGAAAATCACCATTCATTGCCGAGACTTTGTTTAGTATGGTTTTGATAAAAGTCGACTTACCAGACCCATTAGAACCAGAAATGCTGAGGATATCCCCAGCATTTAATTCTAGATCAACAGTTGTTAGAGGTTTATGATCATATCCGATCTCTAACTGCTTGCATGAAAATATTTTATTTTTTTGCATAATTAGCTAAAGCAGAAATTTTACGAGCAATATGTAACTGATGAAGTCTATAGTTATGATACTTTTCATCTGACATGATACTCAAAGGCACTAACAATGTAGGAACTCCACTTGACTCCGTAAATTTACGAAGAACACCTTTTGGAGCGAGCGGTGTTGCAAAGGCAGCGTAAGTCTCAGACTTACCTGCTTGAATAGCAACTCTTGCAATACGTCCTGCTGATGGTGGAACACCCGGCACACTCTCTATACTACCTTCATTTTCAAGCCCATACTCTTTCATAAAGTAACTAAACTCTTTATGGTACTCCATGAACTTTTTCTTTTTGAATGGTTTTAAAATAGATGACACTTCCTCTTTGATTTGATTGAGCTTTTGCTTTAAAGCGACGTGATTTTTGAGGTAAAAACTTTTATGTGGTGGATCTATTTTAGTGAGTACTTTAACTACACCATTAGAAGCTTGAATCATCTTTGAAGGAGACAAATGAAAGTGTGGGTTTCCACTGGCATGAACATCCCCTCCTGAACGATCAATTTTTCCTTTTGGAATATCTATCGCTTCAATAAATGATCCAACATCACAAAAACCCGCACCACCGGGCTGTACACTTTGATTCCCTGATTTTTTTAGGATTTTAGGAGCCCAACCTAACTCAAGCTCCAAACCTACTTGGCAAAAAATATCTGCTCTGGAAACCTTACTGATAAAATGCGGCATCGCATCAATAAAGTGTGGGTCTTCACTGCCATTTAACAATGAGTCTACCTGTACTTGATTGCCCCCTAACTCACTCAGCAACCAAGCAATATCCGTTGTAGTCGTCACTACTCGAACTTTTCCGTGACACATACCTGAAAATAATAAGAACAAAACCAATAATTTAGAATTCATGAGCTGGATGACTCCCCATAATAAAGATAAACTGTAAATCAAACCTTGAATCATCAATAGTCTGAACACCTTCTTCCATTTCCATTTCATGAGTCACGGTAGCTCTCACTTTTGTGAATTCACTGGAATGAAAAGTCCACTGACCGGTAAAACCATAATGAATCTGGTTAATACTCTTGTTGGTAATTGAATTTTCTTTGGTTAAATCTTTAAAACCATCGACTCTTAGACCAATAGAGTTTGCTTGAGATAAGCCGTATTCACCAAATAGATATAAACCTGCTTGTTGAGAAACCTCACCAAACGCATTTTTTTGTGTTCTAAACCAAGCTTCAGACTGCAACAACAAACGAATAAATTTTCCGTCTCTCCACTTTGCTGTCAAATCACTGCCGATCAATTGCATGCGATTCTTGTTGTTTTCTTTTCTTCCAAGGTAACTAAAACCAAGCTGAACACCGTTTGTAGAACTAAAAGGATAGAACCCTGCCATTCTTGCATAATGCGTGGGAGCCAATGGCCCCGCACCAGCAGTGTGTGCATGACCGAACCGAAACCCAGAAGTGATACCAACGGTTAATTCTAAAGGAAGGTCTGTTGGAAGATACAAGGTATATTCTAAACCAGAGTCAAAGACTCCTTCGTTATCAAGTAGGTCTCTGTGCACCCTAGGTGCGTATGTAAAGTTCCAATCATGTTGATGAAAACGGTTCAACCTACCAATACCAAGAAAAAACTGACCTACTCTAAAGTTTGAATAAGGAATGATCTTTGAAGAAGCCAAATACATTTCATGGACTTCAAACATGACGTTCCCGCCCTCGTCATGAGCAGCTGCACTAATAACACCATCAAAATTGTGGTCTGTAGGTGCAAAAAACAGCAATTCTGCACCGCGTAGAAGAACCTTATCACCAGCATCGCTCTCTTCAGACAGTGATTGTTGATAAACCATGTCACCCGCAACTGATACTTCTAAACCCGATGCGAATACCCCTTTCATTCCACAACTAAAGAAGCACAAACAAATGATGAAATAGTTTTTAAGCATTTGAGTTTGCATCCAGTGGTCCTTTTATTTGGATAATACTACCCTCTTCTGATTCTTTTATGCCCCAGTAAACACCTGAAGCTTTGCCGACGCCTACCCAAACATCAAAGGCAAAGTCTTCAGTATTATAAAGACAACCACCGTCAAAAGTGCAACCTTCGTTATCAAAAAAATCTTTGCCTTTTTTCCAAAGCAAAATGTGAGTGTCTGCGTGATCGTTATGAATATCTATAACGACATCCACAGAATGAGGATGGACTCCTTTTAGTGTATGTGTATGACTAAGCTTATTATGAACAATGGTCATCTGAACACTTTCATCTACTTTTTGAAATGAAATATCAATACCACCACCCAGACGCTTACTTCCAAAGAAAGTGAAGGTTGTTTTTTTGTTGTTTTTGAGCTGAAGTTTTACCTCAAATGCGTGACCGGCATCGCCACTGTTGTTGGCAACACCATCAAGAATATACCCACCACCATTTAACGGTTTTGCAGTAACGCCACCTAAACTGAATAGTTTTGGTATTTTAGTTTCTACCGACGGTTTTTCAACTTCAACTTCAGCTTTTGGTTTTTCAGTAATAGTATTTTTATCTTCAGGTTCGATCTTTGAATGAATCTCAACTTCAAGTTCTGGGGTTGAATCAGCGTCTACCACATTTACTTGGTCTGCTCCTGTATACTCACCTGTTAGCGAACCACAACCAACTATCAAAAACGTTACATATATAAATATTTTTTTCATTTTTATTTTCTTTTCTAAAGTTAATTATTGAAACGATGGCTCAGAAGAACCTTCTTTTCGGTAATGACATACGGCGTCTTTTTCACCCTTATGAATATGGCAAACTACAACACTTGTTTTTGAAACCCCTTTCACAGTATATTCAAATTTTGTCCATATATTTGTGCCATGATGATGGCTATTGTTTGCTTCTTCTATAACTTCTTCTGGCCAACAAGTTACTCTATCAATAACTTTTTCGTTCGTTTTCAATTTTTTATCTAGACTAGCAATAAACTTTATATAAGCAGCCCCAAATAATTTTGCTATAAATGGATATCTCTCTACATCCGTCACTTTTGAGCCTGAATTAACAAAATCTTTTTCATGGCAAGTTAGTCCATAACTTCTAGCTTTACATTGATAATTAAAAAAAAGACCGTCCTTAGCTAGAACCTTAGAAGTTATTTGATCTTTTGAATCAATAAAAGCTTGCCACGCCAATGGATTAACCATTTCAGCAGCAACTTTCTTTTGTGTTTGGATCAACGAATCAAAAAGAGAATCACCCTCTAAAGCCAATGCACCATGACTAAGATTCCAAAACAAACTCAATACCAATAAAATTTTGATGATCATCTTGCTTTCCTTTTTCATTTCAATTGACGAATAAGAATATAAGTCCCGTAATTAGCAAATAGCTGCATACTGATCAATATTAATCACCAATGTATATAAAGAGTGATTAAATGATCGTAATCAGGTTGGTTCTGTCAGATGTGTTTTATGTAAGTTGCTGTTAATAAAGAGTTTAAAAATATCTAAACCTATATCAAAATATTTTTATATAGTTTAATATAAAATCCGATAGAATAAAAGCAAGAAGAATAAAGGTACTGAGTGAACCAAACCCAAAACATCGCCTCTTTCCAAGAACCATCAACATCATCTGCTGAAGGCATGGCAAAGTTTTATAAAGCAGCCGGCGATAGTATTCGCTTGGATATTCTCAGAGTTTTAAAAAACGAGTCTTTTGGAGTTCAAGAGTTGGCTTATATATTCTCGGTGGCACAACCAGCAATGAGTCACCACCTCAAAGTGCTCACAAAAAGCGAACTCGCAAAAACAAGAAGACAAGGCAATACGATTTTTTACCGCAGAGCCATGACTAGCCCTGATTCAAAAACCCAGAGAATGATGTCTAACCTCTTTCAGGAGTTGGACAAACTCCCGCTTCAAGAAGATATTCAAAAAAATATCGAAGTCATTTATGAAAAACGTTCAAAGGTTTCTCGTGCTTTCTTCGAGAAAAACGCTCATCAATTCACAGAAAAACAAGGTGAACTCTGTGAACTCACAGAATACTTACGCCATATGATGGAACTATTGGAACTTGCCAACCTTTCCAAAAATGCGAAAGTCCTTGAAGTTGGACCAGGACATGGTGGTTTTTTAAGAGAACTTAGTGGACGCTACTCTAACCTTGTTGCACTGGACCGTTCAGAAAAAATTCTTGGTGTCGCAAAAAAACAAATGGCAAACCGTGCCGAAAAAATAAAATTTATTTGCCAACCGTTAGAAGACTACCAACTTGAAACATCTGAGTCTCCATACGACGTTGTTATTCTAAACATGGTCTTGCACCATATACCATCACCCATGAACGCCTTTCATAAATTAAGTGAGCTTGTCGTTTCTAACGGTTTTATCATGATTGCTGATCTTACACCTCATGAGCAAGAATGGGTTAAGAACTCGTGCGGAGATCTCTGGCTGGGCCTTGAGCCACAAGAACTACAAGCTTGGGCAAATGAGGCTGGCTTTCAAAAGAAACAAAGTCTATATCTTGGACTGAAAAATGGTTTTCAGATCCAACTTAAGTTATTTCAAAACATTAACGTTTGATCATTAAGGAGAATGAATATGTCGAACAAAGATTACAAAGTAGCAGATATCAGCTTAGCTGATTACGGAAACTCAGAAATCAAACTAGCAGAAAAAGAAATGCCAGCATTGATGGCTCTCAGACGAAAGTACAGCAAATCCCAACCACTCAATAACGCTCGTATTCTTGGTTGCATTCACATGACGATTCAAACGGCTGTTTTAATTCAGACCCTAGAAGAACTGGGAGCTGAAGTTCGCTGGTCTTCATGCAACATCTTTTCAACACAAGACCATGCGGCAGCAGCTATTGCAGCAGCTGGAACTGCTGTTTATGCATGGAAAGGCCAAACCAACGAAGAAGGTTCTTGGTGTATTGAGCAAACTATCCTTAAAGACGGCAAGCCGTGGGATGCAAACATGGTTCTGGACGATGGTGGTGATCTTACTGAAATGCTTCATCATAAATACCCACAAATGCTAGACAAGATCCATGGTATTACCGAAGAAACCACAACAGGTGTTCACAGACTTTTAGAAATGTTAGAAAAAGGCACACTAAAAGTACCTGCTATCAATGTAAACGATTCAGTTACAAAAGCTAAAAACGACAACAAGTACGGATGTCGCCACAGTTTAAACGATGCTATCAAACGCGGAACCGACATGCTCATGGCTGGTAAAAAAGCTCTTGTCATTGGTTATGGTGATGTTGGTAAAGGCTCGGCTCAATCACTTCGTCAAGAAGGGATGATTGTGAAGGTGAGCGAAATTGACCCAATTTGTGCGATGCAAGCATGTATGGACGGCTTTGAAGTAGTTTCTCCCTATATTGATGGAACTAATAAAGGAAGCGACGCAGGGATAAATAAGCTACTTTTAAGCACAACTGATTTACTTGTAACAACCACTGGCAATGTAAACGTTTGTGATAAGTTTATGCTAGACAACCTAAAACCAGCTGCAGTTGTTTGTAACATCGGTCATTTCGATAACGAAATAGATACTGCTTACTTACGTGAAGCATATAAATGGGAAGAAGTGAAACCACAGGTTCACAAAATTATTCGCAGCTCAAAAAATGAAGATGATTTTATTATTCTTCTTTCTGAAGGGCGGCTCGTAAACCTTGGAAACGCAACAGGTCACCCATCAAGAATCATGGATGGTTCATTTGCAAACCAAGTACTTGCTCAAATTCAAATGTTTGAAGATAAATGGGCAGACAAGAAAGATATTCCTTTATATGTCAAAGTTCTTCCAAAGAAATTAGACGAAGAAGTTGCATTCGATATGGTGGAAGGTTTTGGTGGAGTCATCACAAAACTCACAGAAAACCAAGCATCATATATTAATGTTAACGTTAAAGGTCCATTCAAGACTGACGATTACAAATACTAAATAATCTGCATAGCCGAGAACTACATGGTTCTCGGCTTCCTACCTCAAACCAAAATTTGATAAAGACTTCAATCCTGCTTAACCTATAAAAACGTTGATTTTCGGGTAGGTCTTTAGTGCCTTACTCACTCAAAAAGCCCACAACCTAAAACCAAAAAAAATAATATTATCAGTGTATTACAGCTATTATTTTAAAGTCCCTACATATCTGACCCGATTGGTTTTTAGACAACTAATAGGAGTTTATCGTGAAGTTCTCAATATTTATTTATGCCCTGGGTTTTTTCTTCTGTGGAAGCTTATCAGGAAAAATAATCCACGTAGAAAAGCTTCCAAGTTTGTCTAAGTTACTATGTCCACTATCTGGCAAAAAAAACCCAATCATCCCTCACATTAATCGCTACAAAGTTTTATACGAAACAAAAGACTTTTTTGACAATAACACCATCGCATCTGGGTTGATTGCGATACCCGCTTCTCGTAATAAATATTTATCACCATTATTATATTTACACGCTACATCTTCGACAAAACAAAACGTTCCATCTATGGGTTCAATTGAATCAAAGTTTTTTGCATGCAAAACGGTTCAAAAAAAAAGAGTCATGATTGCACCAGATTACCTTGGGATGGGCTACCACCAGGGAGATCATCCATATATGATCAGTGATATCACTGTAAAGACCTCCCTAGATCTCCTAAACTCAGCAGTAGAACTACTACAAGAAAACAACTTTCACATAGATGAAAATCTCATTCTCGCAGGTTATTCTCAAGGTGGACATGCTGCATTAGCAGTTCATAAGTATTTAGACTTCAACCCAAACCCAAATTACAAAATCGTAAAAAACTTTGTGATGTCAGGCCCCACAAACCTCTCTACAAATATGCTTCAGTCCATGATTTACGATGAACCATCTGACAACACAAGTTTCTTCGGTGCACTTGTTATCGCGAACTACCAAATTTTTTACGGAGATATTTACAGCAACCATGCTTTTAAACTTGAATACCAAGCAGTTGAGCAAGAAGCACTTAACATCAACAAAAAAGAAATCAAAAAAATTCTACCGACGAACTTCACCAGTGCATTAGATGAAGGTTTTTTAGATGAAGTAAAATTTAACTCCGAGAGCTCTTTAAAATATAGGCTTTCTCAATCTGACATTATACCTTGGCAAGCATCTGCTCCCATCGTACTTAGCTACTCTAAAGCAGACATGAGCATACCGCCAAAAGACACTTTCCATTTTTATCAACTGATGAAATCAATGGGAAACGATGTATCCTTGAGAAAATCTTCAAACCATATCAAACATAGAATGAATTTTATTCCTTCTGTTATTTTAATGTCTCAGGATTTAAAAAACCTATAGAATATCTCGGTAGTCTCTTACGCGTTTTATTTTTGAGCCAATTAATTTTTCTATCGCCAAGAGCTTCTTTTTGTCTTTCGGAGAATAAAAGGTAATAGCAACACCCGTTTGACCTGCTCGACCCGTTCGGCCTACACGGTGAATGTATTCTTCGCTATTATTTGGGACATCATAATTCACGACTAGTTCTACATTTGGAATATCAATGCCTCTGGCAGCAACATCACTTGCTAGTAGAGCACTAATCTCTCCTTCACGAAACTCAGTAATGATCTTTTCACGAGCTGACTGAACCACCTTTGAGTGAATACAGTCGATATCCATAATACGTTGCCGCATTAACTGACGCGTAATATTGCTGGTGTCTCGAATCGTATTAAAAAACACCATCATTTTTCCAGGGTTTTTTCTCATCAAATACTTCAAAGCGGCTTGTTTTTTGTGGCTTTCTATCTCAACCAAGACATGGTCAATCGTCACGGCTACACTTGTAGGGTCTCCAATAACGATCTCTTCAAAGTCATCTGCTAAGCGTTTTGCCATTTTTTTGACTTCTGGAAATAAAGTAGCTGAAAATAAAATCATTTGATGTTTACCTGTTAACTCAGCACAGATTTTATTGAGCTCATCTTCAAACCCCATATCTAGCATACGGTCTGCTTCATCAAGCACGACGTAACCAGTGTATTGCAACCAAATCAACCCTGTATTCATCATATCTAATAAACGCCCGGGTGTTGCCACAAGTATCTTTGGGTACTCTTGTAGGTCTTTCTTTTGTTGTTTGATGTTAGTCCCACCAATAACCAATGCCGATGTTAAAGATTCATCTTTAAATCCATTTAGCGTTTTTTGGATTTGAATAGCAATTTCTCTGGTTGGACATATGATCAAGGCTTGGCTAATTTCTTTGTTATAGAACTTGTGAAGCATAGGAACCAAAAAAGATAATGTCTTTCCTGACCCAGTCTCTGATGAGCAAAAAATATTTTTTCCTGCAATATTAGATGCCATTGATTTTTCTTGAACTTCTGTTGCGTGGGTAAAGTTACTCTTTTTGAGCAACTCTACTAAATCAGGGTGTAGCCCCAAGTCTTTGAATTCTTTTCCTTGATATTTTTTTGGTGCAGGAGACTTTTTTGGCTTCTGTTGGCGGTAGTTATCTTTTTGATTCCGATTATTTTTTTTTAAATTCTTATGACGCTGCTGGTTTTGGTGTTCTTTTTGATGCTTACTTTTAAACTGATTTCTATCAGAAGACTGACCGATTGGAGACTTTGATTTTAAGTTGTGATCTTCTGATTGTTTTTTTGTTGGTTTTTTAAAGATGCTAATTAGTTTTTTGATTAGTGACATTAAATAGTTTTACTCCGATAAAAACTCAAACTGAATGCATGAGTTATGTCTAGTAGATGTAACCAGCTACCAGATCAAACCTTACCAGAAACCAAACAATAATTCTCTTTCTTTACTTCAAAACCAAGACTGCTGTGATAGCAAAGCTTCACTACCAGTACGCACGATAGCTGGTTCTATCGCTTCCTCTCATCATTTTTTGTGGTTACTTTTTAAACATCGTTCTTTTTTCATCACAACACGTAACCCATACAAATATACCCATCTGAGTCTATATTTGAAAATACCTTGCCACCAAAATTTTTACTTCATTGGATCAAACTAGTCATTTATGGATAAGACGTAAAAATACAGAATACGCAGGGCACACAATTGCTGCTTGAGTGCATCGTTATAAAGAATTAAAAGCTAAGGTAAATCAGGATCAGCAGTAATACTACAACTCTTACTTGGGGAGTCTGAATCAACATCAATTTTGGTTAAAACGTTATTCCTACCTATCACATTAATATTCCAACCAGCTCCATCAGCACGTAGAATAATACTGCTAGGATTAGGCGTAAAAGTAAATGGTGCCACATTAAACGTAAACTTTACAACTGGCTTCTTTGAAGTATCACTCGTCTCCAAAACAAAAATTTGTGACCAATTAAACTCTGGACCATCACTAGTGGTCACTCTAATTTGTGACAACAAAGGCTGAAAGTTCGAAGTACTTAGAAAACGACAAGCACTTGAGTCACTACCGACAGTGGAGTCATTAGGAGCTAAACGAATAGAGACTTCGCAAGCCCTCTCAACACCATTAGTATCAGTATAAGTAGCTTTCACTGTTTTTTGAGTGGGGACACCTACTTCTAACCTTGTGTTGACTCGGAAAGGATTAAAATCACTAAAAGACCAAGTATGAAAACCAGATGAAGATATGGGAATATTAAAAGACTGGTCAAAAACGAGTTTAGGTTGACCAATAGAACCACCCGTACCATTAATTACCAAACTTCCAGAGATACTTTGATTAAATGCAAGAATGTCAGTACTCGGAGAGGTAATGGATACTGAACAAGAACTAATATTAACAGCCTCCGTAGGTACAGGAGTTGGGTTAAGGCCATCTACTGTAGGAAGCGTCTCGCCTGTTGTGGGTAACGCTGTGGGTAATGAAGTACTGGGAACACTATCAGATGGTGTTTCTGATTCACTTTGTAATCCAGAGCCACTCGTTGTTTCTTTAAGAACAGTAAACTCAGGCCGTTCTGCCTCATTACAAGCACCTAAATAAACTAAAAAAATAAAGAGTATGGGGATCGTAGTTTTCATGCATCTTTATCGGCTATATGGAAGCATTCGTTAACGCAATACATAAACAACTGAAATCAATATGCTTATTAAGCTTAATTCATTATGATGTTTTAGCGACACTAAAACACAAGCAGAGCTGAGAACGACCAGCATAAACTCAAACATTACCAAAACTTACAGAAAAAACTACATTCACCCCCCAGAAACCACGATATAGAGCTTACTAAGGCACTTTGCACAAAGAAGACTCGTTAAATGACTACAATTTCAAAAATAGCCAAATACCTTATCTTAATTTTTATAGTTGCAGGATGCTCTGCTGACAATATTGCCTCACAAGGTTTTTTTATTGATAAAAATGCTGGAGATCTAAACAAAGGCTCAAATAAAAATCCCGGAACCATTCATGGAATCCCGATTGACGATATCACACTCCCCCCAAATACATATATAGCTCCTAGAGAAGGAAAAACAGATGGGTCAAGCGGCACCACTGAAGACGACTTTGTTATTGTTCATGAGCCGCCTGTATTACCAACTGCTGTGACTGGTTCATATTTAACTGCAATATTTGTTGAGTGTGAAACTTCTTATGGTTCTTCAGATAATAAACTGTTTTCTCAGTTATCTTGTAAAGCAGGTCGTTATCTAGATACACGAAGCACTTTAAGCTTAAACCTTGCTTCACATATTAAATTTGTAGAATTAGAATTGGAAGAACTAAACCCAAAATGGTTCACTAAGTGGAACCAGAGCGAATTAAGTCAACCAAAATTAAGCACTAGTGAATGCACAGAGACTCGAGTTGAATACACTTGCAGGTTTCCTGGATATGTTAATGGCAGTCAAGTTGGAGCAGAACTCACTATCACGCCAGACTTAGATTCTGGTTTAGCTCCAATTACAATCATGGCATCATCAAACTTTACTACCCCACCCCCAACATTGAATGATGGCACCGGTAATACTGATAATACTGATAATACTGATAATACTGATAATACTGATAATACTGATAATACTGATAATACTGATAATACTGATAATACTGATAATACTGATAGCACCGGTAATACTGATGGTACACCACCTATAATCTCAGAGCCGTGTTTTTGTGGAGCTGGTGAAGATTTACTAATGACCATGGAAACCCTAGGTGAATCTATTACTACAGAAGTATCTTCTGGAAAATCAGCTATCAACCGTGCATTTCCTTACCAGAGAATACTTGATCAAATTTATTTTTCTACATCGCCTTATAATCTAAGCAACACAGGAGACTTTAATTACCAAAGAGCTTTATTAGACGTTGAACTTGATTGCAGTTCTGGTAGCCCAAAATGGAAGGCTTTCGGCACAAACCTAGGTAACAATCGCCGAAGTTTCTCTATTTCCAGTGGGTCTACGTTTCAAGCTTCACCTATCAATATTTCTGGTTCAGTTACTTATGACGCTAACTTTTCTGGTGCACCGCCAGCAATAACAGATGCTGTTAGTTATAACGCAACTTTTTCAACCTCTTGCAGGGAATCAACAATAACGAGCCTCAATAAAAGTAATGCATCAGAACCCATTACTCACAGACCAGAGTATATTGACGTCATATATTCAGGAGTAAAAAACCATAATTGTTCATCTTGCACAACTGAAGTAAATCGTAAACATCGAATCTACTATGGCGTTAATCACCCTACGCGATACCAAACAGATATACACACCTGCCCTTCATCAAATGGAGGCACAACTAATGTTTTAATGGACTATAATAACAATTTAGTACAAGTCGAATCAGATAATGGTTGGGGAGCTGAGGATAATAATATAGAACGTGGGTACATTTCCGACTTTATTGAAGGAGGAAATGGTTTGTTAGCAGCACAAGGTGAATCACCTGGAAACGCTGCCGATCTAGATAATTGTGACTTTAGGGATTCTGAAATCAGAGTCATTTTGGGTCCATTAGTTCCAGTAACTCCCTAGGTTGATGTGATTTTCAGTGAACAAAGGGGCCCGCTCTTATAACTTGAGGCGAAAGCACTAGCATTCATTATCCTATAGAGAAATTCCACCAATACGACTGACTGAAACCTGTAAGACCTTATCTCGATATAACTTTTTCTGTATTTTCTTTTTCTTACCATACCTAGAAATAACAACTCTCAACGTTAGTAAAAAAACAATGGATGACGCACCCACTAATGAGAATGGTGGCATACCGCCATACCACTTTTCAAAATTAAACCAACTTTTATAACCAAAAACTGCGATATGCAAAAAAGTAATCATCAACGCAAAAATACCACCACGCTGTAAGATCTTCCATTGTTTGGGATTCATATCTTTTATAACAGCAGGAATTGAAATAAATAACAAAAAACCAAAATGCATGAGTGCCACTGTTCCAAAAAACATCGACAAACTTCCTTGCCAATTAAGTCTATTTGTTTCTAGGTTATAGAAAACTTTATAATTATACGGTGTCATAAGAAGTAGTGACATGACCCCATGAGCAGACCCTAATAAAAAACCACCTACTCCTAAATATTTTCGATGTCCTAAATATATACGAAATCTTTTCCATGTTTTTGCAAGAGGAGCAATAACGTATGCTAAACCCATCATTATCACAGCGGTAACGCCAAGTACTTTATTTGTTAGATAAAAAGGAAGATCATAAACCGGTTCTTGATGGTTGATTGTATACCTCGCAAAAGCATATATAAAACACGGAACAAAAATACAAAACATCGGCTTGTATAATTTATAAAACTCTATTTCTTTTCGTTGAAATTTTTCCATAAGACTTCTCCCCCTCTGACTATTATTGTCATCATTATTTTAATTAGGGGGGGTATTCATAGACTATCATATTGATAATGATTATCAATATCATAAATAACTCAGTTATTTTAGATACTTAAGCAAGACTTATGGTGTGAAGCACTGAAAACCCCGGAGATACAGCTAGACGCTTCACGGTCACCACCCCAAAGAAGCCCTACTCCTACAAGCTCACGTTTAATGTTACAATCATGAATGCTTTCCATAAAATATATAAGGTTAAATTTATGAAAAATTTTCAATTATCATCATGATGGAAATAAAAGCATTGGTTACTCAATCCAGATTAAGAGTTTCACAGGACACAAGGAAGACTCTCAACAAAACACTCAAGCCCAATTTGCATGTAGCTAGACTATAAGCACCAAAACTGTAGCATTGGTATATAAAGGTAAAGTAATTGGGGCGCAAATGTAATAAATTTTTATATTTTCTTGGTTTTGAATAGTGATCGCCTGAAGAAACATAATGATTTCACTAGGCTTAAAAATATGAAAGTAAAATCAAATATGTTTTTTATATATGAAGCAGTGGCCGATAGGCACTAAATATCAGATATATTTTTGTTATTCCATTTACATACTCTTACTTAAGGAGATCGTTTCAATGATATTGATCAATAATAACTGGATTAAAGTTGGTGCTTTAGTTGCTGCTTTAGCCGTAGTAGTTAGTGGAGTCGATTGGATGCAGTCTTTTGGCTTAAGCAAAAATCAAAATTTAATGAATGAAGCTGAGTTTAGACAATATATTTTATTAACAGCATCTATATCTACGGCTGTTACCTTTCAATTTGTTCATGCTCTAGCAATTATTCTAGTTGGAACACTAGCAGTAATACGCCCAGGGAGATTATGGTCTTTTACTGGCTCATGCTTTTTAATCGGAATCATCGTCTATTCTGGCAGTATTTATTGGTCTGTATTCTGTGATTACCTTTGGCTTGAGTCTTTAAAGTTTGTAGGGGTATGTATTCTTATATTAGCATGGATTCTACTTTTAGAAGCAGCATGTCCTGGCTGGAATACACGTTTTAAAAACACCGAACAAAAAAAATCATAAATATTTTAATATTCGTCTCTTCTAAATCTAAGTTTTTTGTTTTCATTATTACCCAATTTGCCGGTTAACCTGAAGTATTAGACTAGAGCAAAGACTGCACTAAATAACAAACCAATTTTTGTAGGGTTAAAAACACACGAATCCATACTCCTCCCATCATTCCGGCATTACTTAGTTTAAATGAAAGCTTATTATTTTGATGAAACATGTTCATGCCCCTCATTAGTCTTTAAAGATAGCTCTGCATATATTACTGACAATGAATCTCCAAGTATCTAGTGCAACCTCAATTCGACTGTAAAAAACTTCAATATGTTCAAAGGTACTTTGTGTTATATTGCAGCCTATTTCATTCTTTCAAACTTTATTTTAAATATCGTTTCATACTGAAACACATGTATGTTCCAACATGAAACTTAACAAAATCACAGAAACCATAGGCTAGCGAAATTACTATGATTTCTTATGGCACTAGGTTTGCAATACTTAACCTACTTAAAGTAGGATTGGGACCATGCATTATACATTTATCACAATAATTATTCTCTCAAGCATGGTTGCTTGCGGCTCTGAAAAACAAAAAACTCCGACTGAAAAAAACATCACTAAAATCAACCAACAAATAACAGAGCCGCCCCACTTTCCGTTAGTCGATATTTTTTCAAATTTAAAGGATTAAAAACATGTTAAATGCTATTTTGATTTTTATCACTACAATTTCATCTTTAATGGGCTTTTTCACCAAGCAGGCTTTCGCCCAAGAACAGTGTGAAGGCGTTACTTATTTAATGAGTATTGCAGAAAAGAAAGAGCTTTATAAAGTTACTTATATTGATGGCGAAAGCAAAGCAAACCTTGAACTGATTGCTAAGCTAGATGATGGTGGTCATCTAGCCGCTCTTCCTGGTAGTCAGATGATTTATACTGTACGTGGCGATCTCCTCTCAAAATTCAACCTAGACACTAAAGAACTCACAACCGTTGGGAATATCCGAACCTCAAAAGGCACCGTTGTTAACGGCATGGTGCAAATGGGATTTGCTCCAGACGGCACACTTTATGGCTCTTCATCAAAACTTGACCGTATATATAAAATTGACCTCTTAACTGCTGCCGCAATAGACCTGGGTCAAATCAAATCTCCAGCTGGGTCTGAATTAGAGTACCTAGATATTGCTGGTGGTGATCTTGTCTTCAAGCAAGACGGAACTCTCTTTATTTTTGGAAGAGCTGGAGGAGATAGCAGTGAACGTTCTATTTATGTTGTTAAAGAAGGTACATCTGGTCTCTACGCTGAATTCTTTTCTGGACCATTCATTAGTTCTACAGGCATGGCTATTTTAAACGGTGGACGAGGAAACTTTGTTGTTTCACTATATAAAAAAGGCCTTGCCATTGTAGACGCACAGTCTGGAAAACTATTAGAAGAGGTTGAACTCATTCTTGATAATCAATCTTTCCTCCCAGGCTGGGGTGATATGTCTAACGCATGTGTAGAAATCAACCCTACACCTAAATACACAGGCTCCATATTCTTCAAAGAAAACGATTGCCCTGTTATCTCTGATAGACTGGGAGATGTCACCAATGAGTTTTTATTTCAAGAAAAAAATGGGGAAGATATTCTTAAAAACGCATTAAATTCCGCAGGTGTTTCGTTTTTTAGCTCGAACGAAAAAGCACTACAAACAGGATCATCGTTTTTTGAGGTAGACGAAAATGGCAATATATACAATCAAGATACTAACATAGAAACATCTGATCAATTACAAATACAAAGGTTTTACACTCCTGATACCGTTGAGCTTAAAATGGAATTTTTAGGCCCAGAAAACCACAAATCAGGCAATCAGTTTGGTGTTTACTACTATGAAAAAGGTGGGCCGACGGTTATCAACATGGGAGAGGACAGCAGAGTAAAATTCCAAAAACTAATTGCACAAAACACAGATAAAATAAACCAGATTGTAGAGTTCAAAATACCAGCGAATCACTATTTTGGTTTCTATTTAACAAAAAACATCTACAACTTTACCAATTATTACTATTCAGAAAATCGTTTTAATTCTGACGTTGGCTTTGTACAAAGTTTTGATCAACAACGCCCCGATTCACTCACAGATCATTTTACATTCTTTAATAGCAAGCAGGGAATGATCTTAACAGCTGAAGATTCAAGCTTAATTGAAGGAGATTATTTTCTAGGGGAACAAAACTACTCCGACCTTATGATGGGATTCTTTAGTTGTAAAGACTCACGCCTTATAGACCCCGTTAATAATATCGTAGACACTGGGACACCGAGCGATAGTGCCGATGCTGGCCTAGAATCTATTGGGCAATTAAGTCGTGGATACGCACTAAGAGATGTACTCCCACTAAATAAGGTTCAGACACACGCCCAGAAGAAGCAATCTCT
Organism: Oligoflexales bacterium; assembly: GCA_023301465.1. GTDB lineage: Bacteria > Bdellovibrionota_B > Oligoflexia > Oligoflexales > JALZUQ01 > JALZUQ01. The sequence continues at coordinate 27,772 of JALZUQ010000019.1, forward strand.
TGGACTTACGCAATTAAGCTCATCCATTACTGGTATTCAAGCTAAAACGTCTCCAACCTCAGCCTTCTATCAACACGCACTCCCAGAATTAAACTTAACTTCAAACGATGCATACTCAAATCAACTTCTTAAAGACTTACTTGCAACACTACCACCTAAGCAAAATAGTTGGTTAGGAACCGCTGAAGACCGCACACCATTTGATATTCCTTTCGTATCAAACGCACATGCGGCTGTAGGGGTGACCTATGTAAAAAATAACATTGATCAGGCAGGTCTATTTGTTACCGCAACTGAAGACAAAGTATACAACCACTCAAAAGGGATCTGTGATCGAACCAAAAAATCATCCGTTTCAGCAATACAACAAATTTCTATTGATAAAGGATTATTTTACACATCTAAAATTGAGAAAAAAAACGAACAACTGATAGACTATGCCGTTTTATTTAGTGTCTTCATTGATCAAGACAATAATGCTCTGGTAGATTCTCAATGGTTAGCAGATGATTATACAGTTCCTAACAACACTACCCATATTTTTAACTATCAGGTATGGTCAAAAAACCTTACTCAAACGAGAAATATTGCTTGGAATATTATTAAAAACCTAAAGAGCCAATATAATCTACAATACCTAAATACTAAAAATCATGCACCAAATGTATTTGTAAGTCGTGCAAACTTCAAAGGGAAATCTATTGAATTAGAAATTCAAAATACTTCTTCTCACAGCATAGATGTGAATATCAAAAACCCGTACTTTCGTATTATGCAGGGCGAACAAAAATCAAGTAACCCCGTTATCATGAAGACAATCCCCGCTGGTTTATCTAAAATAGAGATTGTCTACGAAAAGCCAATATTCGATTCTTTGCTTTATATTCAGGCTGTTGAAAGTTCATGGCGTGATAGTATTTACATTCAAAACGGATCATTTACATTTGTCCTCGATCAGCATTTAGACGGAAAAAGCTCAGCCCAACTCACTCATAAGTGTCAGATTACAAACAAAGCCCATAAACTCGATACTATGTATCACGAGACGACATTTAATGGATGTGCGTACTTAAATGGTTCTATAGATAAAAAAGCTAGTATCTACAGAACTACAAAGAAACTTGCAATCAAAGCAAATGATGTCATGACATTTGATTTTCAATCAAATAATGATTTATCATTATGCTTACACTTTATAAATAACCAACCATCTCGCTGCTTAACTCTACCCGGAAAGAAAGAACCGCAAAAATTCCGAAAAAAACTCTCAACATTCATGACAGATAAGGACTTAAATCAAAACTTACCCAGACTTAAAGCTGTAGAGATAAGTTCAAAAGTAAAAGGAGATGCGTCATTTGGAATTGAAAACCTAAAAGTTATGAAACTAGAGAGCACCTTAGAATTATTAAATTTTTCTAAACTGGAAAGTGTTAGTTCCATTACTGATCTTGTTAAGCAAATGAATATAGGAGCCTTAAATATTTGGTCATGGGACAATGATCAATGGACCTACTGGTCAAATGACTCTAATATTGAAACCTACAGCACGCTATTTAACAACCAAAACAACACCCTTCAAAATATTGAAGCTGGAAAAGCTTATTGGGTCATGAGTTCAAAAGAGACTATCAGAAAGCTAAAAACGTTATCTACTTCGACAACAAAAGACGTGCCTCAAACAAAAGGTTGGCACCTTGTAGGCCGACGAGACATAAAAAACGTCTCCAAAAAAACACAGAACATATGGCTATGGAGTTTCAACAGGCTTTTACAAACAGACATAACGTATCAACCTCAAATAAATAAAGAAGGGATGTGGATTCACAATAAAGACTAAATAAAGAACAAGGTTTTATTTATTAGGTGTACCTCTTTTAACACCTAATAACTAAAACCCGTATTTTTTCATTTTACGATACAATGTTGTCCTTCCAATATTTAATTCTTTTGCCGTTTGTGAAATATTGTATTGATTTTTTTTAAGTGCTTGCTCTATCATTTTCTTTTCTCCATCTACAAGACTATAAATAGCTTCTTTATCAAGTAGTTCTGTATTGGTCATGCTGGTTGAATCTAGATCTGTAGAAAGCAGTAAATTGTTTGGAATAGACTCTCGAAGAATGACTTCATCATCTACAAGGATTAAGATTCTATACACTATATTTTTAAGCTCGCGGATATTACCAGGCCATGAGTAATCTTTTAAATACTCCACAGCAGACGATGCAAACTTTCTTAAAGAACATTTATTCTCATGGCAAAATTGGGTTGTAAATAATTGAATTAACCTATCAAGATCTTCTATGCGTTCTTTTAAGCTTGGAATTTTTATCTCCATTTGGGCAAGACGATAAAACAAATCACTTCTAAATCTACCTTGTTCTGATTCTTCTTTAAGATTGTAACTAGTCGCACAGAGAACACGAATATTAAGTTCTATTTGCTTATTAGAGCCTAATGCTTCAACTTTCTTCTCTTGGAGTACTCTCAATAGCTTTGCTTGAGCATCTAGACCAAGGTCAGCAACCTCGTCAAGAAAAAGCGTACCACCATTAGCAGATTCCATTTTTCCTATTCTATCTGTAGTGGCCCCAGTAAACGCTCCTTTTTTATACCCAAAAAGCTCTGCTTCAAAAAGATTTTTTGGAATAGCAGGACAATTAATTGCAATGAAAGGGCCGTTTGATCTCTCAGAAAGGTGGTGAATCCTTTGTGCATATATCTCTTTACCAACTCCAGTCTCACCCGTCAGGCAGACAGATACATTTTGATTTGAAACCCTTCTCACTTGAGATTCAATATCTTGCATTTTCTTTGATTTTGATTGAATAAGATAATCGCTTAATTCTGTTGCTTGCCCACCAATACTTGCAATAATAGCCGCCACATGTTTTGGCATGACTGGTTTACTTAAATAATCATAAGCTCCTATTTTCATAGCTTCTACAGCTTGAGCAATAGAAGCCGAACTCGTCATAACAATGGTTTTAATATAATAAGAGTCCCTTTTCATTTCTTTAAGTAGAGAAATACCATTGTCATCTGGCAACTGCACGTCAAGAAAAAGTAAATCATACGAGACTAACTTTAGTTGCTCTCTACAGTCCTTGACAGATGAAGTGACTACGCATTGGTGCCCTATACTTTCAACGATACCTTTCATCGCAACCTGTACTGTCTCAGAATCATCACACACAAGTATTTTATGTATATTACTCATTTTCTCCCTCGACACCCTATCGGCACAAGAGTGTATTTATATATAGCTATCAATCTTTTCATAAAGACCAATAAACCACGAAAAAGAATACTATCTTGAAGGCTTACAACAGTGCTAACTCTAATAAAAGATACAAAAAGAGCCTCATGGAACACTATGTCTAACAAAGGGAATCCTCTTAAGGGCCTTTGTCGATAGATAGGAGCACCACAGAACCAAGATAGATACGGTAGGAATTGCTATCCAAGCATGAGTTACTTCTCCATGTAAAACCACACCCAATCGACCACTCATAAGTTCTTCAATGATAAGAACATGAATGAAATAAATCCCTAAACTAGTACTACTTACCCTTATGACGATACTTTTAAAAAATGGGAATGTCATAAAGATTTTTTTGTAATCAAGAGATTTAAAAAACAAAAAGATACATGTTGAAGCAATCACAATATTAAAACTCTCGCTCAATAAAAAGGAATTATCAAATACTCCTTGATTCCCTTGAACGGTAAGAAAATAAGTCAAAAGCTGAGTAAGTAAAACCGAGATGCTCACCAGCAGCAATAAATACGGTAAGAACTGTTTTACAACGGTCACATACCGCAAAAAATACCCCAGCAAGAAAAAGCCAATAAACCCAGTCGTCACATAAATCTCTAAACCAACCTTTACCCCTAAAAAACGATCTAATAGTGGCAATAAAGATGTAGCAATAAACCAGACCGTTAAAAAATACGCCATGTTTTCGAAACTAGCAGATTTTGTATAGAATCTTAATATAGGTGTCGCTAAATACAAACCTAGAATCATTTGGATAAACCACAGATGGTAATAAACAGGACCTTGCACAAACATTCGCACAACTTCTTGAGAATTAAACACCTCGCCACGAACATATACACGCCATAAAAAGTAAACAATTGACCAGATAATAAAAGGGAATAAGACTTTCACAAACCTTTTTTTAAAAAAAACTGCAATCGATTGTTCTTTATTTGGGTTAAGTAAAAGCAGACCACTTACCATTGTAAACAATGGAGATCCTAGCTTCCCCCAAATATAGATATTACTTGAAGTCCACCAATCAAAGTGAGCAATTGAATTATGTTTATAGATAAGCGGAAAAGTTACATGCAAAGTAACAATCACCAACATAGCGATGCATCTGATGACCTGTACGTACGTAAGGTCTTCTGTTTCCTTGCTCACTTGTTCAAAAAATTTACTTTTTAACACCGTACACCTTTAATTTCGAAAACCTTGACTTAGAAAACATGTTCACAAAACCAAAAAACCCAGCTTTATAATTTGACTTTATCTTGCTAGCAATAACAATATCATCTACTTTAATAGTGTAGTAATTACCATCAAACACAAGTTGTAATATGTTACTTTTAGCACTTTTCACCAAACCCTCTTGATACCCCTCACTTATGAATTTCCCATTTTTAAAATGCCCCCAAATCACACCTCCGTCCTTTGTAAAGCGGACCATTTGTGAAAAAAGATGATTTTTAAAATTCTGAGAAGAAAATATGATGCCACCGCCACGGTTATTTAAATGTTCAATCTCTATAGAACAGCTAAATTTTTTCAAAGCAAGCCTATGCAAAATAACTTTATCGCTTTGATCGATACTCTCTTGAACCACGGCACTCTCTCCAAATGCCCAACCTTTAGAGTCTATATTCCAGTACTTTGGCCATGTTAACTTAGTCGGTTGACTGATAGTAACCTTATCTTTACTTAAAGAAGATCGAATAACTTTACGTGTGTTTTTCTGTACAACTTGTTTTTGATGTTTTGGCTTTTTATCAGATAAATCAGATGCTTTCACTAAAACGCCCTTAATATCTGTATTATAGCCAACCTTTATATTATCAAATTTTACTTTTGAGAACCATGTAGTCAAAGCTGGGTAGCCACCATGGTATTGCAACCTAATATTATCTTTTATTTTTTGTTCACCCAAATAAAATTCGTAAGTGTCATCTTTAATTAAAACAGTTAGCGTAGACTTACGATCAGTAGTGAGTAGTTTTACTGAACCTTGCCCCTTAAACTTCATTTCTTCATCAAAATAACCAAAAACAATATAATCTCTCTTTTTATCTCGCCCTAAACGAACTAGATGGCTTCGTCTTCTTGATTTGAAATCCTGCATATTAAATAAGACTCCAGCACCTAAAGGGCCCTGGATAACATCAAAGTCTAAACTAAAGTAATAATCAGTATAGGGAGTCAATTGAAGAGGTATAACTGCTGAAAGATCTGTCCCATCTATCTTTTTTTGAATCAACCCATTGTCTTCTAAACGCCATTCGCCACCTCGATGCTTAAACGGGTGAAAACCAAGCTCTGTAAAGCTTTCATGATAAGGGAAAGTAAGAGGTCTCATTTGAGCACTATAAAAATAAAAATACATCAAACAATTAGTAAGAATAAAAAAGATAAAAACATAAACAGCAGGCTTTACTATAGACAGACCATACTCGGAATCATGTTTTACAAAGACATGTTTAGCAAAAAAACCTTGAAGCTCATTAAATCGCTTCAAAGTAAACTTTTTTAATGTATTTAGCAGCATATTCAACCGTAAAAACCATTTTATCTGATAGAATTAACTTATGATATCATCATCACAGACAAGCTGAAAATATTAATTTTAAAATGGATTTATCCCATGATTTTTAACCATTTTCACAAAAAATACTTTGCTACCATAGCTTTGGTGTTCATATGTGTACCACGCACCTTTGCGAACCCACTGGTAAAAAAAACCATGAAAGCAGCTCAAATCAAGAGGTCTACCTCTGATTACGCAGCTATGCATAAAATCTATGATCAAGCGTTAAAAGCTGATCCTAAAAATATCATTTTGATGACAGCTAAAGCTGATGTTTTCAATATCGAAAAAAAGTATCAAGAAGCACTTAAAATCGCTATTCAAGCACATCAAGCTTCTCCTAATTATGACTGGCCATTAGTTGTTATGAAATCAGCATACATTGGGCTTAAAAACTACACCTTAGCAGCTCAAACTATTGAACTCCTTCAAAAACTTGTACAGCCTGAAAAGTATTTATCTTTTATGGGTGGGCTTGAACATAGTCAAAAAAAATATGCCCAAGCTGAAAAATATTTTTCAAAAGCACGTACTCTTAAATATTCTGCAGGCCTTTTTGAAATTAGTGCCTGGAATTTCAAACTTTGGGGAAAACCAAAACAAAATGACGCACTTCTAAAACATATACTTTCTCAAGATCCAAAAAACCTTCGTGCCATAAAAGCACTAGCACAGTCTCAAAAAGACCGAGGCATGGTTGGAACGTCTTTGAAAACAGTTGAAGAGGGCCTCGCTCTGTGTGGTAATACTCCCTGCACAGAACTTAGAAGTAAGGGGTTACAAAAACATCTGTTTTCAGGCATAAACTCTGGTTTATATTTGGGAGCAGGACCTATTGGTTTTCGAGGAGAGTCAAAAGTTTTTGCTAATTTCTTATCTACCGAAAATATTTTTCGAATTCTAGGTGCTTCCGAAAAAAACCTTAATAATGTCAATGAACTCATAAGACCAAGTAATAACTATCAAGCCAGCCAAAAAGTTGAGTTTCTAGCATACCATGACAATAACCTGCTCCAAAAATACGAATTGCAATATCAACAGTCTCTTCAAAGCAATCAACGATTCTACATGAACAAAACAATTAACCTGAATATTTCCCTACAAAAATATATATACTCTGCATTGTTTGGAGACATGATTTTTGAACCAAAACTACACGGAAGCTATGTCAGTGCTAACGCTGGCAGTGCCACCAACTTAGACTTTAATACACCCTATTCGTATTATCTAGGTGGCCTATCTTTTACTGCAAAATCGAGTGCTAACTTTAAAATTTCTACTCATCAACTTAAGTTGGGCGTGAAATACGGGCAAACCATCGAGTCAAAAAGCAAATTTGCCATTGCCAATATCAATTATAACTATAAAAACACATTTGGTTATTTTCTAGACAATACAAAAATGGATTATTTTTTAAACGCTTCGGCTCTTACATCAAAGAGATTTACTTCTATTTACACGGAAGCTAGGTATAGTTTAGGCTTTACCTTGAAAGCGATTCATCATAAACGCCATTCGGCTTTTCTTAAAAACCAAACGATTTTTCACCGAGACTTTATTAATGATAGAATAAGTGTGCACTCTGACCTGAACCTAACAACTTTTGGCTATGACTACACAAAAGAATCCCTCTCTTTTCACTCCAAAATCACCTTCACCAGTGGAATTACTGCAGACGCATACAACAACATCTTGTGGGATTTTCATTTGAAGTATAAGTGGAGAGTGGAACGTCCTAAAAGACTAGGAAGATTTAACTACAAAAATAGTGTTCCGGTATTCATTTCTCTAGGCACCAAAAACGCTCATATGACCGATTTGGTTAAAGAACTTCGAGAAAACATGGCCAGTTTTTATGCAGGCATTAAATATTTCTTTTGACCTTCTTTTTCTAGATTATGTAAGTATTTTTCAATTTTTGATTGTATTGCAGCAGGCAACCCTACGAACTGAAATAGTACCATATTTTGGTTTTCATAAGGTTCTTTCTGAACGATTCTAGTTTGAAATAAAAAATCATTTTTAAGTTTAAGTACTTGATTAAGCTTAGATGAAAAAAAACTTGCTTGCGACCCAAGGTTAAAATCAATTGTAGAAACTGCTAAAAATCCATAAATTGACATTTCTTGAATATGAACTTGATGACTCACAGGCGTATTTTTTAACTCAGCCGAAAAACTGACTCGCGTTGCATATTCACTATGGGAGTGTGCATTAAGAAGATGTTGAACTTTTTGAATTAAAATTTGAGGCTGAATAGGTTTCACTAGATAGTCCACAGCACCTAACCTCAGGCCCGTAAGGACATCAGACTTTTCAGAGCTTGCAGAGATAATACATACGGGTATTGGTTTATCTAAATGAGTGTATTTTTCAAGAAAATCAAATCCACTCATTTTTGGCATATTGATATCCAATAGAATTAAATCACAATGCCTACGCCCTATTTCTTTCAAAGCTTTTAGCGGGTCATTGAATGTTGAAACCTCATAGGAAAGACTTTCTAAAATTGCCTTTACGTAAGTACAGATAAAATTAGTATCATCTATCACAAAAACAACAGGTTTTGAGGCTGGATTATTCATAACTATCTATCGGCTACGGCGGGAAACCTTTCAAGACCAGGCCCTACAAAGAAACCATAAGCAATTAATAATATTAAGTTATTATATTCCTCATTTAGCACTAGAGCAATCATTCCGTTATGAAGATATGACTATTAACCTTAAATCATTGAATGTATTTAACAATATCAACAATCAAGTGAACACTGATTCCCATATTAGTTTTTCGATTATTGTACCTATTACAGCATCTCAAACAATGTTGAATAATTTCCAAGCAAATATTTTTCAATTACTCGTAAACTTCAACTACTACAAATACGAACTACATTTTGTGGGCATAAAACTAGACCCAGCAAAGTTTAAAAAAATTGAAGAAATCGTCCATAATATAAACCAAAACAGATCTACAAATTTTCTAGGAGGATATTTCTATCAAAGAGAAACAGATTTAAATATTGGAGATGCTCTAGAGTATGGGCTATCAAATAGTTCTGGCTCTTGGATCATTGTTTTTCGTTCTTACGACATGAGTGCTCTGAGTGAGTTACATAAGGTAATCGATCAAAAAAGACAAAAAATGATCAATAAAAAAACAAAAATCTTTGAACAACATAAAAATAACCAATCCCCTCACTCAAATAAGAATGAATTCACTCTCATGAAAAAGCTCTACAAATATAATCTCGATAATTTTGGTGATAATTTTAGAATTTACCCCAAAGAAACTCTTATCAACTGCTTCAAAATATCAAATAAGTATCAACTCTAAGCCATAAAACATCGAGAAACTTCTTAGAGGTTTTCTTTTATGTTAATATGAAAGAATGAAAAAAAGCAGGATCAACTTACTCTTTTTTGCACTTGCAATAACCCTTGGGTTTCATGGAGCCCTGGTATCTTACACCTTTGATCGAACTTACGATATTTTTCCTCATTTATTTTTTGCTGATCATTACGCAAACCATTGGTTTGATCACTGGAGTTACCTTTGGTACACAGGTATGAAAGTGACCAGTTACCCGCCGGGCACCCATCAACTCATAGCCCTCATATCATTTGTAACTGGCCTAATCCCCGCAGTCATTATCGTCCAAATCTTAACAATGTTAATTCTTACTTATGGAATTTTCCGTTTTTCAAAAATTTGGGTCAGCAAAGAAGCAGCTGGTTGGGCAACTCTATTTAGTATCTTTCTTGGCAGCACCTGCGAAGCAATGCACGTTTTTGGGCAACTTCCTGCTTTGCTTTCTTTAGGGATTGTATTACATGCTATTCCTTTTGTTTACTACTGGGTTTGTAGAGGCAACAGAAAGCATCTCTATATTTCATTTTTACTTCTAGGAGCTGCTACTGCAGTCCACCATGTTACCCCTCTATTTGGAATGGTGTTTTTTATTACGCCACTTGGTGCTGTTGCATTATCAAATAAGCTATTTCACTTTAAACAAATTAATAAAAACCATTTTGAACTGGGCATCCGCAAAAACCTCAAAGAGACTCTTCCTATATTTCAAAGGTCTTTTATTTTTGGATTAGGCCTCATCATCATCATGATCACTGTAGTACTTCCCTATTGGATCAATTCAAAAACAGATCCCATCTCCCAAGTTCCTATCCCGCATATTTCTAGAGATAATTTCTTTTTGAATACCAATGCACTCATCTTATTTTGTCTTATCCCTTATGGAGTACTCTTACCTGCCCTCACCTACCTCATACCAAGACTAACACTTTCAAAACTATGGCCGTTAGGGGTTTCATCTTTCGCCCTCTTTATTTTTGGACTTGGTGGCACCACTCCCTTCGCACGTCTAGCATTTGGGCAAGCCTTCGATATCTTAACTTTTGATAGGTTTACACTTTGGGCAACAATACTTCTCATGCCTGCAACTGGCCTTATGATAGTGAGCTTAAAACAATACACCCTAAAGAGAATACTAGTTCGTAATTTTGGCAAATACAGTTGGCACCTTACTATCTTTCTCTTTGCGGCTAGCCATATTGGCATAGCCCTACTTATTGTAAATATGACTAAAATCAAAAAAATGCAGCCTGATCGTGTGGAGATGACGCCTATTGTTGATTTTCTTAATAAAGACTTTCATAAAACATGGAGATATTTAGCTCTGGGTTTCGGCGATCAAATGGCTTGGCTATCTGTAAAGAGTCAAGCCCTCACCATCGATGGAAACTATCACTCTGCTAGAAAACTACCTGAACTTACTTCAACTCCCATAGAACGACTAGACGGATCAAAGTTCAAAGGCATTCCCGGCATCGGTTCACTACAACAATTTTTAACTGTTCCAGAAAAATACAACCTCAAATATATATTTTCTGTCGATCAATTTTATGATCCTTTATTATACTTTAGTGGTTGGAATTATGTGATTCAACTGGAAAACAACGTTCACGTCTGGGAAAAACCAGATGTTGCACCACTTCATTTTGCTCTACCCAGAGAAGAAATACCTGTTTTTTTAAGAGTCATGTGGGGGATTCTCCCCATCTCAACCTTATTGTTTGGGTTAAGTTATATTTTTCTTCTTGCTTTCAATAGGCGTAGGCAGGTTTTTTTTCCAACTTATAAACAAGCTAAAAACAAGCAAAGTGCAAGCATCAAAGAAGTTGTCAAAAGTGACACCCAATCCTACCAAGACATTGCCTTTCAAATCATCCATGATCTGGGAATTTGGCAGAACAAAAACTATCGTTATGTTGCGACATTTACGAATTATGGATACTCCAACATTCGAAACAAAGCTAGTCGTTACATTCTCATAAAAAGTAAACGTATATTTTACGGGTTAGCAGTTTTAACGCTAGCGACTTTAGGTTACACTTTCCTTCAAGAATCTAATGAAAACAAGATACTCAACATAACAGATAATTATTTCCACTTTTTAGATGAAAGGCATTTCCTAAAGGCTTACGACTTGCTCTCTAATGAGAACAAACCAAACTACTCGCTTTTTAGATCAACCCTAGAGTCAAACTCTGGATTAACCTCGTCTTATTCTCAGATACACGATATAGAAGCACAGGTTCGTGAGAAAGATGCTAAATCTGCTAAAGTCAGAAGCAAAATCATATGGCTTACTGCTCTAAAGTACCACACAACAACAATAGATACAGAGTTAAAGAAGACCGGCAACACTTGGAAAATTAAGTACAAGCCCACCAACCAACAAAAATCAAAATCTAAAACACTTATTACTCACCCTGTTGTAAAATGGAATTTAACTGCAAGTAATAGGTCCCATATAAAATCATTTTTATCTATAAAAAATGATTTAGATAGACCAAGAATATCTATTAGTAGCTCCGCCATAGTAAAGTATGGCAAACAATATTCAATGATAGGAATTGCAAAAAACGATTCCAACTTTCCAGCGTTTATAACGATTCACGGCTCGGCTAAAATTTTTGACGAAAACGTACAAAGCAATACTCAGTCTCATGCCACCCACAGGCTTTTACCTAAGTCTTCAACACCTTTCAGAATCAATTTCATCCCCTTAGCAAACGACCAAAATGAACAGTATTACCCAAAAGATTTCTTTTTTACAAAAACAATAGGAGACAAAGATAACAGCAGAACCGATGAAATTAGAAGCTATCAATTAAACCTCAAAGCCATGATATTACCTAAAAAAAGAACAACTTCTATTGGACTACAATTGATTGACCAAGCCCAGTCTTCAAACAACATTAAACTAAAAATATGGAACCATAGCACTTCAAATTTCTCTGTGGTTAAAGCTGTTGTTGGTTATTTTGACAAAAACTTAAAACTCCTATGGGTAGATCAAAAATTCGTAGATAAAAAAATCACACCTAAAAACCACAGAACAACAACGCTAAGGCTTCCAAATTATAATCAATTAAAACATTATGAGTTAAACCCCACTATTACCATTAATAACAAAAGTGAAAAAAACTCACTCTTCTCTTCTAAGAACCTACTGAAAATCAACCACCCAAAAATCAAGTGGGCCATGGTCTCTTTCAGCTCATTAGAAGGAGATCACTAGATGAGAAGAATCTTGTTTATGATCATCATTCTGGTTTCTTCGTCAGCTCACGCTAAGAGCACTCACGTAAAAACTATTTTTGCAGGAAATAGTATCATTATTAACTTTCCAGACTTAAGTAAAAATACTTATGCTCTTATTTGGAATGATGTTTTTCACATAAAAGTACTTGCTACTGAAGTCCCTCAAACAAGTTCTGGCAATTTTCAACTTACTGAGAGACAAACATCCCATGCAGGTTTACTTAATATTCATATCGTCAAAGAGGGAAGAATCATCGAAAAACATCAATACCTCATTGAACCAAACAATCAAAAAAGGCACGTTTTCTCTCATACAGCACAGCAAACTATCACAAACAAAGAAGACAGCAATCATTTATATATACTAGAGTACGATCAATATAAAAACTTTATTCAAAAATTTAAAAACAACACCATTAATATTTTTGGACCTCAATCATTTAAAAAAAGTATTACTGCAAACATAAAGCACTACATGGGCGAATACCCCCTAGAGAACTTTACATCAATTGGTGATTATTTTATAAAATCTCATAATACAGAATTAGAAGAGCAAGTGGATTCCTTTACGGTTTTACCTTCCTCCACTTCTTCTCTAGATCTCATTTATGAATTCTTGCCAAGTCAATTGCCTAAAAGTAAAATTTTACGCATTCATCTTTCAGCTATGGAAGACTCCAGTGGTAATAAATGTGTTAATGGGACTGCTGTCACTATCACAGTCCATACCGAAACAAGTCAATATCAATCGCAATCTTACTCTGACAACGGAGCACTGAGTATTAATATGCAGCTCGATGACACTGAAACAGTAAAACACATAACCGTAAGCACAGGTGATTACATAAATAAATTTCCGGTGGAGCTATGAAAATAAAACCATCTATAAAGAACATAAAGTTCTCTTTGTTGTTTATTCTGGCTACTATCATGTGCTTATTATTGATTTTTTATACCTCAAAGAACGCTGCTCATATTCAACACTATTTTAATAGTGGTGCTGACCTATCTAAGATTTTCAAAAGATCTCACGCAGAGAACTTAGACCGATTTCTAAATACAAAGTGGGTAAAATCAAAAAACAACCAAAATAAGATACTCAAAGAAATTGCTATTAGATACTCACAAGCATGGCAACTTAAAACTAATAAAGATTTTGGTAGAAAAAAAGAGTATCTTGAAGAGTTTTTTGATAGATCTATAGTAGAAAAAATACTAAATCACACCACTGCAAAAAACAGCGTCACTGATATTATTTATGGGCATAGCCTTGAACTAAAATCCATATCCAAAGACAATAAGCTTGTTGTTTTCATAGATAAATCGTTAAAAAATCTAAAAATAATTAACAAAAACTCTACTTCAGCTGTATCAATACACCTTAAGTCACAAGCCCACATCATTATGGCTTTCATGAATTCAAAGTGGAAAATTATTTCTTTATCTACCAAAGAAACTAACCCAATAGAGTTTATCAAAACAAAAGATAGTAAACCTTTGAACCTCGGAACTGGCATCAACTATTATCCTAGTAAAACTCCTTGGGAAGAGTTCTGGCCAGAATTTAATAAGAACAAAACTTCTAGCGACTTTAAAAAAATCAAGAATGCTAACTTTAAAAACATAAGAATATTTTTACCATTTACTTTCTATCAGTCTCAAAAAAATCTTGAAAGCAATCTACCAAAGCTTAACACTCTCCTAGATATCGCTGATTCTTTAGACCTAAAAGTGATGATCACTCTTTTTGATAGAGTTGATTATTCTCCAGCAAATTGGAATTGGCACTTTGAGTCTCTTAAGAATTTAATGACTGCTTTATCCTCTCACCCTGCTATTCTTGCATGGGATATCAAAAACGAGCCCGACTTAGACTTCAAAGTACATTCAAAAGCACACGGTAAGAATTATGTCATAAACTGGTTAAAACTAGTCATACAAACCATAAAAGAAATAAATCGTGAAGCACCTATTACTATAGGGTGGTCAAATTCTAAAAACGCTCTGTTACTCAAAGATCATGTGGACTTTATTAGCTTTCACTACTTTGATGCTCCCCATGATTTTATAAATAAAATAAAACCACTCATTTCAGAAACCACAAAAACTTTTGTCGTTTCTGAGTTTGGTAAACATTCCTGCAATACCTTTTGGAACCCTTTTTCAAATACAAAGCAAGATCAAGGTGAGTATATTAGCGAAACCCTAAGAGCAATGAGTACGAGTCAGGTAAAACTTGCATTCGTATGGGGGTTTACTGATTTCCATCGACTCCCTAAATCAATGAATTCTTTCTTACGACCTGACAAAAACTGTGCTCAAATGAATATGGGAGTTTTCGATATTCATGGAGAAGCAAAACCTGCTCTAAGAGCCCTAACACCAGGTGGCATGACTCATTCAGCCATTTTAAATATCTCGAAATTTTGGATTACGCTCGTTTTGATTTCCATAGTTTTAAGCGTTATACTATTCATAAAGATTAAGAGGAAAAAATGAAGGGTGTTATTTTTAACATAGTAAAATCGTTTGTAGAAGATAATTTTGGCGAAAAAGCTTATGAAGAGTTAATTGAACAATCTAACTTAAAGTCAAATGGGATTTTTATTGGCCCTGCAACTTATGACGATAGTGACTTTTTTGAATTAGCGACTCAGGCCACTAACAAATTCTCTGTTTCTATGAATGACTTACAAAAAATGCTTGGCAAGTATTCCTTCCCTAAACTTGCTACAATGTGTCCACATTTTGTAGAAATTTATGATCACCCTAAAGCATTTCTTAAAACGATTGAAGACGTTGTGCATGTTGAAGTTAAAAAACTCTACTTGAATGCTAATACTCCAACTTTTAGATACGAAGACAATAGTGACGACTCTTTAATGATGGAGTATATGTCTGAAAGACAGTTATGTTTTTTTCTTGATGGGTTGATAGATGGGGTCTCTGATTACTTTAAACAACCAATATCCAAAGAACATTCAACATGCACGCACCGTGGGGACCTTTCGTGCCGCTTCATGCTGTCGTTTTAACCCCTTGATTTTAATTGACTAATTATGACTTTATGGCTTTGTAGTCGTTGCAATCTGTATTATTTTACAAAAAACCCGATCAGACTCTAAGAAGCATCACTACTACAAAACACTTGGGTTATCATGCAAAGTTCAAAAAACGAAGAGTCAAAAAACCAATCCATGCTTGATTTAGCACTTAGTATTGGCACTAGCCTTAACCTAGAAAAAAATTCTGAGTTTTTCTTCGAAAAATTATCAAAAAACCTAAAACTTCAAAAATGTGCCTTAGTACTTCCCAATAATAATACAAATCAAGCTAGTTTTATTGAAAGATACGTTTATGGCGATAGTTCTAGAAATAGCTTTGATCTTCAACATATTGAAACCGCTAAATTTATTGCTGGGATTGAAAAAAATCTAATTGTAGTCATTGATAAAAACAGCACACAAGCTCAACAAGAGGCTTGCCAAGCTATCACCAACAATCAATGTACTACAACTTTCTACTGGCTTAAAAACCTTGGTTTTATCTACTTATCTCACAAAGAACAAAAACCAAAAAAAGTAGTACGCATCAATGAAATCATACATTTTTTTGGGTCATCTATTCAAGGGTGCTTGCTTCATGAAATGACCATGCTAGAAATAGAAAAACGAAAAGAAGCCGAAGAAAAAGCAAATCAAGCAAATCTTAGTAAGTCTCAATTTCTAGCAAATATGAGTCATGAGATTCGAACACCACTAAATGGGATTATAGGATCTATAGACCTTGTCCTTGAAACAAATATGACTAAAGATCAGAAAAACTTGCTAGCGATTTCGCAAAAAAGCAGTGAAATATTATTAAGTGTGATTAACGATATCCTTGATTTCAGTAAATCACAATCTACTAATTTCAGCCTAAAAAAAGAAGAGTTCAACATTAATGACCTTATTTATTCAGTGGTTTCAAGCATCTTACCAACAGCAAATGAGAAAAACGTTCACATCATTGTGGACGCACCACCACTAGTAGACGATGTTTATTTAGGTGATGAAATTCGGATCAAACAAATTTTAAACAATTTAATAAATAACGCTGTGAAATTCACAGATAATGGTGAAGTGAATGTTATTTTAAAAACTAATGTAAACAAGAATAAACATCAGTTTTGCTTTGAGATTGTGGATACGGGCATTGGTATTCATGAAAAAAACATTTCGCGTCTTTTTGAGATGTTTTATCAAGTGGACAGCAGTTCCACCAAAAAACATAAAGGAACAGGGCTAGGGCTTGCCATTTCAAAAAAACTTTGTCAACTCATGGGTGGAGATATTAGCGTCGTAAGTAAAAACGGTACAGGAACCACATTTAAATTTGATATCATCGTAGAAAAGGCGATCTCGAACAATGAAAAACCAATTATACGTAACTCTTTTCAAGGGCGTAAAGCTACTATTGTTGAAGACAACATCGTTAACCTTAAAATTATTGAGAGTCAACTTGCCTTCATGGGCTTCATTACCAAATCATTTCTTCACCCAAAAGAATTTATTTCTTCTCTCTCTGACTCATCTCAGTTAACCGATTTATTTCTTTTGGATATGCAGATGCCTGAACTCAACGGTTGTGATGTCGCAAGAAAAATACGTTCTAAACCACAATTTAAAGAGACACCTATCATTTTATCCTCTTCCATAAGTAGCGTCACAGAGATCAGTGAAACCGATAATCTTATATTTAGTGACAAACTATACAAACCAATGTCCACTACTGACCTTCACTCTGCAATTCAATCTGCGTTCGCCGAAAACAACAATAAACCCTCTTATTTGAATCAGATAAATCAATACAGCTTCTCAAAAGACAGTTGTTTAATCGTCGAGGACAATCTTATTAACCAACAAATCCTTAAGGCCATGCTAGAAAAACTGGGAATGCAACCTACTATTGCAAATCATGGTCTAGAGGCTCTTGACTATTTAAAAGAGAACCCTACAACAGACATTGTATTTATGGACATTCAAATGCCCACCCTCAATGGAATAGAAGCACTGGCTCAGCTAAAAAAGCTAGAAATAAACACTCCATTTTACATAGCACTCACCGCTAATGCCTTAAAAGGAGATAGAGAACACTACTTAAACTGCGGATTTGATGCTTATCTTTCAAAACCATATACTCTACACCGAATCAAACAAACCTTATCACTGAGACAGAAAACTCAAAAAAAGGCCATGTAATGAAAAACTTCCTAGAGCTCAAACTCATAGATACTATCTACAAAACCCAGCTAGATGAAATCATGGGGGAAAATTCTGACGCATTTTACGATGATCTTTGTAAAAAATTTGAATCTTCATTTACCGAATTCATCGAAAACAAATCGAATCCAATAGAATCCACTCTCAAAGATTTACACTCTCTAAAAGGATCATCTAGCATGCTCGGGTTTGAATGTTTGAGTCAAATTATTAGTGATTTTGAAGTCAAATTGTCAAAAGACAAAGACCTGGACACCAAGAAATACTACCAACTATTAAGCAGAGTTAAAAAAGAAACCTATCAAGAGCTGCAATCCAAATTTGTGGCATAGTTTTATTTACTGAAAATCAAAAGTGTATTTAATTTTATTCCGTGCAACCCACCGAGCAACCCAGCACTTAAGAACTTCTTATATTCAAAAAACGTAAAACCCTAAAGAAGCCTTCACATGCTTTGTACTCAGTAAACTCAAGAAAAACCCCGAGTATATCTACCTGTAATCATTGGCCATTAATCTTTTACTTATCAGATTAAGCAGCTTGCCGATAGGCCACAGGTCAAGAAAGTTAGAATTATGAATGGAGAGAAAATGAAGTTTTCAATGACGATAGTATTAATTAGTATGTTTTCAATAAGTTGCGGCTTGACCCAAAAAGAAAATCGACAGGATTTGAAAAATAACAGTTCAACTCTTGATGTTACTCATAATGAAGGAGAGATGAGTCTTGTACTTGACCTTCCAGGTGCTCAGTTGTCAACATCTCAATTTGCACTTAATTCAAGCTCTACATCAGTTGATATTTATAATGCTGCCGACGAGGATGATGGCTCTGAAAATGTCTTATTAAGTTGTGCTGTGAATAATGGAACTACAAGCAATCAGCCAGATGTAAATGATGGAAGCACAAGTAATCAGTCAGACCTTGACGAAGAAACTGCCCCTTCAAAAGATCCACTGGAAGAGCAAAAAGTACAGTATCACTCAGTATCATCTACTCCTTACACTCCTTCACCAATCCCCCCAAACTTTGTTGTTGCATTGCAAAAGAAAAGTAATAAAGGAAGTTATGATACAGTTTCAAAAAAACACACACTTTGTAATACAAGGGTTAAAGTTACTTTGAACTCATTAAAAAATGAAACCTATCGGTTGATAGCTTATTACACTGCTCAAGATGTTAAGTATGAAGGTGTGAGCTCTTCTTTTTCGAAAAATGAGAACAGAGTTCAATTAGTGATGAAAAAGGTTGAAAACAACGTACCTCCAATTGTCGATGTTGTTTGGGAACGAGATATTACTCCTACACCCACTCCCTGTCCTGCGATTGCGAGGATGTTTTTTCTTTGCAAAGAAGGAAAAGAGGTTGATAGCATATCTTTAGGTGTTTGTGGTGATGATGTTTTAAAGGGGAAAAATCTATTAGCAAATGGATACCAAACAAGTTCTTGTAAGATACCTGAAGATAAAGAAATTTGTACAGATGTTGCAGGTGTCCTTATCAATAAATATACTGGAGAAAAGGTTGACTACTCAAATGGATGTGAGTTGAAGATTCTTTTAGACTCTGGAAAATACAAAAACTAATTAGTTTATAAAACATAAAAGCAGCTGCATTCTTTGATGCAGCTGCTTTTATGTTTGTGTGTTTATGAGGCTTTTTCCATAAGTTTTTTTATTCATTTTTTTCGTTGCGGTATATCGGGAAAAATAAACTGAATTTATTCGAATTTTCGTACCAAAACACGCATATGGTAGGCCCAGCACTTTATTAAGAGGCAGCAAATGAAGCACACTTACAAAATGACGGCGGGAACCGAAGGATTAATACCATCTGAAGTTTTTAATGCTAAAGATACTTCTGAAATAAATATAAAAGTAGATACTCAAAGAATGAGAGAGCACTAAATTCAGCAAAATGCTAAAGTAGCTACATGTAGCACCTGCCCTTGCTAGTTAAAGACACTACCAGACCACATTTTTGATCGAAAGAAATAGATAAACACTGCAAATCATTTGTGTTCTTCATTATTAAAAAACGAATATTCACTCAAATACCTGAGACTGGTTGTGATTTACCGCACAGCTAAGCCTAAATCGGGCTGAGCCCCCGCCTCTTCCTAAAAAGGCCTATCCTATAAAAATCAGTTATTTAAACCACTTAAGCCATATTATTGAATAATCTAAAGTATTATTATATATTACCGATAAGCTACATAGATGTAGCAGGAGTAAGTTAAATGAGTAACAGCACAAAAAAATCCGTAAACTTTGATGATGAACTTCTAGAAAAGGCTGAGGAACTTGTAGAGCAGAACTCAGGTGTTACCTTTTCTTTCATTGCTAATCAAGCCTTACGAAAATGGCTCGACAACCCTAGCTTTGAAATTGTCGTAGCAGAGAAAGACGAAGCAATGAATAAAGCAAAGAATATAATGAAAAAACACAAACACGCTTTAAAGAAACTTTCATGACAATCAAAATTATTGATGCAGAGATGGTCTGCGACTTTAATAAAGTAATATGTGGTCCTGACTATCGCTGCTATGGCATTGGTAAAGTTGAGAGTGCACTTCATTCAGCATATTACCCAGGCTCTTATCCGTTTCATCATGGCTCCATAATTAGTGTTGCAGGAGCAATGGCTTTCTACTTAACTAAAGCACATGCTTTTTATGATGGAAATAAACGTGTCGCTGCAGTTTCAGCAATAACGCTAATGGAACTTAATGGGTATGAGCTTGAGTATTCGTTTAGCGAAAGAGACAACTCCAATGAGTTAGCAGACGCCATCGAATCAACGGCTGCCGGTCAAATAAATATAGATGAACTTAAAAAATGGTTTGATATTCATAAGACACCTACAGCATAGAACATTTTGTGAAAATAGCGTTCAAATGGCCAAACCCATAGTATGTTTTTGAGTAAATTTGCTCTAGTTCTTTGTAATAAGCTAAAAAAAAACACCTCTTAAAACCTAAGAGTTTTCTGTTTGTGCTGATTCAGTAACGCATAGCACTGCGGTAAATCACAATCAACCTCAGGTATTTGAGTGAATATTCGCTCTTTAAAAATGAAGAAAATAAATGATTTGCGGTGTTTATCATTGCTTTCAATTAAAAATATGGCTTAGTGTATTCTTTCATTAGCAAGGACAGACGCTATGGTGCACCCAATACTAGTCGAACCCTTTCGGTATGCTTAGTTACCACACCACCCGCACCCAGACATTTTATTGACCTCAACACGAACTTTCTGATTTTTTATGGTCTTTTTCAATGCTTCTTCTTTATTATCCGGCTTCCAACTCCCACCGATCATCTCTACAGGCACAGCACCTCCAATTGATTTTAAATATGCTGACACACAAAAAACGCGATGCAGCGTTTCAGTTGATTAAAGCTTCTTGAAGGTAGATCGTTGAGGTAATTGGTTTTTAGAGATCTAAACCAGCACTCAATCATATTGTTAGAAAACCTATA
>JALZUQ010000020.1 GCA_023301465.1 Oligoflexales bacterium
TTCTGGCTGAAGGAAAACATTTAATTATTAGAATTGTATCAATGTTAAGTAAATTGTGTCGTTAACGACGATCAGGATCACCGCTCTTTGAGCTGATCAGGATCACGGCTACGTTCACGTTAGAGCGTGAATCTAAATGATTCTTTTTCTTTGGAGTGTGTGCCCATACATGATGGTGATTTGGGTAATTTTTTCTCGGTTATTAGGCCGCTTCGAACTCTTAAAGATTATTGATTAGGTTTTGAAGAAGAGAAAATCAAAACCTATATTCAAAACCAAGAGCAGTTAGATAATGTCGGTTCAAATGAAGTGGGTAGTTTTTAGCAAGTGGTTTAACAATAGCATTCCCCCGGACTGCTCACAACCGTCGAGCTCCCAGCTTTGCTAGGACCGTTCTGATTATCTGGTAGGTGAGTCACTAGTGTAATTCTAATCATTACCGCATTTCTTGAAAAAAGAGTATAATAAAGCATTGTCATTTTAAGATAGAAATTTTGACATATGCTCAGCTATAAAAAACTACTTGAGGATTAGATTCTTGAAATTATTTTGGATCATACTTTTTATATTATTTTCAATTGCTTGTAAAACAAACCATAAAAGATCGAGTGAAATTCATGGTGCTTCACAAAATGAGTTTTCTCTCCCAGAGGGTAGGCAAATATTTGGGTTGTATGACGACGAGGTGCTGGTGGTATTATTCTGGCAAAGTAACAAGGGTCGTTTAACTGACTGGGACGATAAAATAAGTTTATATATCAAGTCAAAAGCAAATTTATCTTATCATAAAGCACTTTTTAACGATTCATTCTTGGAGTATGAAACCTTAAATGAAGACGTGAGCTTTTTAAAGAAAACTAAAAATCTTGAGATACCTAAAGATGCTGATCCTCAACAACAGTATAGAGCTGGGGGTTTTATTTACATCGATGCAAAAGAATTAAATGATTTTTTTGCAATTGAAAAAACACATGAAAATAAATTAATCGCAAATGGTACAGATAAACATTTTGCTAGAACCTATGTAAAAAACGTAAAGAGAAACATTAGATTAGATTTGATGGAAGATGATGGCGTTATAGATGACTCATTAGGGAACGCAACCTTAACAAAAGAAGCTATAGAAGTGCTTCGTGCTTTACCAAATAAAACAGGTTATTACACTCTAGAAGCAAAAGAAGGTGTTATTTATAGTTTAGCTCTTAGAATATATAAACGCACTGATTTCCCGGACGCTCAAGAGAAGTCTAAACAATGAATGAATAAATATTGATTCTTAGCCTGTTTACTAGACAAGCGTCTCCATATTTATATAGATTTCAAATGAATTTACCTTAGGGGTTATTGAGTTCATTTTTGTGAGTAGTACCCATGATGATAGAGCATTACAGTGAGGACAACCTCAATCGTACATCCAGAAATCATTGAAAAACCATGCGGGGAAGTGGTTGTTCGTCATAATCATTAGAAGAGAAACCACCTAATTCTCATCCTGCTTGTTCAGGTGCAATCGTACATAAAACCGTTGCAGCTGTAATTCCATCTATAGAGCGATAATACATCTAACGGCAGACTTTGTTGGAAACCGTCCACCTACGACAAGTCCTAGTGTGACTTTAGGGTTTAATTAAGTGATAACCAGAAGTACGACCTAGTGATTTGGCTTGTTTAAGAGTTCATTTATGAGGACTTGAAAAGAATGAGCTCTTTTTTTAGTAATGTTATTACTTCTTTAAGATAATTTCTCTGCTTCTAGTTTAAATAAACGATGTACATGCAAGGCGTTTGGTTATTTAGAGGAGCAAGCCATGAGTCAATTTTTTTCTGTATGTTTCATTTTTATAGTATTTACTGTTTTATCTGCTTGTGGTGATCAAGCTGCAATAGACCGAAGTTCATTTGTTGCCGCTCAAAATGAGTATGATAATACAGAAGATTCCACTTTAAAAATCCCTGAGCTGGATCATGAAGATGTCTCTGATGAAACTAAGTCAGATAAAATTTCTTCTGATGCTGATAAAGATCAAGAAAAAGTTGAAGATGTAGATGTAGATGTAGATGTAGATGTAGATGTAGATGTAGATGTAGATGTAGATGTAGATGTAGATGTAGATGTAGATACTGTAGAAGAAAGTGAGTGGAAGTCACTTCTTTTTACAGGAGACAATAGTATTTCTGCATTTGATAATGCTGTGGAAGACCTAGGGTATTTATTTTTAGATGCAGGTTTTTTGTCTGAAAATATGAGAAGATTAACAATGGATCAAAACATTATAAGGCAAGATGCTGGTGTGGATCAAACTTCACTAACAAATATTGAGTCATCTCTAAGAGATTTAGATGTTGGTGAAAATGATAAATGTTTAGTTCATATGACGAGTCATGGAAGTCGAACAGGATTTTACTTAGTAGGCCAAGGTGAGATGAGTCCTGATCAATTAAATGGTATTTTAGAAAGAACCTGTGGAGATAGGCCTACTGTCCTTCTTATATCTTCTTGTTTCTCAGGGGTTCATACAAAAAGCATTAATATGCAAAAACCAAACAGAATTATACTCACAGCAGCGATTCACGATAGAACCTCATTTGGTTGTAGTCCAGAAAATCAATATACATATTGGGACGGTTGTTTATTAGATAATTTACAGTCATCTTCTGGTTGGAGTAATCTTTATGACAATGTAAATGAGTGTATTGAAAGAAAAGAAGCAGGCATGTTTACACCGTCACTACCTCAGCTTTATATCGGTGACGATATGAATGATTTTGAATATCCGTTTAACTAACTACACCGTTTGTAGAGATTCTTTGTTTTTGATGTATATAGATTGTGATGGAAAAGCAAAAGAAACCCCGATACTTTTTGAAAACTCAAGGATTTCAAGATAAATAGATTCTTTTTGCTTTAGTTCTTCAGACCAGTTTTTTGCATCAATGAAAAAATAGAGCAGTACATTCAAGCTGCTTGGTCCATACTCATGGAAGCTAACTTCATATGACTCTTTTCTTGTGAGTGGGTTTTTTTCTATAATGTCTTTTATGCCATTCATAAAATCTTTTAATTTTTTTGAATCTGTTTGATATTCAATGCCAAGCACTGTTCGAATGCGTCTGTATTGTCTTTTACCCATATTATCAATATTAGAATTTGCAAGGGTAGCGTTTGGTATAGAAACCAATGAGTTATAGAAAGTGCGAATACGTGTAGATCGTAATCCAACATCTTCTACGCTTCCTTCAATTTCATCGACAATAACCCAGTCTCCAAGAGCAAATGGTTTGTCGATGAGGATCATAAATGACCCAAAAAGGTTTGCAGCAGTGTCTTTTGCGGCGAGAGCTAAGGCAAGTCCGCCTAACCCTAAGCCAGCAAGGAGACTCATGACATTGATACCAAGGTTTTGTAGTATGATGAGAATTCCTAAAACAATAATGACAGCACGCAGTATTTTTTGAACTGCGTTTAATACATAATCTGCAATATGTGTATCCGTTTTTTTTGTTGCAAACTGTATGATGTCAGATAGAAAATCAGCCATGATTAAGAATATCCAAATGATACAAATACCAAATAATATTTTTAAAACAACAAAAATACTTTTTTCAAATACTGCAGGGAAATCTAAACTTATACTAAATATAAACCATAACCCAACAACTGAAACATAACTTAATGGTTTTTGAATTGCTTTTAAAAAACGATCATCCAAAGTATGTGTTGTTTTTTTTGCAAAGTAACTTAATACGGAAATAATCATTGTCACTAATTTAATGATAACAGGAGTAATAAGCAGCATCGAACCCAAGGCGACCCATTGAAAAGCACTAAGGTAAAAATATTTCTCTAACATCCAACCTGATAAAGTTGTCATAATGAACTTTCTTTTTATTTCTTTTAAAATTATTTATCGGAACTTTTCTCAAATAATTCAGCTTAGTTTGTATCTTTATGCAGCTTTTTCTAAAAAAGTGAATGAAGCGTGCTAGGTGGGAAATTAACGCCTAGCATTTAACCAGCTTGAAATTCTTGCCGTAGTGATGAATGAAACGTATAATAGCGATGTTCATTCAATAAGGAGATAAGCATGAACAAGAAGCAACTAATCTTGACGGCAGCAATTTCAGGTGCTCTTTCTATCGGAACGACAGCTTTCGGTGGAAAAGTAAGTAAAGCAGGCGTGGAAAAATGCTATGGTGTGGCAAAAGCTGGGCAAAACGATTGTAGTGCAAAAAACGGATCTCATGGATGCAGCAAAAGAAAAAAAAGCGCTGATGGTAAAATTATAAAGGATTACGATCCAAATGAATGGAAGTACGTAAAAAAAGGCACTTGTGATGCGATGCAATCAAAAGTCAAAGCAATGATGTCAAAAAAGAAAAAGTAAGTTCAATCAAATGAATTCAATATCGGGAGTAGGGCTATCGTACCGCTCCCAACATCACAAAAGTTTGCTATCTTCAAGCACTCAGGTCAAACCTAATTGGCTTGAGCTGCTTACAGATAACTATCTAGGTTATGGCCTACCCAACCAAAATTTACGAGAATTAGCACTTTATTACCCATTTGTTTTTCATGGTGTGGGATTGAATGTTATGGGCAGCGATCCATTTGATAAAAAATATATTAAACGATTAAAAGAGCTTTTCTCAGAGTTTAAGCCTGCTTGGTTTTCCGATCATCTGTGCTGGACATCCATAGAAGGTGCACAAAGCCATGATTTACTGCCGTTTCCTTTTCAGGAAAATTTTTTAGAGCACGCTGTTCAGCGTATTCATAAAATTCAAGATTTATTTCAAATGCCATTTATTATTGAAAATGTATCTGCTTATCATGAATTTCCAGACTCTCAAATGAGTGAAGTTCAGTTTTTAGCTGAACTGTGTAAGAAAACCAGTTGTAAACTACTTTTGGACGTTAATAACATATTTGTTAACGTCTCTAACCAAGGATATGATTTAGAGCAGTACTTTGAATATATTGACACTGACATGGTTGCACAAATCCATCTTGGTGGTCATGCCAAAGAAGGTAAAATATTGATTGATACGCATGGTTCTAAAGTTTGCGATGAAGTTTGGGAGATTTTTGAAAGATTTATAAAAAAAGTGGGCCCAGTTCCTGCCTGTATTGAATGGGATAATGACATTCCTGATTATGACACTCTTTCTGGTGAAATGCTAATCGCAGCTTCTTACTATAGAGGTGATAAATGAGTGTGAAAGACTTTCAACGGAAGTATTTTGATTGTATTCGATATGGGTCTAAAGAATTTCGAGTTTTGCCTCTTGAAGAAGCTGAGTCTAGGTTAAGTATTTATAGTCATCAATTTTTATTTAATCATTATGAAATATTACAAAAAATATTTCCAGTGACTCAAAAATTTCTTGGCTCAGAGAATTTTAGGTTTTTTTGTAAAGAGTATATTGAAGCTTTTCCTAACCAGAGTATTGACCTTCATTTATATGGTCAAGGATTTGGTGGCTTTTTAGATGCTAGAGATGAAGTCGAATATGATTTTTTAAGAGATTTGATGGATTTAGAATGGAACTTCCATGCTGCTTATTACTTAGGTTCGGATTTTAAAAAAATTATCACCTCAGAATTTCCTTTATATGATTTGTATTTTCATATTAAAGAAGAAAGTCCTTTAGAGAGCCCTGAGGCACAGTCGGTTATGATTTGTCTTAAAGAATTAAAACCGGTGATTGAACTTTCTTCATAATGATTTCTTAAATATTTTGGTTATAGCGGTATATTGTTTTTTAAGCATTGATTGTAGTAATTCTCAAGTTTGTTTTTAAATTCTATTTTAGATCGATTTTTTGCAGAAAGACATGCACTCAAAAAATCACCATAGAAAAAATGGTAGGGATTGAAATGGTCAAATTTCTGAAATGACTCCGACATTAGCATAGGAATTTGATGGCCGATACTCAGTGCAAAAGCACCACTGAACTTATCTTGTAAGTAGTCTTGATATTCTTTTTTATAGGGGTGGATGAGAGGTAGAATTATATCTGCACTTGAGATTAAGGCGTGAAACTCTAAATCATCGAAATCACCAGTTTTATCAGCCAATATTAAAATGTCACTATATTGATTATCTGTTATCCATTTTTTTAATTTTTTTCCATCACCGTATTTATGTAGTGAAGATCCTAGGCACCTGAAGACAATCTTCTCTTTACGAAATACTTTGTGGTGCTTAGAAATCTGTTCCATTAAAAATTGGTAGTCTCTCCTTTTAAATTCAACTTGACCTGGAATAATAAACTCAGAATATTCATTTTCTATATGATTTTGTTTAAACTCTTCAGGGAAATAAACGGGTTGAAAGACTTCGAATTTATCTTTTCTTTGTTTGGTGAGTATTTGTGGGCTTAAGAGGATTTTTTTATGTAGTTTTTTTTCGATGAGCCACTGAGACATGCTTTTGTTTGATTTAATTGGGTTGTGTATATATCCACAACATTTGGATTTTCTTAGACCAGAAAAGTATAAAAATTTAAGTACTTTTTTTCCACTAGCAGAATTTAAGAAGATGTTTTTGATCTGGTGAGTGTTGCAGTATTTTGCTGCCTCTAACCACTGTTTGTTTTCTGTTAGAACGTGAACCTTATGTCCTTGATACATTTTAAGTTTTTGCATTCTTTTGGCTGTATTTTTGGTTACTAGAAAGTGAAGTTCACACCTGTCATTTTTTAAGTGATTTACTGTAGTGTGAATGCATTCAAAATGTGAATTTTCAAACTCTAAAATAGCCCATTTTTTTTTCATTGCTTCGCTTTCTGTGGAATACAATTTCTCATAATTGGGTAGTGTAGTTTTAATGTGGCTTTGATTCAAGTTTGAGCTGTTGTGTACTCTTTTTTTCTTAGTAAGTATTCGTTATCAAAGATCTAGGTCTGTAACATACTAAAACAACAAACTAATATCGTCTGGGTAAGCTTTTATGGATGGGCTCCGAATATTGTTATTGAGGCAGAATTGTCTCTCTTTAGAGGAGAAATTATGAAAACAGTAGTTCAAAGCTTGGCGATTGCCTTGTTTGTATTCATTCACGTTGCATGTGGTAGTTCTGACTTTATCAGTGATGGTAAAACAACGCAAACTGCGTCTGAACTAGATTCGACACCTGGTACTCAAAACTCAAAGACAGCACTAAATCTTGATTGGAGTTGGAACTGTTCTGACTCATCTCTTAAGTCGAATGCATCTAGTTTAGCGGTTGAGCGAAATGGGCTAGTAGATTTACCTAACTTAAGTAAAACCAGTAAAGTAAGTCTAGCAGTTGATTTAGAGCTGTGTGAGCAGACACAGAACCCAAGTAAAATTGTATTTTACGTAGATGTTTCTGGTTCTATGGCAAGTTCGTCTTCTGTAGGTTTTGGAAGTGATCCAATAGTTAATGGAACTTGTGGCAGATTAGATGCAATTCGTGGGATTATGAATAAAAATAACCGTTCAACAGAATATGCGATAGTAACATTTAGCTCATCAGTTGATGCAAAAAGCTCTGGTTTTTTTAGAAATGAAGATGAACTTACAAACGACTTCTCAGTAGAGGAATTATCTGAAGTAGTTTGTGACGGTACGTTTTCTACAAACTTTGAATCTTTAAGTGATGTACAAGATCTTTTTGATGATTTTGCAGAAGCGAACGATTTCAAACATGTATTTATGATCTCTGATGGACAGCCTAATAGCCCAGAAGAAAACGGTATGGTAGCAGCTGAAGCATTGAAATCTAATGATGTCGTGATTGCTACAACTTATATTGGTAATGATAAGTCTGCTGAGCAAGTTCTCATGGATATTGCGAGCTTAGACAGTGACGGTAAGCCACTACATAGCTCGGTGGGAGAATCAGGTGAATTAGTTGACGCGATTGAAACCTTGATAGTACGTGAAATTACAGGTGCTTATATGGATGTAGATGGTCTTTCCCCGAACTCTTCGGACCCTTACTCTATTAAGTTAGACGTGAATTATACCGATTTAACAGTTAAGCAGCCAATCATTGAAGATTTACTTGGACTAGGCCTGCTGAATCAAGATTTAACAGCAACTTTAAGGGTCGTGTATTCAAATGGAGATGAAGAAACAAAATCAGGTAGGATCCAATGGAATTAAGTTTTTACTTTTTTTAATCCTTGTTTCTTCATATCAACTTCAAGCAGCGTCATGTACGTCATCAATATCTGGATTAATTGTTATTGAAAACCCGACATGTTATTCTGTGAACCCTAATCGTTTTTTTTCAAGTTTAGATAAAGTAGATTTTTCATGGATTAAGGATTTAGATCCAGTTCAAAAAAAGAAGTTTTATAGGTCTTATGATGGTGTTGTTATCAAAGGCAAAGTAGTTTCTTCTCAAGCGGTTCAAAAAGGTTTAGAAACTAAAAAAGGCGTTCTCAAAAATCAAAATGTTCGTATATTCTACCCTAGAAAAAAATGTCCTAAAATTAAAACTTCAAACGTAGCACTTCAGTTAAGAGAGGTTTGTTGTCAAGGTGGTGGTGAAAGCCCTTGTTTGTTAGGTAGTGGTTTGTATGCAACAAAAGTATTTGATGCAGCAAATGTAAAAATAAAAAGCACAAAAAATATCAATCGTAGAAAAAGATCAAACTCCCCGAGTGTTTTAAAGGCAAAAAAATACTACAAACAAAGAAAATGGGATTTAGCTGCAAAATCATA
Source organism: Oligoflexales bacterium (assembly GCA_023301465.1). Lineage (GTDB taxonomy): Bacteria > Bdellovibrionota_B > Oligoflexia > Oligoflexales > JALZUQ01 > JALZUQ01. The sequence goes on from JALZUQ010000020.1 coordinate 8,699, forward strand.
TATGCGTGCTTATAAGCAGAGTGAAGCGTCTGTTGTTGATATTTATAATATGGGGCTTTCTTTTCGCAGGGCTGAAAAGTGCTCAAAGGTGTTTAAACCACTCAGTGAACTATATGACAAAATGATTGATGATAAGCTCTGGGTTGGTGAAGAAAAAGTTGCTCGTAAAGCTAGTTTTTTACTAGCTCGTTGTTACGCTAAAGAATTAAAATCTGCTGAATCAGTTCAGATTTTAAGCGGCTACTTATTAGAAAGTAAAAAGTATCGTTCTGAGATCCTTCGTAGTTTAAAACATTCAGACTTTAGGCCTATAAAACTATCTAATGAATTCCAAGAATATAAAAAAGCTGCGGAGTCTAGTCTAAGAAAGAACCCAGCTTACGTACCTGTGCATTAAAATACAGGGGTTTGGCCTGACTTATTAGAGTCTAGCTCTTCAATTTTATTTTCGTAGTATTCTTTTGTCTCTTCTAGAACTTCTTCTAGTGTTTTTCCTTTTGTTTCGATTTTTTTGCCAATATGCATTGTTACAGTTTTTCCCGGGTGAACATAGAAAATACCGTCAGGGTTGTAGCGAGGCATACCAATCAGCGTAATAGGGATGATGGGTGCATCCATTTGAGTTGCAAAATAAAAGGTACCTTTTTTGAATGGTTTGAGGGGGCCGACAGGTTTTCTGGTGCCTTCAGGGGCAATAATTAAGTTGCCACCATTTTTAAGTCGCACTTTTAAGTCTTCTAGTGCTTTTACGGATTGAGAACGATTTCCACGATCAATTCCTATGTTTCCCCACTTTTTTGAGATAAATCCATACATTGGAATTTTATGATTGCTAGCTTTCTCGACTCCAAACATGAGTGACTTTAGGTAACCAACAACAACAAAATGATCTAAAAAACTATTATGATTAAAAGTGATCACGGATCCAGAAAATGGAATGTTTTTCTCCCCCGTAACTTTTATGCGAACGCCAAAACATATGATGCATAGTTTACAAAATAATCTAAGTAATGACTCTAGTTTTACAGAAGGAAAGATAATAAGAGATATTGCGATAAGGCTTCCACCACTTGCAAACAGAAGAATATATAATACCCATCTGATCCATGTGTTTAATTTTAATATCATTTTTCAATCCAATCAGTGATGACACTTGATAACCACTCAGGTTCATCCAGTGGAATTTCATGGCCAGAGGTTTCGTGTATTCGAAATGTCGCTCCACAATGTTGTGCAATGCTTTCAGAGCATTCCCAGTGGCATAAACGATCTCCACGCGAGGCTACCACTAACATAGGGATAGGGCATGGTACGTTAAAACCTTTGAAGGTTTTTGCCGCAATGAGTTGTTTTGCAATATTTTGAAACTTCATGGGGGTTTGCTTTGTTGCATCCATCCAACCGCCCAAAAGGGTTTCTTGCTCGCTAGAGTCTTTGTTGGAAACTAAACGGAGAATTCCTTTTTCGGTTTTGAGGGTAGAGGTGGAAGTGGCAATTTTACTAAACTCTAAAGCCGCTTTTGGGCGTAGCCTTTTTAAGCTATGAGACAACTTTCCGTAGCTAGTGTTTACGGTAATAAGTCCTTTAAGTTCTTCTGGGTAATGATATGCCCAATGGGTTGCAATCATACCTCCAAGTGAAACACCAAGAACGAGTCGCTCTTTTTTTGTTTTTGGGAGCGAGTTTCTAATATGGTCTACATAATCTTTGATTTGAGTAGATGCAGGTTCTAAATAATGTTCACCCGTTCCAATATTGTCTGGAGCGATAACTTTTTTGATAGCTTTCACAGATTTTAAATACTTAGGGAAGTCTCCCCAGTGTTTAGACCATCTTGCTAGACCTCTGATAATGACGATTTCCACTTCAGTGTATTCCTTTTCAGGTGGCTGGTCTTCACTCCTTGCTATAGCAAGAAGTTTAAAATACTCAGTAAATATCTGGTAACACAAGACTTATCACTTTGACCCTCTACCTGCCAACCACCAATGATTTGATCTAAAAGATAGAAATTTTATTTGCATAATATTCAATCATCTAATAGACTCTGACGGCAACACCTAACTGTGTTGCTCCTTAAGTGAGATTTTTCATCTCAAGTAGCATACACAACAAAATTTGGAGTACTTTTATGAGTCATCTAACTGATATCTGGGAAGGTTTATCTTACGATGATGTGTTGCTCGTACCACAAGCTTCGAGCGTTCTGCCGTCGCAAGCTGATATTACTGGTAAACTAAGTCGAAATATTTCTCTTAAAAAACCACTTATTTCTGCAGCGATGGACACAGTCACTGAAGCCAAGATGGCAATAGCCATGGCTCAATTAGGCGGTATTGGAATCCTTCATAAAAATTTAAGTATTGAAGAGCATGCCAAACAAGTCATGAAGGTAAAAAAATCAGAGTCTGGAATGATCACAGACCCTCTTACGGTTAAGCCATCGGATAGTGTCTCTGATGTTATTGGATTAATGGAATCCCACCGAATTAGTGGTCTTCCAGTTGTTGATGGATCAAAGCTTGTAGGAATTATCACAGGTAGAGATATTCGTTTTGAAAAAAATCACCAACAACTTGTCAAAGATGTCATGACCTCTCAAGTTGTTACGGCAAAACAAGGTACTCAATTAGAAGAAGCAATTCATATACTCCATCAACATCGAATCGAAAAACTTCCGGTAATTAATGACGCTAAGCAACTGGTTGGAATGTTCACTGTGAAAGATATTGAAAAAACAAGAAGATTTCCAGACGCCTCAAAAGACGCTGGTGGAAGCCTCTTGGTAGGTGCTGCGATTGGTGCTCATGGTGATTACTTAGAAAGAGCAGCAGCTGTTATTGAAGCTGGAGTGGATTGTCTTATTATTGACACTGCTCATGGGCACTCAGATGGAGTCATTAACGCAGTAAAACAAATTAAAAAAGATTTTCAAAATCATGATTTTGATTTGATTGCAGGAAATGTGGCTTCTCCTGCTGCTGTAAAAGCTTTAGCAGAAGCGAATGTAGATGGGATAAAAGTAGGAATAGGCCCTGGGAGCATTTGTACCACAAGAATTGTTACTGGTGTTGGTGTTCCGCAATTTAGTGCAGTGCTTCGCTGTGCTAAAGCAGCTAAAGAGTTCGATATCCCAATCATTGCGGATGGTGGAATTAAGTTTTCTGGAGATATTTCTAAAGCACTTGCCGCAGGTGCTAATAGTGTCATGCTTGGTAGTGTTTTAGCAGGAACCGATGAAGCTCCTGGAGAGCTAACCATTTATCAAGGAAAAAGCTACAAGGCTTACCGCGGAATGGGGAGTCTCGGTGCTATGAAAGCTGGTAGTAAAGATCGCTACTTTCAAGGAGATGTGAAAGAAAATCAAAAGCTTGTACCTGAAGGGATCGAAGGTAGAACTGCTTATAAAGGTGCATTAGAAAGCACAATCTTTCAACTAGTTGGTGGAGTAAGGTCCACGATGGGGTACCTTGGTGCAAAAAACCTAGCTGAATTAAATAAAAGAGCTGAGTTCGTAAAAATTACTGGAGCTGGTTTACGAGAGAGTCATGTGCATGATGTATATATTACTCATGAGTCTCCAAACTATAAAATTAATTTATAAGGTTTTTTTATGCAGTCTTTTCTGATTATCGACTATGGTTCACAATACACAGAGCTGATTACACGAAGACTTCGTGAATTAGGGGTCTATGCTGAGGTTATCTCTCATCAAGCTTCAAAACCAGATAGTGATACAAAAGTTGTTGGGGTGATTCTTTCTGGAGGCCCTGATTCTGTAGGTGAGAATAACTCACGTACCTTGCCGTCTTGGGTTTTGGGGTTGAATGTACCAGTATTAGGAATATGTTATGGTATGCAGCTTTTAAACCAAGCTTTTAACGGCAAAGTACATACAGGGACAACAAGAGAGTACGGTAAAGCTCAGGTAAATTTTAAAACAGAAAGTATTTTATTCAAGGGATGCCAATCAAGCTCTACTGTTTGGATGTCTCATGGAGATTCATGTTTGATTGATCAAGCTGAGTTTAAAGAAATTGCAAGAAGTCAAAGCGATGTGTTGTCTGCAATCTCACATGATTCAAAGCCACTCTATGGTTTGCAGTTTCATCCTGAAGTTTATCATTCTCAAGAGGGGACAAAGGTACTCAAGAATTTTGTTTTTGAAATTTGTCATGCAAATAAAGAATGGAATAGTCAGAGTATCTACGAAGAGTGTTGCGAAAAAATCCAATCGACTATGCCCGGAGACTCAAAGGTATTGATGGCTGTTTCAGGTGGTGTGGACTCAAGTATTGCTTATGCGTTGATGGTGAAAACCTTAGGTTCAGAAAGAGTGGTAGGGGTAATGGTAGATCACGGTCTACTCAGGCATGACGAAGCAACTAAAGTGAAGAAAAGCTTTGAAGTTGCAGGAATTAAGCCCCCTCATTTAATAGATGCCCGCGATGACTTTCTTAGTGCTTTAAAAGGGGTTTCTGACCCTGAGCAAAAACGAAAAATTATTGGAAAGAAGTTTATTGATGCTTTTGAGGCCTTTTCAGAAAAACAATCGGGTATCACCCATCTTGGTCAAGGAACACTATATTCAGATGTGATTGAGTCAGCGGGTGGGGGAAGTGGTTCTCATAAAATCAAAAGCCATCATAATGTAGGTGGTTTACCTGAGCATATGAAACTAAAACTATTAGAGCCCTTTCGTCATCTATTCAAAGATGAGGTCCGAAAAGTTGGTTATGAGATAGGGTTGAGTAAAGAGCTTATTGAAAGGCACCCATTTCCGGGGCCGGGTCTTGCAGTCCGTATTTTAGGTGAGATAACAGCTGAGAGAGTGACAGTACTCCAAAAGGTGGATAATCTATTTATAAAAGCGTTGTGGGAGAGCAACTTATACCATACACCTTGGCAAGCTTTTGCAGTCTTGCTACCGGTTAAATCTGTGGGTGTCATGGGTGATCAGAGAACTTACGCACACTGTGCTGCTCTTAGAGCAGTTGGATCAACAGATGGAATGACTGCAGAGGTTTCAGAGCTTCCTATGCAATTTTTAACAGATACGGCTCGAAAAATAGTATCTGAAGTAAAAGAAGTAAACCGAGTGGTGTATGATATTACTTCAAAACCACCCGGCACTATAGAGTGGGAATAAGAATACATTTCACTGGATAGTTTGTTGTTCGCTTTTTATAATTCTAGCAGAAAGTGCGTTATTCGAATTTTCTTTGTGTAAGTATAGCTTAATAAGTTCTTGGTTTTTTACTTTTAGAACAAAGCATTCATCAGCTTTAAATTTTATCTTTATGCATCCTTTCCAAATAGGGTGTTTAAGATCGTTAAATCCTGCACTGATGCTTGTTGAGTACACGAGTTCAATGTCGTGAATCCAATTTAACCCGGAAGGGCTTACTTCTGCAAAAGATGCATTATAGTTGCCGTTGTTTAGTGCTTTGATGCCGATGCCTATGGGTTTTGAACTTGTCTCTAGTGTTCGTGGTGATTGTGCAAGGTAATCATACCGATTGTATACATCCTTTGTTATGGCGAGTATGTTTTGTTGATTTTCTTCTTTTGTCCAAATAATTTCATTAGGAGTTTGATCAGTTTGGTTTAAAATATTTTCAGAAATTTCAATATTGGTTTGGTTTTTAGAAATATAGAAACAATGAAATTTTAAGTTTTCGAGTATGCCGGTCTGATGGCAAGCTCTTTGTGTTTGCTCGTTACTTGTGGTGTCTTTAAAATTTAGTATTTCAGTCTGCCAAATAATCTTATCAATCTCCGCTGTTCCTCGTTTAGCTTCGTAGTGATCGTTACGAATCCAAACACCTAGTAGTTGTTCGTTTTGAGATTGAAAAACAAAGTCAAATTGGTTGTTTTGAAAATCAGTCGCTCTATTAAATGTAGATAAAAGGTCCGTCTCTTTTTGTTCGGCTTGAGAGTCGCGTAAAAAGCTGTTCGATGTTTTACAAGATACAAAAAATAAAGCTATCGTAGAAACAATAAAAAAAACTTTCATCATGAGCCTTTCAGATAATAGTTACCTATTATTCTAAACTATTTTAGTTGTTTTTGTATATTAATGAATGTGCGAAACCGTTTGAGCGAACATTTTTGCTGGGGCAAGACCAATAGCACCAATCGCTTGTGGCCAGATGTTTCCTGTAGAAGTGTTGAATACTAGCTCTTTGTCGTATGGAATGACCATCCATTTTCCTTCTCGGATTTCTTTATCTAGTTGTTTTGATTCCCAAGCAGTATAACCCGATATAAACCTATAAGGGTGTCGTGGAGCTTCAGTAGGTTCTGGTTTGTAAAGTAGTTCAATGGTTTCAGGTGCTGTTGAGATATAGCAATCTGGTGCCACACTATCATCTTCTTCAGAAACTCTTTCATGAGATAAAATTAGACCACGATCAGCTTCGGCAGGCCCGCCAAACCATGTGGGTATGTCTTCTGGAATGTCATCATGGCTATTTTTTATAACTTCATCGAGGTTTTCGTGGCACCTGCGGTTTATTAAAAAACCAATAGAGCCTTCTTCATCATGTTCGATGATGAGAAAGACACCTTGAGAGAAAAAATCTTCGCTCATTTCAGGTGACGCAATGAGTAACCATGGGGGGGTAGCTAGTAAGCCCATCATTCACTTTCTTCATGTAATAAATGTTATAAAATACTTAACAAAATCAATGAGCTCACGCAAGTGAATGATTTTAATATACTTTTTGTCGGAGTGAATCTTGTTCTAGTGGGGTTTGAGGGCTTCTTTGCTGTTTAAATGACAATTAATAATACAGCAATGTTATGATGAATAAAGACATGAGAAGGCTTTTCAATGACTCTAAAAAACCAAACCATCAATTGGCTGCTTATTTTAACAGCTGTTTTGTGGGTAACAAGTTGTGTCACTGCACCAGTTTTTTCGAGCTTCTTTTCATCTTCAAAAGGTTGGACCATCATTAGTGACTTTGACGATACTTTAAAGCAAACAAATTGTACTAGTAAACGCTCTACCATTAAAAATGCACTGTTCACCCAAAAAACGTTTACAGGCATGCGTACTCTTTTAGAGGCAATCCATTTAATGGATAGGTCTAAAAACCTTACGACTCAATTCTATGTGCTTAGTGCTTCTCCGAAGGTGTTGAAAAATAAAGTGAAAGACTTACTTCAAAAGTTTAGGTTCCCAAAACCAAAACAGATTTTGTTGCGTGAGAGCCTTATATCTTTTGATATATATGCTTTTAAGAAAAAATCTCTCAATAATATCATTCGTTCTTCAGGCAAGAATATACTTTTACTTGGAGATAACTGCGACACAGATGCCAAGGTTTATGCTGAGCTTAAACGTGAAAACCCTCATTTAAATATACATGTGTTTATTAGATCCATTAAACCTACTCAACCACTTCCAATGACTACAAACTTTGTTACTCCTTTAGAAATTGTGATTGGATTAAAAGATAGAAAAGCTATTGATGATAATCACGCTATAAAGCTTGTAGAATTGTTGAAGGGTGAAATTTTGTTATCAAAAAACTTGATTCCAGACTACGCATATTGCCCGTTAGATTATGAGCTATTTCCTGGGCAGCCAAAACAGGGCAGTATAAAAAAGGCTTATTTACAAGTGGAAAATAAAATAGAAAGTTTTTGTAGTTCAAGGTAGTTTGTAAAAAAATGTATGGTGAAAAACAAATTAAACATTTCTTTTTTTAGTATAAATTACATCCTCTACCGGGATTCTTGTCAAAATACTTTTGGTGATACTCCTCTGCAGCAAAGTAGTTAGTGAGAGGGCTAATTTTCGTTACAATTGGTTTCGAATACTTGGTTTGGGATGTTTCTTGATTTTGGTTTGCAGTCAATATTTGCTCATCACTTGTGGTAAAAATTTCAGAGCGGTACTGCGTTCCAATATCAGGTCCCTGTTTATTAAGTTGAGTAGGATCATGAAGTTCCCAAAATAAATTTAATAATTTTTCGTAAGAAACAATTTTAGGATCAAACTCGAGCAAGACGACTTCGGCATGGCCTGTTTGGCCGGTGCAAACTTGTTCGTAGGTGGGGTTTTCTGTGTGACCACCAGCATAGCCAACCTGAGTCTTTTGAATGCCTTCGATTTTTTGATAGGCAGCTTCAACGCCCCAAAAGCACCCTGCTGCAAATACTGCTATTTCCATCGCCTGTCTCCCAAGACTTTCATCAATTGCTTAATATAATCATAGTAGACTATACCTGCCAAGTTGAAAATTGCTATAATAGATAGAGCACATCATTAACGCATAGAAGATGGAGTACGGTCATGGAAGGTCAAGCGGTTGAGTCTGGGTTTAATATCGTTGAAAAGCTATTAGGTATTACACTTCTCGGTAGTGAATGGGTTCTTTGGTTACTAATGTTTCTAAGTGTTGTCTCCATTGCTGTGATTATTGAACGATTTTTCTTCTTTAAAAAATATAAGTTAGGCATTACAGATTTCAGTGAAAAACTGACAGGTTTTTTGCAACAAAAAGACTACGATGAAATTAACACTCTTTGTAAGGCGGATATTAGTCCTGAAGCTGCAGTGGTTTTAAAGGGGATGGAGAGTAAAGAGCGTGGATCAAAGGCTATGGAAGAAGCAATGGATGGTTACCTTATCGGTGAACGTCATAAAGTAGATAAAGGTTTGCTCTTTTTAGGAACTCTCGGAAATAATGCACCATTTATTGGTTTATTTGGAACCGTCATTGGTATCATTCAGGCTTTCAATGATTTGAGCATGAATGCAGGTGGAGGTCCGCAAGTTGTTATGGGTGGTATTTCTGAAGCATTGGTTGCAACGGCTGTCGGTCTTTTTGTGGCAATACCAGCTGTCATTGCATTTAACGCATTTAACCGAACTGTGAAGAAACACTTCTCAAGAGCTGAGTCCATTAAAAAGCTAGTTGTCAGCCATTTTTCTTAATTCACTTTTTAAGGCAGGGAGTCTTTTGTGGCAGGTTCTTTTAATGATAATGAAGATGAAATTACCAATATTAATGTAACTCCTTTTGTAGATGTTGTATTAGTTTTGTTGGTTATCTTTATGGTGACAGCAAATTATATTGTAAACGAAAGCATTAACATGAGTTTACCAAAAGCATCTACAGGTGAAACAAGAATCGATGAGCCAACAAACCTTGCTTTTGTGATAGATAAAAATTCAAATGTATTTATCAATGGTAAGCCTAGCTCCTTTGCAGAAATTGCGAATGAAGTTTCAAAATACAAAGAAGAAAATCAGGATAAACCTTTGCAAGCTCTGATATCAGCGGACGCTGATGTGTCTCATGGAGCAGTTGTAAAACTTCTTGATGAGGTTAGAAAAAATGGTATCGCAGATTTTGCGATTAATGTAGAAGCATCTGAGTAGACTAACTATAGGCGGCAAAATATATGGCAGTGGATTTCGATTTTTGTCGTCAGTACGTCAAAAAAAACTCTTTTCGCACAGATCTTAACTCTTCTGTAGAAGATAGTTTTGGAATTGAGTGCGAGTTAACACCGGTTTATGAGCTAAATGGTAAAACAAAACCAATGGGGCTCTACAAAGATGCTAGTCAATCAAAATCATCGGCTGAGTTGATTCTTGAAGTTTCAAAAACACAAGATAATTGGAATCCTATCATTGAAAAAGACGGTGGTCTTGGCGGTGTTGATTTAGGAAAATCTGGAAACATATCTTTTGAGCCGGGTGGTCAGATTGAAATATCGACAAAACCTTTTCGTTGTTTGGATCATGTACTTGCTGATTTAGATGAATCTCAAAAGCTACTAAAACAAAAGTTTGCGGATCATGGTATTCGTCTACTCCATCTCGGTATAAACCCGTGGCACACTATTGATGAAATTGGTTTACAAAGAGATAAAGCTAGATATCAATGCATGGATCAATACTTCAAAAGCATAGGGCCATTTGGTCAGAGAATGATGCGTCAAACTGGAACGATCCAAGTGAATATGGACTTTGGTCCCACAGAAGAGGTTTTAGCAAAGCGTTACTTGCTATCCCAGCTTTTATCTCCTTTTGCGACGGCTATTTTTGCAAACTCACCAATAGCAAGCAATAAGCCAACGGAATACAAAACCCAAAGAGCAGTTATTTGGCAAAATACAGACCCACTTCGAACTGGTTTTACAGAGTTATCTAAAATAGCAAAAAACTTGAACTTAGAAACATGCGTAGATGCTTATTTAGACTGTTTACTAGATTCTAGATTTATTTTTGATCAAAATGCAGAACCCATCAAAGAAAGTGTTTCATTGCGTGATTGGGTTGAGGGAAGAGCTTCTTTTGATGAAGACCCATCAAAGATATTAGATAGGTTTCTATCATTACAATTTATGGAAGTACGCCCTAAAAAATTTCTCGAAATCCGTGGAATTGATGGGCAACCTCGGGCACTGCAACGTGTTCCAGCAGCACTTTATGCCGGCCTTTTATACAACGAAAAGTCACTTGATCAGGCACTTGACTACTTATTGCCTCATATGGGTGACGTTAGGGCAAATTGGGTGCGTTCTGCATACGGGCTCGAAGATGAGAATCTCTGGAAAATATCCAAGAATATTATAAGCTTAGCATGTGAAGGATTTGAGGCTTTGCCGGAATGTCATCGTCACCCAGAAACTGCAAAAAGTTTAATACATTTTAAAGAGTTTTTTACCGATCAAAAAAGGTCACCAGCTGACATGTTGCTTGAAAAATACAGCAAAAAAGGCAAGTTGGAGATAGAGGATATACTTGATTTAGAATCTCGTATGAGAGAACTGATGAATTGTCGTTAGATGAGTCGTAGTTGCATTTGTTTATTATTTGTCGAGGTATAGGAAGATGGCTTCACAAGAAAATTTAAATCCACTCACAAAACAACAAGAAGAAAACCGCGAAGAAGATCAAGCTTCTATTGATACGGTAGTTGATGAAGGCGTTAAGTCTGGTGACGAACTCAATCAATACATAGAAGATATCGCTGGTTCTGTTCGTATGGGTATACACCGCAGTATTTCTATACTGACCCCGTGGTTTTTTAATAATATGCCGCAAATATATTACCAAACAACACCAAGAGAAGAAAAAGTAAAACATCTTTCTGCGATTATTACTGGGCATGTTTTCGAGACAAAGCAAACAGTTCAACTATGGGATAAAGATCACAAAAAAGTTACTTATATCGGCCCCGGAAGCAAGGAAGGTATTTTGTTTCGAATGGCCGAAAAAGTCACTGAACAAAAAATCAAGATGGGTGCAATTTATTTTTCCCATGATAATATGCTTTTCTTGTCTACTTTTTTTAGTTCTGACTACAAAGCTTTGGATATTAAAAACCCTCGAATCACCGAAAAAATAGATGCTGCGAAGGCTGAAATATTGAAGCTCTACCCAGAAGAGGTTGAGCAAATTGATGACTATTTACAAAATCTTGATAATGACCTTGTCATTTATGCAACAGTAAAACGTTTATTAGTGACGTATCAAATGTATCGAGTGATTTCGAATCATGAGGGTGCGTATACCCAAGTTGAACAACTCCCAAAGAAAAACCGTGTAAGGTTAAGTCTTGGTCTAAAAAACATTAATCCGGCACCGCTACTACCTGAAATCATATCATTGATGGACAAATATAATTTCCGATTAAATCGTTCTGTTATTATCAAATTTCAAAAACGAAATGATGCTGAGTTAAGTGTGATGAACTTCGTTCTTCAGCATGCCGGTAAAGATGAGGATAAAGAAGTTGAATTAGTAAAACTGACAAAAGCACTCAGAACCTTAGCTTGGGTTGATGTTGATGAGTATACGGAGTTCAATAAGTCTCCATACAATGTTTCTGTTAATGGTGTGAATCTACTACGTGCCATCAGTGTTTGGCTTCAGATCTTTTTAGGAAAAGAAAATTCATACTATTATTCAAACTACAAGATTCTTGCGACATTCAAAAAGCATGATGATGTTACTCGCGAGTTTGTTGAGCTTTTTAGAGAAAAGTTTGATCCTCTTAGGGTGAAGTCAGAGGATAATGAATCATACACTCTCAAGAAAAAAGGTTTTTTTCAGTTATTGCGTTCTAAAATCATGGATGAGCTTGAGAGAAGGATTTTTTCTTCTTCCGTGCATTTTTTAGATCATGCATTAAAGACAAACTATTATATGCAGACTAAAACCGGCCTTGCTTTTAGGCTTTCACCTGATGTGTTAGATGAAAAATACTACCGACATAAACCGTTTGGAATATTTTTTATTGTAGGCAGAGACTATAGATTCTTTCAGCTTCGTTGGAGAGATATTGCTCGTGGTGGACTTCGTGTGGTCATGCCAAAAACGAAAAGTGATTACGATGGTGATTGTGCCGGATTATTTGATGAGGTCTATGGCCTTAGTTATGGTCAACAACTCAAAAATAAAGACATTCCAGAAGGCGGCTCAAAAGCAGTCTTATTATTAAAGCCCGGTGGCGATCGTGACCGTGCAGTGCGTGGTTCTGTAAACGCACTACTAGATTTGCTGGTAGCACAAGATGAGGTTCATGAAGAGTCTACTGATGAGCTAGTAAGTTACTATAAAAAAGAAGAAATTCTTTATCTTGGTCCAGACGAAAACATGACTAATGAGTTGATTGAGTGGATTCCTAAGCAGGCTGGTCGACGTGGCTATAAATATGCAAAAGCATTTATGTCATCGAAACCATCAGAAGGTATTAACCATAAAGAGTATGGAGTTACTTCTGAAGGGGTGAATGTTTACGTTGAAAACACCCTGAACTTTTTAGGGATGGAGCCGAGAAAAAAATCTTTTACAGTGAAGCTAACCGGTGGTCCCGATGGCGATGTGGCTGGTAATGAACTTAAAATTCTTCACAGAGAATATGGTGAAAACCCTAGGGTTGTAGCAATTGCGGATGGTTTTGGAGCTGCGTATGACCCTGACGGCTTAGATTGGCCAGAACTTCTTCGTCTTGTAAAAGAATCGCAATCTATTATTCATTTTTCTGAGAAACTCCTAAAAGGCAAAGATGCTTTTGTCATAAAAGCAGATAACGCTGAGAATATTCGTACTCGAAATGAGCTTCATTTTAAAGTACCTGCGGATGTTTTTATTCCTTCTGGTGGTAGGCCGTATACGGTGAATGATAAGAATTGGCAGAAATTTTATGATGAAGATGGAACTCCGAGCTGCAAGGCGGTTGTGGAAGGTGCTAATATTTTCTTTACAGAAGGTGCTAGAAAACAGCTTCTGCAAAAGGGGATGATTATCATTAAAGATTCATCTGCTAATAAAACAGGTGTGATTTGTAGTTCGTATGAAATTTTAGCTTCATTGATCTTAAAATCAGAAGAGTTTGCAGAGATTAAGCCTAAATATGTTGAGCAAGTGATCGGTATCCTTCGAAAGAAGGCAGATGCTGAGGCAAAGCTTTTATTTAAAGAGTATGCAAAACATGCTGGTTCCAAAGACCTTGTGGAGCTCTCCAAAGAGATTTCAAAAGAAATCAACAGTGTGACAGATGCTATGTTGTATTACCTACCAAAAAACAAAGAAGTTCTAGAGAGTGATGTTTTCAAGAATGCTATCTTAGGGCACTGTCCAAAATTATTAGTAGAAAAGTTTCAAGATCGCTTTATGGATGGTTTTCCTCAAGCTCACCGGATTGCTATGGTTTCAGCATTTATAGCGAGTCATATTGTTTACAAAGAAGGGCTAGGGTGGATCCCAATTGAAAACCCGGAGGCTTGTTTTGAATTATGTATGGAATATATGGCTCATGATCAGGTTTCTAAAGACCTGATCCGTTCCATAAGAAACTCTGAGATTCCAAATAAAGAAAAAGTAGAAGCAATATTGAAAAGGTCAGCTGCGAGAGATTTAACCGAAATTCAATTAGATAGCGGTTTTTTTGAGGATTCAGATTAGAAAGGTATTGAAATACCAATCTTTAAAAAAAGCTGTGATTTTAGTGGTTTACTAGAGTTGTAGTCAGTAAACCCACAAAATTTATATAATTCATAAAATTTCTATTGATACCTTGCTAAGATTGTTGGGATTTGTTATCAAGGCTCATCGCTAAAAGGGATGACAATTGTACCAAGAATTAACGAGCCTTAATAAGACTACTAATACTCCAAAGTATTATACGTCATCTCGTACTCTTCGTGCTGCTTCAAGTCGTCCGACATGGCGTCACCGCCATCCAAAACCCTAGGCGAGTTTCAATAAATTTTGTGCCGTTCGTGCACTTGCTTCTCGCCCTTAATCATTTTGCTACATAGTTAAGTAAACGATTCTAGTCGGAGTTAAGTTTTGAATACGTTAAGATTTAGTATGCTCATTTTGATGTTTTTTATTTTTTCTGAATTACCATTGGATAACTCATATGCAGTCGCTCAGGGTGAAAGTGATGAGGTAACATTAGATATTCCATCAACTGCTGATTTAATAAATGCTGATATAAGCCTTAAAGATAAAAAAAAGTGGTCAAGAATCAGATTTATCAGTATTGGGGTTTTGGCCACGCTAGGTTTGTATGCTGGTGATCTGAATTTAAGTTTTTTTGATGTGCTAAACTCCAGACCTTTTCAAAACCTAGATGAGTTTCAAAACCGAGATGAGTTTTTGACTTTACTATTAGCGGGAGGATCTGCACTAGTACCAGCAATAGAATCAGCTGGGTTTTCTTATTATTATTCTGTTTTCCAAAGGTTTCTTGGATACCCTAAGTTTCTTTATTTCTTAACAAAAGCAATTGCTCACTACCCATTAAAGTTGGTTGGTTTAAGCACTGATCAAAAATGGTTCCAACCCTTTTTGTTAGCTGCTAAAGAAACGGACTCCATGTCTCGTGCTGTATTTAGTGAAGTTGTTTATATGATTCCGGTATTTGCTACGCTTATTCTTGCAGGCTTTAAAGAGTATGAAGGTATACCAAGTTTTTTATATGATACATTGATTGCTAGTGGAGAAATAACAATAGCACAAGGATTTACAGAGATTGCTGTTTCAAACATGATTGTTTCAAAAAAGAAACGCATGAAGTCTGTGTCTGATGCTATGAAAGTTCAGTTGCTAGGTACAAAAATTGGTGTTTTTGTTTCTGTATTTGTAACTGTTTCTGTCATTTTAAAAGAGTTAGGTCTGTCTGCTTTTGAGTATGGCGTTTATGGACTTAGTGTAGTTGCATTAGGCTTATATGGTTCTTATGTATTAAAAAAAATATATAAGATACTTAGATTTAATGAAAAGGTCGTTGATGATGTTGCATCTAGTCCAACAGAGTATTTCAGTAATTTGTTCCAGAAAATAATATCTATTCCTAAAATAGCCGCACAAAAAACAAAAGCAGGTATTGTGATTTCAGCTAAAACCGTTAAGAGAAAAGCGGGTGAAGTGGTTAATGCATGCTTTAATAGTATTCAAGATAAGGTTTTTTAACTTTAAAAATGAATTGGTTTTACATTTAAAGTAATGAAATTATCTTATATGCAAATATGAGTTGTAGATTATTTCATCACTTCCATGAATGAGTCTGAGTTAAGTGTATTGCTATACATATGTTTATTTCTTATTTTTAAATCTTAGATTGTAAAAAAAAATTGAATCCATAACAGTGATGTCATTCTACAATTATTTTAGAGGTCATCATGCAAGCGAAATCATATGCAAACCATTCAGCTGAAAAACCATTTGTACCTTATTCTTTTGAAAGACGTAAAACTCTAGCAAATGATGTTGCTATTGATATTGAGTTTTGTGGGATTTGTCACTCTGATATCCATACAGCTAGAAGTGAGTGGGGGCCAGCAACTTACCCATGTATTCCCGGACATGAGATTATTGGTGTTGTAAAAGAAGTGGGTTCTCATGTTTCGTCTTTTAAAGTAGGTCAACGAGTTGGCGTTGGTTGTATGGTTGATTCATGTCGTAGTTGTAAGTCTTGCGATGAGGGTTTAGAGCAGTATTGTGAAAAAGGTTTTACCGGAACTTATAACAGTCATTCTGAAACGGAAGTTTATACGAAAGGCGGCTATTCAAATTATATTGTTGTAGACCAAAGGTTTGTACTTCATGTTCCTGAAAACTTAGATCCAGCAGCAGCAGCTCCTTTGCTTTGTGCGGGTATCACTACATATTCACCTTTGAAACATGTGGGAGTAAAAGCAGGTGATAAAGTAGCAATTTTAGGTTTAGGTGGTCTTGGTCATATGGGTGTAAAGCTGGCTAAATCTTTTGGTGCTGATGTTACCGTTTTATCTCGTTCAGAGCATAAGCGTGCTGATGCTCAAAGGCTTGGTGCAGAACATTTTGTGATCACGTCAAACCCTGATGAGGTTGCAAGTCACGCCGGTAGTTTTGATTACATTCTCGATACAGTTAGTGCTCCTCATGATCTTACTCAGGCGTACTCTATGATAAAGCGTGATGGCACACTAATCATGGTGGGAGCTTCAGAGAGACCACTTGATTTAAATGTGTTTTCTTTAATAGGCGGTAGAAAAAAAATGCTGGGTTCGTTGATAGGCGGTATACCGGAAACTCAAGATATGCTGGATCACTGTGGGAAGCATAATATTGTTTCTGATATTGAGCTCATCAATCCAGATCAAATTAATGATGCTTATGAGAGAGTTCTTAAGAGTGATGTGAAATATAGGTTTGTGATGGATTGTTCAAAATTGTAAATATTTATTAAATAAATTAGGTGTTTACAGGTCTATAGTTACGTTTTTTTATGCCGATACGTAAGTGATTGTTTCTATTCGGGTAAAAGGACCTCAATGAAAAAAGGGCTTAAAAAAATTTTACAAACCTTGGAGGTTGAACCTTCAAATAAGAAGCTTGAGAAAAGATTCTTGTCGCTAGTTCGTGACTTATCTCTAGAAGAGCAAAAAGAAGTATATATTGAATATGCAAAAGTTTTTGCGAATACCAATCCTGTGAGAGCGTTAAGTTTACTTCACAAACTAAATAAGAAATACCCAGATGATACCGAACTATTATCTATTGTAAAAGAGTGCATGTTAAAGTTAGGTCGGCTAGGTAAAGCAGAAGTTATCGGTTTTAGGATAAAAAGCTTATCTGGTTTGTCAGTGGGTGAGGCTTCTGAGTTGAGGTTTGAGTCTGATCGCAGGTCTCAGCACTCTATGCCCAAAGAGTCTGGGTTAGAAGAACTAACCTCAAAAAACACGATTGCTGCTGCTGATGCCACGCAAAAAAACACGATTGTTTTTGAAATGAATACTGATAATCAATCACATGATAAAACTCAGTCTTCACGCCAAACGGTTCGTATTGCTGACATGAAAGAGAATAGTAATATACCTTTGCCTCGCCAACCTGAAGTAAGTGTGGCTGAGATGCTAAATAACGCTAGTAGTCAGTTTGACACAAATAGGCTGATGATGTTTCCAAATAGTGAAATGATGGTTTTTTTAGCCACTAAAAATATTGAAGACTCAGTATTTGATGATTTGGATCAATGGATTGGAAAAAACAAAACGAGCCCTCTCGTGGTGGATTTTATAAAAGGTTTTTGGATGTCTGAAGTAAGTGAAGATGCTGTGCGTATTCTGGAAAAATATCATTTAATAACATCCTCTCCAGAAAACTGGGGGATTTATTTGGATCATTTGTTGGTGTCGTCATCACCGCTGATTGCTTATCGCAAAATCTGTCAAGTGATTCAAAAAAAGAAAAAGTTAAAATGGTGCGAAATAGCACTGCCAAGGTTAGAACAAATATACTTCCGGCAAAAATGGTACCCATTTCAATGGAAAGAAACCGATGGTTTAAATCAGTTTTTTGATGAACTCTCAAAAAAGCCTGTGCCGAAGCTTGGTGCTTTGTTAGTCGCTTAAACTTGTTCTAAGAAGCTTTATTACCAGTGCGTCTATGCAGTTTGGTCTCTTCTTTTTCTAGGTCTTCACTAGGATTATTATTTTTTGTAGATGTTTTTTGTGAAAGAGAACCGTTTTCATATGCTCTTACAAATGCTTTGAATATTTCGGGGTCAAATAGATCTGTTTCTGCAGAGAGTCTTTCAACTGCTTCAGATTGGTCTAAAAATCCAGAGTAAGACCTCCCAGAAACCATTGCATCAAAGACATCTGCAATAGCTACGATACGACCAAAGAAAGGTATCTCCTCTCCTGCAAGTGCATCAGGGTAGCCAGTTCCATCCCATTTTTCATGGTGATGCTTGACACCAGACATGATTTTTTGAGCATTTGGCAATGAAGCCATGATTTCAGCACCAATACTTGGATGTAGTTTGATTTCTTCATACTCATCAGCACTTAGTATACCTGCTTTTTTTAGAATGCTATCTGGAATACCTATCTTTCCGATATCGTGGCATAGAGAACTCACCAATAATGATTTTTTTGTTTCTCTATTCAGCTTTAATTCATCTGCAATTGCCATAGAGTATTTTGAAACTCTTTCCGAGTGTCCACGTGTATAAGTGTCTTTTGCTTCAATGGTAGCAATCAGCGTTTCAACAATCCCTACTAACCACCCATCAATGTCCTTCCTAAGGAGTAAAGATTCAAATCCAGGAGCACATCTTTGAACAATGCTTTGCATCATGGATATTTCGTGCTTTAAAAATGGTTTTGCAGGGTGTTTTGATTCTATGTGTAATACACCTAGAAGAGAGTCATTGTGAACAACGGGTAATATAACTCTATTTGTTCCTGATTGCGTTACAAATGCCGAGTCAGACTGAAGCATTAAACCTTGTTTTCTGCTGATTACATCTTCGAAAGAACGTTGAGATAGATTAAAAGGTGTTTCACCTTTGATATATTGATTTGTAGCAGTTGGCACTAATTGCTTTGTGGTGTCATTCCAAACAAAAAAAGCCGCTCTGGCAGCGTTATCAATGATTTTTCCTAAGTATTTTAAAAATGTTTTTGTGCATTCTTCTAAATCATTGACAACAAAAACATTTCCTTGAACTTCGTAGATGTTTTTTAAGTCCTTAAAAGAAACTTTGCCAAGATTAATTCTTGTTTGTGGGCTGATCCTTGTAGGTGCAAAAGACTTTCGTTGGCCTTTTTTTATATGAATAGGGCCTTCTAGTCCAAGATCATTGGCAAGTATCATGTTGAAATCTTCAAGGTTAGAGACTACTTCAATTCCAGAAGTAGCAGCAACGAAAAGAAGTTCAGTGGTGCCTATTAGGATTTTGTCGCCATTTTTAACAATGGAGTTTAAAACTTTATCGCCATTGATAAAAGTGCCGTTTTTAGATTGTAGATCTTCTACTACATAGATGCGTCCACGCTTTTTAATACGTAGGTGATACCTAGAAATTTCATCATCATCTATCTGAATAGTGTTTTCGGCATCACGACCAACGGTTGCTGGAAACTCTTTAATAGAGATTCTTTTTCCTAGTTTTTTTCCACGTTCAATAATGAGAAATGACATGATAGCCTTGACTTTGGTTTGATTTCTTATCGGTTCCTATACTAAAATTTAAAATCTCATTGCTTTGTATTTGAACAACTAAGTTAAATTACTGCTGTAATATTAGTTATCTTTACTTGACCGTGTGGCCAAATAACCTTACAGTGGGATTACATTCATGATTATCCTTGGGGGAGGGGCGGTATGTTTCGCAATGCATTGGCAATTTGTTCAATATTGTTTGTGGGGGCTTTATTAAGTCAGGTCGCAATTTCAAAAGACCTCGATGAACATTGGCAAGATGTCGGAATGGACTCTGATACATTCCAAAAAGTTATTAATCAAACAGATTGCCAAAAGAATTTACGTACATTTTTAGGTTGTACCCTTGCACTTGGGGAATTGTCTGGGTCTCTTAAACCAGCTCAGGTTCTTGTATCAAAGGAATATCAAAAAGCTTTCCCGAAGCGTTTTGGAAAAGTAACCAAATCTTTTGGTGATCTTGACCTTGTAGAAGATAAATTTAAAATTCCAAGTGGTGCTAGTATTGAAAAATCTATTGAGCTTGGCATTAGATCTCGAAATAATGGCGTAACATACATAGATAAGTTATTCGAAGCATCTGGGTCATCTATAGATATTGATAAGATTTTTGAATACATTGAGTCAAAATTAGACTCTGCCTCTGTGAGTGCGTTATATCCTAAAGCTTTGAATAGTTACTATGGAGCTATTATGGATCCCCATAGTTATTTGATGCCTATTGGGTATATCATGGAGCAATCACAAAACAGCTCAAGCTCCACAACAGGGATTGGTGTTTCTATCCAAAAAGTAGCGACTGGATATTTGGTGCGTCAGGTTTTTAAAAATGCACCTGCGATCTCAGCAGGGGTTCGTGCTAGAGATGTTATTATAGAAGTTGAAAGTGAAGACGTTTCAAAGATGCCTATTGAAGACTTTATTTCTAAACTAACAGGGCAGGTTGGAACAGAAGTAGAAATTACTGTCAAGAGACCTGATAACTCTAAGAAAAAGATCAAAGTAAAAAGAGCAAAGTATACTGTAGCTAATCTTGAAGTGGATAAGGTTGGTGATTATGGATTAATAAAGCTAAGGAGTTTTATTGAAAGAACTACAGGTGCTCAGGTAGGCGATGCTATCAAATTACTAAAACAAGATTCTAAAGGTCTGATTTTTGACCTTAGGGGAAATGGTGGCGGCCTTTTAACTGCTGCAAAAGAAATTGTAGGACACTTTGTTGGCGGTGATAAAGTCGTGATCACAGGTGAAAACTGGAAGACAAATAAGGTCATAGAAACCATAAAGACCGACTCAGGTGCTCAGAAATTAACAGATCTACCGGTTGTCATTTTAGTGGACGGGAATTCTGCCTCAGCATCTGAAATTGTATCTGGTGCTTTGCAAGACTATGAACGGGCATATGTACTTGGGGAAACAACTTTTGGTAAAGGAACAGCCCAAGGACCAGTACGTTGGCAACATGATTTCTTTCGGGTTCTTTTTTATCAGACACAGATGCGGTTCCATCTTCCATCAGGAAGGTCTAATCAGCTTACCGGTGTTGTTCCCGATTTTGAAGTTCCAAGCACTCCAAATGCTTCGGCGGCAGATAGGTTTTTTTATCGTGAAAAATTTGAATTTTTACCAATTCCTGCTAGTAAAACTGTACGTGCTCAAGGGCAAGGTTGGTTATCCAAAGTTTCAGGTGTGAAGTCATGTGTGAATGGTTTTGCAAAAGCTAAAAAAGAGTTTGCTAAGAACTCATCTAGTGTTGCAAATCCAGACTATCAGCTGTTTGCTGCGATGGATTTATTGAAATGTGCTAAATAAACTATCATGAGAACTCATTTATCGTATGCTCCTTCTTTGGAAGGGGCATTTTTTATAAGCTCACGCATTGAAATTTATCAAATTATCATGAATCATGGCATATACTCTGGTTTATTTTGAAGGGAATTTAAATGCGTTACCTAATTCTAGTTTTAGTTTTTTTAGTAAGTTGTGATGGTTTGAAGCCAAAAGGCAAGCAGTCCTCAAATATCAAAAAATCTCAAACTCAATCTGTGTTTAATAAAGATAAGCAAAGTGATCTGTTGGATGAGGCAAGAACGGAGTCTGTCGTTTCCTTGCCAGATGCGGAAGTTGGCACAGTAGAAGAAGATGAGGCTGTAAGTGTAACTCCGAACCCTTCAATAAATAGTTCGGTTGTGAATTTAGTTGAACCAGTACAGCCTAAAATCATTAAAAACGACCGTAAACTTATTCTAGATTATGGTTCATTTTCTACGTCAGGAGAACGCTTAAGTTTTAGTGTTAATTGCTTTGTTTATGATAAACGTTATAGCTATAAAGATGAATATCGCTGTGATATCGACCCTCTCGTCGCATATTCTAAAATTACAGTTGAACCAAAAGTATCTTTTACCGTTAGAAATCAAAGAAGACGCATCACCTTAGTAGGAGACTTTAAACCTAGTGTTGACTATAAAATATCATTTAATAAAGGATTAACGACTAGGTATGGTTATCAGCTTTCTGAAGATTATGTCTCTAATAAGAAAGCTCCTAATTTTTCTAAAAGTTTTCAGTTTTTAAGTAAAAGCCGATATGTTCCAAGAAGCTTTCAACATCGCCTAAAATTTAAAGCAAGAAATTATGAAAAAGTTAAATTAAAAGTCTATAAAATCATTCCTAGAAATACGATTTTTTGGTTGATGAAGTCTGAAAGTATTGATGAGAGTGTTGCCGAGTTAGTTTCGGATAAAGTGTTGAATATTAAATCTAAGGACAATTACTTTACCAATGGAGAAATTGAATTAGATCTAAGTGTAAAGGCAGAACAAGGTGTTTACGCTATTCAGGCTATTGATGCTGATAGCTCTTGGGAAAATGTCATTGATAGTGCACAAATTGTCATATCTGACATGCTTACCATTGCAAAGTCAGGGGATAAATTGGTTGATGTTTGGGTAAAAGACCTAAAGTCATTAGATAGTATGAGTGGTGTGAAGGTTGACCTAAGAAACAAGTCTAATAGAACCTTATCAAGTTGTAATACTGGTAGTGATGGTCATTGCTTACTAGAGTTACCTATTGATGAAAAAGCCGAACCGTATGCAATTATTTTTGGAAAAGACGATGATTATACTCATTTAAAATTTAGCGATCTAAAGCTACATGTAGAACCAAAGTTGATTGGCTCTAAGGCTTATCCAAATCCACAAATGCCAGTCAGTGGATATTTGTATTCTGGGAGAACATTATTTCGTCCTGGAGATGAAATACCTATTATTGGTGTGTTTCGCGGTGCTAAAATTGATGCTCAAGCTGATATACCCGTTGAGCTAAAAATCACAGACCCGAGATCGAGAGAAATATATAAACGTGTCCACCGTACGAATGAATCTGGTTTAACGGAAACGATGGTTTATTCATCTATTGATTCACCAACGGGAGCATACAATGTTTCTGCTAGCATAGGTGGAGAGCAAGTAGCATCATTTCGTTATCACCTCGAAGAATTTATGCCTGAAAGAATCAAAATAACCATTGATGACTCTAAAGTTTCAGAAATTATTAGTGCAAGTGATTTAGACCCTACATTTCCAGTTGCTGCCGAGTATCTTTTTGGTGGCTCACTTGCTAATGCACCTTATAATGTAAATTGTCGCTTAGGATCTAGAATACGAAACATTACCTCGCAATACGTGGTTGGCCCTCTTCCAAGTGAAAGCAAAAAATTTCAGCCAAACTTAAAATCTGTGAACGAAAAACTAAATGAAAAAGGTGAAGCTGAGATTGATTGTAATATTGCTAGCGTTAAAGAAAATATTTACGGGCTACATGATATGACTTTGAGAATAGAAGTGAATGAAGCCGGTAGCCCAAGACCAAGTGTTTCGCAATCAAAATTCAATGTTGCAAGAAGTGACAGGATTGTTGGTCTAAGGTCACTTGGTGATGACCTTAATAGCGAAGTGCAGTTGTTTGGATTAGACCGAAAAAAGAAAATGTCTAGTGTGGAGTTAAAATGGCATCTTTTTAAGAATGATGGTGATTGGCGTTACACATATGACTCTAAGTCAGGTAGATATAAATGGGACCGTGATGTCGTGCTTTTGCCAGTTTTGGTGGGTAAAACCCTTAAGCTTAACGAAAAAGGCTTTGCAAAACTAGAAATTCCAAAACAATCTTATGGTCAATATATCCTTAAAGTTGAAGACCCTATTACAGGCGATTACTCCCAGATGAGTATGTCTTCAGGGTACTCTTGGTGGTATTCCGACTCTTCAAGAGGCAATGCAGGCAAGCCTTTAGACCCCGACGAACTGGTAGTAAGACGCTCAAAAAAAGTAGTAAAAGTCGGTGATTCGTTTGAGTTAGAGTTTGATGCACCGTTTGCAGGTGAGGGCTTGGTCACACTTGAAAGCACAAGTGTATTATCTAAAAAATGGATCAAGTTTGAAAAAGGTAATCAAAAAATTTCTATGACAGCACCAGACCAATTGCCGGGAGTTTATGCCACAGTGCTATTGTTTCGAAAAAATGAAAAAAAGTTTCTTCCAACAAGAGCATGGGGCATTACACATATAGGAATAGAGCCGACACAGTCTGTGAAAATGCCAATCGAAGTAAGTGTTGCAAATAAAGTGATGCCGGGCAAATCGGTTGAAGTAAAAGTGAAAGGTTCGCCAAATGCACATTATACGGTGAGTATGGTGGATGAGGGTATTCTGCAACTAAGAGGAGACCCTCTTGCTAGCCCTTATAAATCATTTTTCCAAAAAAGAAAGCTAGCTACCGCTACTTTTGAATCTATGGGCTGGACCATGGCTAACGGCGGTCTTGAAGGAGCTAAAGGCAACCAAGGCGGCGGTGCTGGTCTAAAAAGTTCGTCTGCTAGGCAAGGAATGAAAAAGAAGGACTTCGCTGTATTTTGGTCTGGACTCCTTAAATTAGATAGCCAAGGAAATGGTGTTGTTAGTTATACCCCGCCTAGTGCGTTTCAAGGTACTTTGAGTATCAATGCAGTTGCTGCAGGACTAAAAGACGTTGGTGCTAAACACCAAAAAATGAAAGTAACCAGTCCAGTAGTTGCACAAGTAACATTGCCAAGGTTTGTTCATAACTCAAATAAAATTGTAGTTCCTATTTTTGCTTCAAATACCACCAAAAAAACCCAAAATGTTTCTATTAAAATAAAGGCAAGTAAACATTTATCTGGTGATACAAATTCAATGAACTTAAAGCTTCTACCGGGCAAATCAGAAACGGTTTTAAAGACTTTTCAGGTAGTAGGTCACAAAGGTAAAGCATCCCTTGATATTGATGTTAAGGGCAGTAGTTTTTCTTATCAGCTAACTGAAAAATTTCCGATTTTTCCTAAAGGCCGACAGTTAGAGTATGTTCAAATGGTTAAAGCTTCTGAGCTTTCCGGTTTAAAAAGTATGCTGCCAGATAATTTTGACCCTTCTATTGTTGACTATGAAGTACAGTCTTCAAAACACCCTGCATTGCTAGCTTTTGGAAAAGTAGATCAACTTGTGAAATACCCTCACGGATGTATTGAACAAACAAGCTCGAAAACATTTCCGTTGGTGGCAATTGATGCCATGATGAAAAATGGTAAAAATTTGATGAAACCAATGCCTAAGCTCAAAGAGTTTTTAGAAGCAGGTATTTCAAGAATTATTTCTATGCAACGCTATGATGGGTCTTTTTCTTATTGGCCGGGTGCGTCTCATGGTGCGAGTGATTACGGCACCGTGTATGCAGCACACTTATTAGTAACTGCAAAAAATCTAGGTCACGATATTTCTGATAATGTGATCAAAAGCTCACTAGACTACCTTGAGAAAACTTATTTAATAGAAAAGAAATTCTCACGCAATACTTCAAAGTATAACTATGACTATAAAAAACGTAACTACCATATGACTAGGCCTTACGGGTTGTTTGTCTTGGCCCTAGGTGGCAGAAAAGTAATGTCCCCAATCAATGATTTAATATTGCAGCAATCCAGCTTAAAAGATCTTTGGGGTTATCGTTATGCAGAAAACAACTTATTGATTTATGCAACTTTAATACAACAAGGTGCGGTTGATCTTGCTAAAAAATGGAAGTCAAACTCAAACCTTTTAAATGCAAGCATTCAAAAACCTAAAAAAAAATATGGTGCGTTTTGGTCGCCATTGCGTTCGCTGGGTTTTATGCTGGCAGTGTCAGAGCAAGTGAATTCAAATCTGGACCGCACTCAGTTGATCATTCATTTGAGTAACAAGTTAGTCTCTAAGAAGTACCTATCTACACAAGAGCTTGGTTGGTCTCTTTTAGGAATTGCACTTTATTCCCGAGGAATAGATTTATCAACGCCTTCAACGGATGTGAAGTTAGCGGGTTCAAGTCTTCAGCCTAGCTATAGCAAAGGTGCTATTAAAAGATGGAGTGTTGATCAAGACCAATTAGATTCGAATTTAGAAGCGTCCGGCAAAGGTTACTTTCTAGTAAAAATGCGTGGTTTTGAAAAAGATGGAGTAGCAAAACAGTCCAATAATTTTACGTTAAAAAGAACAATATATGACATTGATGGAAATCCAGTGAATAAATTTGAAGCAGGAAAGGTCTATGCTGTTAAGGTTGAGGTCAAAAATAATACTGCATCTAATTATGATTACTTTGCAATTACGGATTACGTGCCTGCTGGTTTAGAAATTGAAAATTCAAGGTTAAAAGGTACCGCTAGGCCGGCATGGATGGATGAAAAAAGCCAAGTTTTTAATTATGTAGATGTCAGAGATGAAAGAATCTCAATATATGGTAATTTGCCAAGCTCAGGCTCAGCGTCTTATTATTATTTAGTAAGACCTACCACGCGAGGAAAGTTTGTTTGGCCGGGGATTGTAGCAGAGCCGATGTATTTACCTCATTTAGTAGGAGTGTCTCCTCACTTTAATGTAGAAGTAAACTAACATATTGAAAAAGCGTTTTTACTATGTTGGTGCTATTTTGCTTTGGGTCGGTATTTGGTCTTTTGTGTTTTATCACAGAATCCATGAAGATACCGACTCAACGATATTTGTAGACAAACATAAACAACACCTGCGTAGTTTTCTCAACCATAAAGAAGAGTTTAAATTTAATTTTCACTTAAGTGATATATCTGATGAGAATCGCCAAGCTATTTTATGTTTAGAAGATCGACATTTTTATTCTCATCCGGGAGTAAACCCATTGGCGATCATAAGAGCTTTGGCAGCAAATTTTCGTTCTAATAGAGTCGTGTCGGGAGCGTCGACAATTGATATGCAGTTGGCCAAGCAATATATAAGCTATAATCATGGTTTAATAGATAAACTCAAACAGGCTTTCAATGGCCTTTGGTTGAATGTTTTTTTGAGTAAAAATGAAATTTTAGAGAAATATTTGGGATCTATTCCCTTTGGTGGAAATTATGTTGGTCTTTCAACGGCAAGCTACGCTTACTTTAAAAAGCCTACGTCATCTCTGAGTTTAAGAGAAATAGTATTTCTGATGAGTTTGCCTCAACGGCCAGCAAGACTAAGCGAACTATCAAAGAAACAGTGGCGAGACCTAGTAAATAGGAGAATTGATTATTTGGCTTCTGCTTGTAAAAGTATTCCTCCTTCAAGTATTAAAGCTGCAAGAAACCAGTATTTTAATATTTCAAAACCAAGGCTCGCTCAGAGTATCCATAATCTCGCACCTCAACTGCAAAAATGGATGCCTCGAAAAGTCATTCAAACTAATTTAGATTTATCTTTGCAAAATAAAGTGATCTCTATTATCGAAAAATATCGAAGCCCATCATGGGCAGGGGGGATAGATAATATAGGTGTGATCGTCGCTGAACAAAAAACAGGAAAAATAAGAGCGGCAGTGTCAAACTGGCGACCTTTATCTCATGAGAAAGCTCAGCAAATGAATACACTTATCGTTCCTAGGTCAGTGGGTTCAACTTTGAAGCCGGTCTTAGTTGCAGCTGCTATAGAAAAAAGACTCATCACCTCAAAGAGTTTACTATTGGATGCACGGTTTTATGGGAAGTCTTACGATCCAAAAAATTATGACTATCAATATAGTGGTTTGGTGAGTGTTGAAAGAGCTTTACATCGCTCGTTGAATACGCCTTTTGTGCGTCTGTTAGATACTTACGGAATAAGAGATTACAGGCATTTACTCAAAAGAACAAATTTGCGAGTAAATAGATTTCTTGGTTTAGAAGGAATTATTGGAGGTGTTCATGGAAGTCTGTTGGATATGATGGAGATTTATAGAGGGCTTTCATCGTGGGGTGATCTTAAAAAACTGCAATGGTTTGATACAAAAGTTCCCCAAGTGAGTGAACTTTTTTTAGAGCCTGAGAGTGTCGAAGTGGTAACCAAAATGATGAGGAGAAATCCTTCATTAGCAGAGCAAGGCCTTAGTAATGTCGCATGGAAGACAGGTACCTCCATGGGGTTTCGAGATGCGTGGAGTATCGGTTACGATGATGGTTTGCTAATTGGTGTGTGGCTTGGAAATCTTGACTACCGATCCGCTCACGGCCTTTCTGGAGCAAAAAATGCTCAGCCTATTATGTTTGATCTTTTTAGAAGTGTTGGATCTTACAGTGCACCAAAGGTGGTGCGAACAGGAAATCACTTTGGTAAAGTCCGTATTTGTAAACATAGTGGATATAGACCAACGCCCTGGTGTCCAATACAAGAAGTATCTGTGCCTGCGGGTTCTCCAATTGCAAAACAGTGTGAGTTTCACCTCCATTATTTAATGCACCAAGAATCTAAAAATCTGGTTTCTCCTGGTTGTAGTGTGAAAGGTAAAACGGTATTTCAAAGTAAATTTATTTATCCAAAATACGTGCAATATGCATATCATAAAATGGGAAAACCCATTAAAAAACTACCGGATGTACATCCAACTTGCCGCAAAGAACAAGTTGTTAAAAATGAAGCTAAGATCATATCTCCCGGCAACCAAAAAACCTACTTCACTGCAGATAAAAAAATAAGGATTCCTTTAATCATACATGGCAATCAAAGTATTGATCATTGTAGATTAAATGGAGTCAAAGTAAACTCTATTCATTCGATTGAGGTTACTCAAGGGACTCATGAAATGAACTGTTTAGATAAATATAGTCGAATGATTCGTTCTAGATTTAAAATTGAAAGTATTTAGGTTTTACTCATATGTTATTCCAAGATCTCTACTAAGGTGTTTTTAATTTTTTACCGTTTTTTCTCTTTATTTGATCGGGTAAGGTTAAGTGGAGTGCTATATTATAGAGTAAACTGTATTATTAAAGGTTTCATGAAATACCCCGATAAGGTCTTGCAATTCAAGGTTTTAAATTAACATTAAAAAGGCAGGAAAATATGAAGGTTTTAAAGAGTATGGTGTTGGTGGTTGTTACTCTAAGTATGGCGAGTGCGTGTAAGAACTTAGAGAAAGTGGAAGACGCATTTCCTGTTGCTGTTGATCAAGAAATAATTTCAGAGGTTTCAAGTGCACTTAACTTAACAGTTGCTACTGAGGCGAGTGAAGCTTTCGAGGTTGAAGTTGAAGCTGATTTAACAGAAGAAATCATTGAAGAAGAAAAAAACGCTCTATCACTAAGAAAAATAATTAGAGAGATCAAAGGAAATATTGCAGAAGGTATTGCTGAATGTGCTGGTGTTGTAAGTTCAAGAACTCACAGACTTGAGATAAAGGCACAAGTTGATGCATTAGGAGAAGATCCGTCTGATGAAGCAAAGGCTGCATTGGCTACTGAGTTGAAAGTTCAAAGAGAAGCATTTAGACAAACGATTCAAGATAATAAAGAAAGTATAGAGGCATGCTACGCTGCTCAAGAAGATAGCGATATGTTTGATCTTCTGAGTGATATCAGAGAATACTGTCCTATTAAAAAAGGAAAGCTAAAGAACAGACGTGCTGCTAAAAAACGCGGTGAAGATCATGTTAGTAAATCAGGTTCTTCTGCTAAAAAGTTTGGTAGAAAAAATAAAATAAAAACAAAGCATGTAAAAAACATCAGAAAGTCTATTAAGAAGACAAAAGTTGTTGAAGCACAAGGTGAATTGAAAGAGATGATCTCTAAAGCTTCTCGTTCTAAAAACTTTGATGAGGTGAGTTGTCAGGAATCATTGTTGTCTGCATTAACTGTTTTAAATTAATAAAATTATATATTGTTAAAACGCCTTTCTCAAAGAAGGGCGTTTTTTTATTTTTCTTTAGAGTCTTTCTTGTATGGACAATGCATACAGTTAGATTCACAGCAGTAACCACGCTTTAGGTGGTAAGCTTCCGTCATGACAAGAAGTCCTTCTTCATTAAAGTAGTAATCTATTCCTTCTTTCATTTCTTTTTTTTATCCACTTGTAACGTTTGGCTCGTCTATTTTAAGGTTATGAGTCTTGCATCCACTTTGCGAAGTCTTGAGCAAAGTAAGTGATGATCATAGACGCTCCAGCTCTATGGATTGCCATTAAGCTTTCGATAGCCGTAGTTCTAAGATCAAGCCAGTTGTTTTGGGACGCAGCATGAAGCATGGAGTATTCCCCACTGACATTATACGCAGCGATAGGCACCTGAAAGTTTTGTCTAATTAACTGAATGATGTCAAGGTAAGCTAGGGCAGGCTTTACAATGATCATATCAGTGCCTTCTAGAATGTCTTGCTCAACTTCCTTTAAAGCTTCACGTTGGTTGCTTGGGTCCATTTGATATTGCCTACGATCACCAAAAGTAGGGGAGCCTTCTGCAGCTTCGCGAAAAGGTCCGTAAAACCCACTGGCATACTTTGCTGCATAGGACATGATGATGGTATTAAAGAGCTCTTCTTCATCTAGTCCACTTCTGATGGCTTCTACCATGCCGTCCATCATCCCTGAAGGGGCAATGATATCAGCACCTGCTTCAGCATGTACGACAGATGCAATCTTGAGATTGTCAATCGTTGGGTCGTTAAGTACATATCCTTTTGGGTGAACAATATCACCTTTGGTCTGAACAATTCCGCAATGACCATGAGAGGTGTATTCACAAAAACACATATCAGAAATAAGAACAATATCTGGATGTGCGGATTTTATTTCTTGTAAGCACTTTGCAATAAATCCTTTTGGGTTTAGGTTCTCAGTTCCAATGTCATCTTTGTTTTTTGGGATGGCAAAAAGGATAAAGGAGTAAATACCAAGAGATTTGCTTTCGTGAATAAACTTTTGAGCACTTGCGAGTGAGTGTTGATACTGGCCCGGCATAGAAGAAATAGCTTGTTTATCAGAAATTCCCTCTTTCAAGAAAATGGGTAGTATCAATTGGTCTGGTGATAATCTGTTTTCTCTGACAAGTCTTCGTACTTGTTCATTAATGCGAAGTCTTCTGTGTCTTTGTGTGGGGTATGTACTCATAGATCAACCTTTTGCAAAAATATTATCAATGAACATAAATTTCATTGTGTCAAAAACTTAAAACGACCTTCCAAAAACAGCAACCCACAATCTGCCGTTTGTTGCTAGCCCAAACTCAGCATGACTACTATTCATTAGATTGACGCAATGTCCGGGACTATCAACCCATGCTTGAAATGCTTCTTGAAGGTTTCTTTGCCCATCTGCAAGGTTTTCAGCAATGTTTTGAAAAATAAACCCAGACCTCTCGGCTCGATCACCTACGCTACTTCCGTCGCTACCTGTGTGGTCAAAAAAACCTCTATTTGCCATATCATCTAAATGAATCTTTGAAGCTTGTTCGAGTTTTAAGTTCCAGGTAAGAGGCCCGGTTGCATTAAAGTTTGTAAGGCCGCACCTTCTGCTGGAGGATCTTATGTTGTTTAAAATTTGCAGGGACTCATTGGCCAGAGTGGAGTTTTCGGCAGAGTCTACCGTGATTCCGTCTGGAATATTGTTTTCTTTGTTGGCGGCTGGCACATCGGAGGAATCACTCCCACATTGGGTCATGATCATGCACATTAATAAAAGTAGGCTTTGTTTAAAATATAATAACTTCATTCTATTATTCTGACATATTCTGTGTATTTATTCATCAGGAAGATGGTCTGGTTTATGGTTTTATTTAAAGTTTCATTTGTCTATTTACTAAAAAATCATTAGTATTATTCTAAATCCATATGTTTATAAGAGTGTTTTATGTGCGGTTTGTCAAAAGTATCAAGTTGTTGGAGTCGTAGTAGTTTCATAGCTTTAATGCTTATTATTCTTATTCCAAATTTTTGCTTCGCTGATGACACTGATGACGCTGTTGAAGGTGCTGATAGTCAAATACTTGAAGGACAATACAGTGAACATGAAAGCATATTCCTTGATCGTAAAGAAATGCTTAGGTCGGTTATCAACAAAAACTACTCTTCATTACCGCCTGCAATGGAAGCATTTATTATTGGTTTATTTTCTATTGTAAATATAGATATTGATCCTCGAGGGTTTGAATACCACCAAACAACTTTACGTGATGGTGGTAATACTAGAACTAAAGAAAACCGACAGTATTTAGAATTTACAAAACTCATAGAAATGATTCTTGATGTTTATGAGACACCTCGTAAAGTTCCTGATGATGCTAATGAAGTATTGTTTCCGGATATTGAGTCTTATATTTTAAAGACTCACCCTCTGAAGGGGCAAACAGGTAAAGTAGAAGAAGACTTTGAGAGAATGCTGGAAGCCTACAAAAAAAATGTTCTTAAACGTGCTTATAGTGAGCGTTTGGCTACAGAAGAGTATCGTAGCAGCTTTGCAAAAGATGTTTTTACAGAGGCTCGATTAGTTCAAGATCAACGTGATATCCACTTTGAAAAAACGCTGGCACAAGTCGTTGATGACGATGGAACTGCTGGTGCAAATATTGCTGGAACTTTTTTAAGGGGTATTTTTAACGGACTCATTCAAACTGCAACATCGTCTTTGCAGGGTGCAGCTGAAATTTTAGATTATACAGGCAGAGCTACAGAGCACTTAGATAAACTCGTTTATTCTAATATTGAAAGTGCAGAAAAAGCTGTCTCTGAGTTAACTGCGTTACAACATGCTGAAGCTCATTTACGTTCTGCTAAAGCTACATTTTCAAATTCCAATGAGTGGGACTTAATGGGTATTAGTCACTCTGAGTGGCGTAATAAGTCTAAATCCCAAAAAAGAACTCAAAAGAAACAGCTCATTAAAAGACAAAGAATGAAACTCGAAGAAATTCAAACAGAAATTGATTTGTTAAAAGAAAGTGAACAAGTTGGGAGGCTTTCTGATGCGATTAAAGAAAACGCATTATCAAAGATTTCTAGGAGTTCAAAAGAAGCAGCAAAAACACTTCGAGGGATTGACTCTTTTTTAAAATCAGAATCAGGTTTTATAGACCTCCTAAGGGAAATACACATACATTCTGCTAATACGAGAATGATCAAAAAATTGATTAAATCATTCGAAGCAGAAATTAATGGTCTTTTACAGCAACAACTGGTGTCGATTCCACAAAGAGCAATGCACTCAGAGTTGATGAGAAGTATTGATATCCAACAAGATGATCAAGGTAAAAAAATTGTCAATAGAGTGCTGACTTTATTGTTTCGTGATTATCTTCCTAGGCTTCCGCCAGCAATATTAAAAGATATGATTATTGATTTAATTAGTACTACATCTGAAGACTATACAGATGATGTTGCTCATGCTGATTTTGTTGCTATTACAAAAATTGCAAAACATTTTGATCCATTCTTTTACTCCATCATGCAAAACATTGCTGAGCAAGTGGATAGTCCTTATGTAAAAGGTCTTTGTAGAGTTCTGCAAGATCAAGGCTTAGTAGATCTTCCGGCACTAGTATTGCAAACCATGTATGGTGAACCGATCAAGGATTTTGTGCTGCTGAGTAAAGAAGACTTTGGTGAGTTACTGCGTCTTAAGGAACAACATCCATTTTATGAAAAGTTTAAAGAGGCAAAAACAGCATATGTTGATCTTTCACTTGATGCTATGTCGGCTGGTAAGTACTTTCAGGTTCATTCAGCAATCGAAGTAAATACTTCAACGCTTGAACAACAAAAAATTGTGTTGAGAATTCAAAAAACAGGAATGCCTGAGCTACTAAGGCACGGGTATCAAGTTGCAAATAGTTTGATCCCGGATTTAAAGACTATTTTTGAGTTGGCTCCGGGCAAAAACCTTGTTCACAATAACAGGTTAGAGCAATTTATTGATGTCCAATTTGCTAAGCTAGCAGAAGAATTAGATCTTCAGCGTACGGCAGTGAATTTTCAAAGAGGAAAACTACGTTTACAACGTGAAATATCACTCAGCCTGAAAAATCAGAAATATCAAATCAACCTTAAGATTCCTGAAGTTTCTGTCCCAGCAGAAGGCTCTAAAATGATTTCAATTGAATACGTCGATGATGTAGGTATTGATCACTTCAGGGACAAGCATGAGCATGCTTCAAGGGTTCTAGGGCGAGAGATTTATCGTGCGGTTTATGAAGAGCTTTTTTTGTTGCCTTTGGTTGGGCACCCAATGCAAAAAATGTATGAAGTTGTTTTGTCTCACTTCAAGTTAAAGCTTGAGGTTGTAAAATCTCAAGAATATGTTGTAACAGCTGACGGGACAAAGCTGAGTCAATCGGATTTAGAAGCTCTTCGTTTTGATGACCCGGACTTTCTTGCGGGTGTGAATACGACAACAACAGAGGACTATTTACGACTACTGAGACAGCTTGAGTCTGAAAATATATATGATTTGCACCTAAAGATGAAAACCTTTCACCCGAAAGACGGGTTTACAAACTTTGACCCTCATGCAGGAAACTTCAGAATATCTAAGGTGAGTTTGCTTGGAGACCGCGAGGCTAGTCTGATTGAAGTCGTGATGACAGATTTTGGGATTATTCATGAAGTTCAAGGAAAGTACCTGAAGCTTCTTTCAAAGCTTACGATTGGGTCTGAGTACATGTCTCCAAAAGTAATTGCTAATGCGATTACATTGCTTGCAAATTTAGATGTTCATTCAAATGAGGATGAAGTTGAATATAAAAATGTTCTTCAAATCGTAAAAAAGACCATTCGTATAGAACAAAGAAAAACCAAAAGCAAAGTGGCGTTAGGCCCAGGTGAATGGATTTATAGAATGTTTTTCTATCACGATATCGGGTTTCCAAACTGGCTTATAGCACTATATCAACCAACAAATGGAGTTGCGGATAGTTTCAAAAGATTTGGTGGTTTAGAGGAAGACTTTATTACTATAGAAAAAGACTGGAGACTGGCTCATGGCATGAAATTATTTCATGGGTCTTTAGGCAGTATGGAGAAACTTAGAATCGCTGGGTCTCACTGTTTTTCTTCTTTTAAATAGGGTTTATAATGATACGCATATTTTCCATCTTATTATTTATAATGCCGTTTTCAGTCCTTGCTGATGATTATGCAAACATAAAAGAGAAAGTACGCGAAACAGTTGAATTAGTTGATGAGCTGAAAAAACGTTTTGAGAAGCTTGGTATCAATTTGGATTTAACTGACTATGATAGAGGGATCCAAAAGATAAAAGGCCATCTTGAGATGATGGATCGCCCTAGTATTGTTGCTGTTTTAGGGATGAGTAGTACGGGTAAATCAATGTTTGTAAATCAATATTTAGGCGAGGACTTTTTAAAGTCTGGTGCCGAAAGTGGTTTAACAAAAGCACCGTTGGCGATATTTCCTAGTTCTTTTTATTATAATCGCAAAAATGACGTCAAAAATATACTGACGGGTTTAAATCCGGTCTATGTAAGTAAAGCAGAAAAAGCGACTTATGTTCAAGAAACAGAAAATGATGTTCCAAATGCTTACTGGACTACTAGAAAGACTATTTCGGATGAATTTATCTTAGTGGATTTACCGGATGTTGATTCTATTTTTATGGACAATGAGCTACATGCAGATGCTGTCGCAAAGATTGCGGATGGTGTCGTTGTCTTAGTAGACGATCATTATAATAATCGTGAGCTCATTAAACACTTAAGAGTTGTGGCAACGCTTGGTAAGTCAGCAATCTTGGTTTTTAATAAGTCAGATATTGAGAGTGATGGACCAGACGTACGAAATTTTTGGGCGACAGCTATTAAAGGCATAAAGGAAGCTGTAGATATAAATATCTTAGCTTCATATGCGATTGAACGTAATTTTAAGGCAGCGTTAAGTGGTGAGTCTTTAAAGGTTTATGATGTTGGTTTAGACGGAACCAATCAGCCTAAAGAAGTTAGCTATCAAGAAATATTTGATCGTTTGTCGTTTCAGGAAATGAATTTTCGCTCTGAGGTAGGAGCTCTTCGTGAAGCTATTTCAGGAAGTAGTGGGCTTAAAGCCAATCTAAATGAAATTGAAGATATGCAATCAAAGGTTCAAACACTTTTAAGTGCTGTCGGTGGTGAGCAGTCGGTTAAGTCTGAAGATGATCAGCTTATCATCGAGTGGCCAGAATTACCGTCAGGTTTACTGATGGATGAGGTTTTGAATCATTGGCACAAAAAATATCGTGGATTGGTGACTAAAATTATAAAGTCTCCATCTATTTGGGCGTGGCGTTTACGTTTTTTTAGAAGGTTGAGTGAGTTAGTTGTACGTAAAGAGATAAACATAAAAGAAGGGTACTTACAAAACGAGAGTGATATATTAACCACAAAGGTTATTCAAACTCTTCTCTGCGAAATAGAGCGGCTTAAAACATCCGGTGTTCTAAAAGGCAAGTTACTCACTGCAGCAGAAGAGCTTCTTAATCCTGTAAATACCAGTCAAATGACATCAGATTTTGCAAAAGCTTACCATGATGATAAATCTGTTATGTCAGCCCTCCAAGAGTCTATTGCAGGTGAGTTTATAAAATTAAAAGAAGAAAACCCGAGGTGGTTTGATTTGATGGCAAACCTCGATTCTGCTTTAGCGGTAGCTGAGCTTGGGGCTCCTATTGCAATAGGTTTTGGGGCAGGTAATCTTCTTGCAGGTCCTATGATGGGGCATTTGGCGACTTCATTATTTGCTCCTGCAGTGCAAGGTGTTGTAACCGTCGTTGGTGGTGGGGCCTTGGCTCCATACTCATCGGTTTATGCAAATACTACTCGCAAAACATTTGTTGCCACTTTTATGCAAGAAGTTGTTACAGAGTACGCAAAAGCAAGAATGGTTTGGGCGTTACAATGGATGAGAAACAACCATTTAAAAGCATTTTATGACTTGCTAGAAGAGTCTGTAAAAGAGAGCGAAGACCCAATTTATAATACATTAAATATCAATCTTGTTGAGATAAAAAAATTTATAGAGTCTATTCCAATTTCTAACGACGGCTGTAATGCTGCTTTTCAAAAGTAAATGGATACTTTGGTGTGAAAATTTAATTTTAAAAGAATAGTAAAAAAACAACCTATAATAATGTCATTGCTTACTCTAACAGCCGTCATCCTCACGCTCACTTCGTTCCTTGGATTCAGTCGTACAACACTCCGTTCTGGTTTGCGAATTCCAGAAAGAAGCTTTATACTGTAATCTTTATCATGCCAAGTGGGATCGTGTTTATCATGTAGTATTTGTGCCTCATTGTAGAAAAAGAGTTTTATACGGTTAAATCTGTCAATTCTTCGGTCCAAAATTTCGTGATTTTGCAGCTCAATGTTCCAGTAGTATTGAAGAGGGCCACATGGTTCAAGATCATGTGCATATGATGATCAAGTCTCCTCCTAAGTGTTCAGTGTCCGAAGTGATTGGTAGCATAAAGGTAATAGTGCTATAGCAGTAACTAGGCATTTCTCTGGTAGGAAACGGAATTTCAATGGTGAGAAGTTCTGGACTCGTGATTATGCAAGTTTTACGGTTGGGTTTGAAAAAGAAAAAATCAAATCGTATGTGATTAAGCAATAACGACTTGACGGACTTGTTAATAAGGAAAACGGTAGATTTTAACACAGATTAACAACTGGCACCCCTAGGGGGCGCTAAGGAATTCGCAAGCCTCCTGCTATGCGGGCGGGTTATGACTTGAGGGCTACTCATGAAAAAAATTGATGAAAATAATTTAGAACTAATCAATGAACTTATTCAAATCAGCAATCTTTTAAATAACGAAATTGTATCTGTATCAAAACTTGTTTCTGGTAATATGAACCTGACTCTAAGGTGCGTAACAAATGACGGCAGATCTCTTATTGTGAAACAAGGAAGAGATTTTGTTGAAAAATATCCATCTATTGCTGCTCCTCTTGGGCGGACATCTGTAGAATATTATTATTACGAAAATATATCTTGCAATGAATATTTAAATAAAATGTCTCCAAAAGTTCTTAGTGTTTGTCACAAAAATCAAATTCTTATCCTTGAAGATCTCGGTCAAGGAATTGATGGCATAAAATATTATGAAGATCCAGAATCTTTAACTGAACAGAATCTCTTAAAAGTAATTCAATATCTGGTTCATCTTCACTCCCTAAAGAAGAATCATCAAAGTAGTATTTTAGAAAACAAAAAAATGAAAGAGTTAAATTCTTTTCATATGTTCGATTTACCCTTTACTTCAGATGGGCATGATTTACTTGTAGAAAATTTTCCTGAACTCAGAGAGCTTGGGCGTTCTCTTATGAGTAACAGAATAGTAAAAAAAGTATCTACAAATCTCAAAGAACGTTATTTAAGAAGTGGAGAGTGCCTTATTCATGGTGATTTTTATCTAGGTAGTTTGTTTTTAGCAGATGAACTTGTTTATGTCATTGACCCTGAGTTTTGCTTTTGGGGGTATAGAGAGTTTGATATTGGCATCCTACTAGCACATTTATTTATGCTAAAAAAAACCAAAAGTGAATGTGCTTTGCTTATTGATTACTACTTAAAATATCAAGATGAAGTAGATATCAATATTGTTAATCAACATGCAGGCATCGAGATTTTACGACGTCTCTATGGAGTTGCACAACTGCCATTTTCAGAAAAATTGTCAACACTAGAACATAAAAAACAACTTACAGATCTTGCTATAAGTCTGCTATAGAAATGAGGTCATCAATACATTTAGGTAAATCAATGGATTGAGATGCTAAAAAACTTTTGATTTTAGCAAAGTCCTGTTCCAAAACGGGGTGTTTTTCAATCAAGTACTTATAGCCAAATTGAGCCCCAATAATCGCCCCCCAAATTGAGCCAATTGTATCAGAGTCTCCGCCAGAGGAGCTTACAAGTTTTAAGCCTGATAGTGGATTATCTGGAAAAAGAAGCTCTGCTATTGAAATGCAGATCATAAATTCAAGGGGGTTGTGTTTTAAAGGATAGACTTCATCAGGGAGTTGTTGTCTGAACTTATAAAAATGTAATCTTAACTCAGAAAATTTTGAGAGATCAGCAGATTTAACGAAATTTTGAACCTTGGTAAAATATTTTGGCTTATGTATTTTTAAACTCTTTGAGATTTTGGTGTTTTTGTTTCTTAAAGCATCTCCTAGATGATTAAATAGAAGTCGGGTTATTTTTTGTCCTTCGTTTGAATCAAAGTTTGTTGTGCTTGTTTTTTTTGTAATCGCTTGCCAATGAAAAAGAAATAATCCAAAACAAGCAGATGATTTGGGGTCATAAAAACTTTGAGTTTGTTTTTTCTTTTTTATTTTAGTTCTAATGTTTTCACTAAGATTACGTGGTAGTTGTATTTGATCAAGCATATAGAGCCAATCAATCACTTGAGCTTTCATTGCAGGAATGAAGGAAGGTTGATCTAAGATTGCAAGGCAGTGCTCAGCAAAAGCTTCATCTGAGTAATATCCATATTTTTTTAAAAATGGAATTTGAATTTTTAGTTTGTAAAAAGAGTCGTCGCTTAAAATCCCTGATTGCTCTGGTAGGATTTGATCATATGAAGACCAACAAGCCCAGGGGTCGTTGCAATCTGATGGGCGCAAAAATTCTGACTTAGTTAAGAGTTCAGCTTTTCTTTCTTTATTAAATTTGAATTCATGAGGAAAGCCAAGTGCATCTCCGTATAAAGACAAAAAAACCATTCCCTTAATTCTATCTTCCATGCTGGCCCTGTTCTTTCATTAAGGTTGTATCGCATAAGTCTTTTAGTATCCAACGACTTGATCTTTTTCTCGTCTCGTTCACAACCGTATCTCCTTATACAATATAATACTCAAATGTGGTTGAGTAGGTATAGTGTCCTTTCAAGGTTCTATTCTGATTAGATTTAATCTTGATTTTTTGTAAAGAATGCCAAAGTTTTTCGTTGGTCTATGTGCCCGACTGAAGAACATTTCAGAGCATATTTACTCAGTTTGAATATTAGGTGCTTCGGCAATAGAACGCTCACTACGATGGGCTTAAAATCGCCCAACCACAAATAAAATTTCATCATAAAAATTCTATTTGTTTTCTATAAAGATTAGCAAAAAGACTCTTGATTCTTTGAATGTGAGATTATATGCGGTGCTTTATTTTACGAGTTCAGCAGTCATTGTAATGGCTAGGTCTTCAAACGGTTGGTCTTCAGACGAAATTTTAATAGTTGCTTTGCCGTGGTTTTTAACCGAGATCTTTGAGTTTGTTAAAAGTGTTTGATCGTCGTAGGTCTTTTTAATAACTTTGATTTTTGTAGTTATGATGTCACCGATCTTTTTAGAAAGTATATGAATCTCATAACCATCATCTTCTTCAGATTGAACACTGATGCTTGCAGATTCGTTCGATTTTGTGATGAATGTTGGTTTGCTAATTAAAGTATTGTCTACGTGAACTTCAAGACTCACTTTAATAGTATCTTGTTTTGCAATTAATAATGGGCACACTAAAAAAGAGATCAATAAAACGATAGACTTCATATGCTATTCCAATAACTGATAAGGTTATGTTCATTATACATCAAAATTCTAATGATTGGTATTGCTTGAGCTTTAAACTATCCTAAAAGATAATGACTTACTTAGTATTTTGATGGATTTGTCATTTGTTTTTATTTTATAGTGGAGATAAAGGTTTTTTCGTATGCATAGAGTACCGGTGTTCTTGGGCAAAGCCTGCAATGCAATTCTCTAGCTCATGGAAAGGTTTTTCTTTTAGGTGTTGCCGGTACTTTACAATGCCAATCTCTCGATATGCTCCAGAGTCTTTGAGTTGTTTGATTTGATTTGCTTGTTCTTGTCTTGATAAGAGGGCGGTAAAACTCTCAGGAATCAAGCAGTAACTAGGAATGTTTCTAACCATTTCAAAAAGGCTGGTGATGCTTTGTGCTTCTATTTTTGTTTCATAAGATTTTAAGATTTTTTTTGCGTGAAGACTGCAAAGCCCTATGGTTTGTTGTCTGAGGCAGTTTTGATCGCTTAATAAAATAAGTTCAAATGATTCGAGTTCTTTTAGTTTTGGGTTTTTTTGTATTTTGATTTTTGGGTGATGAAAAACCACAAGTTTTTCTTGGTAGATTTGTGACTCGAATATATTTCTCTCTTCTAGTGGAGTTGATAAAACCCCACCATCAAGTTGTTCACTCTTAAGTTCTAGGATAATTTCATTGGTTGTTTTTTCTAGTAACTGTAGTTGGAGGCTTGGGTGTCTTTTGCGAAAATACTGAAAAATAATAGGTGATAAAACCGGTGCTATAGTGGGGATCACTCCAATGCGAAAGCTACCCGATAACTTATGCGTGTTCATTCTGGTCATTTCTTCTATTTGGGCGACTTCATTAAGAATCGTCTGAAATCTCTTAATGAAGCTTTGTCCGCGATCAGTGACCATAATTGGTTTTTTTGAGCGATCAAACATGATTGTATCTAATTCGTTTTCGAGTTTTTGAATTTGCATGCTTAATGTAGGTTGTGTGATGTAGCAAGCCTTAGCAGCATTTTGAAAGCTGCCAAGGTTTGCAACGCTGACGACATAACGCATTTGAGAGATTGTAGGCACGAGATTAGCCTCCTACAGGTGGGTCTTGGCACCTTAAGAGTTCTAATTGATTAGAGGTGTTTTTAATCTTTCCTGCTGCGTCTCTCAGTGCGGTTCGTAGTCCTTCTTCAATCACTGGGTGATAAAATGGTAGGCTCAGAGTATCGTAAACGCTTAAGTTGGTAGAAATAGCCCATGCAATCAGGTGTGCTAGGTGCTCACCGTCTGGAGCAAAAACCTCTGCTCCTTTTATTTTATGGGTTTTTTTGTCTACATAAACTTCAAGGCGTCCCACCTCTTGATGCTTGACGATGGCACGTCCTTGGCCTTTGAAGCTGACACTTCCCGTCACAAAATCAACATCGGATTCAGTGAGCTCTTGGTGTCTCATGCCTATGGTAGCAATGTTTGGTTCTGAAAATGTAATACCAAGCTTGGTACGTCGTTGAAAGCATTGCGTGTCTTCTCTCACGGCATTATACCCTGCGATACGACCCTCATCAGAGGCTTCATGAAGTACCGCGTAGGTACCTGTTACATCACCCACCAACGCAATATTGGTGTTGGGTAATAAGAATGTGGAAGGGTCATATTCTGGGATGCCGCGTCTATCCCTTGGGGTGTCTAAGTTTTCAAGCCCGAGGTTTCCAACATTAGAAGATCTCCCAAGGGTCAAAAATGCCTTTTCAACTTCGTAACGCCCGTTCTTAGTCGTGACAATGAGTTTGCCGTTTTCTTCTTTGAGGTTCTCCACACCACTGTCATCCGTTTTCATTTCGCTGCTAAAGTGCTCCCAAGAAGCCTTCACGACTT
Organism: Oligoflexales bacterium; assembly: GCA_023301465.1. GTDB lineage: Bacteria > Bdellovibrionota_B > Oligoflexia > Oligoflexales > JALZUQ01 > JALZUQ01. The sequence goes on from JALZUQ010000020.1 coordinate 50,872, forward strand.
CAGGAGAGGTGAGCCCTCCTGTTGCCTGACCAATGTTGATACCAACAACATCAACCCCCATGCGAGCAAGTGCTTGTCCAAGCTCTAAACCAATAACTCCCATTCCAATGACAGCAATTTTTTTTGGGAGTGTCTCTAGCTCAAAAAAGCTATCACTATCAAAAAAATACTTTGCAAGGGGTTTCCACGGTCCTGGTGTGATTGGAGATGAACCTGTAGCGATAATAATGTGGTCAGCAGTGATTTTTTCGTCACCTAAGTCTAATGTGTTTTTATCTATAAATTTTGCTCTTTTAGCGATTAGGTTCGTTTTGGTCCACGAAACAATGTCATCGGTAACGCCACGTACAAAACGGTCGCGTAATTTACGAACTTCCTTCATCGCAGTAGTCGAGTTTAAACTAAGGTTCTCACTGCCTTCAATGCCAAGAACATCAAAGACTTTGCGAGAGTGGTATTTGTTTGCAATGTCAATGAGCACCTTTGATGGCATACATCCAACCCGTGCACAAGTAGTCCCTAAAGGGCCATCATCAATGACCACATAAGAATCTGTTTCTTTTGCGACTTCACGCCTTGCGGATAAGCCGGCACTTCCAGCTCCTATGATCGCTACCTTGTAGTGCTTCAATGACATAAATGACCTTTCTATTTGCTTAAGTGTTTTTTTAGTTCCTCGTACCCACCAATGTGTTTTTGGTTGATAAAGATTTGAGGTGTCGTTGAGTTTCCAGTTAAATTAGCAAGTGAACTCACTGACGCCCCATGTCCCAGCTCAAACTCTTCATAAGAAAGACTATTTTCTTTGAAAAGCTCTTTTGCTTTTTGGCAAAAACTACATCCAGATTTTGTAAATATGGTTACTACGTCTGGTAACTCAGCTTCTGCATTTATATAGTTTAACATAGTATCTGCGTCAGATACATCAAATGGGTCGCCTTCAACATCAGCCTCTACAAAACCTTTCTCGATAGTCATGTTGTTTACAAACATTGAGTATCTCCAAGAACGCTTTCCAAAGTTGAGAGAAGACTTGTCAGTCAACATTCCTATAGATTCTGTAAACTCGCCGTTTCCGTCAGCTAGAAAAATAATGTCTTTTGCATCTTGGTCTTTTTGCCAAGCCTCCATGACAAAGGGATCGTTGACTGAAACACAAATAATGTGATCAACACCTTCTTTGAACAGGGTGGAAGCAAGCTCTTGATACCTTGGTAGGTGAGTTGAAGAGCATGTTGGTGTAAATGCACCAGGCAAACCAAATACAACTACTTTCTTGTTGTTGAATAATTCATGTGTATTGTATTCAATCCACTCTCCGTTTTGTCTTGCTTTGAGTGTGATGCTCGGTACTTTTTTTGATAGTTGGTAACTCATGTTAAAAATTCCTTAAATATGTTTCTTTCATGTAGTAACTATCGTACAAAAAAAGCCATATATAAAATAGATAATGAAAATATTATCATAGATATAATCAATAAAAGAAGATGTTTTGCAACGTACTGATGTAATTGGGTATTAGGCTGCTTTATTGGGGGCAGAACTCGACAGTGAGTAAGATTTTAGGTACAAACCCGTATATAAAAAATGGAGAACCGACCATGACCGAGCTAAAAGTAGGGCGAAAAGCACCAGCATTAACTCTCGTAAATGCAAAAGGTAAAAAAATTAAATTAAGTGATTTTCGCGGTAAGAAAAATGTTGTTTTGTATTTTTATCCTAAAGACAATACACCCGGTTGCACAAAACAAGCAGAAGCTTTTAGAGATGATATTGATCAATATAAGAAAGCTAAAACCGTCATTTTAGGAGTAAGTCCTGATAATGAAGCTTCTCACCAAAAATTTACCGACAAATTTGATCTGCCTTTTGAGCTTCTATGCGATGTTGATAAAAAAGTATGTGAAAAGTACGGAGTCTGGGTAGAAAAAAGCATGTATGGACGCAAGTACATGGGAGTTCAAAGGGCTACTTTTCTGATTGATAAAGAAGGCACCATGACAGCCATATGGCCTAAAGTTAAAGTAAAAGAGCATAGTCATGAAGTGTTAGAGGCTTTATCTGAGCTATAATTATATTTGAAAGGTTCTTCGCAATGGGTGATTATCAGTTTATCTTGGTGTGGTGTGTTCTCGGTTTTGGTTCCGGGCTTGCTGCAAAGTATATCCTTCCAGGAAAAGATAAGGGTGGTTTGTTGACCACTACTTTAGTGGGGATCTCTGGAGCGTTTGTTGGTGGTTTGTTAGGGAAGTACTTTGATGTCGTTCATGAAGTGGGTGGCCTTAGCCTTATGAGTGTCTTGACTGCGGTTGCTGGTTCTTTAGTTCTGTTAATTTTAATGCGAATTGTGAAAATACTTATATAGTTATTTTTTTGGTCTTAGCTTTATTTGTAAACCGTTCAAAAAATTCCTGAGAACCTGATCTTTACATTGTCTAAAGTTTTTATGGTCTTTTTTTCTAAAAAGAGCACTTAACTCATGTTTGCTAAGCCTAAAATCTGCGAGGGCTAAAATCTCCAGAATATCTTCAGCTTTTAGACTCAAGGCAATTTTAATTTTACGAAAAATGACATTATTAGATAAGGGGTCAATTGCTTGGGGTTTATCATCCTCGCGTTTTCCTCTTTTTAAAGTGATAAAGCCATCTAGAAACCTAGAAAATGGTAGGTGGTCAAGCTTTTGGAAGTCTTTATCATCGTCGGCTTTTAACCAGTTTTCTACTTGAAGCTTTGTAACATCTTGATTTGCAAGGTGAAATATATCTACGATCTGTTGATCTCTTAGATTGAAACAGTAACGAAGTCGCTTAAAAATGTCATTATTTGTCATGTTTGGTTCTTTCACTTCAGGTTAATTAGTGCTAAAAGCTACCGTGTTCGAGGAACATACACGGTTTAACATATAATTCAAATCGAGACTTATGAAGATATTAGTTAGAAACCTAAATAGAAACGTTAAAGAAGAAGAAATAAAAACTCTTTTCGTCGAATACGGTGAAGTAGAGTCATGTACTCTTATTTTAGATAAGGTTACAAACAAGTCTAAAGGGTTTAGTTTTGTGTCTATGCCTGTGCCTAGAGAAGCCAAGGCTGCGATAAAGAACCTAAATGGCAAAGAAGTTTCTGGGCAAAAAATACGAGTAAAAAAAGCAGTTGATCCACAATAATATTTTACAATTCGCAGTTTTTTCGCTCTTGTAAGGTGTGTTTTAATGCTTTTTTAAAATGTACTGTTTTTATTCACCAGAAAATTTAAGAATATAGAGTAACCCTAATTCTGCAAAACGATGGGCTTGAGTCCAAGAAATACCTTTTGTGTTAACGGTGTCTTTTCGCGTATGAATATTAGGGTTGTAATCCTTTGGGTTTTCACTTGGGAAAACTGCAGGGTAACCAGCGTTAAACCAAGAAGCATGATCACTTGAGGCAAACTTTAGGCTGCCTTCTTTAATTTGCACATTATCGAGGTACGCCTTTGCTAAGGTGATCATGGTGTCAGTTAGTCTTTTGGTGGTTTTATTTCTTATAAACCAAATCGTGTCTTTTGACTCGCTTCGAAACAAAGTCATATCTAGTTGTAACATGGCAAGTACATCTTTCTTTTGTTTTTTATATTGTCTTGCGATATCTCCACTACCTTTTAATCCTACTTCTTCAGCAGCATAAGCATGTATTTCAATAGTGTATTTAGGTTGAAAGTCTAGTGCTAGTAGCGTTCTAAAGATTTCAAAATTTGATGCCGTGCCAGATGCGTTGTCATCTGCTCCCGGCGAGATACTATCTGAAAAAAGCTTAAGTCTTCTAGCAATGCTATCAAGATGACTTCCAAGAATGACAATTTTTTCTGGGTTTTCACTTCCTTCAATTCGAACGACAACACTTTTTTGTCTTGTGATAGATCCATGGTTGATCTTAGAAACTGTAATATCTGTTCTTCCTGATTCATCGACTAATGTTTGGTATTGTTTGGCAAGTGAAGTAGAAAACAACTCACCTTGAATCGTGCTGTGAAGTCTTGTTGAGCGTTTAGATATTTGAATGACTTTATTTTTGATGTTTTCTATGCTTAGTTCATCTAAATACTCTTGAAACCTATCAGGCTCATTATTACTGAGAAGGGTATTCCATGTGTTGGGTTTTTGTGGGGTGATGGGTTCGCCGTTCAGGTGAACTAAACTACCACATCCAAAACCGTCGCTATGAAGTATGCTAGAAACGTTTTTTACAAAAAATTCTGGGAGCCTTACAAGAACATGCTCTTGGTGTTCATCAACAATTCTTCCCATTTGCTTTATCAGTCTGTAAGAGTCTGCTTTTTTAGGTTTTGGGATCACGTAAAGGTCTTTGTAAAAGTCAGTTAGTTTACGGACGCCGTTATCGAGGATTTGTGTGTTGCCTGATTCGTATAGGGAGTAGAAATGATTTGTTTGTATGATATTTCTTGTAAAGAAAAGCTCTGGGTTTGGAGTGCTTGCTTGTATGAAGAGTCCCATGCCAAAAATCACTGCAATATACTTCATGGTTTCCTCCTGTAAATGAGTGCTGCTATTAAAAGGGTAGGGCTCTTCTAGGTTTGGGTCAATCTGTGATGTTTTAATTCCTTGGTGTAGTTTTGAATAGGAATTGGTGATTTGTAAAATAATTTATAAAAAACGGCTTCATAGCAAGTAACTATGAAGCCGTTTTAGCATTTGTCATTTTGACGTATTCGTTATTTTGCTCTAAGAGCTTTTGCACTTTTCATTGCACGCCATTTTTCTAAGTAAATAATCAGGTAGCTACTGATAAAGATAGAAGAAAGCGTCGCTGCAATAACGCCGATACCCATAGCCATTGCAAAGTTTCTGATTTGAGAAGTACCAAACACAAGGATACCAACAATCGCTAAGAAGGTTGTAACCGAAGTGTTGATAGTTCTTGAAAATGTGTCGTTTAACGCCGCATTGATGTTTTCACGTAGGTTACGCTTAGGGAATGTTGATAGATTTTCTCTGATACGGTCATAGATAACGATTGTATCGTTCACCGAGTAACCAATAACAGTGAGTAGAGCAGCTACAGAAGTCAAATCAAATGAAACCCATGCAAAGATATAGAAAGCTAGGATTACAAAAACATCCACAACCATCTTTGCAACAGCACCTGGTCCAAAACGCATATCAAAACGCAAGAAGATGTAAATCAATACAAACAAGATAGCTAAGAAAGCCGATTTAAAACCTTCAGTACGTAAACTCTTACCAACTTTTGGTCCAACAGAGTCAACCCTAAGGATTTCTGGTGAGTAAGAAGCTAGTTTTTCACGGATAGCAGATTGAAAGTTAATGGCTAGCTTGTCTTTGCCAGCTGTAACTTCTTCGCCTGCGTCTTTACGGCGATCAAACCTCATAGCGTACTTTTTTGCAGAGTTGTCTAATTGTTGGAGGTCAAAGTTCTTGATCCCAACGTTTTGTCCAATTTTACGAAGCTCTTGTGGATTAACATCTTGTGCAAATCCTACTTCCATTTCAGTACCACCAGCAAAATCAACAGACCAGTTGAGCCCGCCTTTTGCAAAGAATGAACCAATAACAACTACCATTAACACTATCCCGCCGATTGAAAATACAGGGCTAAGTTTTAAGAAGTTCAAGTCCCACTTTTTAAGAGGGCGATCACTGAACCATTTTCTGATTTCGCCGTCTGATTTAAACTTTGAAACAATACGGGTAAAGAAGACACGTGTACAGAAAAGTGAAGTGAACATAGACACAAGAAGACCAAGCATGAGTGTGATGGCAAAACCTCGGATAGGGCCTGAAGAGTTGGTTTCTAGTAGTACAATAGCAGCAATCAAAGTCGTAACATTGGCATCCATAATCGTCCAAAAAACTTTGTCAAAGCCGTTTTCTATTGCCTTGCGTGCGTTACGACCCTCTTGAAGTTCTTGTCGAATACGTTCGTTAATCAGTACGTTTGCATCAACTGCCATACCAAGGGTTAAGATAAAACCTGCAATTCCCGGTAGTGTTAAGGCAAAACCAAAACCTGCCATGAGAGCAATAAGAAAAAGACCATTTAAAACAAGTGCAACACAAGCAACAAGTCCCGGACGACGGTAGTAGATCATCATATAGATAAGGACAGCAAGTAGTCCTAGTCCAACAGCCTTTACACCCTTAGATGCTAGCTCAGGGCCCAGGCTCGCTCCAACTTCACGTTGTTCAAGTACTTCGATGGTTGCCGGAAGTGCACCAGATTTAAGGATTAAAGACAGCTCGCGTGCGTCTTCAATCACTTCGTTGTAGCTACGTCCACCACCAAGGTTAATGGAAGCTCGGCCACCAGAAATCTTTTCGTTAATTTGTGGGTCTGATTCAACGATGTCATCAAGAACGATGGCCATGCGTTTTTTGATGTTTTTTTCTGTGATGTCAGCAAAACGTTTTCCACCTGGTCCTGTAAATGTCAAAGAGACTAGTGGGCGTTGGTCAGGTGAGTTTGGATCTGTGCCTAGGGAAGCGTCAAGTACATCGTCACCAGTTAGCTCAGTAGCAGCTTCTACAACAAATGTTCTAAATTCAGCAACTTTACCGCCTTGAAGTTGAGTCCTTTGTAAAAGGACGTCTTTGTCTTCTGGAATGTGTTTTCTTGCATAAGCAAGAAGAGAGTCTTTATCTTGAGAAACGAGAAGTGTTCCTGTGCCTTCTACTTTTTCTTTGCGAACGCCCTCAGGAAGGTCAGTGAGCGTACTAAAACCATTAAAGTTTTCGTCAACGATTTTGAATTTAAGCTGAGCAGTACGACCTAGCAATTCCTTTGCTTTATCTGGGTCACTAAAACCCGGAAGTTGAACGAGTACAGTATCATTAGAGCGGCGAGCAACTAATGGCTCAGAAACACCCCATTTATCAATCCTGTTGCGGATAACTCGTTGAGCTTGCTCTAATGCAGCTGATTTAATGGTTTTGATTTGAGATTCATCAAAGATAAAGTCGATGCTTTTGGTCCCGTCTTGGTCGAACCTTCTGATTTGTGGGAACTCGATGCGGATTTTAGAGATAAGATCTCCAATATCACCCGGTTGATCCTTAAGGGCAACGCGTAATCTCTTTTGGCCTTTTATAGAGTAAGATGATTTTACGCCTAATTTATTTTCATCAGACCACTCTGTGATGGAAGTACCAATTCTACCCAGCTTATTTTCAACAGCTTGGTCTGTATTCACACCAAGGACCAACTGAACACCACCTTGAAGGTCAAGGCCAAGGTTGACGTAAGAGCCCGGAAGCCATGTTGGCATCATCTCTTTAACCTTTTTCTGGTCTTTTTTGATTTCGTCTGGTTGTGCGAAGTAATAGAAAGTTGGTGCAGCTGCGTAGAAAGCAAAAAGCGTCACGGCAACAATCATCCATAGACGAAAGTTGTTTTTGTTCATAAGGTCTCTCTCCGGTTTCAGTATTAAGAGAGTATTTTTATCATTTAGGCATATAAAAGACTAGTATTTTTAGTGCTTTGTTTGTGTGCATAGAGGAGAGTTCAAAGAAGAGGCATCTGATTAACCTCAATGACCTAGAAGCTAAAAAAAAGGTGTGTACCCCCAATATAAGCAAAACAATTTATTCAAGTTGTTTGTATATAAATCAGTATCATCTTTTAATATCGGTGACCAAAACCAGTCAGTGTTCTTTTAGTGATAAATCATACTTTTGATTTTCTGGCTTAGCACTTCAACGCCAAAAAGTTCTTTAGATGTCAGTGTTTCTGGTGTGTATATGTTGAAGGTTATATTTGGAATGGATATATAAAATAGATACGTACCATTTAAAAAAACATGAGAGCTCTCTGCAGAGTATGCAGCTGATGCTAGCGTTAAGTAACAAAGAAGAAAGCTAATCTTTTAGAACTTGTGTAAATGATTACCGAAGCCCAGGGTATGATCCAGTAACTTCTTCCCAAATATTAATAAAATCCCAGCTAATATAATTATTTATGTCCAGCATTTGAGAGGTGGTTAGGTCATTGCCAGCACCCTGAAAAGTAGTATCGATACCAGATATTGAAGTATCCCAGTAAGTATTTAGCACTGTATAATTACCGCCGATGGCACCGTTTGCAGTAATGCCACCTAGTGAAGATCCGCCAACAAATGTAGTGGCTGCGTATGAGTTTGTAATGATGACATTATCTGAAGTTGCTACGGTTTCTCCAATGAGGCCGCCAGCTCTTAGCGTGTCTCCAAAATTTGCACGTACAAAAGAGTTTTTAATTTCAAAATTACCATATGCTAAACTTCCAATAATCCCACCCGTAGAAATCCTGATGTCTGTGGAGTTTTCAGTGTTCGTTTCCGTTGGGTTAAAACTAGAGTTTTCTACCGTCACTGTTAAATCAATAGCTTGCTCAAAGGATTGAGGGAAATTTCCTGTATCAAATTTATAGTTATTTCCAATAAGCCCACCGCCAACTTGGTTGTTGGAAATATTTCCAAAGTTATGGCTGTTTTGAATAGCGATTTCGTGAGTTTCAAATCTTAGTGGGTTATTATCTGAAATAGCATAAGTAGGTACATTAATAGTTCCAATAAGTCCACCAACGGCGTAATTACTTGAGCTACTGACTCCGTTTACGGTTCCGTAGTTCATACTATTATTGACGCCAGATGTGAGGGGAGTTGTTGTTCCATCATAACTGCCTTCAATTCTTCCTGTCAACCCACCAACTGAATCGTTGCCGGAGATTCTTCCAAAATTTTGCGATTTTTTTACCAAAATATTAGAACCTCCGCCAATGATACCTCCAACGGCATTTGAAAAACGGAAATCATGAAAATTTTGGAAGGCATTAAGGGATGTAGCAAAACTAATGATTTCTCCATAGTTTTGGGTGTTTTCAAAAACGGCTGTGTCATTGATGACTTCAGTGCCTGTCTCCGAAGTATAATTATACCTGCCTGAAGCTTCTCCAGAAATTCCCCCAATCGTCATGGTAGAGTACCCTGCGAAAGAAGTAGAAATTTTTCCGAAATTACTAAGGTTCTTTCGTACTCCAATACCACGGGTAAAGCCAAACACCCCTCCTATGCGAAAGCTTATACTAGCAACCGCGGCTGATGAGTTGATGTTGACATGGTTTTCAATGTTTTCAAAATCACGTCGGTAGATTCCTGCGTTTTCTGATGATTGCGTTTCATCAACAAGCCCAATAAGGCCACCGCTTCTACCTGAAAGATTGCCGTTTATGTTGCCAAAAACACGGATGTTTTTAAAGTCTGTAATGACCCCGTCTGAATTTGAAGCTATCACTCCTCCAACCCCACCAACGTCTCTCAATTGATTGTTGTTTGGGCCAGAAGACATGTCAATGTATACGTCAGTGTCATGGATGGTTCCACAAGCTATGCGACCAAAAAGGCCGCCTGAACGAGTGACAGTTGTTGTTGACGCTGTAGACATCATGCTAATCTCAAAAGTATTTGGAGGCTGATTTATTCCGGCTTTTAGGATAAAACCACCATTTGTTGATCTTCCTATGATTGCTCCTGACTCAAACTGTGTTCCTGCGTCTTGTGTGATGGTGAGATTACCTTGAAAATAAAGGTTTTCAAGGTAATTTTGTGCAGAATCTTCTTCGCATCCATTGGAATCTGCTGCAAAAAGGAGTGCACTTGGTCTACCACTTCGAACATCAAAGTTCACCATGCCGATGTTTCGTATGTCAAAACCACCATTAGAATAAGATGTAAATAATGAAGCACTAACCCCACCACATGAGCTCCCACCAAAGTTTACAATAGCGTGGCCTTTGCCATCTATATGAGTTCCATTCCTTAGGGTTGTGCACCCACGGGTAACTCCACTAAAATCTAAGTTTTCCCAAATTTCAAAATGCTGTAAATTACCCACCTGAGTAACATTTTGAAAATGATCAAGATTACAAATAATATAAGGGTCGTTCTCACCTCCAGAACCGCTATGAAATAGACTTCCGCTAGGGTTTAAATCACAAGGGTTGGTGGAGTTGTTTGTGTAAGTATACGCATTTGCTAATTGTGATGAACTGCCATCAGGGTTTGTTAGATTTACGTCAACTGCCCCAAGAGTCCCTGCAGGAGCTGTGCAGGTGAGTACTGTGCTTCCATGCACTTCGATGTTTTCACACGGGTTTATGCCGATATCAACTAGTGTTCCAGGAGCAAAGCCTTTTCCTCGAATAACGAGTGTTTCTCCACCAAGAGGGGAGCCGTCTACCCGTCGTATTTGATAAGCAATGATCTCATTATCGGAAAGAACAGAGTAAGTAGCATAAGATAAGTTGATTCCATCATCTACGCGAAGAATATAGTTAATCCATTCTCGTTTATTTAGTCGTCCAGTATCGGTAGTCGTAAGTTTAGTAGTATTATTAGAGTTATCAACACTAACGGCTTCTAAGCTTAGATCTACAATATCAGAGGCTTGATATGAGATAGGTCGTATGTCTGAGTACCCTCTAAAAAGCTGAACACTTAAATGAGTAATATCTGTATTGGGAGCATCACTTAGTTCCCATGTAAGATTCCAGGTTTTAGAGGTATCTGTCTTGTCGCTTGTAAAGTTAGTAATGGCTGGAGGAGCAATGTCTGGAAGTGTCTCTCTAGTAAAATTAGGGTTGCAAGCTCGGTTAGAAGAAGCATCTTCAACACATATGGCGTAATAATAAGTTGTATTGGATTCTAAACCTAGGCTATTAATAAATGATACCGTGTCACTAGTATCATTGGGTGTCTCATCTGTAACAGAATGCAGCGGAGTACAAGCATTGGCAGCTGCCAAATCAAACTGTGTACCGGTACGTCTACAGATCAAATAAGTAAGGTCGCCGGAGTCTTGATTGTCTGTAGCTTCTTGAGTCCAATTTAGTTCGATGGCACTTAAAGTTTCATTGTATGTTGCTGCAGTAATAGTGGTGAATGCTGGGACGCTAATATCTGCGGTAGTTACAGTACGAGACTGAGCTTCAATATTTAAAATAGTAAAATTTGCAGGTACTTGCTTGTCAAATGCACGTACATGCACATGGTATAAACGGTTAGGTTTTACTTGGCTTGAAAAGATTTGGTAATTCGTTGGTGTTAGGCTTCCGCCATCACAGTCATTAGATCCTACCGTACAAGTAAAAACAGGTGTTAGAAGAGGGTCTAGAAGTTCTGCGTTTGTGATTGAACTAAGCTCTTTTGCTCCGTCAATTAAATAAATTTGGAAACCACCATAATCACTCCAATCACCACCACTAACTGTCCAGCTAACGTCAAGCTTCGTTTCTTGGCTTGTGGCGGTTAATGAAACACTATTTGGCTGCAAATCAGAAATCCCATCAAACCCTGGAGGTGGCTCTACATCAGCAACTGTTAAGGACTTTGCATCTGAGTCTGAAAATAGAGTGCAATTTTGAGGTGCGTCAAGAGTATTTAACAATTGGTGTGCATTATCACACGCATTAACAACCACCATTAATGTATCACCAGTTTCTATGTTTAATATTCCGCTGTCTCTAGCAACATCAGTAAAGTCTATATTTGAAGTTAATGATGTGCTGACTCTAAATTCTAGTCTTGAGCTCGGGGTTTTTTGATTCCAAATTTCACCGATGTACTCAAAAATATCACTTGAGGTAGAAGGGTTCCAAGCAATACGAAATAACTGTTGCTCTGAAATGAAGGACAAAGACTGAGCACCATCAAAGTCAGGAGTAATCAAGTCGAATGTCGAACGATATAAGAAATTAATATTCCCAGAAAGGTTGCCAGCAGAGTCAGATGCTTTAACGCAAAAGCTATAAACAGTCTTTGGGTTAAGGTTATTAATGGTTGTCTGAATGTCGGTGTTTGCTGCCAATGTACTAGCTTCAATTGATTTTTCAAAATCAAAGTTATCACATGCATTTGCAACTCCTTGCTTCCAAAAAACGTGATAACTGTTCGCTCCGGAAGGGTCTACGCCCTCTAGGGCTATGGTTTTAAATGAAAGGGTAATTTCGGAGTCTTCGTTTCCGGGAGTTCCTTTTGAGAGGTTACTAATCCCAGCAAAACTAGGAGCAGTAATGTCATTTACGGCAACAGTTTGAAACACGGTATTTTGGTTGATGTTTCCATGTACGTCTTCATCTCGTACGATGATCTGGTATTGTTGTCCTTCATTAATCCCACTAAGTAAAAACT
>JALZUQ010000021.1 GCA_023301465.1 Oligoflexales bacterium
TGGCGGGAGCGACGGGACTCGAACCCGCGGCCTCTAGCGTGACAGGCTAGCGTTCTAACCAGCTGAACTACGCCCCCGCAGTAAGCTATACGAAACTTAAGACATCACTGGCATTCTGACAAGTAAAAAAGTGAAGAATTTCACTTATTTCTAGCTTAAAAAGGTAGCATTCCTTGTTTTTTACAACATTTAACTGGAACAAAGAAGGCGACTACCGGTGGAATCACTTCTCTAGGTAGGCGTAGCCACTCTTCCTTCTTCTATACGCTATATGTTTGCAATCTTCTTTTTGGCAGGCTTGATTGCCTCAGAATTATTCACCGCATGAGTAGACCCTATTGAAATCTTCATTGGTTTTGACTCTTCTGCCTTAGGAATTGAAATTTCTAATACACCACGCTCTAACGATGCTGATATTTGATTACTAGCAGTCCCTTTTGGAAGCTTGAACTTTCGCTCTTTTAATCCAAATAATCTTTCTTTCCGAATAGACTTGAATTTTTCATCATGTACTTCATGGTTACGCTTCGCTTTTAGAACTAAGCTTCCATCATGGAACTCGATTGAAATGTCCTCTTGTTTTAATCCGGGTAAATCTACGGAAAGCTTAAAACTCTCTTCAAATTCTAGTACATCTGCTGGTGGGGCTGAACCACTAGCAGAATAGCTTTCAGAACCCGCAAAGACTCTATCTACATCTTGCACAAAGTCTAATGCTTCTTCCCAGAAATGATTTGCTAATGGTTTTGTGTTCCATAATTCTAAACGACTCATACGATACCTCCTTGAACTCACGGCAGTTATGCTGTGAAAGTTGTTTCAGTAATATCGAACGGTGGGAGCTCTGACCCATTCTTTCTACAAACAAAACATAAGTCTCACCTGAAAGCTGTCAAGTGCTTGTCAGTCTCTTTTTTTTTCAGTAAGCTTTTTAAAAGCAAATAAGGGCTCAAAATGATTGAAAAACTAGCGGCTAATATCGTCACAAGTAAACTAAACACACTAAATGAGTGGTATCTCAAAGATGAAAAATTATATAAAAAATTTGAGTTCTCTGACTTTGCAGAAGCCTTTGCATTTATGACAAGAGTCGCAATTGTTGCAGATAAAGCAGATCACCACCCAGAATGGTTTAACGTATATAACCGAGTCGAAATATACTTAACCACACATGACGCCAGTGGTATCTCGGAGCGAGATTTTTCTTTGGCATCAAAAATTGACGCCATGTAATTAATTTATTTTGATAGAGTCATAGACGACAAAATTTCAATATGATGGGTATTAGGAAACATATCCAAAAGACTCACCTTAAAGTCTGCTAACTTATATTTTTTTTGTAGTTTAGCAATATCTCTTGTGTAACTACTCACATCACATGATATATATACAAGGTTTTTTAACTTTGGCATTTTATGAATTAACTCAGACAACTCAGCAAAACCAGCCCGAGGCGGATCCATTACCAAAGTATCAAACTCAGAGAGATCTAACCGACCCAACCAAGACTCACCGATGGTTCCTCGAATACCTTTTACACCTTGAAAAGCCTTTTCGTTCAAAACTCTTACAGAAACCGAGTCGGCTTCTACAGCAGTAATAGACCTACCCTCTGCAACCAAATGCTGTGTTAGATTCCCAGAACCGCAAAAGAGTTCTAATATTTTATGAGGCTGTATTTGATCTGCAGTGTTTTTGAGCCAAAGACCCAGTTTTTTATTTTGTTCGTGGTTTGCTTGCTGAAAAGGGGTTTGGTTGTCGGGTTGAATTTTTTCAATGTTGACTTGCTCATCAACTTGATACGACGCAGAAGCTGCAAGAGGCTTACTTCGAAGCACTTTGAGCTTTTCATTGATATTATCTTGAAGGACCATACATTTTTCAATGTCAATGACGTCATGGGAATGACCGCCTCTAAACCCTATCTTGCTTCCGTCGGATACAAATCTTGCTCTATTTCTGTACCCTAAAGCACTTTGAGCACCCATTACCTCAATAACATCGCTATCAAAATTTAACTTAAACTTTTCAAAAGCAGATAATACGTATCGTTTCTTGAGCTCTAACTGGTGGTTGGCTTCGATATGCATCCAGTCACAGCCGCCGCACTTTGTAGGGGTTGTTCCTTGATATGAACAAGGCGGTTTCACTCTATACTCAGATGGTTCTATAATTTGAGTAGGTGCTGCAAATGCGTGACGTTTAAACCTGCGGTAAGTTTCCATCTCAACCACTTCTCCAGGGATCACCCCGCTACAAAACACAACATAACCATCTGGGTGTTTACAGACACCCAGACCTTCAAAACTAATATCAATTATTTCTGCGATAAATTTCATACGGACCTTAGAAAGAAAAAACCACCGCATCAATCACGGTGGTTTTTTTAAATTGAATAATTAAAAACCTTAAAGCTGTTTTTTTGCAGCTCCACTGATTTCTTTTGCTTTTTCTAGAACAGACTTTTCTGCACCTTCTGCAGAACCGCCAACAGTACTTTTAGCACTATCAACTGCGTCACCAGCCATGTTTTTCGCACCATCAACTGCATTACCAGCTGCATTTTTAACGCCGTCTACTGCATTTCCTGCTGCATCTTTTACACTGTTCACTGCATCACCAGCCATA
>JALZUQ010000022.1 GCA_023301465.1 Oligoflexales bacterium
GTTTTGCTAAACAGTTTAGCGAGTTACAAAATGTGCTTAAATTTGCTTGGAAGGAGCTTCGAACCAGTAGGTCGGGCGTTCGAATCGCTCAGGGTGCGCTATTTTTCTTCTTTAAAAACAGTCACTTATCACCTCTCGCAAATTTCAAAACTCTTCCCGATTTCATTTCGTGGCCCATACGTGGCCCGGGTAAGCAGTCGGCTTTTTTTTCGTGGCCCAGTTGGGCTAACATATGGTGCACCACCTTGAAAACCAAACTAGTTGTTGCCTGTTGGCAATTAAAAATTCCCTTGCAGTTTATACAAGGGAATTCATATAGCTAATTGTTTTTGCAATTTTACTTACAGTTAGAACTAAATTCATCCGTTAAATTTATTTTAACTTCTGTTCTTCGATTCATCGCATGTGATTTCTCACTTTTGCCTGTGTTTCGTAAATGATCTTCTCCATAACCTTCAGCCATAATCAATGAACGATCAACACCATTTTTTACCAGATTATTAACAGCAATATTTGCTCGTTTCTTAGAAAGATTCAAGTTATAGCTCGCGTCGCCCAAACTAGAAGTATGCCCACTCACTTCTATGCTTTTAATTCGAGCCCTGTTTTTGACAATTATTCTCGAAACATCATCAAAGGACTTGACGGACTTTTGATAACCTTGTGATCCATTACGTGCAAATAAAATAATCGCTTTGTTATTAGACCCTATATCCTCCATTAAATTACAGTTAGATACCAAAACTGGGGTCGTCGGTTCTTTCTTTTCAACAATAACTGGGGCTATCGGTTCTTCCTTTTCAACAACGTGCTTTATTTGTTTTTTCTTTTTTATCACTCTTCTTTTTTGTTTAGTTTCTTCTCTTTTATTATTAGCAAAATACCACTTAAACCCACCAGAGTATCTCCACGAGTTCCCGTCAGCACTATCAAAGTTTCCTATACTTGCACCACCAAAAACAGCTAGAGACCTAGTTAAGCGACCTCTTAACCCAAGGTAGCCTTCATTAGGATTTTGATCACTGTTAAACGGCAATGTCCAAATCTTTCTAGCTTCTACATTAAGAAAAATATGCTTTTTATAGAGTCTAAAGATCGCCCCTAAACTTGTATTAATTCTGTTTCTATAGTCTAGAGCTAGTCCATCATCTAAATTTCCTTCTGGGGAGTACCGATAGCCTAAGTTCATTGCAAGTTGCCAAGCATCGAATCTCTTTTCATATGCTAAAGTAAGCCCATATCCAATACCTCCATCACCTATGAACTTATCTTTATCGCCTGTTGGTATAAATAACTCAGGAATTAACGTTAAACCCCATCTGTTCTTTTTTATGATAGCGTAAGATGCTTCTATAGAAACATCTTCAAGCCCACTTGAATCTTCTTCTTTTGTAAAGCTCCAGTCTTTTCCATTCACCGTGCTTCCAAAACTATGATTATTATCAGCAAAGACATAAGAACTCGTTGCACCTACCCAAAGACGCTCGGTTAAGTAAAATCCGAGACCAAAATGTACGGATAAGAAGTCATTGATTGCTACTGCTGATTGCTCGGAATTGTCAGAAGTTTTGACTGTCAATGGTTCCTCTACAAAACTAAGTCCTAAATTAAACAAAAACCTATAATCATTTGGATAAAGAGAATCATCCAGCCTAGCAGACTCTAGGTTTTCGAAACCAAAAGAATTAGTCCTTTTAAAGTGTTGAATATCTACCGAATAGGCAGAATACGACATTAGAAAAAGACCGAAAATTAATATTACCTTCAAAACAAACTCCTTCAATACTTTATTTGTAACTTTTAAAACCATATACTTACTTGGGAATTTTATAATTCTATTAAATAATTATTGCTAAAAACTCATCAACAACAAATACATATTCTGCTCAGAAGAATGAGGGCCGCCACCTAGTTCGGTACGTACATGGTATACGCCTTCACCCCCATTGAAATCATGGGTTTCCGTTGTAGTTATGGTGGAGTTGACATTGTTATCAAAAGGCGGATTAAATGTTGCTGTTGTGGGCAATCCAGCTCCGGGGCTTGCTTCAATATACATATTAGAAAAAGTAGTACCGTTAAGGTTTATAGTGCGAGTTTGAGCTTCTATATCTACTAGTGTGTTTGTAACATCTAAAGTAGTAGTACTATCTGAGATAATAAAAGATCGCACAGCATAAAAATTTGAACCTGCTGCTGTTTCCAGTTTTTGAAATGCAATGTATGTTATTCCACCAAATGCTCCGACAGCATAGGAAGGCTCTGCCAAAACGATTCTTCCCCATGTGCTATTGACTGGACCCGGCTGCGCATCGGCACAAAAATTCACGATACCACCAACAAGAATCGGAGTTTTCGGAACCCATGTAGTACCGTCTTCGCTTGTCTCGGCTGTGCTAGCATCAGCAAGTGGCGACAAACTTCCTCCTGATATAAAGCGAACATTACTTGGGCAATTGTAGGGGCTGTTTTGTGAACCGATCGTAGAAGATAATGTGAGTGACCCCCCTAACTTTAGAAATCCTTTTTCAATCGTAGTACTGTCAGCTAAAGAAGTCGTTCCAGCCGAACTGTCAGTAGCTGCTATATCGATTTTAAGCTCTAAACCTTTGTTCACACCAACGTTACCAGTAGCTTTGGCCCAAGCAAGCTTGTCGAATGCGAGCGTCGCACCATTTGTAACATCGTCACCGGGGGTCGTAATATAGCTTTGTATGCTATTAGTAGCAACGGCTGCATCCGTAGCATAACCTGTTAAAGGCTGACCGTAATCCCCTGTAAGGGTCTCGATAGCGGTATTTGTGGCATTATCACGAACCGTAATCGTTACTGTGTCACCAGCAACTAGAGCTGTTCCATCATTTGCATTCAATGCACTTTCATCAGAATTTGTTAAAACTATGCCAAGATTAGATGAGCCGTCTGCTTGTAAGGCTGATGTAATTCTAGCAATTGGGCTAAAGTTTAGAGTATCGGAGTCCTGTGCCGTACTACCATCTGAGCTAGTAAGCGTTGTCGAAAGAATAGGGCTTTGGCCATTAGGACCTGTTGCGTCAAATACAACTGGAGTTGCAATCATAAACGAACCACTACTATCGCAGGTTCCACTAACGGGGCTTGGTGTCATGTCTGGACTAGCAATGCTTACCGTGGCTCCACCGGGCGTACATGTTCCGGATAAATTTGTTGGAGTGTTTTGAGTTAGACCTGCAGAAACAACTAGATCAACCGCTGGAGGTGGGGGTAGCATAATATTGATTGTGTCAGAATCCTGTGCCGTACCGCCATCTGAACTTGTTAGCGTAGTGTCTATAACAGGGTTTTGGCCATTAGGACCTGCAGCATCAAAAACAACTGGGGTTGCCATTACAAACGAACCACCATTACATAATCCACTCACAGGGCTTGGCGTCATATCTGGGCTAGCAATATCTACTGTAGCTCCATCTGGCGAACAAGTTCCTGCTAAATTCGTAGAAACATTTTGAGCTAGTCCTGCCGAGACGTCTAGATCAACAGTTGGAGTTGAAGGTACTACAATATTCGTTGTGTCCGAATCCTGTGCTGTACCGCCATCTGAACTAGTTATCGTAGTGGCAATAACAGGGTTTTGGCCATTTGGACCAGCTGTGTCAAAAACAACTGCGGTTGCCATCACAAACGATCCACCACTACATATGCTACTCACAGGGCTTGGCGTCATATCTGGACTGGCAATGCTGACAGTAGATCCATCTGGTGAACAAGTTCCAGTTAAATTTATTGAAACGTTTTGAGTTATTCCTGCCGAAATATCAAGATTAACTGATGGAGACCCATTATCTTGTATTAAAGGAGTTAGGTTGTCTAAACTCAAATGAGAGTTCTCACCACACTTTGCTGTAAAAAAAATCAAAGCGATACTTACTAAAAAATACTTCATTGGGCCCCCTGTTTTAAATTAAATAAAACTTTAGTGTTTTCATCGAGAAATAAATATAAATATATCATGAGAATACTAATCGACACAATATACAGTGAATAAAGATATAGTTAGTTTTAGTTAAAAGGTCTTAATAGTTACCAAGAAGTAAAAATATTGTACGTCAACGGCATTAAACACTCTGAAAAAATACCATTAAGTAAGATTTCAAAAATTATTTTTTATGATAGACCCCAAAAAACACCGAACGCTAGTTCATGACACGAACATATACTTTTGCTGTATCTTTATGGGGGCTTGGAAGTAGCTACCTGTTATTATTAAAATAAATATATTTTAAGTTCTAATTTGTACTAAAAGATCATTTTCTCACGAGAAATACCGATAGCCCAAGAAAGTTAACGGGAGTTTTTTGTGCATAAGCCTATGGTATATTTCGCAATTCTTTTTATTTTTGTCATACATAGTTGCGGTGGCGGAACTGATTTTTCTGGTTCATCATACAAGACTACGCGGCAGTCGGTTGACAAAAGCATTCCAAAATTTATTGACAAGGTTGAAAATAAAAGCCCATTAGAACAATCTGAAGATAGGCTTTTTATCAATTCTGAAGAAAGTTCACTTAAAGAAGGAGTGAAGTTTGAAGAATTATTTAAATATTCAATTTTAAAAAACCGTTCAAAAGAAGGTCATACTTGGATTACAAACCAAGTTGAATTACCAGAAAATGAATTATTAGTTTTAGACGATGTTTTTTCAGGTAGTTTTGTTGTTAATAAAAGCAGTCTTACTGTGGAGTCTTTAAAAAGAGAGATTGAAGAAGATAATGCAATTGTAACTGTTAGTATAGAGAGTTCAATAGAACCAACTGGATTTAAGCCTTCGACTAGCTCTGCTATCGCAGATGAAATGAAATTCTTGGATAGCGATTATAGTTTCTTTCAAAATTTTATTAAAAAAAATAGCGATCTTAAAAAACGTGTTCGAGTTGGAGTTATTGATACTGGGTTAGATGTTAATTCAGTCGAATTTAAAGATACTTTTGTTAGTGGAGATCTTGGTAATATTCTAGATCAGAGTAATGATGTTCAAGATAAGAACGGGCACGGTACTAGAATTGCCTCAATTATTTCTGGAAAAACAAAAGGTATAGCAGATGGTGCTGTAGAATTAGTTCCTCTACTGGTCTCATCAGGTAGTTCTACAACGATTCAAGACCTAACGAAAGCAATCATTGTAGGTACGAACTTAGGTGTTGAGGTAATGAATATATCTTTGAGTAGTCTTATGGATGGATGTACTCCTTCTGTAGGTCATGTTATTCATAGGGCAATCGAAAAAGGTGTCTTCTTTTCTATTGCAGCTGGAAACGGTATTAGGCATATTCCTGAACACAGTGTAGGTTTTCCAGTGACGGCTGCTCGTGATGATGGTCCACTGAATTTTCTAAAAACCGCTATGCCAGCTTGTTGGGGCAAATATTTTTTAGGTGCTGTCGCGGTAGGTAGTATAGAAAAAAAATCGTCTAGTTATAGAATGGCAGATTTTTCTAACTACGGTGAAGATATTGAAATTGCTGCATCAGGTGTAAATATTGATACAGTTGGTTTGGGTAATAAGGTTCAGCAAGTATCCGGAACATCAGTTTCAGCAGCGTATGTTTCCGCCGCTGCAGCTCTTGCAATATATCATCATAAAATTAATAATTTGCCTTATACACCGTGGTATATTGAAAATTTATTAGTAGAATCGTCTTATAAATCCAAAGATTTAACAACGGGCATTGAAAGACGGCCTCGTTTTGGTTCTGTTTTAAGTTTTTCTGGTTTAGCTGATATTTTAGCGATGACAGAAAAAATGACTCAAAAAGAAAGAGATAATATCCCTACAGTAAACCCAAGATTTAATGAAGGCTGGATTCCGGGTCAGGAGTCAAATCTTGCAAGATTAAATATTGTTTAACCAACTGATTTTGTTGCTCATGACAGTAAAATAATTAAATTGGGTTCTCGAGTTTTTTATTTATTTAATGATGGTGATCGAGATGTGTCAAATCATGTTAATACAAGATGGTATACATCTTTTGTTGATGCTGCTTCGATAAATAAAGCAGGCTCTTCATCAAAGTATATTCAAGTAAACTCAGAAGGGTTAATTCAATTTAAAAAAGAGAACTTGGATGATCTTCGCAAAACGTTAACATCAATTGGTGGTGAGCTTGTTAATGAACTATCGTTTGTTGCGTTGAGCGTCTATGATGAAAAACAACATCAAGTATTTAGGGTTTTTAGTTTTAAGATACATTTTTTAGAAGGTGACCCAAAATTAGTAGGGGTTGAAATAAAAGAATTGAATAATGGTTACTCTGTTGGACAAATTCAAAATCAATTTCAATTATTAGCACAAAGTGAATTTTCGAGTGGTGAAACTAAAGAAATTGATGTTACTGGTGCTGCAAAATGGCTGAGTAGTAATTCTCAGGAATTTACTCCGTCTGGAACTCCTGGTGTATTTAGTTCGGTGAACTCGGGGTATGGTAAAACATATAAAATTACAGCAGAATATAAAGGGCATAGTAAAAGTTTAGATGTGAATATTGAAGATGAAGAAGTTTTAGAGTTTAAAATATTTAATTCTTTAGGCAATATAGATTCAGTTGTTCTTGGCCAAAAAATTCCACTTTATGCAAATTTAAAATTAACGTCTAGAGTTATGCAACCTAGATCAAAGTGGTACTTAAATGGGAAAATAATTGAATCTGATAAGAGTCATATTGATATAGATACAAGTAAATTAAATCAAGGGAACTTGTCTGGAATTAATTTAGGCTTTGGAACACACACTCTTGAAGCTAAAACAACTATTAATCTCTCTTCAAAATCAAAAACATACACAGCAACATTACCTATTAAGATTGACCCAAAATTTGATAGGTTGGAAATAAGTTTGAAAGACCCAATAGCGAGGGCTGGTGGAGAAATTCTATTAAATGCAAGAGCGTACTATACAGGAAACTCATATGAGATTGTCACCGAAGATGTTGTGTGGAGTGTTTCAGATCTTTCAGCAATTTCTATTCAAAAAAATGGTAAGGCGACATTAAGTGAAAATGCTGGTGGTAAAAAACTAACAATTCGAGCTGCGTATAAGGGGAAGCAAGATTCAACGATCATCACAATTTTAGATGGTTCTGTTGTAACCGGTTCTGAGTCAAATCTTGTTGATATAAGTGCAGAGGATTTTCAGGGTGAGTGTGGAGTTCCGAAAAGAGCTACCAAACTAATAGGAACCTATGGGGATGGTAGTACTCGCGACATTACAGATTCCGCTTCCTGGAGTTTTGAGGTTGTAAATGATAGCACCATTAATAGTCTTTCTGATGCCGCAAATTTTTGGAGAGATCGTGTTATAAATTTGTAGTCTCATATAATGATGGGAGCCTTAATAGTGGAGGCGGGGGCTTTGTAACTAAGGAGTTCCGTAAAAGAATTCCTGTATTCAATGCCAGTGTGCCTACTATGAGGAAATCAGAATACGTCTTAGGCTCTACAGATCACATCGAGGCAAGGTACGATCGTTGTGCCACAAAGGTCAGTGAGTCAATCTCACCAAGTATTAGTCCCTCTTCTCTTAGGTTAGATAGTACAAAAGTTGGGAATTATAAACTTACGTCTATCTGGGAACATGAAGGTAGTGGTGTAACACAACGTAAAACCACTGTGTTAGATTTTAAAATTATCGGTAGAGCCCCAGACCATGTGGCATTAATTGAAGGTATTAATCGTCGTGATGAATTACTACAAATAAGTTTTCCAGGTAAGCCAATAAATTGGATATCTTATTTTAGGCTAGAAAGTAATCTTGCTAACTCCCCTCTTGAAGATTTAGACTTAAGAGAAGGAAGGTCAGAGTTCCTTCATGGATATAAAGTTAATGGAAGTAATGTAAATACTTCAGTTAGGGTCTCTTTTCCCGATCTAGTTCATGTTAAGGCTTGTATCGCTAACCCTGTTGCTGGAATCAATAGGTTATGGTTAAAGCATTCTCCAACAAATTCAACAGCTAATGATGATATACCTTTTGTAAGTATTGATCCAAGAGCAAGTGTAAATAGAGCTGTATCGAAGAAGAATGTTACATCACAAATTATTGGGCCTAAAAACACTAAAAATTCATTATGTACTGCTTCATCTATACTTCGATTTCCTTTTGCTAGTGGTGATGGTTCAAAAAATAATCCTTATTTAGCGTGTACAAAAACACAGTTTTACGATGGTACAAAAGCCGTTATTGATCAGGCTGTGCAATCAGAAAAGTACCACTTGTATTTTAAGTTGGGTGATAATATTGATTTTGAAAATCAAAAAATTCAACCATTTGAATTTTATAGAGAGAAAAAAAATAGCAACTCTAAAACTATTTATCACGCATATTTAAATGGTGATGATTATAATATCTCTAATGCGGTGATGGTTGATGCAGAAAGATCGAAACAAGCTTTATATGATAATCTAGCATTTGCTGAGAATGTTGGGCTTTCAGGCTTTACAGTTAAAGGCAAACAGTTAGTGGGTACACTGTGTGTTGTTTGCTATGGAATGAAACATGTTTCTATTATTAATAGCACAGTTGTTGGTGAGTATTTTACTGGAGGTATAGGAGCTGTTGCTGATGAGAACTCATCTTCAACAGAAGCGAATAGTTTAGAAAAATTATTTACTAAAAATGTAACTGTAAGTGGTTATAAAACTAAAGTGGGTGGGTTTTTTGGTCAGTTAGAACTAAATTTAAAAGAATCTATCTTTGAGGGGCGTATTCAATCAATTGGAGTTCCGGGGCTTTCGGCCTCTTATGGGGGGGGGTGCTGGTGAAACAGGTCTTTTGAGCCATGGTTTATTCCCATCAGTTTCAAATGTTACTGTACTTGCAAATATAGTTACTACTGGATTTAATATTGGAGGTTTTATTGGAAAAGGTTATGGGCAATTCTCACATATTAAGTTTAACGGTAACTTAGTAGCAAATGGCTCAGGAGTAGGCGGGGTTATTGGTCTTTCAGAAAGAGAAACTTCAGTTCTTCATGCTGATATCTCTGGAAATTTGATTGGTGGTCTATCTAAGAAAGAGCTAGGGTGTCCTCCTTCACAACAAAACCATGTTTTGGGACAATTTGGTAGTGTGCGGTGTGACGGAGACTTAAATTATACTAATAGTGGAGACTCTTATGTGGCTGGTATTGTTGGAGCAGCAGAAAAAAACATATTCATTGAAAATTCAAGGGTTCAAGGTTCTGTGCGTGGAGTAAATGTGATTGGAGGTTTAATAGGTGAAACAAGCAGTGAGCAAGTTTGGCCATACCTCAAAGACAATCAAGTTAATTCTGTTGTAAGTGGGACAGACCCTAATGGGCATTTTGGGAGTTTGATTGCTAAAATTGATTATGATTTTTGTACACAAGATTATAGTCAAGCAATTTCATTATTAAACCAATCTAGTTCTGGAAATACTTGGAATGGTAATGAGACATCCCAAAGCCATTCTCTAGGTGTTTGGTACGGTGGACCTAGTAAGACTGAAGCAGTATTTATTGAGAAAATTTTTGGTAGATGATTTTAAGTTATTTGAAATATTCTTTGATTAATTTTTTATAAAGAATTTTGTTGAATTTTGTTGCCTTGGTTCTGTGTGTGCTTAATCTGAGTGTTGTGAGGCGTATTGCTCATTCCACACTTGCTCTAGTGGTACAATTCCTATTGATGATAGTAATAGTACTCTTTGTCCTGGATCTCAGCGTTCTAATGACTTATGTTGTAAATCAATATAAATGCATGCCAAAAGCTACGACCGATAAAGATATTATGTGGTGCTATTTAAAAATAAAGTTTTCTATAGGAACTTGAAGCTATATTAAAGTGTCTTTCTATTTGGAAAAATTTTATCTAATAATCTTGAAGCTTTTTTCTTACCTATTATAGGATAAGTAAGTATAAAAATTTCATCATCAATGAAACTTTGAATTTTTTCAGAATTAATATTATCTAAGTTTATTTTTTGTATAATTTCTGTTAAAAAATCATTTTTTTTCAGGTTTGTGCTGTTTATATTTTTAAAATAAATATGCAAAAGATCCTTGAAATCAGTTTGCAAGTCTGTGTTTTTTTCTAAATTTTTTATTTTTTCATTTGAAAGAAGACGAATCATGTTTTCTAAGTGTTCTGATTCATGTTTGTCTTTATGCATGAAACCAAGTGTTTGAATTGCAAAATAGCGTCTTTTCGCTTGTTCTTGTTTTGAGAAATTATTTTTTAACCATTCTGTGTCATGTAAGCCTCTTTTTAGCTCTGTTATTAACTCGTGATTATTTATCCAAGTTTCAAAAATATACTTTCGTTTGATTGATCCATTAAAATAATTGCCTGATTCTAGTATTAGGTTAATGTCTGTATTGAGTGCTCGGGAGTATTTTTGGTGATGGTTGAAGGTTTTTGTTTTTCGATGGGTGTATGTTATTTTGGTTTTTTTATGATAAGTTGGGTTTTTTTGAGTTTTGTTTTTTGTTGATTTATAATTTTTTTTGTTTTCTTTTTTGTGTGTATCGACTTTATAGTGATCTTTGTTTTGAAATTGGATAAGAACAATCACTAAAAGTGTAAGAGACAAAAAACTAAGAAATGTATACTTTTTCATTTTTCACCTGTTTTTCTTGCTAAAATATCAAATCCACTGAAAACTACTTGAGTAGAAGCGCTGATTTCACAAATACTTAATTTAAAAGTATGATTTGCTAAGATGTCTATGCCATCAAAAACAATACTTTGATCCTTTTTTAGGTAGTCAATTATGTTGTTGTAATGGATTTTCAGAGAACCTATGAAGTACTGTGAGCCGCTTTCATATGTTGTAATCCATTTTTTATCTAAGTGATCTGTGTGTATTTTGATGTTTTTTGTAGAGACTGTTTTTTTGTTTTTGAAATGTTCAATTTTTATTTTTAAGATTTTTTCTCGCGTCTTGTTTCTTCCGCCCAATTCACCCCTCCACTTTAGTTGTACCTTAGGTATCACTTGTAAGTGTCTGGTTGTGCCACCAATTTTCAGTTCTTTTGTGAAGGCAATGCACTCTGATATAGGTTCAAAAGAACGCTCAATAATCATTTTATGAGAAAGTATGAAATCTTTTTTAACGTCCATATCTTTTAGAGTGATATGATATATTAAATTATTACCTTCAAATATTGTAAGTTTTTCTGCAAATGCAGTTTGATTTGAAAATAATATAAAAATAATTATGTAAAATGTTTTCAATTTCATTTGATTTACCAATAACCAAGTTCAAATACTTGAGCTTGTCGGTGTTTTAGTGGGTCAATAAAATCACATCGTTTGTTTGAAAAAAATGTTCCACACAGTTTAGGGGTTAAGGATTCTTTTAAGTCTTTGATAAGTGTATTATCAAATATTCTATGCTGAAATCGTTTTGAGTGTCTTAAGTGAATAACCCGTGATAGTGCTAATGGGGTTGCGTTTGAAGTGCTAACACTCGGCATGCGTCCCATTCTCGTCATGCCAAATCCAAATTCATACGTGGACATTAAAGTACTTTTGTAATCAACTTTGTTTTCGGGGTCTAAATTAAAATTTACATATACATCGGCACATTTACCTTGCTTATACATGTTAGATTTATTTAGTTTCGAGAGTTCTTGACCACTTACTCCAATCGGTGCATTGATATAGTTAAAACTTCCTACCATGATACGATTCTTATATTTTTTTTTGCAGTCGTGAGGTCCCTCATCCATGAATTGATATGGTGAAGCTTGAAAAGAAATAATACCTTTGGATTCATGTAGGGTTTTGAATATATCATTGAGTTCGTCAAGATAAATATCAGCTATTTTTTTTCGTTTGTAATAAGATGTGTGAGGACATAGCTCATTTAAGTCGCCTGATATATCTCGTTTGTTGATACCAAACGACATATTAATGTAGTGTATTTTGTCTCTTTTAAATAGGTCTTTTAAGTCTTTTGTGAATGTTTGATTTCTGTCATTAATGTGCTTTTTAATCCTATTCAGTCGTTCTGTGCATAAGATGTTTTTATCATAAAAACGATGGAGGTCTGTGATGCCTTCTAAAAAAACGATAGGTGAGTGGGGGTTGTATTCCAGTAAGATATCAGTGATGGCTGTGCTGTGGTTTGTATAGTGTTCCATTTTGTCATTGTCAATGAGAGCATCAGATATTTTTTCTGCTAACGTCGTGGTAATATGAGCTGGAATATACTCTGGACCTGAAAACTCTTCTATGATTTCTTTTATTGGAACTGGGATTTTCATTTTTGGGTTTTTTTGTTTTATTTGAGCGTCTTTAATGGTGTAGTAAGCACGAGTTCGGTAACGATTTTTTCCTACTGCAATAGATTTATCTAATACCCCTTCAGTCATCAAGATAGTTTCATCAGTGTTTTGAACCATTTCAAAGTCACCGTCAGAAAATTTTATTTCTACTTGATCAAAACGATTTTTAGAAATCATGGGTGCTTTTTGTAAGGCTCTGTTAATTTTTTGTGCGACGATATTCAAATCAATGTTTTTATACTCTTGATTGTTTGAAAATAGTTTTTCTTCCCAGTCATTTATTGAATCTTGTGCTTTTGATTCTTTGCCGCAAGCAAATAATGAAAGAGATATTATTAAAATGATATAGATTTTAGTCTTGTGCATATGTGTAACCCATTCTTGAATTTTGGTCCATTAGATCTAACACTATTAATGTTGAGAATATTCTCTGTTCTGTTTTTGATGAAAATTTAATTGTCTTGAGAAGTATTCCATGGACATACAGCTATTACAGTAGTTTTTCTGTTCAAAATTTGGAAAAAACCATTTTCAACTCCCCAATTATATGTTGTTTCATCAATCGCGTTTTTGTTTAATGCGTATTTTAGCTCTTCGATTCCATCCTCCATCTTGACAGAATTTGAGCATCTTGCTGAATTTTTTGCATACAGTTTAAATTGAGCTAAGGTTGTTATATTTGATCCAAAAGCATTTAAACTGAGTGTTAAAATGATTAAGTTTGTAGTGTAGAATGTTATTTTTTTCATGATCTCTCCAATGATGATGTTAAATGATGATGTTAAAATTTAAAAATTACTTTGCTGTTATCAATTCATTCTTAACTGAATTCCAGTAAGGTCTTGCTTATTTTGATTTTGCCAGCTCAAATCACCGATTAAAATTTCATTTGCAGCAATAATATGTTCAGATGTGGATTTTCCGCTTGTTGCAACATTGTATACATTATGATTTGTCTTAACGCGTTTAATATTTGTAATTTGTCTAGGCTTGCCATTAATATCACGAAATGATTCACCAATTTTAACTTCTTTCGCAGTCTTCATTTTGCCATCACTCATGACCATACCATGATGTTGAGTGACAGAGATGGATCCATTTCCTTTGAAAAAGAATTTAAATAGTTTTGATTTTTGAGGGCCATTCACAATTGTTTTAATTTTAGATGGTATTAAATCAGGTAGAATAATACTGCTATTTGGTGATAGTGACTTGATTTCATGGTCCTCGTTAATTTCTGAAATTTTTTGCCATCCATGATCAAGTAAAATTTTTGTGCTTGCTTCAAAACAACCACACTTACATACACCAGCAATTTCTTTGCCTCTCTTAATGAATACAGGGTAGTGTCCATTAGTTTTCCCCCAATTATATGTTGTTTTGTCTATGAACTTTTCTTTGAGTGCATAGTCTAGTTCTTCAAGGCAATCCTGCCCTTTGATCTGTACTGAACATCGGTCTTTATCTCTACCGGCAAACACCTTGAACTGAGCTAATGTAAATTTTTTTGATCCAAAAACGCTGTTGCCAAATGTAAAGATTAAAAGTGTTAATGCAAAAAGTGTTGTGTTTTTCATGGTGTCTCCAAAAATGGTTTATATTTATTTCTTAAGTGTCACTCTGTTCAATTGATTTTTTTTCAAGTGAAGCGATTTTAATAGTTCAATAACCATGCCAGAAAAACATAAAGTGAATAGTTTCTATATGCTCGTTTTTATATAATTTATATTTAAGAATCATTAGAATTTCATCAAATTGTTCAATGGTTTTTAAAATAAATTATGAATTTGATATGTGATTGAGATTTAAGGCAGTCCAATTTTGGAGGGAGATTCCAGAAATGTAATGTTATAATGATTTTTAAAATATACTTTTAAAAATGATGAGCCCTGTAATACCCAAGAATAGAGCTAAAAATAAATTTATCCAAAGAAACACTTTTCCAGCACTGGATAAAAAGGTTTTTCTTGTAATGATAAACCCTAAAAAAGTAAACCATAGAAAAACTGGAGTACTAGCACTCAATCCAGCAGAAATAAAATTCAACTCAGACTTGGTATTTAAGCCGATAATAAGGCTAGATAGAAATACTATTGCTTTTGGGTTAGAAATATTTGTAAGAAATCCAGTTGTGAAATCTTTAAAATGGGAAATAGGTGTAGGTTGATATTGGTGAGAGGTGATAGAGCTAAATTCGTATTTGTTCAGAGACTTAATGATAGATACGCTTAAATATATAAGATACAAGGCCCCAAATGCACGTACATAGACTAATACTTTAGTGCTTAACAAATGCCCAAACATATAGATGAGAAAAACATGTAAAAAGATGGCGGTAGCAAATCCTAGAGCAGTATGTACCGCACCTTTAAAACCTTTAGAAACAGCTTGTCTTGTTAGGATAGCAAAATCAGGGCCGGGACTCATTGCTGCTAAGCCAACGATGCAAAATAGATTTATCATTTGTTGAGTCATTGATTATCTCCAACTAAAACACAACGAAGGCTGAACATGGCTTTCTTTTGTGGAAAGCGTGGCGTTATTCGAGGGGAGGTTGGCATAGACACGGGGTAATTGCGACTAAAAAAATATTTTATAGATGAGGTGTTTTTGGGTGGGGAAGCTAGTTTTTAATGGCTAAAAGCTCAAAAAAACTAGCTTTTTAAAATTATAGTGATCGGTGGCTTAGGCCAACAGTAAAAACCTCTTCTGCAGACCAGTTTTTATCAGAGTTAATGATGTAGTCATATCCGCCCTCAATTGCAAATCCATTATAAAAGGTGACGCCTAGACTAGCTGAGTATGTTTTTATTAAACTCTCAGTATTTGAAGATGTCCCAGTAGAGGTTTCAGCAGTAGCGGACGAACTCTTGTTCCATGCACTAGATAATTGTAACCATGAGTTGAAAGGTAAGCCGACCCCAAGAGCAATATCGTAGTTATGGGCATAGTATTTTGCATCTGCAAGGGCATCAATACTATGGTTTATGTTTAACCAATAGGTTTTATAGTTAAGGGTTGTAGAAGCCCCATAAATATAACCAATTTTTCCTCTGTCTATAGAGCTAAGAAGGGCGGTGTTCCCTGTTGTGATTTCACTTGCTCTCAGATCTTCATTTCCAGATTGAAACTTCTCTCTGGTCAACGGTATGATCACACCAGTGTTTGCCGCTAATAAAAA
Source organism: Oligoflexales bacterium (assembly GCA_023301465.1). Lineage (GTDB taxonomy): Bacteria > Bdellovibrionota_B > Oligoflexia > Oligoflexales > JALZUQ01 > JALZUQ01. Next base: position 15,463 of record JALZUQ010000022.1, read on the forward strand.
CTGAATACCGGTATTGAATATTTCTTTTGAGGTAATGGCATGTTTTTGTATGAGTCGGATATCGGCAAATGAAGATGACTTATGACCTTCTTTTGTTTGTTTGATGGTACGGTCTATGGTTTTGTGTAGTAAAGAAAAACTAACTTGAGATTTCCAAGGTAAAAAACCTAAGCCAGACTCGGCGTAGAGGCCAATATTGGACTTTGTTTGTTCCGTTGTAGAAGTAGATGATTCGTTTAGTTCAGCACTACTGGTGTTGTAAAACACTTTAATATAATGATCATAATCTGATTTTACCCAAGCATTTGCGGATCCTAGGTGAGACCATGTGATAAGAAGTGAAAAAAATAGTATTCGCATGATGATAGACCTTTATGATTCTTTTCTTTGGTGTAAGCACTGGCCTTCACAATAATGGTGTTCTGTGTTTTGGTCAGTGCTCCTTGGTTTAAATGTTTTTGGTTACTTTTAGTTTAGTGAGTTACTTTTCATTAACTTTCCAATCATAGCCCCAACTTGGTACTCTACCAGTGTTGAAAGTACTTAATATAGCACTCTTGTCACTTCGGCATTCAGATACAACATAATCAGCTAAGTTCCCTAGGTTGCCGTCACCTAGTTCTTTAAAATCATTTGTGTACCATTCAGCCAATAAACTTGACGCTTGGACTTGTGATCCTTTCACACGAATTTGATACTTGCTATTAAAGAACATAAAAGTATTTTCCTTTAAAACAGTTTCTAGTTTATCTTGATCAGATGGGTACATAAAGTTACGCAACTTAGGACAGCCGACAGCTCCGCAGACTAAGGCAAAATGTAAACGGTTTTCTTTGATGTTTGCGATTTCTGATTTTGGGTATGGGTCTGTAGTGCCACCACCTAGTTTTAAGATGCCTTTTTCAATGCCATTCAATGAAATATTGCGATATCCAGCAACTCCACCGGGGATTTTTGTGGAAAAAACACTCCACTGTGAACCTGTTAAACGTGTTGCATCTTTTTGACTTGGATTATTAACAATAAAATTCATCATGGAAATATTATATGCATTTGTCCAAAAAGAAAGCCGGTGATGTGTTGCATTTGAAATTGGTTTGAGTTTTGATAGAGCTTTGACTAATGCAGACCACTGTGTCTTATATTTTCCTCTAATTTGATTATAGTCTACCAGTCCAGTGCGAGGTTCTACGACCTTCGTTAGTATTAAATTGCCGAGGTTCTCAAAGTCTTTGTGGTTTTTGATAGAGTTACTATTGTTGAAATTTGCTAAAGATTGAGAAGGTTTTTCAAGTGAGAAAATATCAATTGTATTAGATTTAAAATGATTTTGAACACATTTTTCTAACCCTAAATTAATAGAAGTAATATTAGCAATAATTCCATTCTTATCTGGATCCTCTGATATTACTCCAGATGGGTTTTCACTTTGATTTTCTTCTGGTGTTTCAAACTCAATAGCAGGTTCATTCGTTTCGCTGTCCTCACTGCTAGAAGTTGGGTCTATTTGTGCGTTGTTTGAAAAGTTTTGCGGTGCTCTGTATGTAGAGCTTTCAGCAACTCCGCAAGAGTATTGATTGACTATAACAATGACTAGAGCTAAAAATTTAATGTTCATTTTTGATAATACCTTTCGTTTATGATTTTAAAATAGTTTACTTGCTTGAAAGCTTTGCCCAAAAAACATTTGCTTTCTTGATGTTGTTAAGTTTATCTCCAGACCATTTTTGTTGTATGTTTGAGTCTAGATTTAAATATAATTTCCTACCTACGACCTCAAAGACTGTTGGGTCTGTAAAAAACTTTTGTCCAACAGACAAACCGAAGGCACACCAACCACCGCATTGTGGTAGCTATTTTTCTTTGTTTTCTTTTGTAGAAAATAAAGAAGTATGGCTATTGTGGTTTGCAACATGAAAACCAGAACCCCTTACGGCTTCATTCATATCAAAAAATGCAACTGTATCATAGCCTGAAATTGCAGGGGCAGAGACATTTTGACCGGCTTGTACAGCAGAAGTTAAACCAACAACTAACATGAAATTCATTATTAATTTTTTCATAATATTTTCCTCTATAAAATTAATGACTGCAATCTAGATGATTACACCTTTCCTTTATGAGTGCAGTTCAACTAGTTTTTCTTACAAAGTAATTTCATTTTCATTGGATTAATTTATTTTTGGTGTTAAGTCGTTGAAGTAACTATCAAAGGCGATGATTAAGGTTTGAGCAGGAATTTCCATCAAAGTGAAATCGAAAAGCAGATACCAGAGATCAATAAACGTCTTCATGCGTCTGGTAGGTTACTTGGATTAAGCTTGCCTGATATTGAAGATCTTATTTCTAAAACTTGGGTCACATTTTTTGAAAACATGGATAATTTTCGAGGTGAGTCAAAACTGTCTACTTATATCACTGGTATTTACTTTAATATGAATCGACAACGAAAAAGAAAGTCTTACTCTCAACCCATTGCTGTTGAAGACTTTGATGATACTTTTGATGATATGGGCTTTTGGAGTAAACCGCCTTTGCAGCCTCAGTCATATGTTGAGTCATTAGAGGTTCAAGGACAGATTGAAGACTGCATCCAAAAACTAAATGATAAATCAAAAGAAATCTTCCTCATGAAATATGTTTTTGGAGAGGACACTAAAGAAATTTGTAATAATTTCGGTATTAGTGTGACTAACTTAGGTGTAATGCTTTTTAGAGCTAAAAACAGCTTAAGAAAGTGCCTAGAGTCAAAAGCGGAAGAAAGTGTAGGTCATTGACATTGGAAAAATTACAGAGAATATTGAAAGCTTTGATGCCGAATTGGTTGATGCAAATATCTCCTAAGTGTGAAGAATTATTAGTAAAAAATTCATTAAATGAGTCTTTAGGGTTTTTACATAAATTGAAAAAATCTTATCATCTTTTGTATTGTTCTGCTTGTTACAGGTTTGAAAAATGCGATCATGCCCTTAAAAAAGATATGAATGCTAAATTGGAAAAATCACCAGTTCAATTAGATAGTATCAATGCAAACAGCAAAGAACTGCTCGATAAACACTTTAAAAAAGTAAAATAAACTTCCAAAAAGAACCCAGTAACAACCTATCTCCTTAATACAATTGATTAATTTATACACTTATTGATTGGTATCATCTAGTTCACTTTTTCTTTGTGTAATTTCATTTTGATACCAATCAGTATCCTCGTATTAAAAAAATCATCAGTATTTTTAGGTTGTTATTCTTGGCATGTTTACTGCTTTATATAGCTCATGCAACTTAAAAAATGTCTTTTAAGTCGCGATGAATTTTTCTGGGGAGTGAAAATGAAAGTTAGTCGTCTGTTTGCGAATCGTCTTATACTTATGTTCACAGTTGGTGCCTTTTTAATATCAGGTACAGGTGATTATCTTAAAATATCTAACTCGACAGTCTTTGCAAAAGTAAAAAATAATAAGGCTGAACAACGGAAGCAGAAAGCTGAACAACGGAAGCAGAAAGCTGAACAACGGAAGCAGAAAGCTGAACAACGGAAGCAGAAAGCTGAACAACGGAAG
>JALZUQ010000023.1 GCA_023301465.1 Oligoflexales bacterium
ACCCTTACTACTGAAACAAGCCACTGGCTTGTTTCTTAACGTTTCTCAAACCAATGAACTTTCCTTGGAAATGCATTCCTAAAGAGGACCCTTACTACTAAAACAAGCCACTGGCTTGTTTCTTAACGTAGTGAAATAGTGGAGAGAGGCGGATTTGAACCGCCGACCGCGAATAGTCCTGCGGACTGTGAGCATGGTTGCGTCGCTTCATGACTCGCTACAATTCAATGATATTTAAACTTAGGTGGATAGTCGAAAGTGAAGGTACAGTTGCATCTGGTGGAGAGAGGCGGATTTGAACCGCCGACCGCGAATAGTCCTGCGGACTATGAGCATTGTTGCGTCGCTTCGTAACTCGCTATATCTCAATGATGTTCAAACTTAGGTGCGCTCGAAGCTAAGAGGTAAACTGCATCTGGTGGAGAGAGGCGGATTTGAACCGCCGACCTCAGGGTTATGAATCCTGTGCTCTAACCAACTGAGCTACCTCTCCAATGCATGGTTCTTATTGTCTTTTTTGCTAAAAATGTCAACAGTGTCTCTGCAAAATCTCCATTATTGATATGGAGATAATGGAATCAATTCGTGGTTTGCTGCAAAATTAGGCAAAGCGTTTGCTGCTTGTGAAAACGACTGAGCTTTTTCAATATTGGTTAATAACGAACAACCAAAACGTATGGACTTCTGTCTTAGCCTTGCACCAAAAGTAACGTCTTTGGTTTGAGTGCCTTTTGGAATATTAATCAATAGATCAAACTTTCCATCATGGAGTGCAGCAAAAACACTTTCGAACGACTTGTTCTTATCATCTCGTGCAAGTGTCTCTAGTGAACGTTTGTGCTCTCTAAAAAAAGCTGCTGTTCCAGGGGTTGCATACATCGGTAGGTTGAGAGAACTGAGTTGATCAAAGACTTGGAGTAACTTCGAACCCTGGTGCTGCCTTCCGCAACTAAACAGTATTCCTTTTTTAGGAACGTGCACGCCACTTGCCTCCATCGCAAGTAAAACCGCATCTTCAAACTGATGACCAATACAACCAACTTCACCAGTGGAAGCCATCTCAACACCTAGGATTGGGTCAGCACCAATCAACCTTTTAAAACTAAACATGGCAGCTTTCACACCAACATAAGGAAGCTCATCTTCGTTAAGTCTTCTGATATGGATCTCTTGATCCAACACAACCTTTGTCGATAAAGTCGCTAAGTTAATTCCTAGTACTTTAGAAACAAAAGGAAAAGACCTTGCAGCACGAGCATTACACTCAATGACTTTGATATGGTTTTGTTTTGCTAAAAACTGAATATTAAAAGGGCCATTTAAACCTAGTTTTTCGGCAATTAATCTTCCGGCTTTTCTTACTCGACGCACCGTCTCAACATATAAATTCTGTGCTGGAACTACCGTGGTTGCGTCACCTGAGTGAACCCCTGCGTTTTCAATATGCTCACTCACAATCGAAGTAATAATTTTTCCGTCTTTGGCAACACCGTCTAGCTCAATTTCGCGTTGACCAATAAGAAACTCCGATAAAACAATTGGGTAATCACTGCTTACTTCAACAGCTAAGGATAAATATTTATCTAGTGAAGGTCTATCTGCAGCGACCGCCATCGCAGCACCCGAAAGCACAAAGCTAGGTCTTACCAAAACCGGAAAACCCACTTCTTCAACATACTTGTCTATGTCTTCTTTTGACTCAGCAGTTGTCCAACGAGGCTGGTCTATTCCAACAGAATCTAAAAGTTTAGAAAACAAGTGCCTGTTTTCGGCTAAGTTAATCGTCTCTTCACTATGGCCTAAAAGCGGTATCCCCACCGCACAAAGTGCCGGAGCGAGCTTATTAGGTAGCTGACCACCCATCGAAGCAATCACACCATTCGGTTTTTCGTGTTCAAAGATATCTAGGATTCTCTCCAAACTTAACTCTTCAAAGTAGAGCCTGTCAGAAGAGTTATAATCAGTAGAAACCGTCTCAGGGTTACAGTTGATCATGATGGAACGCCATCCTGCACGACGAAGCTCTTCAGAGCAACTCACCGCACACCAATCAAACTCCACACTTGTACCTACCCTGTAGGCTCCACCACCCAAAACAATCGCACCGTTTGACTTGTTGTCGTTCGCAAGTGGGTCATCAAACTTACCCGCGTACGTTAAATATAAATAATTAGACGGCGAAGGATACTCACCGGCGGTTGTGTCAATTTTTTTGATGACAGGCTTGACGCCGCATTTTTTTCGAAGGCTTCTTACTCTTATAGATGCACTTTGAATATCTGCCGCTTGGAATTCTTGATTTTTGTCGTGACATGCTCGCATGGCGATACCTGCAATTTGCTCATCACCAAAACCGTTTAACTTCCAGCGTCTCCATGTATCTTCATTTACTTTTTCATATGCACTATGAACAAAATCATCTAAAGAATCACTTTGCACGTGAGTCGATAAAGCAGTGCTTTTGATTTCGCTTTCACAAGCAATCAAATCTCTTACTTGGTACAAAAACCAACGATCAATCTTTGTGAGTTCGTAAACTTCCATGACAGACATGTGAACTCTAAAGGCGTTCATCACCGCAAAAAGCCTTGCGTCCGTTGGATTAGAAAGAGCGTCTTTAATCTCTTGCACTTGATCCAACCCGACAAAAGACAGGCCTTCGGCATGTTCCGTTACCATTCGCACGGCTTTTTGAAGAGACTCTTGGAAGGTTCGCCCAATAGACATTACCTCACCGACGGACTTCATGGTTGAGCCAAGTTTTCTTGAGGCTCCACGAAACTTTGCAAGATCCCACCTAGGTATTTTTACAGTGATATAATCTAGAGCAGGTTCAAAAAATGAATACGTAATACCCGTGACTGGGTTTTTAAGTTCTAAAAGATCGTAACCTAGCACCACTTTTGCTGCGATGTAAGCAATGGGATAACCAGATGCTTTACTTGCAAGTGCTGAAGATCTAGAAAGCCTAGCGTTTACCTCAATCACAAAATACTCTTTTTTGTCGGGGCTCAACGCAAACTGTGCGTTGCACTCGCCAATAATGCCTAGTTTTTCCACCATGTGGAGTGAGGCGTTTCTTAAAAGTTGATACTCGTCATCAGACAGACTCTGACTCGGGCAAACGACAATGGAATCACCCGTGTGAATTCCAAGGGGATCAAAATTTTCCATATTACAAATCGTGATGGCATTGCCCTCAGCATCACGCATCACTTCATACTCAACTTCTTTCCAACCTTTTAGAGACTTCTCCACAAGAACCTGAGGAGACTCTGCAAGTGCCGGCTCTACAAGAGCTTTTAACTCGGCATGATTATTTGCAAAACCACTTCCTAGGCCACCTAGTGCAAAAGCTGCACGAGCAATCACGGGGTAGCCTATTTTTTCTGCGGCTTCAATTGCCTCGCCTAATGTATGACATGCTTGCGACGGCGGAATCGGCACACCAATAGACTCCATCTTTCTAGCAAATCGGTGACGATCTTCTGTCATTCGAAGTGTATCTACAGAAGTCCCCAAATTTAATAAATTATGTTTTTCTAATACACCGTTTTCGTCTAACTCCATCAAACAGTTCAAAGCCGTTTGACCACCAAACCCTGCGATGATGGCATCTGGTTTTTCGATTTCAATGACTTTTTCAACCCACTGAGGCGTAACCGGATATAAATATACTTTGTGTTTTGGGTCTGGGTTTGTCTGAACAGTTGCAATGTTTGGATTTACGATCACAACTTTAATATTTTCTTCTTCGAGAGCTTTTATTGCTTGAGTACCCGAGTAATCAAACTCCCCTGCTTGCCCAATGGAAAGTCCACCCGACCCCAACAAAAGAACTTTGGGCTGTCTGTCTTCAAAGTTTAAAGCGGCTAACCTTGGCATGATGATCTTACCTCTTTTACAAAGTCATTTAATATCCAACCCGTATCCCTTGGGCCAGCTGCAGCTTCTGGGTGAAACTGTACTGATTTAAACTTCCCAGACTTATGAGTGATTCCTTCATTAGTGTGATCATTCACGTTCAAAAACCAAGGTTTCCAATCTTCTGGGAGACTATCGTTTGTCACGACATATCCGTGGTTTTGACTCGTAATAAAACCTTTTCTTGTACCAACTTGAAACACTGGTTGGTTATGACCACGGTGACCGTACGCCATTCGCTCGGTTGCAGCCCCCGCCGCAAGAGCAAGTATCTGATGACCTAAACAAATCCCTAAAATGGGTTTGTCTTGAGTAAGAAGTTTTTTGACATTTGGTATTAAGTCACCACTGTTTTTTGGGTTGCCGGGTCCATTACTCAGTAACCAAGCACTACAATCTACAGTACTAAGATCCGTATCATATGGAATAAACTCAACCTCGCACTCTTGCTCTAAAAGTTGACGAACGATATTCCACTTAACACCACAGTCCACAAGGCCAATTCTTGTTTTGCCTTTTCCAACAACTCGTCTTTCTTTGACGGAAACCTGAGATAAAATCGTCTGGCTGCCGGGATCATAAAACGGCTCTTTCGATATGATCTCTCTTACTTTTTCTTTGGTGATGTTGGTTTCTGAAACTACTTTTCCAAGAAGTTGAGCGTGTGAGCGTATTTGGTGAACAAGGTGTCTTGTATCAATCCCCACAATCCCTGTGATTCCTTGATCGTTTAACCATTTGTCTAGAGTTTTGTAGCTGTTCCAGTGGTGAGCTTCTGGGCTGTCGGTCGTCAGAATGACTGCTTTTACATGTGCAGTCTGACTTTCAAAGCCCCTCGGAATAAACTCAGAGGTTGTCTCAAAGGAAGGTATTCCGTAGTTTCCTATGAGCGGGTATGTAAATACCAAAATCTGACCGAAGTACGAAGGGTCTGTAATTGCCTCCGAGTATCCGACCATTCCTGTCGTAAAAACCATTTCACCACTAGCATCCGTTTTTTTGCCTATTAAATAGCCTTCTAAAACTTCGCTATTGGATAATACTAGAGAGCACTTCTCACGCATCTTGATTCACCCCAAGCGTTTTCCATTTGTAACAATTTTTCTCAAGCTTCACAAACATGGATTTCCCACTAGAGTTCAAGTCAGGCGTAATATATAAAGAGATGTCTAAACTTTATCATCGTCGTTTTCATTTTAAAAAGCTGAAAACACAGATTTATCAATAAATATAAGAGGATGCTTATGAATACCAACGAAACCGTCATTGTCTACGCAAAACGTTCTGCTATCGCAAAACTTATGGGTGGGCTTTCATCTACTCCAGCACCTCGTATTAGTGCACCTATTATTCAAGACGCACTAAAAACAACCGGCATCAAACCCGAAGCTGTAGATGAAATTATCATGGGGCAAGTACTCAGTGCTGGAGTTGGGCAAGCACCGGCGAGACAAGCTGCAATTTATGGTGGGCTGACAACAAGCACATGTGCAACAACCATCAACCGTGTTTGTGGTAGTGGCTTAAAATCTATCATGCTTGCACACCAAAGCATTGCTCTTGGAGATAGTGAAGTTGTCGTAGCAGGCGGCCAAGAAAATATGTCTCTTGCCCCTCACTTACTCATGAACTCAAGAAGCGGATATAAGTTCGGTGGCACCGAACTGAAAGATCATATGCAGTATGACGGGCTATGGGACCCTTACGATAATATGGCGATGGGCAATTGCGGTGAAATCTGTGCAGAAAAATATGGATTTACGCGTGAACAACAAGATGCATTCGCAATAGAGAGTTACGAACGTTCACGTAAAGCATCCGAAAGCGGACACTTCAAACACGAAATTGTTCCTATTGAAATCAAAAAACGAAGAGAAACCATTTCGTTTGCACAAGACGAAGAACCATTTTCTGTCAAACTTGAAAAAGTCCCAGCTCTTAGACCGGCTTTTAAAAAAGACGGAACGGTTACAGCAGCAAACGCATCATCTATCAACGACGGTGCAGCAATTACCTTAATGATGTCTGCAAGCAAAGCAAAAGAATTGGGATTAACACCAATTGCAAAAATAAAGGCTACCGCATCGTATGCACATGAACCAAGCTGGTTTACCACAGCACCCATTAACTGCATCAAGAAAGTCCTACAAAAAGCCGGCTTAAAAACAGATGATATTCATCACTATGAAATCAACGAAGCGTTTAGTGTTGTGACAATGGCTGCGATTCAAGACTTAAAGCTTGACCCCAAGAAAGTAAATCCATTTGGTGGGGCTGTTTCACTAGGCCACCCAATTGGTGCTAGTGGCACAAGGTTATTTGTAACCATGCTTAACGGCCTAAAACAGACTGGTGGCAAATACGGGCTTACCACATTGTGTATTGGTGGTGGTGAGGCTAGTGCTGTTATTGTTGAGATGATCTAAAAGTTGGCTAGCCTGCTAAACTAGTTTTTAGGGTTGGGTTTTCTGACATCATTCTAAATATTTTTTCATTGATTCTTTTATACATTTTTGTTGCAAGCGATGGGTGTTCTTTTGCCAGTTTTGAAAACTGCTCTACCGTGAACACGTGAACTTTTGATTGAACATCTGCTTTCCACATATTTGAATTTGGCAGATCGCCCACCAACCAAAACTCTCCAAAGCTTCCGCTTTTTCCAACGTGATTTACAAATACATCTTCATCATTTTCTCTTACATAACGAATAAGTTGACCAGAAAGCACTGTATACAAACCATCAATACGCACATAATAGTCTACCAACTTGCTTCCAGCCTCAACATTCATGACCTCACCCATTGACCATATTTTTTTGATTTCTTCATCACTAAAACCGACCATCATTTGGGATTCTTTGAATGGCTCACTTATATACTCATCCATAGATTGAATGTTGCTATCTTGTTTTGCAGATTGCGAACGGTCATCTTCTTGTGTCAAAGAAGCCTCTAAAGGATCTTCTAAGTTTTCAGGACTACCTGTTAGTAAGCCCTCTAAGTCACCGGATGCGTCTTGTAAAGAAAAACCTTCCAAACCATATTCAGCATCACTTGAAGGTTCCAGTGATTTATTTTCACTTAATACAAAAGCACTAGAATCCGATTCAAAGCTCTGATCGTCTGGCATAGCTACGTCATTTTGAACTTGCAGGTCAAACTCTTCAGATTCTTCTGCTGTATTTTCTAAGTTTGGCTTAACCCTAGCAGCTCTAGGGGAAGTGTATTCCAAAAGAGATTTATTGTGTTCTGGTTGTTGTTTGCTTTCAGCTTTTGCAAGTATCACATCCATATCATCTGCCGAATCATTTTGGCCCGTCACATCTAAAACAAATAAAGCATTACCTGATTTCTCACTGCTCTGAGGTGACTGGTTTTCTTCAACTGCAAAATTATATTTTTCATCTAAACCTGCAGATTGATAACAACTTGCCGCAGAATCAAAGTCCTTGAGTAACTCGTACACTCTTCCAGCAAAAGAAAACGAACCGATTTTTCTCAAAGTATCTGCAAGAAAAACTGACGAGGAATCATCAGAGTTTAGATTGCGAATAATTAAATCTAAATCAGATTCTTGTAGATAGCCTAGTACACTTTCTAAAATTTCGACTTGATGTTTTTCACATAACCCTAAAACTAATTTCGAATTCTTTGGGGTTTGAGCAGCAAGTTTGATCACGCCTTGACCTGAAAAACCGCCTTGTACTTTTCTGTTTAAAAAATCCTGCTCCATAGAGTGTAGTTTTAATTCACTCAAGTTCTCAGTCTCTACACCCAACAAATGATAAAACTTACACGCTTCTTCTTCTTGCTCACTTTTTAATGAGTAATAAGCTGCAAACCTATTACTATTAAGTGCTTCGGCACATTCTGCAGCACTAATATAATCTTCCGTTTCTACAAAAATACTCATTGCCGCTTCAAAGCTTTGGTCTTCGAATAAACATAAAGCGGACTCTTGTCTCTTGCCTGCTTCCTCAAAGCACATAGCTGCTTTTTTCCATTGCTTGTTTCTAGCATAAATATAACCAGCACGATCGACAGCACGAATTTTTATAAGCACTCTTGCAGCCGCATCAATACTACCAGTATGTTCTAATACTTTTACAGCTTCTCTTATCATGCCAATTGACTCAAATATTTGAGCCGCCTTCAATGGGTTTTTTTGCTTAAGCTGTTTTTTTGCCTCAACAAAGATTCTTTTATTATAGGGAGTCATTTCTATTTTGTGACGTTTACCTTTGTTGGCATCCATTTTTTGGCTTTTGCGTTTGTGGTAGTTTGTCACTGCAGAAGTTTTTGCATGAGCGAACATCAGTGCAAATGCCACTGAGAAAACTACTAAAATTGCGATTGTGATATACAAAAGGACTTTCCCTATATTATAACTACGTTATCGGCAAATGCAGGATTTCATTAAGCAATTTACAAAACTTTTTTAAACCTATAAAATACTAATATTACTGGTATTTCATAGGTGAAATCATGCCCAAAACCTTCCGAAACGGTGTCATTGCAGTTGTTACACGCCCAGATGGAAAAATACTCGTTGGAAATCGCTATGGCATCAAAAATGCTTGGCAACTACCCCAAGGAGGTATCGACCAAGGTGAAGAGCCAAAACAAGCAGTTATGAGAGAGCTTCTGGAAGAAATCGGCAGCAATCAATTTGAAGTTATTAATCACCTTAAAGAGCCAATAAGATACACTTTCCCAAAAAGCATCACTTCAAAAATATCCAAAAAATACTGCGGTCAGTCCATGTATTGGTTTATACTAAAAACAGAAGAGCCTGAAAGTTTAGACTTAAAAAAAGCCACCGACAAAGAATTTGATAAGCTTTCATGGTTCACGCCAAATGAGATATTAACGCAGGTAATATCTTGGCGGTTAGATTTTTATAAACAAGGTTTTAAAGAATTAGGAATACCGTATGATTCAACTTACTAAACTAAACTTAATTATTGGCTTCTCCTCTATTATTTTAGCCGCTTGTGGTGGGGCTTTCGTTGCAAACGAACTCACACAAAATTTTGTATTAAAACTATTAGATCAAAACCAATCGTGGTACTTGACCATGCTAAAAAGCGCTCACGGGCACACAAATCTTTTTGGTATTTTACATGTGCTATTAGGGTTAACACAACCCCACTCAAGTTCAAGTTTAAGAGTTAAACGCCTTCAAACATTGTTTTTATTCTTAGGGACTCTTGCAATGGGTTTAGGATTATTATTACAAGGATTTACCCCTGCCACAGACAGCATTAATATACTCTCCATCATTATTGGAACATGCTTAGGATTATCTTTAGTTTCTTTAGTTTCTCATCTCTATGGCATTATGATGAAAACAAAAAACTTAGGCTGATTTCTTTAGATTCATTTCAGATAATAATGCTTCTACTTTTGCTAATGCTTCTACGTCATCTACAAATTTCTTTGCTTTGGATTTTCCTTGAATAACGTCACGTAAATTTTTATTAGGAGTTATCACTTCACCTAAAAACTTAAGACCTTCTCTTTGTTCAAGTCCTTTTTTAATTGCGGAATGTAGCTCATCAACATCAAATGGTTTTTTAACATATCCGTCCGCACATTCATCTACAGTTTCTTGTTGTTTTTCGTTTAACAATGCGCCGCTAACCATGATAACTGGGATAGCTGAATTAATTCTTTTGATTTTTTTGAGTAATTGAACACCTGTTGTTCTTGGCATCTTTACATCAGTAAGAATAAGATCAATTGGGTTTTTTTCTACGACTTCAACAGCAGCTTTTGCACTTGGAACTACCGTAATCTTTGAAAAAAACTTATTCAAATGAATTTTGTAAAACTTTAAAAGCGTATCATCGTCATCAACGATTAAAATACTACTTTCACGATCATATGTATTGACGTTTGACATGGTGCTCCCTTTGTATCAACCAAACAATCGGAACAAATTGAATATAACTTAAGAAAAAAACATGAATAGTAATTTTTATCTTTAATATCGGAGTCTTAAGTTGTTCTTTTGTAACCTAGCTTTGCGTTGAGCTTGTTTGGCTTTTACAAGAATTGTTTGGATACTATCGTTTAACTCCAATGATGACGCATTGAACTTCTCTACAATCTCTATTGAAGACTTTAAATCACCGTTCATATAACTCAAAATACTATAGTTCTTTACAAACCCTATCTCATTAGCAAACCTTGGGTCCTGAACATAGATACCTTTAAGAAACCCAATGGCTGCCTTTAACTTACCTTGTGAGTAAAGATCATACGCATGTAATCCAGCTATTCTCGCCACACCTGACAGAACATCATCCTCTAGTAGAGGAAAATCATTATTATAGTTCTCCAAAAAAATTATTAATGTAGATTTATTATCAGGTATTGCTGCTTCAGTTAAAACCCCTCTCCACAAACTGTTTTTTATATCTTTGTTTTTTGTAGTCTTGTATTTTTTTATTAATTTATGAATATCTGGTTTTGTGCTATTTTGTATATTAACTTTTCGGTCACTCAACATCCCTCTTCTATTAAAAAGAAAATCTTGATCATCACTCACAAAATCTAATAATAATTCATCAATAGGTGCAGCTTGCAACCCTAAGGAAAACAACATAAACAGCATCATGGATATCTTCATCATAATAAACCCCTTTGAGAGTGTTATAGTTTAATTTTTTTAATCATTTTTTTAAATTTTTTTGCAATTTTTTTTGGGACGTACAGCTCATAACCTCGTGGCAGTGGTTTATGGCGGTACCTTTTCAACCCCTTACTAGTAAGGCACTGGTTATATTTTTTTAGCTGTGATCTTGATAAAGGTGTATAACTTGTGAGTTGATTTAATGAGTACCCTCTTTTCAATCTAAATTTTTCTACATCAATAGCTGTACTCTTCTTCTGTGATCTTTTCATTTGCAATTCACTATAAACTTCTGTTGCTGCAAGAAATTCAGCATAAAAATTTCTAGATGCGAACCCAAATCGACCTGACTGGTATCGTTCTACAATTTCATCTAGTCGGCTCACACCGTATTTACGCATTGCTTTTTTTAAGCCAGATATACCATGATTATATGCTGTCACTGCCAATGGCCATGATTTTAGGTACTTAAAGTTTGACTTAAATAATCTAGCTGCAGCACGCGTTGCTTTTAATGGTGAGTTTCGTTCATCAAAATATTGATTCACACGTACAAAGGTTTTTGCTGTTCTTGGCATAAATTGCCAAACACCTGATGCTCCGACTTTTGATCTCATTCTATTTGAAAACATAGACTCTACAAAAGGCAATCTTGTAAGGGCCATTGGCAAACCATAAGAAGAAAAAACCTTCTCCATCAAAGGCAAGTATTTATCAGATCTTTTCACTGCAATGTCAAAATCATCACGTAAACCTGCTTGAGAACGAAGACTTGCACCATTTTTAATTAAATCTGACCATTTTTTTGGATCACTTCCATAGGTTTCTCGTAGTGTTTTTGCAAATGGGTTCATTTGATATAATTTTAAATCGTTTGGATTTGCCATGATTTTTGAAATAGCACCTTGATACAAGTTAATATACTCTTGTAATAGTTTATCTCTAGATTTGTAGTTTCTATATTTAGATTTAAAACGTTTAAATTTTGGAAGATTAAAATCTATTACACTTACAATCACTTCGGGATCATAGCGATCGTGGATAATATGTTGATAACTTTTATACTGACCAAAAATTTTCTTCCAAAAGATTTTTTGCTTTTTAATGATACCGTTTTGAGGAAATACTTCTTCAGGTAAAATTTCCGAGACATTACTTTGGTTAGATTCAAGCGACTTTCCGTAAGCAGCACAACTGAACAATGACACCAATAAACAAAACCCACTAATTTTAACTAGTGATTTTTTAAAAGCAAATTGGCAACTATTTAGAATCATGTGGATATTTTACCATAGTGTCTAAACCATGATCTACCTTTGCCTTGAACCTGTTGATAGTCCTTGGTTCTTAAACTAATTTTTAGTATTTTCAAAACAGTTCGAGGTGTAGCACAGCCTGGTAGTGTACACGTCTGGGGGGCGTGGGGTCGTGGGTTCAAATCCCGCCACCTCGACCAAACTTGCGACAATGACCTTACCCCAAAGATAAACCTTAGATCTCTAAATTAAATAAATAAAAAAATTACGACGA
>JALZUQ010000024.1 GCA_023301465.1 Oligoflexales bacterium
ACCGCTCTTCGAACTGATCACGATCACGTCTACGAATACGTCAAGGATTACGAGTCAACTAGCGACAAATTACTTATATTTGCTCTTCAGTTTGGCCAGCATATCGGCTTTTTAAAGCCAATACACAGGCCAAACAAATATTCATTTTTTCGTTTCACGCTCGGTAGATGTCTTTCATTTACCGAGTTTTTTTGTAAAACAAATGAATTGGTTTTTATCCAAACTCATTGATAAAATGAACATCTCCAAAAACCCGGCACTGACAAGCCAGGCGTTCATTTTCATCTGCTTTCATAGCCATCAAGAAATCTTTCTCATCGTGAGTCTTTTCAGATAGGTTTTGATGGCCATCTTTAACTCTTAAGATACATATTCCACAATCGGCTTTTTTGCAGTCAAACTCTATGGGCATAGAGCCCTTCATGGCCATTGCCATGAGGCTTAAACCATAACGTTCCTCAGACACGTGGTTGCCATTACGGTGGTCCACACTTACTTTTACTTTTTTAGGTTTATCCAATTTCTTTCACCATTTTCTTCGGCTTGGTTTTGGTTTGATAAAAATACAACGACAAAGCTATGAATGTAGAAACAAAGACACCATAAAAAGAGCGTATGTATTTGTAAGGTGTGCCTTCTGCTCTTTCTATGCCATGTGCTAGAGGGGTTATAAGCTCAGGAAAGATAATGGAAAGAGCCATGGCAATGGAGCCAAGGATCAATGTCCATAATGCACAAAACGCATTAAATTTAGGTAGTAAAAGTCCTCCCAAAATCACAAGAATGAGAGGAGGGATAACCATAGAAGTAAAAAAGCTAATGGCTTCAAACACTGAATCAAAACTATCAAACAAAGGAATAAGGGCAATACCAACGATGGTGACACAAATAGATAATCTTTGTGCGAGTTTTAAGTAGAAAGCATCTTTTCTTTTTGGGTATAGGGGTCTTACAATATCATTTACTGCAACAGCAGCTACTGCGGTAATTAATGTGTCTAGGGTGGACATCAATGCTGCAAGAACAGCGACAACCACAAACCCAAACCAACCCGGTCCAAGTAAGCTTTTTGCAACCACCATGAATGTGTTTTTAGGGTCGCCGATTTGAATGACCCCCTCAGTTACTAATCCAGTTGCAATCCAACCAGCTCCAGCAACAGCAACCGCCGCCACAGGCATGATAAAAGCAACCACGAACAAGAGTGCTTTACGCCCTTCGTTGATAGATTTTGCAGAAAGAAAACGCATTAAGATACCTTGGTTAATAAAATAAAACGCAAAAGTACCTACAATGCCATCGCTCCAGAAAAGCCCTGCACCATTGAGGGATGTTTTTTTGTTGAGATGGGGGAAGGGGTTTTGATGTTCAATACTAAGGTATTCCCAAAACGGTTTATCTAATGCATTCATGCCAACAAAAAACACCAGTAAACCTGCAAATAGTAAAATACCACCTTGAATAAAGTCAGTTACAATGACGGAATTTTGACCGCCTTTATGAAGGTAAAGTCCAGATAAAACCGCTAAGCATGCTGCTGGAAGTATGACACTAAACCGAAACGTGCCTTCATAAAACCAAGCACTATCTGGCATCATTTCAGCCCATGGGAAGATACTGTGTGCAGCAATACCGATGGTGAGGAGGTTAATGCCGATATATCCGATAAGGTAAACAAGTATAAAGCACAAAACGGCAATTCGAACTTTTTTGTCGAAACGTTTTGCGAAGTACTCTGGAACAGATTGTATGTTGTGTTTAAATAAAAATGGTAGCCAAGCAAAGAAAAATAACGGAAGAACATACCAGTCGTTAGTGTATCCAATAATAGCCCCAAAACCATCGGTATAAGCGATTTGAGCGTATTGAATAAAACTGTAAGATCCAACAAGAGTCGCTACACAAGAGCATGCAATCCAAGGCCATGTGAAACGCCGACCTGCAAAGAAAAACTCATCTGTTGAAGTTGTTGATTTTCCAACAAACATTCCAATGCCGACGATAGATATTAAGTAAATGACAACCACAGCAATATCTAAAGTAGTCATAGCGATGCCGTCCAAATCCCATGGATTAAGGCAAAGCTACTAAAGCCAATCACGAGTCCATAATAGATGAGTTTGTCTTCTGAAGAGTTTAATTGAACCCATTTATTTTTATGGCAAAGATATAAACCTAGTAAAAAAAAGAACCCACCGACAAGGTAGTGATAAAGGTATGATGCCCACATAGCGATTCCTTCGATTCAATCGTTTTGAAAGTGCGACAATACCAGATGGATCAGAGGCTGGAAGCTGTTTTTTGGGTTATTGTAACGTAGTGAGCAAACTTAGTTCTTTAAAGCCAGTATCTTGGCGTCTTGTCGTGATTTTGTTTAATATTTGATCTTTTGTTGCTTGAACATTATGGGACTTTAGATATTGCTCATATAAAATCCAAGAAGCTGCACCGATAGCATTTGCCGTTGAGCTGGAGTAAATATCATTGATGCCTTCAAGTTTTGTTTGAGAGATACTTAAGAAGTCTGGTTTTCCACCACCAAAAGAACTGTTTTCATAATCGTTTGCACCAATGGTAATAACTTTAGGGTTATCCGCAATGACAACCACAGAAGAATTGTAACGTACGTAGTTTTGAAACTCAGCGGCATGGTGGTTCACAGCAATATGAAAGGTGAGTTGAGGTATGGTTGAATTGTTTTTTCTCTTTAGAGCAATCCAGTATGTTCCCGGCTCCACATATGTTTGAAGTGTCGTAAAATGGTAAGGGTTTTGAAAACTATTACTCGTAGCAGGACCAGCTTTTGATGTGTCAAAAAGAACTTTATTATCTGTATAGATTTCAAGTTGTAGCCCAAGGCCAAGTGAGTTCTCTAGGCTTTGCTGTTGGTTTTCCCATGAGCTAACTATTTTAAGTGGCCCTGCTTCACTGACGACTAGTTTTGTAAACTTTCCTTCATGGGGTAGGGTAATATAATTTACATCGCTTGAGCTGGCTTGCAAGATATTTGTATAGAACCGCTTATGATAGTTTCCTGCGGCATTAAACCAACGGTTACTACTGTGGTGGTCTAAGTACTGATTGACAAGGGTATTAAAATAACCTTCACCTTTTAAGTTTCCGCCAAACTCATAGACTCTCGAATGGACGACATAACGAATGTTTTTTTCCATCACAGATGTCAGGGCGTTCTTAAAGTTATCTAGCCCATTTACATTGTATAAACGAAGTTTTGGTCCGGGAATATTTGGGTCATAGTACTTTTTACCAGTGCATGTGCTCCAAACAAGTTGAGCAATGATAAGCCCATGCTCAATATCTTGGGGGTTAGAGCCACTGTATGGCTCAAGGCTTAATCCTGCTGGAAGAGTCTTCCCTGCCGCGTCCCCAAGTCCCATAAACCCGTCATCAAAAATTGCTATTTCAGCACCGTTACATCCTAACCCTGATGCATGAAGCTGGTCTGAACCAGTGGCTGTAGTGATTTGTTGTAGGTTTAAAATTTCACTTGGGCTAGAAGTGGCTTCAGGGGTATCAGTGGTAGTAGGGGTTGTATTGGGGGTTTCAGTAGAAGAAGAGTTGCTGTCTTCACCGCAAGCAATCACTGATAATATCATCAGTTTTATAAAAACTATTTTAATAGAAATATGATTCATATCAATATTGTATAACATTATTTTATAAATTTCAAACAAACTTAGAACAAGCTAGTGATTTAGATGGCTTACAGCTTTAAAGTATGGTTTTTCCTCAATGTACAAAAGCATACTTTAAAACCTCCCTAGAAGCGTCTTTCGTGCAAGTAGTACTTTCGGGTAAGAAATAAACATTCATTATAAGAGTAGCTTATACACAAACGTCCCCTTTTCAGTTCAAATCGTTAAAGTCCTCCTGCGGCGTCCGATACCTTTAATAGGAGGCAGTTATGGCTGATGAAATCGTAGAAAAAATCCAGATGTTAGAAAGAAGCTTATTAGAGCTTGGGACAGAGATATTTTATCTTCGTTCGCAAGTAAAGGATATGAGCCAGTTTCACTCTAGTTATATTAAAACCATGCAAGGCTTAAGAAACTTGATGGATGAGAAAGGTGTCATTGATAAGATTGATTTTGAATCTTCTGTTGATTTTGACGAGTTAACTAAAACTGCAAAAGAGCCATTAGAAATGGACGATCCATTTGAAGAAGATAAACACAAAAAATATTCTCACTAAATTTTAGAATATGCCTCAAATATTAAGAGCTCTCTAACGAGAGCTCTTTTTTTACATACAGAAAATTTCAAAGCACAGTTTTCGGAAAGTCGCTTGAGTTTTTTCTAGTGAGGATGATTTTGATCTTATCAGTGAAACCATTTCATGAAAAATATTTGGAAGGTCAAAATTGGTGGGTTTATTCTGGTAGGATTTAATGGCAGGTATATTGGTGTTGATCCAGTTTAATACGACTCTATGTGTCTTTGAGGAGTACCAAGCTGGTTGTGCTAGATCATCAAGAATGACGGCTCCAAGATATGGTGAGCTTTGCAACATCCTTGTGATTTGATTGTTTGAATTGTTGTTTAAATTTTTTTTAGGTTTGTTTTCGCCGCCATGTGGTGTTCTAGAGCTATATGGTAGGAGTATTTGCGGTTCAACATTCAGATGAGTGGTTTTTTTTTCAGATTGGGTAGAAGAGACACCGGGCTTTCAATTAATACCCATTGCGTTACCACTCTAAGTGGAAAGCACCTTACGATGTGAGTGTATTATGGAAAAAAGACAATATGCTAGACCCCGCGATACCCTCAATGCTTGAGATGCTATAACGGGGTCCGTTCATTCTACTCAAAAGTTAGCTGATTTTACGTTTTTCTAAACCGTACTTTTCAACCTTAATAATCAAACCAGCTCTTGAAATACCAAGCTCTTTTGCAAGCTTAGACTTGTTCCATCCAGTGCGGTTAAGGCCTTCTGTGATCATTTGGCGTTCTAGTTGCTCGATAGCATCTTTCAGTCTACCGTGTACTCTCAGTCCCGGAAATTGATTCTTCACAGAGTCTGCAATTCTAGGAGAAAGAAGGTCTGAAGTAAGCTCTTTGTCATCACCTGATAAGACGGTGAGGCGTTCAATCTCGTTTTCAAGTTCCCTGACGTTACCTCGCCAATCGTGGTTTAAAAGTTTTTCCATGCATTCTTTTGCGATGGTTTTTTTCTCGTTTTTACGGCGAACATTTTTTGATAAAAAATGATCTACAAGTAGAGGGATATCTTCTTTACGTTTGCGAAGTGGTGGAACCACAATGTTGATGACGTTTAATCTATAAAAAAGATCTTCTCTAAATGCTCCTTCAGAAACCATCTTTGTGAGGTCTCTATTGGTTGCGGCTAACACTCGAACATTTGATTTTTTCATATCCGTACTACCAACTGGGGTAAACGTTCCTTCTTGAAGTACACGTAGTAGCTTTACTTGCATGGTAAGAGATGTCTCACCAATTTCATCCAAAAATAGTGTCCCTTGATGAGCGGCTTCAAAAAGACCTTTTTTGTCTTTAACGGCTCCCGTAAATGATCCTTTCATGTGACCGAAGAGCTCACTTTCTAAAAGGTTTTCATTAAAGGCACCGCAGTTCACAACCAGAAATTTATTATCTTTTCTTTTGGAATTATAGTGAAGGGCTTTGGCAATGAGTTCTTTACCAGTACCATTCTCTCCTTGTACTAGTACAGTAGAGTCAGCGTTACAAACTCTGTCCAAAAGCCTGTACATCGCCTGCATAGGAGCAGATTTACCAATCATCTGATCAAACCCGTATCTTTCGCCAAGTTCACCACTTAACTGATCTACTTTTTTCTTTTGTTTTGAAATATCTTCATTCAGAACAACCACTTCATCTACAACGAGTTCAATGAGTTCTGTTAAGTAGGTAACATCTTTTTTTGAAAGAACAGGGATTTTATCGACTTGAGTTTTTAGTTCTTCAGCTTGATCGGGTAAAACTCTTTCAAGGTAGTTGCAAATTCTTGATTTTTGATCTTCTAGAGTTTCTTGAAGAATAAAACCATCTCCAAAAACACACCCTACATATCCACCGCTTAGTTTAATGGGGACAAGTATCACAGAAAACCCACTAGTAGACTTAAGGGTTTTTGAACGTTTGGCTCCCATGGCTTCAACAGTTAGTTTTCTTGCGTCATTTAAGGCGTCTTGAAAGCCGCGATCTGACGCAGTAATTGCTTGACCAATACTGCTAAGTGGCTCAAAAAACTTTCCTTCTTTTACGTTTCTTAAAAAACCTGTTTTGTCTGTAAAGTTGATTTGCACTTCCCACCAACGGCCAACAAGTTCTTTTAGCCTGCTGATAACGTGCATGCGGTCAATCTCATCCCACCGGATCATATCTGCCATAATTCATCTCCAAGTACATCTCTCTAGTGTCAACTTATTATCGGATGACTGTCGAGAATCTTTACAGTGGATTTATGGTGTGTTTTTAATGAGTTGTAAGGATATTGTGTGAAAAATTGACAAGTATACTTTGCTGGTTTGTGTATTTTATCATTTATTTTGTTCAGGCGAGCATGGATGATTCCATATGCTAAGCCAGCATCAGCCTTAGGTATTTGAGTAAATATTCTTTTTTATAATTGGGAGGGGGCCTGTGATTTACAGTGTTGAACTTGAGCGAACTTGAGCGAACGGAGAGAACCCAATAAGTTGAGCGGAAGTTGAGCGAACGGAGAGAACCCAATTAAAGAGCTAAACAGCCTCAAATCCTAGTGAAAGTAACTAGATAATAATTCTGCTTTTATGAATTATGACTATTTTATGTAACAAAATGAACTGAAAACTTGAGGAAAACAAGCCTAATTTAAGGAAAAGACGCACTGAGGCGTAAGGTGAACTCAAGAGTTAAAAACAAAGCTTCGTTTCTGGCGGTTAAATGCTGCAAGGTACTCACCGCGAAACTTAACAGCCTCCGTATCTCCTACTGTATGATACGACTCAAAGACTTTTTGGACGAAACTATTAGCTTGCTGCAAAGCACTCCCTACCAAAGACAAAAGAAAGTTTTTCGTTATCTCAGCTTGATTTGCCCGCTCAATCGGAAGCTCTTCCAGCGGATCTAGAAGGCTTGAAAGTAAGTCTTGATCTTCTTTCGACGACACCAACGAATTCACATGGGTATTTCCAAGCCTCCAGCTTAGCGAGCAATATGGGTCCATTTGAGGGAGAACTGATTTATTTACTTTATACCTATTGAGCCAGATGTAGTTCATCAGTTTAACAAGGTAATCACTATTTGAGACCATAGGGGATTTGTATCTTTCTCGTATGGCTTGGCTGTCTCTATTAAAGTGCTGATTGATTTTTCTAGCAAGTTGAGAGTTTACGACCCGCATGAAGTCACCAAGTTTTGCAGTTGATTTTGATTGAATTAAAAGGTGGACGTGGTTATCTAAGATATTGAACTCATAGATCTTAATTCCATACTTATCTTTATGCTTTGCTAGTAGTAGTAAGAAGAATTGTTTGATAATCTTTGGTTTTAGAAAAAACTGTCTATTGTGACAACGAAAGAATACGTGGCTATAAGCGTTGTTGTTTAGAATGAGGCGTCTTGCGTGCATCGACAGAATATAAAAGACATCTTGTCAGTCTTCTAGTGACATCTCTTTTATTGGTGGTGCTCCGTTCAGCCCACTGACTGCATCCAACTGGTGGTGCTCCGTTCAGTCAACTCCCTGACTGCATCCAACTGGTGGTGCTCCGTTCAGTCAACTTCAACCCCGTTCAGTCAACCAGCCAACTTTCAAACTCTTATCTATAAACATCGTTCCATGGCTAAGCCGGGTGGAATTGAACTACCGTCTGCATTAGTGCCTTGTGCAGGTAAATTTATTAATGATTTGTTTTGATTGATTTCCCATACGTCAGGAGTACCACACCCAGAAAATACTAAGTTAGGTGCTAATATGGAGGGACCGCCAAGGCCACCATTTAGAAAAAGAAAAGAGGTACCACCACCCAAGATTATCCCTGCTGTATTTGTGCCAGCTAAAGCTCGGAATGTTGTCTCGGTGCCAATAGCAGCATAGCCGTAACGAACCTTTCTGCAGTCTGTTAAATTAAACCCAATAAAATTATCTTTATTACATCTTGTTACTTCTGAAGAGCTACCATTGTCCCAGCTATATCCTGTCAGAGAGAAACCGGAGTACCTATCTTGATCAGCATGAAAGCTAAGCTGTAAGGCATATATTGAACTTAAATTGGTTTTAGCTTCAGATTGTCGAGCTCTTGCTTGAAATTTTTGAAATCGAGGAATAGCTATTGCTGCTAATATTCCTATAATAGCAACTACGACCATTAACTCGATTAAGCTTAGGCCTTTTTGATTATTATAATGGTAATAAAATGCTGTCATGAGTTTATATTCGGATGGTTAGTTCTAATTCTTTAGGCAAATTGATTTTTAAAAAACTAGTTATTGAGGTGTTCGTTTTTTTTGTATTAATACTTAAATATTGAAGGCTTAGCTTCTTCTTCTTCTTCTTCTTCTTCTTCTTTCGAATAATTGTTTAATAATCTTTGGTTTTAGAAAAAACTGTCTATTTATGGCAACGAAAGAATACATGGTTATAAGCGTTATCATTTAGAGTGAGGCATCTTGAGTGCATCGACAGAATATATAAAGACATCTTATTAGTCTTCTAGTGACATCTTTTATTGGTATTGTTCCGTTCAGCCAATTTTTTCTAGTGACATCTTTTATTGGTATTGCTCCGTTCAGCCAATTTTTTAGTCTTCTAGTGACATCTTTTATTGGTATTGCTCCGTTCAGCCAATTTTTTAGTCTTCTAGTGACATCTTTTATTGGTATTGTTCCGTTCAGCCAATTTTTTCTAGTGACATCTTTTATTGGTATTGCTCCGTTCAGCCAATTTCAGCCAATTTCAGCCAACACAAGAAGACTTATTCTACATAGTGGTACTTTACAGCAACGTATTCTTTTGCTGCCATAACCGGCTATATCACTCAAGGATTAACGCAAAAATGTTCTTGTACCACCAGCATAGTAGTGCCCACACATGAAGGTTGTTTAAATAATATTTTCTAGGTTATGAGACCGCTTCGAGCTCTTCAAGCTTGTTGATATAAGCTTAGAACTTAGCAGACCTTTTCAAGGGTAGGGCTGTTTAAGCTCTAAATTATAGTTTCTTTTATTTTAAAGAAACCTCAACCTGAAGAGCAAACTCATCCCAGTTCTCAAAATCAGGTAGTGATTTTATTTCTTCTTCAGACTCAGCATAATACACGCCAAACTTGGTTTTTTGTTGCGGCATCAAAATACCTCTTTCTCGCCCATTGATCATAAAATGCTTTGTTTCTCCAGGTTTAACTTCCATGATGTCTGCATTTAAAAAAGGTTTACCAGTACCATCTTGAGAAAAAAACCCTACATAAAGGTCTTCTGAACTTCGAACTTTAAAGGTGAGCATTTGTCGAGGGGTTGCCTTATCTATGATTTTCTTATTGTCCGCAAAGACATATAGCTTCATGGGGATACTATCATCAGTAGAGTCATATGAAGGGGTTTGTCTAGTAGGGTCTAAATTAATAAAGACAACCCAAATTGCAAAACAAAACAATATCAATGAAAGTGAACGGTTTCGAAACAAGATAAGTGAGCCCTTGACTTAAATTTTAAAAGTTGAGCTTGGAAGCTTTTTCTTTGTATTTGGTTTTTTGAAGTAAATTTCTTTAAAGTTGCCGCCGCCAAGATCTAGTTTGATGAACTTAATCAAGCCAGAGGCTTTTGAGATTCGTACTTCTATCTCATCAAATTCAGCATGCTTACCAATGGTAGAACCTTTTTTAGGTTTAAGAATCAACTGAGCTACGGGTCCTAACCAACGAGGCTTGGGGTTATCAAAGTGATAGCTTTCGCGTAGTGTGTTAAAATCCAGAACAATTTTTACGATTTCATCTAAAAGCCTTTTGTTTTCTCGCGGTAGTTTTTGAGCTACAATTTCTTGGCCTTTTTCTATTACTTTTGCTTTTTTGCCGTTATAAATAATTTTCTTTGGGTTTGGGTGCTTGTGGTTCCAAACAAATTTGTCTGGTCTCGAAAAGGCAGCACTGCCGTAGGATTTTTTATAGCGGTTTCGGATTTTTTTAAAATCATTGATCTCAAACTGAAACTCAATATTTTTAATGCGTTTTAGCTTTTTTTGGAGGTTGGCAAGTTCTTTTTCTGAGATGTTTTTAGAGAAACCAGCACTGCTGATTCCCCACAAAATGACCGCAGCCACGATTTTGAATTGCATCCATTTAAACTTCATTTACTGTATCCTTTAACCAAACTAATATCTCTTTTGCAGCATTCATTCTTATTTGTGAGCGTTCTCCAGATAGGCTAAGTTTTTTTGCCAAGACCTCGCTTTTACCTTGATGATGATAACATAGTCCTATGCATACTGTTCCAACAGGTTTCTCTTTGGTTCCGCCGCTTGGCCCTGCAACACCTGTGATGGATAAACCAATTTGGGTGCCGCTTTGCTCTTGTATGCCCTTAGCCATTTGTTTTGCAGTTTCTGTAGAAACCGCTCCAAACTGCTTTAAAGTGTTTTCTTGAACTCCCAGAAACTTAGTCTTGAAAGCATTAGAATATGCTGAGACCCCGCCCATGTAATATGCGGAGCTCCCCGAAAACTCGGTCAGCCAAGTAGCAAGGATTCCGCCTGTACAGCTTTCGGCAGTAGCGATAGACAGCTTTTTTTGTAGGCAGAGAGTTGCAATGTTTTGAATCAGGTCAGTTGGTAACTCGTTCATGGGCTTGACTCATCTAGTGGAGGACTTATGTTAGCATGAGGTATTTGGCTTGTTAAGTATACCAAGGGATAGGCAATAAAACAGTGATACAAATTGAGACATCTTTAATCAAGCAACACTCGCATTCTTTAGTGGTTGGTATATCGGGAGGCATGGATTCGCGTGCCTTGCTAGAAATTTTAGTCACTAATCCAGTTACATCACAAAAAAAAATAAAACTCCTCCACGTAAACTACGGCTTGCGAGGTGATCAGAGTAATCAAGATCAAGCTCTTGTAGAAAAACTAGCAAACCATTACCAGCGTCCTCTTGAGGTAATCAAGGTGGAAGACACTCCCGAAGTCCAAGAAGCAAAGCGTAAGCTCGGCACCCAAGCGTGGGCACGGGAAGTTCGCTATTATCACTTTCAAAAATATATCAAGAATAATGACATTGTGGTGCTTGCTCACCACCAAGATGACATTACAGAAAACGTACTACTTCGAATTGCAAAAGGACAAAACCTTAGAAAACTGGCTGGAATGTCTACGTTTCATAAAGGTGTATGGAGGCCTTTACTGGCAACCAGTCGGGCTCAAATTGAAGATTTTGTAAAAGCAAAACAGTTAGAATACAGAGAAGACGAGACCAATCAACAGACTTATTACGAACGAAACTATGTGCGGCATGAAGTGGTTCCAAGACTTGTGAGATTAAACCCGCAGGCGAGGCGTGCTATTTCTGATTTTGCAAATAGCTACCAGTCACAAATGACTCTATTCCACCAAATGCTCTCCGAAAAATTCGAGTTTCATAAAGGGCCACTGGTATCGGAGCTTTCAGAGTTAGACCCCGTCATTTCAGAAGAGATTTTGGCTGCATTTTTTGCCCATTTAGGTCATTCCTACGGCAGCCGAAACTTTCTTAGAAGCGTTGTTAAAAAGATAAGTGATCCAAATTCAGGCCCTCTCAGAATACAAATGAACAAGGAATTTAACTTGCTTGTGAAAGAGGGAAGAGTTGGAGTGTTT
The DNA here is from genome assembly GCA_023301465.1 of Oligoflexales bacterium. GTDB lineage: Bacteria > Bdellovibrionota_B > Oligoflexia > Oligoflexales > JALZUQ01 > JALZUQ01. The sequence goes on from JALZUQ010000024.1 coordinate 11,828, forward strand.
CCATTAGGTGCAGCTCAAAAAGCAGCACAAACTGCTCACTTTGAACACAGTAAAACGCATTAAAAAAGCTAATAGGCAAAAAGCCAAAATTGTAAGACAATAGGCCTGCAAGGGTAGTGAAACGAAAGGGTTTTATGAAGAAGCAATCAAAGTCAAACCAACAGGCAAGAGTTACCATGATTTTCGTGGGTCTTTTGTTTGCGTTCTTATTGATGAACTTTGTGTTTCAGAGTCAAGAACAAACACCAAAGATTGAGCTTTACGAAATGATTGAAGCGGCAAATCTTGGTGTAGAAGATCAAAATCGAATAGCCAAAGTAAGCTTTGGTGAAAAAGGTATTATTTACGGCGAGCGTAAAGACGGTTCAAAGTTTGAGACTTTTGGACCAGCCGATAATGATGCATTAAGAGAAAAACTCTCTACTTTAGGTGTTTTAACAAGCTACAAAGAACCTCATCAAGAAAGCTTATTGATGAAGTTTTTGATCAACTGGCTACCACTTATTTTTGTGGTGGGATTGGTTTTTATTATTTTTCGCCAGCTTCAAGCGGGCGGCGGCAAGGCAATGTCTTTTGGCAAGTCTCGTGCAAAACTCCTAAACGAAAACTCCAAAAAAATTACTTTTGATCAGGTTGCGGGTATTGACGAAGCAAAAGAAGAAGTTCAAGAGATCATCGACTTTCTCAAAAACCCTAAAAAGTTCTCAAAGCTTGGTGGACGAATTCCAAAAGGGGTTCTTTTAGTAGGGCCTCCGGGAACCGGAAAAACCATCTTAGCAAAAGGTATTGCCGGCGAAGCAGACGTGCCTTTTTTCACAATCTCAGGTTCTGACTTTGTAGAAATGTTTGTAGGGGTTGGTGCAAGTCGTGTTCGTGATTTATTCGAGCAAGCAAAGAAAAACGCTCCGTGTATTATCTTTATTGATGAGATTGATGCGGTCGGCCGTCAACGTGGTGCTGGTCTTGGTGGTGGTCACGATGAACGTGAGCAAACACTGAATCAATTACTTGTAGAGATGGATGGCTTTGATACCAACGAAGGTGTGATTTTGGTTGCAGCAACCAACAGACCAGATGTTCTTGACCCAGCTCTTTTACGTCCGGGACGTTTTGATCGTCAAGTAACGGTCCCAGCTCCTGACGTCATAGGTCGATTCGAAATTCTAAAAGTACATTCTAGAGAAAAACCAATGGGTACCGAAATTAACCTCATGAAAATTGCGAAAGGCACACCGGGTTTCTCAGGTGCTGACCTAGAAAACCTCGTAAACGAAGCAGCTCTTTTAGCTGCTAGACGTGACGAAGATGTCATCACGGGTGAGCATTTAGATCTTTCAAGAGACAAAGTTATGATGGGCCCAGAGCGTAAAAGCTTGGTGATGAGTGAGCATGAGCGTCGCAACACAGCTTTTCACGAAGCGGGGCATTGTATTGTCGCAGAGGCAACTCCGGGAATGGACCCCGTTCATAAAATTACGATTATTCCACGTGGCCGTGCACTAGGTGTCACGATGTTACTCCCAAACGAAGACAAGCTTGCTATCACCAAAGAAAACGCAGAAGGCATGATAAAGTTTGCAATGGGCGGAAGAGCTGCAGAAGAAGTGGTTTTTGGACAAAGAACCACAGGGGCTGGAGACGACCTCAAAAAAGCAACGGATATAGCCAGAAAAATGGTTTGTATGTGGGGAATGAGTGATGCCATTGGACCAGTTTCTCTCAATAAAGAAAGCGGTGAAGTTTTCTTGGGACGTGACATGGGACAAAGTAGACCTTACTCTGAGAGCATTGCACAGTTGATTGATGCTGAAATTAGAACCATCCTTCAAACCTCATATGATATAGCCGTTAAAATTCTTAACGATAAAAGAGCTGTTTTAGACAATATGGCTGAAGCACTTTTGATTCGTGAAGTTCTAGGATCTGATGATATCCGAAGACTTATGAAGGGCGAAGTTTTAATCACTGATGCAGATAGAGAAGAGTACAAACAAGTCGTTATAGACCGCGAAGCTGCAACCGAAAAAAGAACCCAAGAAGAAGAACAACGCATGGCTGCAAAGTCTGCTGATGATACCATTAAAGAAGAAAAACCAGATCCAACGGCAGGTCTAACAAACCCGGTGCCACAAGCTTAGAGCGAGGCGAGATGTTAAAGTTTGGTATTTTAAATATCACACCCGACTCGTTTTCTGATGGAGGCAGATTCTCTCAAAAAGAATCTGCCTTCCTTCGTTTTGAGGCTCTTTTAAAAAGAGGGTTTGATTTTGTGGATATTGGCGGTGCTTCCTCTAGGCCCGGAAGTCTTCCTGTCACTCCAAAAGAAGAATGGTCTCGAATCGGTCCCGTTTTAGAGCTTTTATCTAAGCAACAAAAAACCCACTTCGTGAGTGTAGATACTTTTCATCCAGAAGTTATTCAAAAATCTTTAGCCTTGGGTGTAGGCTATATTAATTCCATTCAGGGGTGCTTAGATCCTCTTATCATGCAAGAAATTTCAAAATCAGGTGCAGGTTTTATTGCCATGCACATGCACAAGACTCCCAAAGAGATGCAAATAGACCCTTTAGACTCAAATGAAGCGATTCAACAAGTAGAGGCTTTTTTTCAACATTCAAAAGAACTGATATTGTCATATGGTTTCACCGAAGATCGTTATTTTCTTGATCCGGGTATAGGTTTTGGAAAAACCTTTGCTGCAAATGAGTCTCTTTTGCGAAAAGCGAAAGATTGGTCTAAGAACTACCCGCTTTTTTATGGAATTTCACGAAAAAAATTTATACGTGAAAAGTTAGGCTTAGATTTTGGTGATGAGTTAGACGCAGTTTGTCGAGGTATGGAGTATCTATTAGAAATTTCAGGTGTTAACGCGGTACGTTTTCATTAATGAAGAACTAGTAAGCTTTTTGAGTTTTTCATTCGTTTTTGAAAGGCTTATGAATTACCTAGAAAAAAGCAGAGGACTTTCTGCCTGCTAGTGCTAATCAAGGGTTTGATAAGCTCATTGTCTTGTGGCATCAATGCCAACAATTATATTTAGATCAGAATAATTAAATGACAACAGCTATTTATATAAATAGATAGCCTCCAAAAGCTATCAGAATGGCCGTATTGCATTAGGTGTTTAAATGTTGTACACAGTGTGTTCTTGAATAAGTAATATAGATAACCATAAAAATTGGAGTGATGATTATGAAGCTACTTACATGGAAAATTATATTCTTACTGTTGTCTTTTTCAATAAATGCCTTTGCAGAAGAAATTCCTTCTCCGAGTTTGTGCCAAGTGATGTTTCAGTTTGGAGCTTCAAAAACGAGTGTCGAAAATTTCTTTACAGGAAGTGCAGACTCAATCTTTCATAGATTAGATCAAAACTTAAAAGATAAGCTTATTCAAACAGCAAAGCATCAGTTAAGCACTAAAAAAAGAAATCATAGTGGTGATATTGTCTTTACTTTGACTGCTGAAAGTTGGGGATATCAAGCTGTAGGTAAACTATATGCATTGGGTTTGACTGTTGATGAAATTAAAGAGATCTCAGCACCTTTAGTTCAAAAATATATTGAAGAAAAAGTCACTCCCGGATTCAAAATGTTATCAGGTGGGAAAGACTTTAGAGACTATGAGAATACTAATTTTATTTCTAATGATAGTTCAACAGACATAACGATTGTTAAAGTTAAAGATGGTCAAATTATTTCTGGAAATAAGCAGGTTGCAAATAGTTTTTTTCAGCTAAAAGACCGTATGCAAATTGATAACTCTTTTTCTGAAACGAATGCTGAAATACTTGGTGAAGTTGCAGAAATCATGATGTTTGCTGGGCATGAAGATGAAGCAAGAAAAGTACTAAAGTACATGATGTTGTTGAGCCCAGAAGACTCTGCGGTTGTGACACTTATGGAAAAACTTGAAAATGACGAGATGATTCTAATGTATGCAAAAGTACTTTGGAATCATCATGCAAAGTTGCTGGAGCAAAAAACAGATATAACCGAATTAGAATCTATTAAATTAAAGCGTCTATATGACAATATTATACGATCTGTTTCTAGGATAAAATCCCCAGACATTAAAGAGCAATCTTTTCATATGATGTCTGCCATTATTACGAAATTCGCTAATGATCCTATCGTGCCACACAATGCTACAGATAATTCATGGCAACAAAAGTATTATAATGATTATGGTATGGCTTTAAATGCTATTCAGGCATTAGGAAGAGAAACGTCAAGAGAGTTCATTGATAGTGATGCAGTTGAATTAACATTTGACAGTTCAAACTTACCTAAGGCGATTAAAACCATTATTGGAATGATTGCATTTGAAATGGGTAAGTTTGATTATAGGCTAAAAGATTCTTCATATGATCAGTTGATAAGAACACTGATTTCCATAAAAGATAATAAATCCTTAGAAATTCTTGGGGATCGATCGATGGAAAGACGAAGTGATAACCCTGATAGTTGGTATCCAATTTCTCTTTATGAAAATGCATTAGATTATTATATTGCCGCACAAAAAGTTAATGTAGATAATAGAAATCACCTACAATCAAAAATAGATTCTGTTTTTGAAGCTATATTTGAAGGTTTTAAAGTAGTTAGAAGTTTTGATAGAGATAATCGTTATACGATTCCCTTATCAGACCTAAATCATTGGTATTCGTACGCATTTGTTACAAAAAACGAAAAAGCGATAACTAGAATTGAAAGTATTGCACAAACATATGGAATGAAATTAGAACTTACCAATAAAATTGGGAAACTTGATATTAAACGACACCCTTTTATACCAAAAGGTGCACAAGATATTATGACCTTTGAAGATAATGCTAAACATAATTTAGAATACTCCAAGCGTGCAATGAATGAAAAATCAGAAGTGTATCTTCCTGAACTTTTGAATGATGTAAAAAATGGTGAAGATTTTGATGTGGATCAAGCTGTGACGGTGTTTTCTCATTATGAAAATGTTGAAGGAATGGAAGCTATTGGAGACCGTTATTTAGAGAGGCTAAATAGCCCTGAAACCTTTGAAATGCTAGATGCTTCGGCAGCATTTACGTATTATTTAATGTCTGCAATTTTAAAAGATCAGCAATAACCTTCACACATGCCTGCTTAGCCTTGGCTAGGCAGTAATTTCCCAGTCGAAGTAAAAATATTAGCTTTATAAGTCGAAAACTTTTTAGTCATATTAGAGGTTTTTTTGGAACGAATTTTTGCACAATTTGATTGGTGGTCGGCCATTGATGTCACGATTATTTCTGTGATCATCTATCAGTTGTTAATATTGCTTAAGGGCACAAGGTCAGCTCAGGTTTTGACTGGTATTGTCTTAATTACTTTTGCATTTATTTTTTCTAATATTGTCCCTTTAACCACCTTGAATTGGATTATGTCAAAGTTCTATTCAAGTTTTATCTTAATTATTATTATTTTATTTCAAGATGATATTCGCAGGATGTTATCTAGTATGGGGCGTCGTTCAATTTTGACGAGTTCAGATTTGATTTCTTCTAAACAATTGATTGATGAAGTGATTCAAGCCTCCACTAGGATGGCTGAGTCAAAAACAGGGGCTTTGATTGTGTTTGAGAGAAACATTACGCTTCAAAGGTATATTGACGTTGGAACTCTTTTGAATTGCCGTGTATCAAGAGAAATATTAGAAACTATTTTTCAAACTTCCACACCGCTTCATGATGGTGCTGTCATTATTCAAGGAACAAAATTAGCAGCAGCAGGTTGTTTCTTACCATTGTCACGCCGCGAGGATTTGGATCCAAAGTATGGTACAAGGCATAGAGCTGCTATTGGTATAAGTCATGAAACAGATGCATTAGTCTTAATTGTTTCTGAAGAGGGTGGAAGTATCTCCATCGCTAAGGATGGTGAGATTTACCCAAGGCAATCTCCAGAAAAACTTCGTAAAATGATTTCGAAGTATATATTGGAAGATGATGGTCAAAAATCATCAAATGGTGGATTTTGGTCTAACATATTTAAAAGAGGTAATCGGTGAGTTTTGTCTTTAAAAATTTTGGATATAAACTCACGGCTATTTTGATGGCATTGACGACTTGGTATCTGATCCAAGGTAGAGAAGTCTTAGAGATTAACCGTAAGCTTCTTATTACGGTGATAACTCCAGATGGTTATGGAATCAAACAACGCAATACGCATATTCGAGACATTACTTTATCAGGTCCAAGAGTTTTGATCTCTCAGTTTGATGATCAGCCAATCCCTGCAATTGTAAAACTAAACGACGCAACAACAGGTAGAAGAAGAGTTCGTCTCACAAGAGATAATATTGATCAATTAATTAGTAATCAAATCAAGCTTATTATTCATGAGCCTTATATCAATATTAAGTTTGGAAAGATCAATACCAAAAAAGTTTCCATTAAAGAGGTGCTAAGAGGTAGCCCCAAAAAAGGTTTTTTTGTAAAATCCGTGAGTATAGAGCCTGAATTTGCAACGCTTTCAGGTTTGAATTCCAACCTCAAAAACATCAAAGAAGCTTTAACGGATACGATTGATATCAGTGGCATGGATAAAAATGAAGTTTTAGAAGTTGGTTTAGTCAATCCCGGAGTCAAAACCGGAAATATTTTTCCTCAAAAAGTATCTGTGAAGATCTCCATAGATAAAAGTAAGGTGAATAAAGTTTTCAAAAGTATACCTGTAGAAATTCTTTCAGCAGATTACTTATCAAAAGTAGAACCCAATACGGTGTCCGTTGTTTTGCAAGGGCTTAGTAAAACCTTAGATTTTATTGAAAAAGACGATATCAAGGCTTCCATCGACTTGCGTAATGTGCAGCCGGGCCAGTACAGGCTAGAGGTTCAGGCGAAAATCCCACCGGATACTGTGTTGATTGAGACAAAACCCAAGAAAATTCAGGTAGTTGTAGATAAAAGACGCGTACGCTGATCAGATTCTCATTCCTTACAATTGAATCATTATAATTTTGTTTTTATCTGTGATATTAACTTCTTACTAAATTGTAACTGGAGGAAGCCTCGTGTTATTTGGAACAGACGGCATTCGAGGAAAAGCAAATGAGTACCCTATGTCAGCACCAATGGCTCTAAAGGTTGGTATGGCGATTGGAAAATACTTTCGTAGTACAGAACATACTCACCAAACAAAGATCCTTATCGGTAAAGACACTCGTCGTAGTGGTTATATGTTAGAGCAAGCACTTGGATCAGGGATTTGCTCTGTCGGTGTAGATGTTTTGCAACTTGGACCGGTTCCAACTCCGGGTATTGCTTATTTGACCCGTGGCATGCGTGCTTGTGCGGGTATCGTCATTTCTGCATCTCATAATCCTTATGAAGACAATGGTATTAAAATATTTTCTCACGACGGACAAAAACTTCCTGATCAAGTTGAGCAACATCTCGAAAAACTTCTTCGAGGAGATGACCTATTTCATAACCTGCCAACTGGAATGCAAATCGGTAGAGCAAAACGAATTGATGATGCAATCGGTCAGTATGCAGTTTATCTAAAAGAACAATTCCCTAAAAAACTCAACCTAGAAAAAAAACGTATCGTGATCGATTGTGCCAATGGTGCTGCATATAAAGTGGCCCCAAAAGTTTTTTCTGAGCTTGGTGCAGAGTTGTTTTTGACAGGGGTGGACCCAAATGGTGAAAATATCAATGATGGTTGTGGAGCACTTTACCCTCAGATTCTTCAGGAGAAAGTAAAACTATATAAAGCAGATATTGGTTTTGCATTTGATGGAGATGCCGACCGTGTGATTATTTGTGATGATAAAGGCCAACTTTTAGATGGTGATGAAATTTTAGCGGTATTAGCAAAATATCTTCATGGTCAAGGCAGATTACAGTCCAATAAGGTTGTTTCAACGATTATGAGCAACGTAGGTTTAGAGGTAGCCCTTGAAAGCTTTGGTGTGAAACTAATTCGCACAGGTGTTGGTGATCGTAAGGTCTGGCAAGGAATGCGTGAACATCAAAGTAATCTAGGTGGAGAGCAATCTGGTCACATTATCTATTCAGACGCAGCTACAACTGGAGACGGGGTATTGTGTGCCCTCAAAATTTTAGAAGCTGTGATTGAATCCGGAAAACCACTTTCTAAACTCAGAGAAGTGATGACAAAGATGCCGCAAGTGAATACTTCTTTTAAAGTAACAAAGAGGGTTCCTCTTGCAGATATGCCAGAACTTCAAAAGCATATTGTGGACGTTGAAGAAAAGCTAGGTAATACGGGAAGAGTCGTTTTTAGGTACTCTGGCACTGAAAAGAAAGCAAGATTAATGCTTCAAGGAAAGGACTTAAGGTTAATCCAGGCTCTTTCTAGTGAGCTTAAAGACAAAGCTGAAACGATGATTCAACAAAAAGGAAAACAATCATGAGGCTTGGGGTCAATATTGATCATGTAGCAACCCTTCGAAATGCACGTGACGAAAAATATCCTTCTCCAGTCCATGCTGCATTGATGGCTGAGAATGCTGGTGCTTCCAATGTAACTTGTCATCTGAGAGAAGACCGCAGACATATCCGCGATAAAGATGTTTTTTTGATCAAGGAAAACCTGAAAGTTCCTCTTAACTTTGAGTTCGCTGCAACAGATGAAATGCATAAGATCGCATTAAAGCTTATGCCAGAAGCAGTCACGTTGGTTCCAGAAAAGCGTGAAGAAAAAACTACCGAGGGCGGAATTGACTTTACTCAGCTTGATGACGGGCTAGTAAAGATATCCAGAGACCTTGTAGAGCGTGGTGTTGTGGTTTCATTATTTGTAGAACCTGATAAGTCGGCAGTTGATGCGGCTGTAGATGTCGGTGTTCAAGCTGTTGAGTTTCATACGGGGGCTTGGTGCCACAAAATATGTGAAGTCAAATCCACAAAAGATAAGCTTCATTTAGTGAGAGAGCTGGATTCGGTTTGTGAGTATGCAGCTCAAAAAGGCCTTCAAGTTCATGTAGGGCACGGGCTTAATTATCAAAATGCTGCTTGGTTGCAGCATATACCGTCTATTGAAGAGGCGAATATCGGGCATGCAATCATTGCTAAAAGTGTCTTCATGGGGCTAGAAAATGCAATTCGTGAAATGCTCGCCCAATTAAATAACCCAATCCATAGGCCATAACGTGAAACCTGCTTTTAGTCTCGTCAATAATATTCGCTACTGTTTCTCTGGTTTGATCAATGTCGTAAAAGAAGAAACTTCTTTTAAGATTCACCTTGTTACTTTTGCTGCAATTACTGGTTTATTGTTTTTTCTTAGTTTTACATTGACTATTAAGCTTATTCTCTGGACTAGCTTTATCTTTGTATTGATTGGAGAATCTATTAACTCAGCTATCGAACGAGTAGTAGATTTAGTGTCGCCTGAATTTCATCCACTTGCTAAAAATGCAAAAGACATTGGGGCTTTTGTGGTGATGCTGTTTTATGCTCTGAACATCATGGTTTGGCTTACGGTTCTTGTGTCTTAGTTTTTTTGGAGAATCAGTGAGTTATTACAACTGGATCATCAATCGTGAAATTAGGGTTTGTATTCGATCTAAGTTAACACCCGATTCCTGTCAAAAAACGTTATCAAGTGTGGTTGAGGTGGGAGATAGTGTTGAAACTACTGCTAGGTATTTACTAAAAAAAGAGCTCAAATCTTTTCAAGGCAGTCATTTAAGTGAGCCAATATATGAAATGATAGGCGATAAAGAAATCACGATTTTTGATTATATGATTTAACTTAAGTTATCCAGACAAAATCTTCATAAAATGCTCCAAACTCTCCATCTGAAAGATGAACCTCAATCATCCATCCTCCTTTTGTTAGAGTAGGGCTCTCTTCCGTTAATGCAATTTTTGGGTTTCGTTTAGGTGTAGGAAATGGACCAAGGGCATGACCGGCTGTGGGAGCAATTTGAGTGTATTTTCCTAATAGGTTTCCGTGGTGTTGAATCCTTTCAAAAATTTTTTTGGGAGCTATATTTGGGTTTTTTTCTATTTCTTCTTTTATCTTAGTGAATGTGGTTTTTGATGCTTGAGCAAGTTTTTTTGTTTTCTCATTAAGTCCGATCGTTAGTCCACAATCAACTTCAAATCCATCAATGACGATTCCTATGTCTAGTATTGCAATATGCTTGAGTTTTGTTTCAATTGTAGGGCGATGCTTGACTCCGGGTTTTAGAGTGTGTTGATCAAACTTGATACATAGCGGGTGCCACATTTGAGTGATCCCAAAATCTTGAAAAGTTTTGTTTGCTATATCGGTGGCTTCTTGTTCACTCATTCCAACTTTAATTTTGGCACTGATAGAGTCAATGATTTCCCATCCGGTTTGCTGGTGCTGTAATTGCGTCGTTAGAGATTCATTCATAGTTTTTCCTTCAATGATTTGGTGACGTGATCCAGAAACATTTTTTCACTAAGTGTGAGGGTTTTGTGGGTTCGGTGAGCAATGTCAATAACTGTGCGAAGAGGTTCTAGGTCAGGAAACACTTTTATCATGGTTCCAGCTTTTAGTTTTTTTGTGACAAGGTGTTCAGGTAAAATAGCCACTCCAAAACCAGATTCTACGATGTTTTTCATCATACTCAGATTTGATGTGGCGATACTAGGAAGTCTGTGCATGAGTCTTTGTTTAAGGTTTGGTGAGTGTTTTTGAATGTAAGTGCTCAAACACAGAAACTGATCGCTAAGATCTATAAGGTCTAACTCAAGCAAAGATTCAAAGCCTTGGATTGGACCGTGCTTTTGAAGGTATTTTTTTGATGTGTAAAGATCATGGGGTGATTGATGGAGTGGCTTACGAATAAAAGATTCTGGTTCATTGAAATTTATTTGAAAAGAAAAATCAATTTTATTTTCTAGCAGTAAAGATTCAAGGGAATCACTGGTTCCTTCAATAATGGTAAGTCTCACTTCGGAGTATTTTTGAATAAATTTCCCGCATAAATTTCCAAAATCTACTTCATTGCTTCCATCGTTTAAAACACCAACTTTAATGTGACCAGTTATTTGAGTGAGGTCATTTTTTAGTTTTGTAATTTCTTCTTTAATAGATGAAAGGTTGTTTTTGGTGCGGGCGTATATTTCTTGGCCGTGAGATGATAGAGAAATTTTGCCTTTTCTTCTTTCGAGTAGTTTAAGTCCTAGCTCTTCTTCTAGAAGTTGAACTTGTTGAGTAATAGCTGGTTGGCTACGCCTTAGAAAATGTGCTGCTTTTGTAATGGAGCCTAATTCAGCGACTTTGATAAAGGTGCTTAGTTTATTAAAATCCATTTTTACTCCTACGTGCTGTAGATTAATGTAGCGTAGTCTATGATTAAATTCAGCAAACAAATCAAGCTATAGACAAGCTTTGACGGGTTTTCCTAGATTTTTAATAGTTCATACCTTATAACTAGACACATATCATTATATTACTGGGGGGTTTTATGAAGTTTTTTATCTTTTCAATTGCGTTTATTTTGGCAGCTCAGCTTAATGCAGATACTCAGGTTTTCTCAGGTGAATCACAATGGAATAACTCTAGAACATTTGAAGTTATGGAGTCATCAGGTATTATCTTTGATGCCATTGAAGAAGCACAAAAGAAGTGTACTAAGGCTAGCGGTGATCATCTATGTGTGGTTCTAAGTTCTCACATTACTGCTCATAACAAATGGAGATACTCAGAAAAACACCAAAGAAGGCAGTCTTTTACGAAAGCGATTGCTATTGTAAAAGCGGTGTCTCGCGATTCTCTAAAATATAAAGATAGTTATGAAACAGAAAAAAGTGTTTCAATGGCAAATTCCGTAACTCCTCTTATGAGTTTGGGTGCGAGGCATTTATCTTACTCAGTAGCTATTTCTCTTTGTTATCAGGCTGGTAATGACGTTTGTATTCTGTCTGAAAGCAGTCTTAGTTATTCAAACCGAAAGAAGTTCAATGAAAATACAGGTGAGAGACGTTTTGCGACAGGTGCAATTGCTATTGTAAAAGGCTATTTATACAAGTAGTATCGCCTCGTTATTTAGACGTTTCACTTTTTTATAAGTAATCATCATGTTGAGCCCGGTAGCACGCGTATATGTATTTGGATTTTGCACCATGTTTATGGTGCTCATTCCTGTAATTATACCTTTTTTTACATCTATTGGCTTATCCATGTCAGAGATCTTTTTGCTGCAGGCTATCTTTGGAATGGTCGTTGCTACATGCGAGGTGCCTTCCGGGTATATCTGTGATCTTTGGGGGCGAAAAAAAACCTTACTTGTAGGTTCTTTTTTAATCGGTTGCGGCCATACCTATCTTTTATGGAGTGACAGCTTTAGTGACCTTTTAGTTTTTGAAATTTTTGTAGCTGTTGGCCTTAGTTTAGTTTCTGGTGCTGACATTTCTATGATGTATGATTTGCTTCATGAGTCTGGTAACAAAGATCGTGAGGTATTCTCAAAGACCACTGCCAACCTCCAGTTTTTTAAAACAGTAGGCGAGGCTTCGGCTTCTATTATTGGTGGATTGCTTGCATTGTGGTCTCTTCGCCATGTTGTAGTGGTTGAGGCTTTTATGGGGTGGGCCTTGTTTGTTTCTGCGTGTTTTCTCGTAGAGCCAACCTACGAAAAAATGCCCAAAAAAGAACATAAAGCGAATATCAAAAAAATATTAAAACACCTTTTTCAGAGTGATAGATTATTGCTTTTGATATTTATGAACTTAGTCCTTTGGGGTTTGGGGAGTTTTATAGCGGTTTGGATGTATCAGAAGCATTGGGCTCTCGCTGAAATCCCAATTGGATATTTTGGTGTTTTATGGGCGGCTTATAATTTGACAGTTGGTGTGACTGGTAAGCTTACTCCTTTCATAGAAAAAAAATTAGGTATCACTGCTACTCTTTGTGTGATGGGGTTACTTCCTATTATGGGGTATTTTGGGTTTGGTTTTTGGGTGACATGGGTTGGTGTTGTCTTTGGTTTTCTTATTAATATGAGTCGTGGCATAACTCAAGTTATCTTAAAAGAAGCTCTTAATTGGAAAACCCCAAGTGCGTTTCGTGCAACCATAAACTCACTTGTGAGCTTATGCTTTCGGGGTTCTTTTGCTGTCATAGGACCCATAGTGGGCTTGGCTATAGACCGTTACGGGTTGTCTGCTGCATTTTATGGTGTGGGTTCTATGTTCATTTTAGGGTTTGTTGTGCTGCTTATCCCTCTCATTTTACAGTTTCAAAAAACCCAGTATTCTCGCTAAATGCCTAAATTCAACTATACTTTCATGGAAAAGCATCTTTTCGTTGTTTTTTTAATGACTTAGGCTTTAAAATGGTTTAACCGTACCACATCAACTTTGTAGTGGGAGATGCCTAGATGAAATCAAAAAATAAAAGATACACCTTATTCCTTAGTGCATTCATATTGTGTATGTTCAGCAGCTTTGCATCTGCAAAAAAACATGAACTATCTTCTATGAAGCAAGTCATGACTCTCATTGAAAAAGAGTCAAAATCACTCAACCCAAAAGATGTTCTAGTCGTTTTTGATATTGATAACACGCTCCTTGCTATGAACCAGCACTTTGGAAGTGATCAGTGGTACGAGTGGCAATCTGAACTGATTAAATCAGGTGAAACAAAAAATGCAGTAGGAAAATCAATCAGCGAGCTTCTGCAGGTTTTAACAATGCTTTATTCTGTTAACTCTATGAGGTCTACAGAGCCGATGGTTCCCAGTATGATTCGAGCTTTACAATCAAGTGGTTTTAGAGTCGCTGGTCTTACGGCACGTGGGCCAACAAATCGTGATGCAACTCTGCGTGAGTTAAGAAGACAAAAGATTGATCTTGCACCTACGGCATTTGATTTATCTCATGGTATTTATAAGCCATTTAAAATGAATGCCTTAAATAATTATGGTTTAGGTTCTAAAGATATTGAGCTCTACAAACTAAAAGCACCACGTTCGGTAAGTTATGAGTTTGGGTTGATGATGGTGGCAGGGCAACATAAAGGTGTCATGCTCAGAACTTTGCTGCACCGAGCAAAATACAAACCAAAACTAGTGGTTTTTGTGGATGATAAGCAAAAAAATGTTGATAATGTTGATCATGCTCTGACGCAAATTGGTTTACCAGTACACGCAGTTAGATACTCAAAAGAAGATGCTTACACCCAAAAGTTTAAACAGTCTTCAAAGGCGAGTGAGATTAAGTCTTGGAAAGAACTTTCAAAGACTATTTTGCCGGTTGTGATCAAAAAATCTAAATAGTGGTAGTCAAGAATGAAAGTACTTCAGGAATTTCGAGCTGATTTAAACTCTATCCATGATTTTGTTCCTAAAATTGCGGAAACCCTTCAGGAGTCTGGAGAGTTTATAGTAGGGTTTCAAGGTGAGCTTGGTGCGGGAAAAACATACTTAATTGGTCAAATATTATATTCATTAGGATTGTCTGATGAAATCCCTGTTTCATCGCCTACCTATGCAGTTACTAATGACTATAAAATAAATGGAAAAGTATATTTGCATGCCGATTTTTATAAAGCTAATTGGCAAAATACGGCACTTGAAGATTTCTTAGAAGACTATGAGTTTTATGGTGCACTGATTGAGTGGCCTGATTTGAGAGTAGGGCAAGTCATGACTCATAATATTTCTATTTCTGATTTTAAAGATCATCGTCGTTATGTATTTAGCAAATTATAGTTATAAAGCCTCACAAACCAACCCTTGAAGGTGTTGAACAGTATGTCTTTGTTCTTATAAGTTGATAGTATGTGCTTACTTCCTTTATAATTTTAAGATACATATTAATAAAGGATCATCAGAATGACTTTTAGGCATCTTTCATTAATTATCAATATCAAATCAACAGTCATCTCAATCCTTGCAATATTATCGACGATTTTTTGTATTAAATTTAATTTTATTGCCAGCTTTCCACTGACTTTGATTTCGACGGCCATTGTATTCCCTATCGTTTTTTCAATTGGTGGTGCTTATAAACGTAGAGAAGCTGTACTCGCTAAGTACGGTGCAATCAAAGGGCTTGGAAGGGCAATATATTTTTGTACAAGAGACTGGGTTCCAAATTTAGATCAATCCAGTATTGAGAAGTTGAAAGAACTTTTAGGGGATCTCCTAAAATCATTTCATATTATGTTTACAAAACCAGCTCATGAGATTCGAGTTAATGAAAAATACATTTACAAGAATTTTTCGAATATTTCTGTCTTTATTAAAGAAGAGTTAAGAGAAAAAGGTTTATCAACAGGTGAAGTTTCACGTTGTAATCAATTTTTAAGTAAAATGATGGTGTCATTTGAAGATATCAAGCATATCTATCAGTATAGAACTCCGAGGTCTTTAAGAGCTTTTAGTAAGTTTTTTATTCTCATTCTACCACCACTTTATGGCCCGTACTTTGCAAAAATTGCATTAGATTGTACAGATGGCCTGGAGTACGTCATGCCAATACTACTGTCTTTGATTTTGGTGAGTTTAGATAATATTCAAAATCACCTTGAAAACCCTTTTGATCAGCATGGTGAAGACGATGTGAAGATCAATGCAGAAGCTTATGTAGAAAATCTAGTTTAAATCAATTTAATATTAACGTACTTTAATATCGTATTTTTTTATTTTTCTATAAATAGACGCTCGACTCATTCCAATTGATTTTGCAGCATTAGTGACATGGTAATGATGGTTTCTTAATGCGAGTTCAATTTTTTCTTTTTCACCCATTGTTTCAATGTGTGGTGTTTCTTCGTTCATGTGTGATTGATCATGAGGTTTTAGTTTCGGAGCGGGTTTTATAAATAGATTTTGATGTTTTGTTATGGTTTCAGCTGTTATAATATCTACTTCACTAAGTATCATAATCCTTCTTACGTAACTTTTAAGCTCTCGCACATTGCCGGGCCAAGACTTCTGTTGAAGAATTTTTATTGCCGAAACATCAAAACTCTTTATGGGGCAGCCAGTCTCCGCATGAAACTGCTTTGTAAAAAATGGAATCAATAGCTCGACATCGTCTGGTCTATCCCTTAGAGACGGCACTAAAAGCTCTACGTCTGCTAAGCGGTAAAGTAAATCTTCTCTAAACCTGCCTTGTTCCACTAGTTCTCGAAGGTTTTTACTACTGGCACATATGAGTCGAATATTGACTGGTATTGGCTTTGAAGACCCTACAGGTTCAATTTCTCTTTCTTGAAGGACTCTTAAAATCTTAGCTTGGCATTCCATAGAGAAATCAGCGACCTCATCCAAAAAAAGTGTTCCTCCGTTTGCTAGTTCAAACTTTCCAATTTTACGGGCGTCAGCACCTGTGAATGCTCCTTTAACGTGCCCAAACAACTCTGATTCAATGAGGGTGTCAGGGATTGCAGGACAGTTCACAGCTATCCAGGGACCTTTGGACCTTGGGCCAAACCTATGAATGCGTTTTGCAAAAACCTCTTTACCAACGCCAGACTCACCTTGTAGTACAACCGATACGTCAATAGGAGCTACTTTAGCGACCATGTTGTTTAATGAAATCATATTGGGTGACAAGGACTTTGTTGCTTCTTTATCTAAAAAACCATTTTGATGAACTGTGTTGTTATTTTCATTTTCTATTTGTGCTTCTGATGTGTTTGTAAAAATGCATTTTTTAAAAACTTCAGGCTGTTTCTTTATGTTTTCTATTTCTTCTTTTGTAATACTTGCTAAGTCCACCATGATTGCCCAGCAGTTATCTTGAAAGAGCTCGATGACTTCACTGGCTTCATGTATGTGCATGACTGAAAATTTGTCTGAAGGGTGTTGATTTCTCACATGGTCAGAGAAGCTTGCTTTTTTGCTCCATACCATCACGGATTTTCGGCGGGTTTGTTCAATTGGCTTTGAAATACTAGCAAGCATGTCGGTTCTCCTTATATTTATAAGGTCGACTTTTGAGACATGAGTCTGTATTTTTTTTGAAAAAACCTGTGTTTTTAGATGTTTACATGCTTTGAAGTTGAGACACTTTGTTTCTGGTGATGTCTCGAAGTCTCTATTTACCGTGAATTACGGAAATTCACGGTGATATATTTAAAGTATTTATTATTCTATGATTCTTTTAGCGTCTTCTTGGTCAAAGACATTAAGTTGAAAATTAAGCCATTTTTGCAAATAGATGCTTTGGAATCAAGGAAGATCTGAAATAAGTGCCATAATAGGTTAATTTAGCTTTCATGATCTTTTTATAAAATTTAAGAGAGCTATAGATTAGCTTAATACGTGGGTGTGATCAGTTGGAATTTGCGTTATGTGTTGATTCAATGCAGTCTTCTTTTAATACTATAAGTCTTTGTTTATATAAAGCACCTACGGCGTTTTTAAATGCATTCTTGCTCATATTCAGTGCTTCTTTAATTTCTGAAGGGCTTGATTTGTCAGTTAACGTGATCTTTCCATTTGATCTTTCGATGAAATCCATTATTTTTTTTGTATTCATCTCAGAGCCAGATTTTCCAACTCTACCTAAAATAAGATCTACTTGTTTGTCATTTCGTATGGCTTTAATGGTGGCTTCATACTCTTCTCCAAGTAATATTTTTTGAAAAATCTCATTATGGTAAATCATACCTAAGCATTTATTTTCGATTAGGACTTTATAGCCAAGTGGTGTGCGGTGAAAAGGCATGATTTTGACAATCTGGGATAGACTAAAAAAGTCGGAGCCTGCTAAATAAGGGTTTATTTTTTCTGTGCCGTACATTCGGTTTTCATCATCAATGAGTACCTTCACTAAATGTTTTTGGCCTTCTCGCATTTGATGTTTTTGAAGCCCGCCCGGAACGAGTATATCTTTTGGGAGTCCAACATCTAGAAAAGCTCCTGATTGGTTGACGGACATTACTTCTAGACAAGCAAAATCCCCAACCTCAGCAAATGGTAGTTTACTAGTGGCTAGTTGATCACCTTTCTTGTCTGTAAAGATAAATATCTCCACCATGTCACCAAGTTCGTATTCTTTTGAAGCTAGAGACCCCGGCATAAAAACCTCTTCTTCTTGATCACAAAGCAAGTAATAACCAGAGCCATCAATGTGATCAATTTTAAGGGTTTGTTTTTTTCCGATTTTTAACAAAGCAAGGTTCTCCAACATATTGTCTATAGCGTGAATGTGATTCATTTCATTTAAGGTCAAAATAGTCAATGTAATTCGATAAAAGTCGTTGGTTTATTGAGGTGATTTTGTTTATCGCAGTCTGAAATATAAAATATTGAATAAAGGCACCACTCTCAAACTGACACAAACTAATTTATCGGGAAATAAGTTTGATTCTATTAGGAACGAGACATGATAAATACTGACTATTGGTCTATAAAGTCGGACTTAGAATACATAAGAATACACTTTTACAGCTCTAGCTATCGAAGAGTTTCATGAATTGTCGATAAACTAGATATCAGGTAATTGAGGCAATTGCTTCAATGAAGTCTAGAACAGTATATCTAACTCAAAGGAATTCTTATGCGACTGTATTTATTAAGAAAAATAGCTTTTTCGTCTCTGCTTTATGTTTCTCTAGTTGGTTGTGGGGGTGGTAACAGTGAAAATGACACTCTTTTTACAGAACTACCTGAGCGGATAGAAGAGAGTATAGAAACAAACAGTTTAGGCTTATTTCAATCCCAAGAAGCGTTTATGCAAACCTTAGAATCTTATGTGCATAATGAAAACATACAAAACTCTGCTACTTTTGGCTCAGGCTATAATGATGCACCAGAAGCGATTGCAGCGAGTGAAAGTGTTGATACTTCAGTTGAAGATACCAGTAGCGGATCTACCAATACAAACATTACTAATAACCAAGAGTCTAGCGTGGATGAGGGTGGGATTGTAAAAAATATTGATGATTTTCTTGTAACTTTAAGACATGGAAAACTATTTGTTACTAATATTAAAGATGAATTAAAACAAACCAACTCTATGCTCGTTGCTCCAACAAAAAATCTACAAGCGAATGTTTGGTATGATGAAATGTTGGTAAAAGGTAACATCATTATTGTTACAGCATACAGATATAGTGTTCCCGGTATTGGTGGTGGAGCAACAGAGGTAAGTCTTTTTAGTCTTGAAAGTAATGGAAAGCTGAAGAGAGGGGCAGTGCATTTTTATGAAAGTTATGATTATTTTAGTGGAAGTAATTACTCATCTCGACTTGTAAATGGTAAGTTAGTGATGTTTACGCCTGTAAATTTTCGCCATCAATATGGTAAAAAACTCAATTATCGTGACATCATGCCATCAATATCAAAACTTTCTAGCGAATATAAGGCTGTCAGAAAAAGAGAAGTCGTTAGTTGGGAGAAAATGTACATTCCCTTAGAAATACCAAAATACTATAGTTTGGTGATGAATGTTATGCACCGTTGTGAAATCAATTCAATTGATGCCATAGATTGTGACTCTTCTGGAGTTTTGGATAATATGTATGGAACGCGTTATGTCTCATCTAAAAATATGTATATTTATGGAGATCAAAAAATATATAAATGGTCTTTAGAAGATATGTCGCTTTCGGTTCATAAAATAATTGGTTATCCATCGGATCGGTTTGCTTTTAAAGAGAAGGGTGATGTCTTGAATATTGCCGTTAACGTGGATGCTTCTCAGCTAAGAGAAGGTGATGAAGCACTCTCAGAAATGCAAATGCTTCAGATAAACTTGTCTGATTTTTCAAATAAAGTGAATGTAAATAGTGATGTTAAGTCCTTATTAACACCATTAAATACTAGAAGTTTCTCAAAAATTCGTTTTAACAATGAAACGGCACTGATTGTCGAAAATAGTGATTTTTATGATTACGATACAAATTTTCTTTCTTCAAAGCGGGAGTCAAAGGCCGTATTCTTTGATTTGGGTTCTAAGGCGGTCAGTACAGTTTCTTTGAGTTCTATGGGTAGTGTAAATAGGATTGAGCTTTTAGGTTCTTCTAGGTTTTTAGTTTCTTCTTCTGTTAGTAATGGCCTTAAGTTTACAGCATTAGATTCAAAATCTAACCGTGAATTAAGCTCTACGGTATTGAGTAAGACATCAGAAGGTGAAAGTAGAAGCCATGGTTTCTTTTTTAAGCCAAGTGAAACAGGTGGTTATTTTGGGATCGCAGAGTTAAGTCATAGTGAGCGTTATAGTTACGCCAGTAGTGCTAATGTAGGGTATTATGAATTCAATGCTTCGAAGGGTGAAATTAACCCACTTGGAGTTGCACAGTCTCAGTCTATAGACTCTAATGTTTGTGCTAGTTCTTGTGTGGGTTGGTACGGAAATACAAGACCTGTTTTTATAGGTAACGATGTATATGCTTTGATGGGGTATGAGATTGTTAAGTTAGACACAAGAACAAATAATTGGTTGGCTTTAGATAGAGTTACATTAAAATAAATATCAATCGTTAGAACCTGATTCAATCTTGTTGCTCTAACAAGAATCTTTAATAGAGTCTTGTTAGAGTTTATAACTTTTTTTTACATTTTGGCCCAATTTGCATGGCCTTTACGGATCATGTTTTTTTGATCAGCATTCCACTTCTTTTGAATGTCTTTATTTAGGTTTAAGTAAAGTTTGTTGTTTACAATTCCAAAAATGGTTGGGTCAGTATAAAACTTTTTACCCATAGCTGCTCCGAAAGCACAGTATCCATCAAATTCAGGTAAGTATCTACTTGGGTTGCTTGCAAATAGAGCCTTGTTTTTTGCAGATGAGAACATGAAAGTTGATCCAGCGTGTTGAGCGGTATGCATGCCTGACCCTCTAACTGCTTTATTCATAGTAAAATAGGCTACTGGATCATATCCAGAGATCGCTGGGGTTGCTTGCTTAACCATAGTTGTTGCTGATTTATGCATTGGTTGGTGAGTCACACAACTAATTGACCCTAAGCCTAATAGTAAGACAACGACAAATGCAAATTTACTTGGTGTTCTTTTTAACATGTTTTTATCCAGACTAAATTAAATGGTGTTCTACTATTATGGTAACTACCCTTATTAGCTTCGTCAAACTATTGCCTTCCTTTGTTTACTTATCTTGAAAGTATAAATTCATTTTTTTTATGAGGCCTTATCAGGCTTGATGTTCAAGGTGTTTTTTAATGAAATTTTCAGGGGAGTTAATTTCAATCTGATTTTTTAGAATGTTTTGATCTTTAAAATAGCAATAACTGATTTTCTATAAGTATTGATGAGTTTGGTTTTTTTACTGCTAGAGCCGTAGGTGAGCGGAATAATCTAGGTGCGGTTTTTAAGTTAGTTTCGCTTATGAATACCACCACAATAATGTTTAATTATTGTTTTAGTGTCTGCAGGCTTTTCACCAAAAATATTCTTTTGTAGTAAACGTATTGGTTTAGAAAGTCTGTAGTGTGCAAAACAACTTGTGTTTAGTTCTAAAATTTGATTTTTAGCAAGTAACTCAAAAGAAACTTTTCCCTTATTAAGCATTTTATCTGATGCTTTATATTGAGTCCATCGTTTTTCAAATGCATCTCTAGCGATTTTATTGCTACTATATGAATTGGTTTTTAAGTGAAATCGAAAAAACCATTTTCCGCTACTGTCTGATCTGATTGGTAGTTTGGTTTTAAATTTGCAATTACTCGTCTTATTCAGGTCAGTGTAATTGCAATCTGACTTATATTCATTAAGTTGGCTTAAAAATTTCTTAAGATTAAAATTTTTTGCGAATTGGTTTTGAAGTAGAGTGTGTGAGATGTTTTTTGTTTCTTCTGATGTGTTCAGTGCGTTGTTAGATATGCAAGAAGTTAGAGCAAAAGCTAATAAGATTGTGAAATGTTTCATGTGTCATCCTTGGTTTTGAGTTCTGTTAAAGCTAGAACTTTATATTTTTGTAATATGTAGTATAAGACATCAGAATAATGGGTTTTATAAAAAAGCAGTCAGTGTAACTATTTAAAAATTTAAGACTCAAAAAATATAATTATTTTATTCTGATTTCTCTGCACCAAAGCTAATTTCACCCTTAGTAATACTAAGTTTAACGGTGTCACCATCACTAAAAGAACCATCAATCATCTTTTGACTAAGCGGTACACTGATTTTCTCAGAGATAAGTCTACGCATAGGTCTCGCACCGTACTCAACAGAATAACCACCCTTAGCAAGTATCTTGATAACTGGTTTGTTCCACTTTAAAGTGATCTTCTTTTTTAGAAGGCGATTAGACAATTCTTTTAAAAGCTTTTCAGCCACCAGTTCAACTTGCGGCATCTGAAGAGGTTTAAATGGAATCATGGCATCTAAACGGTTTCTAAACTCAGGAGAAAAAACTTCTTTGAGTTCTGCAGGCAGATCACCTTTATCGCTGTCTCTGCTAAAACCAATTTTTCCTGAAGAGAGCTCACGTGCACCGGTATTGGTGGTCATGATTAAGATGATATTACGGCAGTCTGTTTTTCTGCCAACGGTATCTGTCACAAAACCATGATCCATAATTTGAAGTAAGATATTATGCACGTCAGGGTGTGCTTTTTCGATTTCGTCTAGTAATACCAAGCTGTGGGGGTTCTGGTGAATCGTGTCTGTTAGCAGTCCGCCTTCATTATATCCTACGTATCCCGGAGGAGCTCCAATGAGCCTCGCGACGCTATGGCGTTCCATGTATTCACTCATATCAAAACGGTTGAACTCTAACTTCATTTGCTCTGCAAGTCTTTTGGCAAGTTCGGTTTTACCGACGCCCGTAGGACCACTAAACAAAAACGAACCAATTGGTTTGTCGTCATCATTGAGGCCACATCGTGCAAGTTTGATTTTATTAACAACTTGTTCAACAGCGTGATCTTGACCATAAACAAGTGCTTTTAGGTCAGCAGCCAAGTGGTTTAATTGTGCGACTTCTTCTTCTTGTAAGTCTTCAACATTCACTTTACTCATGGAAGCAATCGTTGATTGAATATCTGCAACGGTAATTACTTTGGTCTCTTCTGAATTTTCGCTATCAGCATATAATGCTTTTCTTGCAGCAGCTTCATCAATGACGTCAATTGCCTTGTCAGGGAGTTTTAATTCACTGAGGTAGCGGTTTGATAGTTCAACCGCTTGCTCTAGAGCTTCTTGGTCATACTCAACATCATGGTACTCTTCAAAGGCATCCTTGATTCCTTCAAGGATGTTCTTGGCATCTTCCAAGCTTGGCTCATTGACGTCAATCTTTAAGAACCTACGATTTAGTGCAGCGTCATTTTGAAACTGACTACGATACTCTTTATATGTGGTTGCACCCATGACACGAATATCACCATTTGCAAGTGCAGGTTTTAGAAGGTTTGATAGATCTAGTGATCCACCACTGACAGACCCAGCTCCAACAATCGTATGGATCTCGTCAATAAACAACACAGGTTTAGCGTATTTCTTAAGAGCTTTTAAGATTCCTTTGAGTCGTTGTTCAAAGTCTCCTCTGTATTTTGAGCCAGCCATGAGGCTTCCAATATCCAAAGAAAATATCTCAGCATCCAAAAGTGCTTTAGGTACACGTTCTTCAACAATGTATTGGGCCATGCCTTCCGCTAATGCAGTTTTTCCAACTCCCGGTTCACCGACAAACAATGGATTGTTTTTTCGGCGACGGCAAAGAACCTGCGTAGCTCTTTTGATTTCGGTTTCTCTTCCAATAATTGGGTCAACTTTTCCGTCTCGAACACGGTCGCAAAGATTGACAGTGTATTTTTCGAGTGGTGATTGTTTTCCAACTTTTGTTCTTTTGGATCCATCATCACTTTGAGATTGATTTGATTGGTGGGCATTGCCTTCCATCTCTTCAAGCTCATCCATCAGGTCATCTTCATCATCAAAGTCACCATGGGAAATATACTGAATGACATCAAAGCGAGTGATGTTTTGCTTTTCTAGAAAATAACGTGCATGTGAGTCAGTTTCTTCAAAGATAGAGGCAAGTAAACTACTTCCGGTTGCCATGTCTCTACCAGATGATAAAGCTTGATTGACCGAGTTTTGAAGGATTCTTTCAAAGGCCATGGTTGGCTTTGGTTTTTTTTGATCGGATGATGGTACTAAATCACTATCAAAGAATTCATCCATTTCTTTGCGAGCACGTTCAATATCAAGGCCGCAGGCACGCATGATCTTTGTAACGCGTTTATCAAATGACAACGCAAACAATAGGTGTTCAGGGGTGACGTAACCGTGTTTTCTTTTGACGGCTTCCGTAAATGCAAGATTCAATATAATTTGAGCTTGTTTATCAAACACGATTACTGGCTCTCCATTTGACATTGAAGTGGATATTGTTGGTTCTTTGCTTCTTTCATCGTTTCTAACACTTTCGTTTCAGCAATGGACTTTGGGTAAACTCCAGCAGTTGCTTTTCCGTTTTGGTGCACTTCTAACATGATTTTCATGGCTTCCGTGTGGGTCCTCTCAAAGACTCCTTCAAGAATATTCACAACAAAGTCCATTGGTGTAAAGTCATCGTTCATCATAATGACTTTATATAGTTTTGGTTTTGCGACATCGACTTCTTCAGAAACGAGAATGCTTCCATCGGTATTATGATCTGTGTTTGAATTGTCTGACATGATTTTACTTTCTTTATTTCTGTATCATCACTTTTATATCTTAGTGATCGTCAAAAAGACGAAAAACCTCAAGTTTTTATTCAGCAACTTAACTGAAAGACCCGTCAAAACGACTCTTTTTACTTAAAAGTTAAATAGCTCAGTGATAATTACTAAACTAAATTTGATTAAACACAAAGCTAAGTTTGACGATGGTCAAACCATTTGTTATTTATATTGTAACAGTCGCACATAAAAGTGTATAAATTAAAGACATCTGGTTACTTGTGGGGGGGAACCAAACATGGCTAAAGCTGTAGATATATCTCAAGCGAGATATCCAAACTCAGTTTCATTATTTTTATTTTGTAGGCACGTTCTTGATCACAAATTCGGTGGTATCCGAGTGATTGATCAAGATATCGGACAAATCCTTGGGTTTGATCCGGCAGATTGCAGTCACTGGAAAAAGGGCAAAAAGAACATCCGTTCAATTCATGCCATGCGTTCCATTGCAGACCATCTGGGTGTTGAACACAAGCTTGTGACAGATGTTGCATTTGGTGAAGTAGATCACTTCGAAGCTTTTCACGAGTACCGTGGTTACGGGCTTTTTGAAGCAGACGAAAAAATCGTTGAGACTGCACGTAAAGATTTTTATAGAAAAAACTCTCACCAGTGGAGTAAAGATAAAGAAATCGAAATTCGTCAGTTTTTTGAAGTTGATCATTCACATATTCAAAACACGGTTTTTAATATTCACCGTAAAGTGAACTTTACCGAGTGTCCTTTGTATTTGCCTGAAATACTCAATGCATTTCCTGATATTACTTTTAAGGTAGATAAAAAGCTTCAGTTGTCTCAAGAGCAACCAATTCAATATCATATCTCTGGTGGCAAAATTCAAATCTCACATCCTGAGAAATTTGAAATGAAACCATATCTTAGATTCAAAGTTGCGAAAGCACTTGGGTATTTTTTCTTAGGTGATCTTCCAGGCAAAGTTTTTGCTTCTGACCAAAGTCTTGAGCATTACATGCATTACGTAAACGATATTAGAAGCAATGTGTTTGCGGTGAACCTGTTACTTCCAAAGCATTTAGTGTTTACTGAAATCAAAAAGCTAAGTGGCTCTAAAGATTTACTCACACAGCTTGCTGAGGTTTTCTGGGTATCAAGATCATTAATGAACCAACGCTTGATCCAGTTAATGGGGTCTTTGCCTTCAGACGCTTGAGTTGATTAAAATATAGTCAAATAAAGTCCTTTGATGAAAGGAATCAACAAAGTGCTCTGTTCAAGCTTGAGGCTGGATAGGCACTTTGCTAGTCTCACCCTTCACAGATGACCCTTAGGGAGATGATTTGGATATAGATTATTTATTGTCGGCTAAGCCTCAACATCAATTACAACTTGAAGATCTTAAGTTCTTGTATGAGCTTCCAATCACAAGACTTAGTTATTTTTGTCAAAAGGTAACTCAAGTTCATCACGCAGACCACGAAGTGCAAATGTGTACACTGCTTTCTGTGAAAACCGGTGGTTGCAAAGAAGACTGTGCTTATTGTCCTCAGAGTGCTCATCACAAAAGTAAAGTGGATGCTCATGGACTTTTAGATGTAGATACAATGGTTGCTGCTGCAAAGCAGGCCAAAGAATCTGGTTCAACTCGTTTTTGTATGGGAGCCGCTTGGCGTTCTCCACCCAAAAAAGGTCCTCAGTTTGATAAAATGCTAGATACTATTAAGCAAGTAAGCTCAATGGGCCTAGAAGTATGTACAACTCTTGGAATGCTTAATGAAGAACAAGCTGTTCAACTAAAGGAAGCGGGTGTTTACGCGTACAATCATAATATTGATACGTCTCCTGAGTACTACGAAAAAATTATTACCACACGTACCTTTGAGGATCGTTTAAATACTCTTAAGAATGTACGCAAAGCAAACATGACTATTTGCTGCGGTGGGATTATTGGAATGGGCGAGTCCATTGACGATCGCCTTCAAATGCTTCTTGAACTTCATAAAATGACACCACATCCAGAAAGTGTGCCAATCAATGTTTTAGTTCCTGTAGAAGGAACTCCAATGGCAGCTCAAAACCCAGAAGCTGTAGAGCCTATTGAGTTGGCTCGTACGATTGCCGTTGCAAGATTGATCATGCCGCACAGTAAGGTAAGACTTTCTGCAGGAAGAATGGAGCTCAGTGAAGCAGAGCAAGCCCTATGCTTTTGTATGGGTGCTAATTCTATCTTTGCAGGAGAAAAACTTCTGACAACAGGAAACCCTGATGTGGATACTGACCTTGAAATGTTAAAAAATCTTGGCTTAAAGCCAGCTTCTGAAAACTCAAAGCAGCATGCAGCAACCCACTGATCTTTCGTTTAAACTAAAACAGCGAGTCGCAAAAAAACTCGCTGTTTTGGATGCAAAGTCACTGATACGTGAACTTCCAAGTGAGTTTGTTAAATCAGAAACTCAACACAGCCTTGCCAGTAATGATTATTTAGGTTTGTCTCAGTGCAAGCCTTTACAAAAAATTTTATCGAATTTAGACATACCTTATGGTTTTGGTTCTAGTCGTATGTTGGCTGGTGATGATAAAGGCTTATCTCAAGTTGAGATTGCATTAAGTCATGTAAAACAATCTGAGTTCAGTTTTTTATTTCCAACAGGTTATCAAGCAAATATTGGTCTTTGTCAGGCTTTATCCAATATCAAAGAGTCTTCTTTGAAAGATACTGCGTGGATTGTCGATCAAAAAATGCATATGAGTGTTCGCGATGGAATGATGGCAAGTGGCGTTTCTAAAAAAAGTATTTACCGAGTAGATACCTGTGATTTTGAGCAAGTAGAAAAAATATTTGAGGAGCTTTCATCTTCCCATAAGATATTAATGACAGAATCTATTTTTAGCATGTCCGGTAAGCGTGCTCCTATAGATTCATTATTAAAGCTATGTGAGAGAAACGGTGATTTGTTAGTGGTTGATGAAGCTCATAGTATTGGTTGTTTTGGTAAGCGTGGAGAGGGCCTCGTAAGCCATGATTATCATCCATTACTGATCACGGTGAACCCATGTGGGAAAGCGGTATCTTTGCAGGGGGCTTTTGTTAGTGGGCCTTCTTGGTTTCGTGATGTGATACTTAATTATAGTAGGAGTTTTATTTACTCCACGGGAATTTCTCCTTTCATGGCAAAAGCAATAGAAACGACTTTTGAGTGGATTAAAGAAAACCAAAGTCATTTAAAGTCTTTGTCGGATGTGACCCGTTACTTCCATGATCGATGCAACCTGCATTACTTTGGAAAAGATCATATTGTTTATATTCCCTTTCAGAATACGGATTTAGCTTCCCAAGCAAAAGATAAGCTTCGTGCATGCGGTTTTGAAACACCTCTCATCCGCTTTCCAACAGTGTCAATCAACGAGCCGGGGTTAAGAGTCTCTCTTCGAGGGGATATGAACCAAGAATTTTTAGATGAACTCATTCGGGTGTTTAATGACTGCAAAATATAAAATAATTTTCGTGACTGGTACTGACACGGATGTCGGTAAAACTCATATCTCTAGCTCTTTGTTGCAGGGGTTTCTCTTGAGTGGCAAAAAAGTGGGTTACTGGAAGCCTGTTCAATCAGGTGGAAAAAACCTCGATTTAGATGTTGTTTTAACAAGTACAAAGGGTGATTTAAATCACTTTGAAAGTATCTATACATTTGAAGAACCTGTGTCTCCTGATCAAGCTGCTCGGAAAGTAGGGGTGAAGATCGACCTTCAGAAAATTTTTCAGCAAATACCGAATACTCAACCATTAGACTACTTGGTGGTAGAGGGTGCCGGCGGCTTGTTTGTTCCTTTGAATGAGCAAGGTGAAACATGGATAGATTTTTTGAGACTGGTGGAATCTCATGTTGTCGTGGTTTCTAGGTGCGGTCTTGGAACATTGAACCACACTTTATTAACGGTTCGAGCATTATCGAATGTTTCTACAAAGTCTTCTTCGGTAGTCCTTTCTGGAGAAAATCATGCCGAAAACAAAAAAAGTTTAACGAGAGATTTGCCTTCAGATGTTAAGCTTTGTTCTTTTCCTAGGAGCTCTTTTGGAGAAGAGAGTCACGACCTGCATTGCAAAAAATTAGTAGGTTCATTGAATGAAGTTTTTTCTTTAAAAGGGGATAACCTAAATGATCACCAAAAGAATTTATGGAGACCATTTACTCAACATAAGCTTTCTCCTAATAGCCCTAGAGTAGTTTCTGCAAAAGGTATCTGGCTCACCATGGAAGGTGGAGAAAAGCTAATGGACGGCGTTAGTTCATGGTGGACAAACTCCATTGGGCACGCACACCCTCGCATTGGAAGGGCAATCCATAAACAACAACAGACATTAGATCATGTATTGTTTGCAGATATGGTTCATCAGCCAGCTTTGGAGTTGGTGAGTTTATTAAAAAAAGAGTTACACGAGGATCTTTCTAAGTATTTTTTTAGTGATGATGGGTCGACAGCGGTAGAAGTGGCACTGAAAATGTGTTGTCAGCATTGGAAACAATCTACCGGTAAAGTTCGTAAACGTTTTATGGTTCTTGAAGGTGGTTATCACGGAGATACCCTGGGGGCTATGAGTCTTGGGAAGGGAAGTGGCTTCCATGATCCTTATCATCACTGGATGTTTGATGTTGATATTCTAAGGCCAAAACTAGCTTTTGAAGATTCTCAGAATGATGCGGATTTTCACAGCGTAGAATCTATCCAAGAAACTCTTACAAATGAGCATGATCAAATCGCTGGGTTCATCATGGAGCCATTGCTGCAAGGTGCTTCTGGGATGAGGGTAATTGACCCGCAATGGCAAAAAGCGATTGTAGTAGCTTGTAAAGAAAAGAACATTCCTGTGATATTTGATGAAATTTTTACAGGTTTTGGTCGTGCAGGGTCGATGTTTGCTTATCAACAACTTGGTGTTACCCCTGATATTATTTGTTTGTCAAAAGCATTAACGGGTGGAAACCTTGCTTTGTCCTTGACGGTAGCAACCGATACTATTTTTCAAAGCTTTTATTCAGATCAAAAATCTGACGCATTACTACATGGCCATTCTTATACTGCTAACCCAATTGCATGTGCGGCAGCGGTTGAAACATTGAAAGTTTACCGTGAAGAGGGGGTTTTAAATAACCTCAGTGTTTTAATGCAGTCTTTATCGAAGATGAGAAACAATATAAAAAACTATTCAGGGTTTTATAATGTAAGGCAAGTAGGTGGAGTATTAGCTTTTGAGATTGCTGAGTCAACTCGTTCATATAATGTGGACACTGCTTTTATTCGTGAGCTTGCTTCTAAACATCAAATCTTTTTAAGGCCTCTCGGAAATACTGTATATGTTTGTCCGCCGTTTCACTTGAAGCCTCACGAAGTATCTCTTTTTGAAGAAAAATTTATGATGTTTTGTCAAAGTCTTTGCCATTATCAACAACTACAAAAAGAATGAAACTTATGTCAAAAGAAGAAGTATATGGGGTTTGGTCTTTGCGTAAACTTGTAGACATACAAGATGGGCTAGAAGTTGAAAGACCGTATAAAATCGAAGGCAGGCTGATTTATAGCTCTCCAAACATTATGTTTGTCGGGTTTAACTACTTTAAAGACAGTCGTTTTCATTCAAATTTTTATACGGGAGAGTTTACTATTGAGAAAGGTAAAATGTTTCATCATGTTAGGCTGTCTTCTGATGAGTCATGTTACCAAACTACTTTAGAAAGGTCATTTCGCTTCTTAGATCAAAACACGATTATTTTAGAGGGGCTAAATAATGCTGGGGTAGCTGCCCGAGTAGTGTGGGATAAGTTAGTTGTTTCTTAGTCGTTTTAATTTTATTGAATGAAACTTGTCTAAGCCATCGAATTTGTGGGCCTTTCCCTGATGAAAAGGCTAGTTGTTGATTTAAACTTATGTAAAATCATAGCCTTACGACCATTCGGCCTATCATCTCTTTCATTTCATCCCAGAATTCAATATAGCTTAATAGCATTAATAAAACCCAGAGGCAGAAGCAAAGACTATGAACAAAAAGCACAATATTATCAGTTATATTTTTATTCTATTAGTACTCTTAAGTGGAAGTGCAAGAGCAGATGATGAAAGCCCAGTCATCGAAAATGACCCACAAGAGCATGGTGATGTTAGGTACTTAATACCTTCATCAAGGCCAGGTTTGCAGTACCGTGCAAAAATATCCTTAAAGTTTAAAGCAGGGGTTCTACAAGTGCTTAACTTTGTAAAAAGAGACTTTGGGCTTCCTGCGAACCAAGCTTTTGAGTATGTAAATGAAAATATCTCAGAAGATTTTATAACAAATATTATTGTCATTGTAGATTCCGAAGGTGAAAAAAAGCAATATCTCTTAAACCCAGCAACAATTAGTAATAAAAGTCATAGCCAGTTTAAGATTGGAGATATTAAAAAAATTGATGTTTTTGTTATTGCAGTAGACAAGCAAACTGGTGAGAAGTTTAGTAAAAAATTAACTCTGTCGGATAAATACTTTATTGATAATGGAGAGCCTTTTAAGGCTGGTAAGCATTATATTCCAATAAAAGCAAAAGAAGGCGTGGCCATACCTCAAGAAGAATTGAATGAGGGGCATTCTGAAGAGGCTGCAGAGAAACCAGCCAATCAATCACAAATCAATGGTGTGATTTTACCTATCGCTTTATATAAGAGTCAATTCTTTCCCTCATCAAAACAAAAAGTGAAGCTGGTACATAAAAGCGAGAGTAATAAAACTCGTTCTTTTTTGACTTTTAAAGTTAAAAATGGAGTTTTGAGTATTAAAAATCTAGAACGTAGTAGTTTTGGTTTTATGAGCCTAAAAACTCAAACTGGTCTTGTGGCTCCCCCTGTTATTGTTATCAATGATCGAAAAAACAACCAACAGTATATCTTAAACACTCTCGAATTGACTAGAAATGGCCTTGCTCGATATACGCTCCCAACGGAACTTGATAATATTGAAATTCAATTAAATACCCAAGCAGGAAACTGGGAAACAGCTTCAGGATTAGATACTGTTTATCTTAAGAAAAGTGCGAATAAAAAATCAAAAGTTAAGGTAGATCCAACCGAACTATACCCGGCAAGAATGTTTGAGAAATCTTTTGCGTCCTATTTAGAGCAATTTAAAATGTTGTTTGCGAACGAAACACTGAGGGATTTTCAATCAACAGAGAATGGTGAAGTAAACACTTTAAAATATAGTGTTGATGTTGGGAGTGAGCTGTTTGAAGGTAGTTTTGATTTTGCTGTCTCAAAAAATATTTTGAGAATAGAGCATTTTCAAAACAATAGACTGTTAAGTCATATGTCAGAGCGAAAACCATCACCTTTAAATTTCAAAGCAGTTTTTGCACTTGCAACGAAAACACATCTAGTGACGATTGAATTAACTCCAGACTCTTTTGGAGATGGAGAATATGCTAAATTTGAACTTCCTGAAGAAGTCTCTGGGAATGATTTAGTTATTTATCCTCTATTAGACGTTTTTGATAGTAATTTGCAGTATTCTAGAAGATTTGCTTTTCGTGCTGGAAATGATGGCGATGGTTCTAGCTGTTTTGTGGGTTTAAATAGGTAAATGGTTTGGGGCTGATTAAAA
The DNA here is from genome assembly GCA_023301465.1 of Oligoflexales bacterium. GTDB lineage: Bacteria > Bdellovibrionota_B > Oligoflexia > Oligoflexales > JALZUQ01 > JALZUQ01. Next base: position 44,030 of record JALZUQ010000024.1, read on the forward strand.
TGCAAACCCGATACTGGCTTTGAAGCAATAGTCGAATGCTCTACTAACATTACCAATGGTTAATGTTTCAAGCTCCTTTAAACCATCGTTGGTTGATGAATCTTCTGATGAAAAATTGTCACCGTTCGTTGATAAGTTTCCTGAGAAACTCTCGGATGAAGTGACAATCTAAGATAAGCAAATAGATGTAATGAAGAGAAATGAGCCAAACAAAAATTGGTATTACAACTATTTATAAAATGGCAAGAATAATCACTATAAGTCTCCATCAATAATGATTTCAAATCCCTCAGGTAATTCATCTTCTTCATTGTTTTGTGATTTTGTTGAATTCTCATGTTTGAAACATAAATCTTCAGCGATATTTGAATCCGTTCTACTTAAACTATTTTGATGAATTCTTTTATGAATGATTTTTAGTAATGTTCTAAAATGATCAAACGATATATCTTCTTTGTGTTTACATAAAAACATTTCTTTTTCAGTGTTGTTGATGAAATTCACATTCATGTTCTGTCTCGCTTCTTTTATGATTTGAGGGGATGATAATGAAAGAATTTTATTTTCGTTGGTTATAAAAGAGCCCGCTTTATATATTTGGATGTTCGATACTCCAAAAAACTCCCCATATAAGAATGTTTGTTCAGCTTCTGTGAGATTGTTGCCAAGGAGTGAGTTTAAATCTTTCTCAGGATCTAGGCCTGTAAAGTTCTTGAAAATATCACTTAATAAGTTTTTTGGTAACTTTTTGGTGCTGTCTTGTATGGACTTAAATGTGCTGCAAACAACTCCCATTGGATTGACCAAGTTGTTTACTCGATGCTCCTGTTTTTGAATGCATGTTGTTAGTTTTGAACTGATATCTATGTATTTTTCAAACTCTTTGAGGGTAATATCATCAATGTCTTTTAACTCCCCAAGTTTTTCAATGCCGTACTCTTCAATTTCTTTACTTGTAAACTTTAGGTGAAAAGGTTGGTCTATTGTGTCTAGGTTATTTGCATAGCCTTTGAGAGCTAAGTTAACCCCATGGCTCAACGCAGACATAAACGAATTTTCGTGCTGACCAAAGCCATGTTGAGGGGCCATGGATGACTCACCTGTGATAAGCATTAAGTCTAGATTTTGTGCGTACTTAGGGATGTGTGGAATAATATTTCCACTGTAACAAGGTTCCATGAAGGCAAGGATCTCTGGTTTCAGGTTTCTGCTTTTTCCAATATTATTTAATGGTAAAATAATTTTTTCCCATAGTTCGCTCCAAGTGATTTTGGATTCGATTTCTTCGTTATTTATATTGCTTAGGCCCTTTGTCACTACTTCAAAATATCCATCGCCTTTTCCCGTGGTAGTTCTTCCGTGTGCAAATAAATGAAAAATTATTTCAATCCTTTTTGTTTCTTTGGTGATCTTTGATTCAAGCTCTTGAATAACTTTTTGAAGTGATTTTATAATCTCAGAGTGTGAATGTGCTTCAGTATGAGAAAATATTTCAGATGCTCCGTATGCTTTCTTTGCAACATTTGAAATGAGATACTTCGAATAACCTTTTCCAAGGTTTGTGTTGACCGTAGAGTTCAAAGCACTCCATAAGGTGTCACCACCGTTTGAAAGAATATCTTCAGAATATATTGCAACGACAGCTTTTAATGTCGATTTATCAAACTGCTCTGTTCCTTGAAGCAGTCTTGCAGTGTCTTCTTTATTGATAGTGGATATTTCAGAGCTCTTCTGAGTAGACTTGCAGCCTAAGACTATTGCTACGATCAATATGGATGTCGTGTAGAAACTCACTTTATAAAGCCTTGTTTGTTTCATTATAAGTCGGAGTGAGTGCCGGATGGCTTAAAGGTTTGTTTGAGAAAGCTAGGTATAAGTATATGTATTAATTGGTTGTGTTGGTGTTTTTTATGAGGTCGTGAAGCGACTCTTTAGGGTGACTTCATGAAATAAGGTCTGGCAGGAAAACTAAAAAACCCCCATCAAAATCATTGATGAGGGTTTTTTTGGTGGTAGTTAATTATTTTTAGTTAGTTAAAAACTGTAACAAGTATCCACCATATTCATTAAAGAAAGGTACGAATACCAAACTAATAATCGCCATGAGTTTCATGAGGATGTTTAGTGAGGGACCAGAAGTATCTTTGAATGGGTCTCCTACCGTATCACCAACAACAGCAGCTGTGTGAGCGTCAGAACCTTTGCCGCCATGAGCACCGGTTTCGATGTATTTTTTTGCGTTATCCCAAGCACCACCTGAGTTAGATGCTGAAAGAGCCATAACCACACCACAAACCATAGATCCAGCTAGAACACCTGCAAGGGCTTTTGTTCCAAACAAGAACCCAACCACAAGAGGAGTTCCCATGACAAGCATTCCTGGTAGGAACATCTGATAAAGTGCTGCGTCAGTAGAGATAGCAACACACTTATTGTAATCAGGTTTGCCTTTGCCTTCTAGGATTCCGTACTCACGAAATTGTCTTCTTACTTCTTCGATCATCTCGTTTGCTGCAATACCTACTGCCTTCATTGTTTGAGCAGTAAATAAGAATGGAAGGACACTACCAATCATTAGCCCTGCAAATACGATAGGCTCTAAAAGGTCAAGTGTTGGAATATTTGCTCTTGTTAAGAAAGCAGCAAACAATGCAAATGCAGTTAGAATAGCTGAGCCAATTGCAAAACCTTTGCCGATGGCAGCTGTTGTATTACCAGCAGCGTCTAACAAGTCAGTACGGTCACGTACTTCAGATCCTAGTTCACACATCTCAGCAATACCGCCAGCGTTATCACTGACTGGGCCGTAAGCATCGATAGTCAAGCCAACGGCGATGGTTGAGATCATACCGATGGCAGCCATTGCAATTCCATACATTCCAGCAATAGTGAAAGAAACAAAAACAGTAACAGCAAGAGCAATGACTGGAATCAAAGCTGATTGATACCCAAGTGCCAAACCGTAAATAATGTTTGTAGCAGCACCGGTTTCGGAAGCTTTTGCGACTTCTTGAACTGGCTTATAAGTGTGAGAAGTATAGTACTCAGTCACAAAACCAATCAGTAGTCCACCCCAAAGTCCTAAAAGACTACAGATAAGAACTTCATTGTTGGTTACTTCAATGCCATTTACAGAAAATGACTCTACCATGGTTGTTTTTGTAAGAACCCAAATCGCAACCGTCATAAGAATAGTTGATAAAACTAACTGAAATTTTAGTGCAGGTTCTGCTGATTTTGCATCAGGTTTTAATTTTGCAAAGAAAGATGTGATTAAACAAATTGGAATACCAATTGCTGAAACTAAAAGTGGGTAAAGAAGGGCTGCTTCGTTGCCTTCTTGAGTTAATACTGCAGATGAAGCTGCAATGACAAGAGCGGCACAAGTTGCTTCTGCACAAGAACCAAATAAGTCAGCTCCCATACCAGCAATATCACCAACGTTATCACCAACGTTATCTGCAATAACAGCAGGGTTTCTTGGGTCATCTTCAGGGATGCCGGCTTCGACTTTACCGACAAGGTCAGCACCAACATCGGCAGCCTTCGTGTAGATGCCACCACCAACACGGCCAAACAATGCAACAGTAGAACCGCCAAGTCCAAAGCCAGAAATAAGCTCCATCAATACATGGTGATCACTTACAAAAGTATTGAAAATCAAATACATAAGGTACATGCCTAAAACTGCTAATGCAGTCAAAGAAAATCCCATCACAGCACCAGAGTCAAATGCAACTCTAAATGCACCTGGTAGACTTTCTGTTGCTTTTACAGTGGTACGAACATTTCCTAGAGTTGCAATCTTCATTCCTAAGAATGCACACAAACACGAAACAGCAGCACCAAATAAAAAAGCTAAGGCACTATAAAGGCCTTCGTTTATTTGTTCTTTGCCATCTACATCTAAAACAAAAACCATGAGTACCGCAAAAATGACGGAAAAGATTCCGACAAACCAATACTCGCGAGATAGAAATGACATCGCACCATCAGAAATCGCTTTCGAAATTTCATTTAAGCGGTCTGTGGTTGCTTGGTTTGATGACTCAACCTTTACGAGTTTTACTCGTTTAGCGTAATAAAAAGCAGCACCTAAACCAATGGCGACGCAAAGAAAAATGATGGCTGACAGCACTTAAACCTCCAACGATTTCAAAGTCATAAATAGACACATGTTATGCCAACCTAGGTTGAAACGAGCAAGCTTTTTTGCCATCTGGGGAGCTTGCTGGTCTTAAAATGGTCAATGAATTTATAGTCTTACTTTATATATGATGATTTGTCGTTCAAAATTATCATGAATACTGCCGATCTATAAGGCAAAGGGAGGCTGTTTGAGTCAGTTGAATTCCAAAAAACTTTTGATCGTAGACGACGAACCAGGCGTTAGAGAGGGACTCGCTTTCGTAGGTGAACTCGCTGATATGAAGGTTGTTGAAGCAAGCAATGGCAAAGAAGCTGTTGAGATTCTATCGCAGTCAAATCATGGTGTTGGTGTTATTTTGAGTGATCGCGTCATGCCAGAGATGAACGGTACTGAGTTTTTAAAGTGGGTGGGTGACTCTAGAATGAATATTCCATTTATCTTTATCACTGGATTACCTTCAACAGAGTTTACAGTGCATGCTTTTCAGCTAGGTGCATTTGATTGCTTAGAAAAGCCCTTTAGGATTCAGCATGTATCTAGTGTTATCGAGTCATCTCAAAACTATCAACACGAGTTTGATCGGTTCTCTTCACTTATAAAGGAAGAGAGCTTTTTTACCGCTATAAGGGTTGAGGCTTCTCTTCAGGGGTTGTCAAAAGCTAGTAGTAAATCGCAACAAGAAATGATTGTAGAGCTTTTAGGCTATTTTAGTGAATCTGTAAAAAGTATTAAAAATAATACAGATGGGATCATCGACTTGGGTTTTGTGTTTCGTGGGTTCCATCATTTGAGCAGCTGCTATTGTCATCAGAACTCCACTGACCGTTGGCCTTTGGGTGTGTTTATTCTGCAAAACCTAGCCTATCTACGTGTCCATCAACAGGCTGGAGAGCGTTTAAAGCTTAGTCTTTTAGAAGCTATTTCTTTGGCTGGGCGTTGGGTTTCTCAAAATGAAGATATTACCAATGAGACAAATACTTTTTTAAAGCAATTTGCCGCCTGACAAACTCCTACCATCAAGCTATATTTATCATATGAGTTTATCTATAAAAATTGCTGACCTATCTACAGCGATGTTAAGAATGCTGCCTGCAGAAATGTCTCACCGTGTTGGTATGATGGCACTCCAAAAAGGTATGCATCAAATGCTACCTGCCATGAACCTTCAAAGGTTTTACCGTAGGATGTCATCTAATGTTCCTGGTCTAGGGAATCTGAGGCATCCCATTGGTCTTGCTGCAGGGTTTGATAAAAACGCAGAATGCCCACAAGCATTTGTGGACCTTGGTTTTTCATTTGTAGAAGTTGGTACAGTGACTCTTAGTCCTCAAATCGGAAATCCAAAACCACGCTTATTTCGCCTCAAAGAGCAACGTGCCATTATCAATAGAATGGGTTTTAATAATCATGGCTCTAAGGAACTTCAAAACCGCTTAAGTGATTTGCGGTGGGCTTTTGATCAGACCCCTCTTGGGGTAAATATTGGAAGAGGTAAGCAGACCGCCAATGAATTTGCTCACCAAGAGTATCGAGATTTATTAGAGCTATTCTTAGATAAGTCTAGTTACATGGTTATTAATATTTCTTCGCCTAACACCCCTAACTTACGTGAGTTAGCTACACCTAAATTTTTACAATTACTTGTGAGTGAGTTAAGTCCAACTCAAATAGGGAAAATTTGGTTGAAGTTTGATCCAGACCTTCCAAAAAAACATTTTCAGAGTCTTGTTGAAAAGGCGACTGAATTAAACTTCGGGGGTATCATTCTTACGAACACCCACCGTGTTGAACAACCATATCAAGGTGGATTAAGCGGCCACCCTGTGACAACCATGAGTAACCTATTTTTACAGTGGGCTTATGAAGTTCATAGTGGAAAATTACCAATGGTGGGTGTGGGCGGTATATTATCCGGAAGAGACATCTTTGAAAAAATTAAGCTTGGTGCTTCTTGTGTGCAAGTATACTCCGCACTTGTGTACCGCGGACCATATACAGTTTTTAAATTACTTACAGAGCTCCAAGAAGAGATGGACCTTGTTGGAGCTGTGCATCTTGATGAAGTCCGTGGTTCTTACTACTAACTTTGTTTGTAGTAAACACCATGGCTTTGGTTAGGTTCAATACCTGTGCCTCGTCTTTACCAAAGATTTTTTTACAAACAACAAGATAATTCCCTCCCAGAAATATTATTGAATATATTTGATTAATTTGAAGTGAAGATGACTCCGCGGTACAAATAGGCTTTTTTGTCTTTTCCGCAACGATTTACACTTATTAAATTCCCGATTTTTCCTTGTTGTAGACCACTAGTTCTTGTGTGAAATCCTAGTCTTTGATTGTCAAAATCGGTATTGCGATCATAGCTAGAGTTTGCAGGAAGAGGTAGCCCGTCAAGCGGGTAAAACCCCATAGTTCTGTTGCTTATGAAATAAAGATTATGTTCAAAGTTCTGACCTGTGTAGTTGGCATTTTTTGTAAAAATATCTTTCAGTTTTTTTGCTGATATAACAGCTCCAACAGTAATGGTTCCGGAGTCTTGTTTTTTACTGTCAGCAGCTGACATGCAAGTCATGAGGAGATGAGAGTCTTCTCCCCCACAAGCTGAAATAATATCGTCAAGATAGTTAGGGGATGAAGGCATGACTTTACAACGTTTCCATCGAGTTAGGGTCGATTCAGCGACATTATGAATGATGCCGCTAAAAAAAGTTTCGTCACTTTGTTCAAAAAGGGTTTGTCTATTTTTGTTGTCAGTAATCGTGAATTGTTGGTGAGATTTGATCGTGAGTATTTCAAGGTTGGCTTGAGGGTCTTTGTTTTTGCAAGATGTAATGTCGTTTTCAAATTTGCATAAATCAAAAATATGTTTGCCAAGCTTGCACCGTGTTCCATTAAAACTAACTTTAGAAAGGTTGTTTTCATAGAAGTAGGTTTTAATGGAGACAATACATTCAGACTTAGATTTTATGTCATCATGTCGAAAAGACCCGCTACTTAAAATCCAACCCGTTTTTTTTGCTAAGCAAACGTCTTCAGTTTGAAGTTGTTCTTGAGTGATTGTTTCTATGGTTCCGTCTTTGCATGTAACTTTATAGCTTCCGTCTTTTTGACGTATAATCTCTTTGGCTTCTTTTAAGTCTTCAGTGTTGGAAAGGCTTATAGGGCCGCAGCTGGCTATGAGCAGTGCAAGTACTAAAGTTGTTAGAAATTCTTTTGTAATATTAAACATGTTTATTCCGTGTGCTATATTAAGTTCTAAATTTTCCACACCATAACTTTCTTATTTGTTCTTGACTACTTTTTTTTGAAAGCGTGCTGGTTATGGAGTTGCAACTCGTCATGGTTTTATTTATAAGTAGGAAAAGAATTACGGAATTGAATGATATGAAGAGAGTTTTACGAGCGTTACTTGTCACCTTATGTGCAATTTCCCCATGTTTTGAAGCGTATTCTTCTCCTTTATCGCAGGAGACGGTTACTGCAAAAAAGCTTGCAAGTAATTTAAGTTACTTGCAAGAAGTGAAAGATGCCATTGTGCAAATTGATATCTCTGTTAATAATAACGGCACAAAGTATGAATTAAAACAGTCTGGTTTCTTTGTGTTGCCTAGTTTAATTATGACTTCAATCCCTTCTAACATGCCGGAAGAAATTAAATTAGAGTGTAAAAATATAAAAATTTCTGAAGCTGGGCAGTTAAATTTAAGGAAATCAAAGAAGGCAGGCTTTAAGTGCGTAAACATTCCACTCTTAGAAAGAAAGCACGGTGTTCTTTCAATTATTACGGACAAGTCATCAGAAGCTCATATCTCTTTAATTCCTTCTGAAGGCTTTAGCTTTGAACGTAATCCCGCATTTGCATTGCTAGGTTATAGTTTTGATAAGAGGCTTACATTAAGCTCTAGGTGTCGTGTTCGAGACCGCTTTTCACAGATAGCTAAGAGATTTGATGTGGATCCTTATTCTTGGTCCGATGTGAGTTGTCTTAGCTACAATAGTATGGTGGGAGCACCTGTTTTGACGCGAGGCGTTAATGAGAAGCTCCACGCGGCTGGAGTCTTTAGCAGCCTGTCGGATGTCCAAGGAAAAGATCCTACGATTAGTGATAAAAGAACGGTTGTAAAATTTCCATATCAATTTCAGAAGCTTGGTTTTTTAAAGCGTTTAAACGAACCGCCTCCAGTTTGTGCAGTTACAACTGAAACTCAGCAAATTGATCTAGGTGATCATATTGTTTTTACGGTTCGTGTAAAGGGACAAGCATTGTCCTACTCAGTAAATGATGGAGTAATGGAAAACGTACCAGCTACCTCTTCATTTGATGTGAAATTACGTCCTAGAAAATCAGGGGATGTCCTTATTAAGGTCAAGGGTCTCAATGGAGAGGATAAGTGCAGTGTTCCTTATGTTGTGAATTATATTCCGTCTGCAACATGTAGAATCGTCGCTCCAAGTGTCGTTGAGTATGGTCAAAAGTTTGATGTGGATGTTTTTGCTGATGGAACATTCGACAAATTAAAGATGCAAACAACTGGATTTGTGTCCATAAAGAAAATCAAAGAAAGCCACCTTCGATATGTTTTTTCAGCACTCCAAGATATGAGCCTAGAAGCAAAAGTAGAAAGCTTTAGTGGTGCTACTTATTGCGAAAAAGAAGTAAGAGTCAAAAGGTCAAAAGCCCCTACATGTGACATTGATGCTCCAAAGAGTGTAAAAAAAGGTTCTCTGGTAAAGGTTAAATTTTCTTCAAAAGGAGCTGTGACTGCTTGGAATTACCAAGTTAATAGCGAACGAGCACAGCAGCTTGATTCATCAAAGTCTACAAATCAAGTAACGATTAGAGTTAATAGAAAGACAAAAATCGAAAGTGAAGTTATCGGTTCAGGAAGCCGCACCTCGTGTGTTGCAACTATTAATATATTATAAAGGAGGAGAGTAGGGTGCGTTTTACCAAGTTGCGATTTGTAACATTTTTAGTTGGATTGATTTTATCGGCACAGGTGTTTGGACAATCTTATGAATTGATTGCACCAAAAAGTTGGTACCTTGAAATCAATAAAGAAATTTCGAATCAGATAAACAATGAGTTTGCCATCAAGTTAGAAGAGGGTATTTATTTTTCTAACCAGCGTGACGCTCAAATCCGTGATGATATTACTGTTGGTGAGTTGCTAGACAGCTCCGTTATTTCCTTAGAACTTAACGGTCTCATACTAGACAGTCACTTTGGTTTTGCTCGAAGAAACTTTCAATCCAACCCAGAACTTTGGTTGATTCTTCCAAGCCAAGAGAAATTCATGCTTACAAAAGAGACTCAGTCTGGCTGGTCTAAAGAACGTATATCTCCTTTAGTCGACCATTGGATGCCAGTTAGAGGTGGTATTCTTACATCAGATTTTTCTAAAAAAATTGATTTAGACAAAATAAAAGAGAAAAAGTCTGTCATAAACGAAAGCGTTAAGACTTTTTATATTTCTAATGGTGGGGAAAAATCTCAGTTAGAAAGCATGCTTTTATTTCAAGAAACAAGAGAAGTTAAAAAACAAGATAAAAAATTCATTGAGTCATTCTCGTATTACGATCGTTTGTACAACCGTATGTACTATGTAACTCAAGGCAAACAGCAAAAACTTATTGCAATTGATTTTACTAATGACACCAAAGAAACCATTGTCAACCTTTCATCTTTTAAAGCTGACGAGTGGTTTAGTATGAGAAATGAAGGCCTCTACTATACGGTAGGTAGTGATTTATTTTATGTTTCCATTGATTTGTCTCTTATGGGAGGTCAAAAGGAATACTTTCAATCTCCAGTAAAAATTTATACTGCACTAAAAGATAATACACGTATTGAAGAGACTTTAGACTTACGCTTAAGGTTAGTGCTAAGTGTGAGAACAAATATAAAAAAGAAAAAAGCAGCATCTTATACAGTAAATCAAAAAGGTGAAATCGCTAGGTATGTAGCAGAAGCTAATAAATTTCACCCATCTACCGAAATTGAAGATCAAACAATTGTGGGTATTGAGCATATTGAACTTGCTGGTGCTCTAAAAAGCGGTCTAAAAAGTCCAGTGTATGGGCACGAGTCTGTTACAAGGTTCTTGGCAGATACTATGGCTAGTGCTGAAGGAACTTGGGCAACGATTCGGTATGAAGATGGTCAATTGCCAAAAGAACTCATCGCATCGTTTGTTTGGGATATGAACACTCAATCTATACCTTTGCATCGTGAACTTCAAGCTGTTGACCGTGTTTGGATGGTTGATGGTGAAAGACTTTTTGACATTAAAGATCAAGAACAAATTCAAGACTACTTAACGGTACTCCACGGCCTCATTTTATCTCGTAATAGTCTTTTGGTGATGAATAATTTTCCTACGACATTAGAAACTGAGTCTGGTGCAACAGTAGAAACCGTCAAAAGATTTTGGAAGACATTTAGAGATTGTATTAATGCAGGTACTTGTCGTGTCATCACAACAGTAAAAGATAATGTTTTCAAAAAATTAGACGATTCTATTTTTGATATTCTTGCAGAGTCAAAGCAATTAATTGTTCCTAATCTCGACAAAGATGAACGACTAACAGTAACAAAACAAGAATTAAAAAACCTAGAGCGACGCAAAGGTCTAAGGCTTTCTGATGATGCTTTCCAGTTTTTAATTAGTTTTGCTCTTAAGTTTGGTCGTAATAAAGCATCTCCAGATAATGAAATCGGTCTTCTTAAAGAACTTTTTGGTTATATGAATACTTTTCATCCAACAGCTAGGCTCGTAAATAGAACTTTAGCTAAGGAATGGATTGAGCATAAACGTGGTGTAGACCGTCTTAGAAGAACCGTCGATATCGAGGGTTTGAGAAAATTTTTAAAGAGAAAAGTAGTCTCTCATGACGCTGTGATTGATGCTATTTGCAATAGCTTAAGACCAGCTGTGAACGGCACGCACTTTTCAAATAAACCTCTCGCGTTTGCTGCCATGACAGGAATGCCGGGTGTTGGAAAAACCTATATTGCAAAACTTATCGCAGAATACTTAACAGGACCAGATAGTGCATTGATGGTTGATATGAAAACTTTCAATGGTTTTCCTCAAAACGACCCAATCAGGAAAGCAATTCAGGGTTCAAAAAGCCAAATTAGAGTTGTAGTTTTTGATGATGTGGACCAAATCAGTGCTCAGCAACTGGACCTTTTGGCGGGGGTAGTAGAAGAAGGTTACTACGCTCAAGGAACTGCTCAAGAGTTATCTTTTTCAAATACGATTGTTATTTGGACAGCAAACTGGGGTGAAAAAGTTATTCGTGGTTCCAATAAAAGAGATCAAACTTTATTGTCTGAACTTCGTGTTGCATTAACGGAAAGTAGCAAGCCGGTGATGAGAAGGCGTATTTGGTCAAGAATTGTAAACAACTTACATGTGATGTTTCGCTTTACAGAAAAACAGCTTTTTGAGTTAGCAATTGTTTACACAAACGGTTACATCGAAGACCTTAAAAGCGTTACTGGAGTTGAGTTACGTGTAGATCCAAAACTTCTTATTGGTATGGTTAAGTATGAAGAAGACGCTCAAGCTGGAGCAAGGTCTATTATCAACCAATTAGAAACGAACATCTTCCGTTCATTCCAAGAGCAGCTTGCAGAACCGGGAGTTGAGCAAATTGCTTTGATTCAGGTAAATGGCGGAATCGAAGTTTACACTAACCTTGACGAAGACTTTGAGAATGGTTGGGGCCTTGTAAAAAACCTTTCTCCAGAAGAGATTCCATCTTTTGTTGAAGAGTTTGGTGCAAACCTAAAAGACTAAGAAACAGGCAATATCACAGGATGTTTTTGTGAAGAAAGGTTATTCTAGCAGGAGCATCCAATCAACTGAGGAGGAAGAGTATGAGATTAAATCAAGATATTTATAGATTATTAGGACTAGCATTTGTACTTGCAGCTTTGTCTTGGGCAGCTATTTCGATGGCTGACGACAAAAAGAAAAAAGGCAGCAGTGTTGATGAAAATGTTTTGTTTGTGGTGGATCGTTCAGGAAGCATGACATCTCAGTTACCTAGCATTAAGGCAGCGGTATCAAAGATTGTTGGGAGCCTTAAACCAAACCACAGAGCGGGATTGTTAGCGTTTGATGGTTGTACTGAAGACCGTGTGAGCATGGTTGTTCCAATGCGAAAACGAGCAGGAAGAAAAATCGTAGCAGCTTTGGGTACGATTCGTGCTCAAGGTGCAACAGCGTTAGCAGTAGCACTCACAAAAACAAAAGCTATCATGGAAACACTTAAGGTTTGTCCAAGACTTGTTTTGTTTACGGATAACCAAGATACTTGCGGTGGAAACGTTCAAGCTATTTTAGACGAGTTCAAGTCTAATCGTGAAAAATACTGTTTAGAGTTGGATGTGGTTTCATCCAGTGAGGATGAGCAAGTACTAAAAGGACTCCAAGATCTAGCCAATGAGTTAGGTGGAGATCTTTACCAAGCATCTGAAGCGGAAGACGTACTAAATGCTATTCAAAAAATCTTAGCAAAAGCAAAACGCAGTGGTGATGGAAGTGTCCGTGGCACCGATAAAAAGAAAGATGATGATGACAACGGTGAAGACCCGAATGGTGACCGTGATGACGACGATGACGATGACGACGATCAAAAACAAAAAGACAAAGCAAAAGCAAAAAAAGAAAAAGATCAGGACAAAGATCAAGAAGACGAAGACTAATAGACTTTAAAGAAAGCTTAAAGGAGAAAAAGCGTGTTAAAAAGTATTGGGATAGCGGTTGCGTTTATTTTTGCTGCAAATAGTTTGCAGGCGGCGGACTGGAAGCTTGTTACAAAAGTAAATAAAGACAGCCAAAAACTGATTTCAGTCAAATGGGAATCACAAGGCAAAAGCCTTGATGCGATTTCTCCAGATTTTCTGAAGAGCTTGCGTCGAAGTGCTCAGCTTGTTCAAGGTGAAAACTTAGGGTTTGCAGTATTAAAGTTGCCACCTAGATCTTTACCAAAACTTATTTATGGCGATCAAATTTTATTAAAAGCTGGGCAAGTTGTTAACCCTAACGGTCTTGGTTTTATCTGTAGTTCAGAGGCTCTTGGGCGTAAAGGCTACTTTTGTAACCGTGAAACCGGAAATCGCTTTGAGTTTTATTTTTACCACCTCAAAAAACAAGATACTGGAAAACAACTTGAACTCTTAAGGGTTGAAAACGCAGCGTCTATTGCAAACGGGAAAATTAAATACCTTATGACACCAAATGGTGTTGTGATTCAAAACGGTGATCGAATTGTAACGATCCTTCCGGGTGGATTAAAGCTAAGAGGGCAATACCTTTTTAGCCCACTGACTAAAGCAGATATGGATACTATTGAAAGTCAGTATAATGGCCAAGATCTAGTAGAGTCTTTACGACAAGGCACAATTTCGATCGATTCGAAAAGCACTGTTGTTAAAGATAGAATGATAGAAGTTTTGACTGGAAAACAACAAAGGAATCCTTTGCTTACTGGGCTTCCGGGGACTGCTTTCGAACAGGGTGCTTACCAATTAGCACAGTTAATAGCTGATGATGCAATTCCTGAGCTTGAAGGCTGGAAAATCTACCAAATGGACTGGTCAGAATTTAACGCGAACGGAAATGTTGACGAAGCGGTTGCAAAAATTAAAGACGTTATGTCTGCTGCAAGACTCAAAAAAGTCATTTTGTTTTTCCCTGACATTGAAAACTTAATCGGTTTGGGTATTGACGGGCGTGAAGCTGGTCAGGATGTTTCGTCAGCAATGCTTACAGATTTGAAATTAGGCCGAGTGATCGTTCTTGGTACTTCAAGTATTGAAGGAATCGGTATTTTGAGACAAGCAACTCAGTTCTACCGTAATTTTAATGAAATCACAGTGCCATCGCCAAAGGGTGAAGCTCTGCAAAACTTAATCGAAAGCAATGCAGCAAAAGCTCTCAAAGAGTACAAAGTTATATTTAATAAGAAATTAATCCAAAGAATCATCAAGCAAACAGATTTGCATTTGCCTGATATGGCTCAACCTCAAAAATCAATTGATGCCATTAACTTTTTGGCGAGACAATATGGTCCAAATAACCCAGATGATGATGAAACCGTTGCAATTGATATCAACTACAGAATGTTTCGTAAGTGGCTTGCAAAAACGGCTCGTATTCCGGGACTAGACCCTTCAGATGAGCTAAAAGCGTTCCTCAAAAAAGAAAAGTTTCAGACAGCACTTGATGAGTTTATTGTAGGTCATGAAAGATCAAAAGAAGCTGTTCACAAAGCGATGCTAAATGTTTTGAGTGATACTTCTTTTAATGTTGGTGGAAACGGTTCTGAGACTGGTGTTCAACTTCTGTTTTTTACTGGGCCTTCAGGTGTTGGTAAAAGTATGTCTCCTCAAGTTCTTTCAAGAATGTTACGCGAAAAACTTCAAATTGAATGGGTGGTTAAGGCTTGGGAAGGTCAACAGTGGACAGATGAAGGTGATGTGAATATTGTTTTCGGTGCACCTCCGGGATTTGTTGGTCATAACCCAGCGGGTGGACCAATCTACCAACACGTGAAGAATTTCCCACAATCTATTATGGTTTTTGAGGAAATGGATAAAATGCACCGTGCTATTCACAATGCACTTTATAAAGTCTTTGATGACGGTATTGTCAACGATAAATCAACAGGTAAAGAAGCAAGGTTTACACGTGGTTTGATCTTTTTGACTTCAAATTTTGGTTCAATTCCTAACTCAAGCTTCAAGATTCCAACGAAGGGTGATGGAGATAAAGATGGAGAAGAAGTAGAAGTAAATACTTCAAAAGGTTCTGATATTGTAGATGATTGGGATCGCTGGCATATCTTTGGCCAAGAACCACGTAACCCTAAAGTTAAGAAAATGAATGAAGAAGCATTGAAGCAAGCTCTGATCAATGAGTTAACGGAAAAACGTGCAATGAGTCCTCAAATGGTTGGTCGTATTGGTAAAGATAATATTGTTATCTTCCACCATTTCCGAAAAGAAGAGATCAAAGAAATCGGTAAGCGTCAATTAAAAAGACTTCAAGATAACTTTGATGAAAACTTAAGTGTAAAACTTGTCTACGATAAAGATCTTCTAGGCTGGGCAACAGAAAGAGCTTGGGGTATTGATGGTGCGAATGCATTCCATACCGGTGCAAGATCTATTTTGAATGTTGTTAAAAGTCAGATCATCTCTGTAGTAAATGATGAAGCACTAGGTCTAGACTCTGAGCGAACTGATGTTCAAACTTGGACTCTTTCTGTGAAAAACGACAAAGTGGTGGTTACAAAAAAATGAAAATGTTTTTAACGATTTTCTTAGGTGTGTTTTCTGCTAGTGGGCTGCTGGCAGAAAATGACTTTAATGTTGCAGACCTCAGTAGGATTTTAGCAAAGAATTCAGAATGGAAAGAGTTTTCTAAAAAGATTCCATATATTCGCTATGATAAAGCTCAAGGGTCTGGGATTTTTATTTCCCCTTTCCATGTATTAACAGCGGCTCACGTAACGGATGGAATGGATTGTGGTCCAGACATGAAGGTGAGAACTTTGATGCGTGCTGGAGACAAGCCTCAAATTCGAGGTGGTCGTAGTTTAGTTTGTGATGAAATGGTTTTTAGTGACGCTACTCTTGATATCTCAATGTTCGTCGTTGATCGTTCAGTCATGGATTATGTTAAAATTAATCGAGATATTAAAAAACTAGTAAAATCTGGTAAAGACACAAGAACTATCGGTTATACGACATCAGCACATTTTGGTTTTTCTAGAGAGTGTTCTTTAGAGTCTCTCAATGGTCCAACAATACGAGATTCAAATGGTCGTTCAAAAAGTTTATCAAGTTTTCTTCAAACTGACTGTATGGTAAGCCCAGGTATGAGTGGTGGGCCATTCATGGTAAAGGTTGGAGATGATTGGGAGCTTGCAGGTGTGAATTCAGCGATCTTAACTGAGGATGCTCAACAGCACGCCTACAAGGTCGTTATTAGTAACCTTTCATTAGCGATGGAAAAGTATAAAGAAGAATTTGAAGAAGTTTTTCTTGAATATGAGTAAGACAAGATTAATTATTTATTCATCACAAAGCTTCGCAAATTTCTTTGCGAAGCTTTTTTATGTGTAGTCAGTCAAAGTCTTTATGATCAAACCGGCAAGATGAAAACTTAGGAACAACTTGGAACTTATTTGTATCAGTAGATTTTTGGTATCGTAGGTTGCAAAGAACACTTGTATCGTTTTTTTCTGGGTATGAATCAACCCTAGAAGAGTCACCTAAGAAAAAATCGGAGTATTCATCATAAGAAGCACGAAGGTCAAACTTATAGTGCTGAAGCATTTGAACAAAACTCTCAGATCCATAGAGCTTTTTTGATTCTACTAGCTTTTTAGATTTAAAAAACTGACTTGCAACTGAATCCGCAAATTCAGCTGGGAAGTCTGGTTCTCTGTCTTTTAAAATATCAGAGATTGCTGTTACTAAAGTATTTTCGTCAATATCAGATAATTTACTTTTTTCTACCTGAATACTATTTTCTTTTGATGTCGGCAATGAATCTGACTTGCTGACCATGCATTTAAAGTAGGTCTTTTCTGACCTAGACTCGGAAACACTACTTTTTTCTCCGTCTATATATCTTACTTCTTCTTTTGATGTACAACCTTCCATCAAAAGTATGGCAGACCTAGAGGGCTGATACTGGTTTCTCCAGTTATCTAACTTCATGACTCTCGTTTGTTTACAATCTGTTCCTGCTGTGGAAATTCGGTAATTTAAAGTAATCGCTTTGTTTTCAATATCATTTGAAAAAAGTTTTTCGAAAATATATGTATCACCCAAATTAATATTTACTTCATTGGGTGGAACTAAGGCCTTTAGTTCGAAGTCTTCTTTTTCAGTGGTTTCATCTAAGTCTAACTCACTAGATTCATCCTCTTCTTCTAAAATAGTTTCGCTAACTTTGTTTTTTAGAAGGGTTGGGTAATTTGTTTTAAAAGAAACTAGTTTATGATATTTATCAAACCATATTTCCAAGTAGGTTGGTTTTGAAATGCTATCGAAGGATTTTTGACATTGATAATGCTGATAATGGTCTATGGTTTGAACGGCTTCTAGCTCTGATCGGTTTTGTTTTAATGCACAACTTGTAGTGATTATTAAAATATATAACGATATTAGACGATGCATTATCTATTAACTCCTCAATTATACACTTAAAAATTCATAAACTTTTATGGCGTAAGAAAAAATGTGTTGATAGAAGTTGAATCGGTTTTTTATAGAATTTCTGAGGTATGAAGTAATAAAACCCAATAAATACAGATGTTTATTGGGTTTGGGTGGTTTTGTTTTATAGAGCTTTTTTAGAAGACCGTGCTTGTGGTTTTTGTATTTGGTTTAAAAAATATTTTAGCCAGTACACCATAGTGATCTGAAAGTGGTCGAAGAGGTTTTTCTGTTGAAGAAGAATAGTGCATTTTAAATTTTTCTTGGAATACTAACTGTGAGTTAATAGCGTGTGTACATGACTTTGATGAAAAGACAAAGTCTAGTTTTGAGGTTGGATTCGTGCCATATAATCCTCTTTGTACCAAAAGGTTGTTTTGATTATTCCATGTTGCATAATCTTCGGTAGGAACATTGTTTTGAATAACTTTACTTGGATCAGTATCAGCGTCTAGATTACTTCCTTCAACTAGTTTTTGATAAATGGGTGCAATGAAGTCTTGTTGCTGAAAAAATCTATCTTCTTTGGGATTATAATCAAAAAAGTGGCTATTTAAGTCTATTCCTAAAATTTGACATTGCTGATTATTGCGTTTTTGGTTCATGAATTCAATCAGTGTATTTATTTGTTCGTTCTTGATTTGTATGTGTTCAGCTTTATAGTTTCTAGATGCTATATCAAAAGTCTTTGGGCTTGTGTGAGAATTAAAAATTTGGAAGTTCCCTAGTGATGGAATTTCAGTTTCTGCATATAGAACTCCTTTTTTTGATACTAACTCATTATCATCTACAACTTGATTCCAATGACGAAAACTGATGTTTTTGAGAGGTGTTTTTGAAAAAATTACTAAGCCAGTACCAATATTTGGATTTGTCACTTTGTTTTGTGCTTCGTTTTTTGCTGTTTGGTCAACAGGGTTTTCTACCTTGTCATTAAAATTGATGGAGATGTTTTGAGTGGGAGCCTCTTCGCTCACAGTGTCGTGGTATGCATGATACGGATAGTGTTTGCTTAGTTGCTCAATTAATCTTAGAGGGAAATAGTATTCGACGGTCTCTTCTTCTTGGTCTTTTTTTGTGTCGTCTTGTGCAACAACTGCTTTAAATTTCGTGTGCCAGACTTCTTGTAGTAATACAATGTCAGCGTTTACTTTAATGACGTTTTCAGGAATGAGGTCTAATCTAGCAACAGGATAATTATTTAATCCTTTTGCTAGAAGATATGTGTTAAATGATAAGACGCTTATATTTGGGTGTTTGGGAGTGCTTTGTATTTCGGAGTGACGTTGTTGGCAATTCGTTAATGAAATAGTTACTAGAATCACCATGAAAACAGTTCGAAATAAAGTCACTCGCTTACTCCTTGATATTAAAAACGACCCCCATCACATCTTTGTTGATAAGATTGATATCTTGACTGATCACGCTAGAGTTGAAGGGTAAGTTCAGTATACCATACTCTTCACCACTATTTGAAGAGCTGCGGTAACTCATTCCGTACATAGTAGAATAGTTATTATTTGTGCTTCCGTAGTTATGGACAAGATAGATTCCGTCAAATAACAGCTGATTTTGCTCTGGGCGGTAACCATCTAACCTTAGGCTGTTTTGGTTAAAGTTTGGGTTGACAGATATCGTTGAGTAATATCTTGTTTCAGGGCTGTAAAACTTTAATGTTCTATCAGCACTGCTGCTTGTAATGGACTTTCCAAGAGCGTTTCTGCCGGTTTTGATGAAATCTTGGGTTAGTTGAGTAGATACGATAGCATTATGGAAGCCGAGCTTTATTTTTCCAGGTGTGATTTCTAATTCTGTCAATTGGTTTACGAGGTCATACCCACCAGTCACATCTGCACTAAATACCAAGGCATTATTGATAATACCAAGTATCAGATCAAATTCGTCGCTTCCAAATTTTTTCTGAAGGACAATATGATTACTTGCTGGAAGATTTTTTGTCGTCATGATGATGTTGATTAAAGTTTTTAAAGCTTCGTGTTTTGTGATGTCATCAATGTCGATGCCTTGCTGAAATTTTTCTATTTTGTCAGCATTGTGATGGTAAAAATTAGCAATTTCTTTAATGTCTAACGGTACAATATAATTATCTTCTTTCATTTTAATCAGGTTGCCTTCTTCATTGTGAAGTAATAACAACTTATCAACTGTAAACTCTTGGTTTTTATGGGTAGTGTATTTTACACCTTCAAAGGCTACCGTTCTAAAGTCTTCTTTCGTAAGAATACCACTAACATGGACTTCTCTTCCAAAGTGTATGTGGTTTAGGTCAGTTTCAGAATTCACGCTTCTCTGAGCTAATGTGTTCTCCTTATCAAATCTAAAATACATATCTAGTCTGTTTTGCTCTTCGTTGTCAGAGGTTGCTTTCATAGTAAAAGATTCAAACCCAGTTCTTTGTATAAGATCTTCACAGATTTCTCGCAGGGCATCTGTCTTAAACCCAAAGATATCAGGAATGGCTTGCTCAAAATATCTGATAAAGTTTCTATCGATGGTTAGTTCAACTTTTGAGAAAGGGATTGCTTTTCTAAGTAGATCAACAATTTGTGTACCTTTCTCTTTTAGAATTTCTTCAGCAGTTTCTGGGGTTATTTCGATATTTGTATCTTGTAACTCTGTAGAGTTTTCTTGAGTGTTTTGCTCTTCAAGATTTGTGAAATACTCAACTTTATGGAGACCAAATTTATCAGCTTTTTTATACTCTGTTTGCTTGGTTTGGATTCTAGATGGCATTTCACTTTTGACGACACTATAAGATCTTCCAGTGAAATTAATATAAATTCCAAAACCTCTAGAACCTTGATTTTTATTGCTTGTATAATAATCTTCAAGGTCCTTTTTATTTGTTTGAGAACTGTCTTTACAAAAATCACCGCTCATACTGCACCAGTACTCGATGTTGGTTTGACACCCATTTTTGCTATCATAGTTAGTCTCAATAAGGAGGTTGATAATAACCGTATTAGGGTCTGTTTGTAGTTGAAATATAATTTGGTTATCGGTTGTTTTGATGTTTTTTAATGCGGATACTTCATGTTGTTTTTTGATGGATACATAGCTTTTATGTTTTTCTTCCATCGCATTAAAAAACTTTGGTTTTGGATAAAAATGATCTAGTTCTAAGTCAAATCCGGGGTAAAGGTTTTTAAGGCTAGATGTAAATGAGGACTTGTTTTTGTTACTGTGAATTCTCCAAAATGCTGTCACGGGTGCCCATGGTGCATATTTAGCACTTTTGCTCGGCTCTAAGAACCGGCATTGAGGCTGGTCAGCCTTTGTATCATAGGAAGTAGCAATCATTAACTGTACAACATCATTTGATATTGCTAGTCGTCCGACGGTTCCCGGAAAATCAATATGAGAAACATCGTGAAGTTGAACTCTATGGCTACCTTCTCCAGAGCTAAAGATTTGGCTATCTTCTTGCCCAAAGCACCCAATAAAGAAAGCCATCAGTGGAATCATAAGGAGTATTAGTCTTGCGTTCATCGTCTCATTCCTTGTTTGTTTTGTGCTAACTATTATCCAAGTTCTATGCCAACTCTTGTGTATTTGTATCTAGTAATACCTCAATAAAATCAATGCTTTATAATTAAGCTGATTCGTTTGAGGCTTTAAGTAGATGCTTTTTTTATACAAATCGTCTGTTCTTTTGACAGCTCTTTAATTGAGGATAGTGAATGGGTGTACTATGCTCACTGTTTTACAAAAGGTTGGGTTTGAGATGCGAGTGCCTGAGTTTATTTTATCAGAGTTCATGAATCATGTAGATCAGTCGGCATACCTATATTTTTGTGAGATGGATGTGAAGGTGTCTTCAAAGCAAGCTTCGGATGATTTTTTATCATTTAGAAAGCTAGCCGTGATTCTATATGAGTGGATTGATAATGATCATTTTGATCTAAAGTCAGAATATCGGAGTGTATTAAATGCTAATTCCATGCTTCCAATCATAAAATCTACGATGAACACTTTAGCTTCTGGTGAGATCGAAATACAAACTGCTGACCCTCATGAAGATGTTCCATTGTTTTTAAAACAAGTTTATGAGTGTTTTCTTAAAATACAGAAAAAAGAAAACCAATCAAAAGCTTGGGAAGATTATTTAAGTGGTAAAGATCCTGATTTTAAAGATATTCCCTATTCTTTTGAGCACTCTAGCGATCAATCCTGTAGTTTTTGTGATAAAACAGCGGATCAGGTCGAGCAAATTATTGCAGGACCAAAAGCTCATATCTGTAACGAGTGTGTTGGCCTGTGTAACAATGTTTTAGCGGAAGAAGAAGTAGAAGAGTCTTAAAATACCAATTCTAAAATTTTTAAAGTAGAGAATTGGTATCGAGATTTGTTTTTTTTATCATTAAAAAATCTTAAACAAATATACCAGCAACACAGGCCGTCATAAATGCAGCAAGCGTTGCAGCAATCATTGCTCTTAAGCCAAGCCTTGCAAGATCCTTCTTTCTTGAAGGCTCTAACGAACTAATTCCACCAATCTGAATCCCTATGGAACTAAAATTCGCAAAGCCACAAAGAGCGTAGGTTGCAATCGTAATAGACCTGTCTGATAGCACTCCCTCATTGATCATTCGAGCCAAGTCAATATATGCAACAAACTCGTTAAGGGTTGTTTTTATTCCAATCAATTGGCCAACGTTGTAACAATCAGCCCACGGAACACCCATGACCCAAGCCAAAGGCTGAAAGATATAACCCATGATACTTTGCAAAGTAACTTCAAACCCAAACCATCCACCAAAGATGGCTAAGAAGTAATTCACTAATGCAATCATTGCAGTAAATGCAATTAACATTGCTGCAACATTTAGAGCAAGAAAAAGACCATCTTTTGTACCGTTTACGGCAGCTTCAAATACATTTGCTTCATCAGGCTTGTGAGTGATTTTAATGGCTCCACTTGTTGGAGAAATTTCTGTTTCTGGAACCATGATCTTGCAAATAAGAAGAGCTGCAGGTGCACTCATGACAGACGCTGTGATTAAATCACCTAGGTCGATTCCCATTCCAGAGTATGCGGCAAGAACACCGCCTGCAATGGTTGCCATTCCGCCACCCATCATTGCCATGAGTTCAGATTTTGTCATGGTTTTTAGAAACGGTTTGATAAGCAAAGGAGCTTCTGTTTGACCGACAAAAACATTAGCAGCCATTGCAAGGCTCTCTGATCCAGAAACGCCCATGACCTTACTCATGATTCGAGCAAGTAACTCAATGACTTTTTGAATCAGTCCAAAATAAAACAGTATATAGCTCAGTGCGGACACATAAATAATGGTACACGTTACTTTAAAAGCAAAGAAATGATCTCTAAAGTCTTTTCCAAAAACCAGTTCAGCACCAGCATCCGATAAATTTAGAATGTCGTTAATAAAATTTTGAATCACTCCAAAAAAACTTTCGCCTTGGCTAGTGCCTAAAATGAGTGCTCCAAGTCCAAGCTGTAACAATAGCCCGCCAATAATAATTCTTGGTTTAATACTTTTTTTATCTGTTGAAAGAAGCCAAGCAATTGCCATCATCACGAAAAGCCCTGCAAAACTGATGATGCGAGAAGAGTAATGAGTGGGTTCCATGTAAGCTCCTATATTTTTTTTGAATCTGGGTGAGTCTAAAAAACTTAAATATTAGTGGTTCGTGGTTGTTGGGGGTTGTTCTGTTTTCGGAAACTGATGAATAAACGGAACATTTTTGCTTTCAGTATCACTCATGTGAATCTCTTCAACATAAGTAATATGTTGATAGGGTATATGCATTCTTTCGGTCTTAGAAAAACGTTTTCGTGCTTCTTCTTCGCTTGTGAGTAAGACGCTTTTTGTTTCGTCTCTGAAGTGGAAGTCTTGAAGGGTGACAAGGCCAATGATCTCACTGGGAAAAACATCTTTGACATACACGTCGTAGTATTTTTTGAGATCTGGTTCAAAAAACTTAACATTGTAATAAGTATGGTTTTCTTGTGTCATTTATTTACGTCCAAAGTTGACCAAAGCTAGTGGCTACTGGCCCAACTTTCAAGGGTAGAGCCAAAAACAGACTAATTATAAGGCAGTTCCTCATGGTTTTATCATGGAAACTTCATAGAATGCTATTTAAGGGAGCGTTTGACCATTGTCAGTGTTCCCTTGGTTTTGTTATGCTTTTGCTACTTATATCAAGGAACTTGAGGAGTTACGTGTGGATCACGCTACAGATTTAGATCACCGCATTGAGGCGGCTGGACAAAAGATCATGAATGCTGTCGAGGAAGTTGGAAAACTACTAGTAGGACAAAAGCATTTGAGTAAACGCATTTTAATGGCTTTGATCGGAAGGGGACATATTCTTCTAGAAGGCCTACCGGGGTTAGCAAAAACAACTGCAGTCAAATCTGTAGCGGATGTATGCGACCTTGATTTCTCTCGTATTCAGTTTACCCCAGATTTATTGCCAGCAGATGTTGTGGGTACTTTGGTTTATGACCCAGCAAAGAGTGAGTTCAAAACCAAAAAAGGTCCGGTCTTTACGAATCTATTACTTGCTGATGAAATTAACCGAGCACCTGCAAAAGTTCAATCTGCTTTGCTTGAAGCTATGGGTGAAAAACAAGTAACTATTGGTGATGAAACATTTAAGTTAGATAGTCCTTTTACAGTGCTTGCCACTCAAAACCCCATTGAGCAAGAGGGGACTTATCAGCTTCCAGAAGCACAGATGGACCGATTCTTTTTTAAGGTAAAAGTAGGTTACCCAAGTGTCGAAGAAGAAAAAGAAATCATTGCAAGGATATCTACAGATCAAGTCATTCAGCTGAACTCTATTTTATCAAAAGAAGACATGAAAGAGTTTCAAGCCATTGCTCGTGAAATTTATGTGTCTGATAAAATACGTGATTATATCGTCGACATTATTTTTGCAACGCGTAAGCCTGCAGATTATGGGTTGTCTAAGTACGCTAATTACGTTGACTGCGGTGCATCGCCGAGAGCATCTATCGCACTCGAAAAACTAGCAAGGATCGAAGCTATGATGTCTGGTAGAAACTACGTTTCACCCCAAGATATCAAGGGCATTGCTATGGATGTGCTTAGGCATAGAATTGTTATGAGCTATGAAGCAGAGGCTGAAGGTTTTACTTCGGAGGACTTTATCACTCATCTTTTTGCTCAGGTAAAAGTGCCTTAATATGCTAGATCCCGTTTTATTAAAACAAATTCGAAAAATCCAAATTATTGCTAAAAACTTAGTTTCTAGTGAGCTTATGGGTAATTATCAAGCTGCCTTTAAAGGGCAAGGCTTGGATTTTGAAGAAGTGCGGGAATACGTTCCCGGTGATGATGTGCGCCGGATTGATTGGAACGTGACGGCTCGCATGCAAACTCCGTACGTTAAAATATTTAGGGAACAAAAAGAACTAACGATATATTTATTTGTTGATATTAGTGCTTCAACTCGTGCTGAATTTGGAAGTCGTACCAGACAAAAAACTTCTGCAGAGTTTGCCGCTTTGATCGCATACCTAGCAAAATTTAACCAAGACAAAGTAGGGCTCATATTATTTTCGGATCAGGTAGAACTTCATATTCCTCCGGGAAGTGGTCGTGGCCATATTTGGAAAATGATAAAAAGTACGGTGGATACCAAGCCAAAATCTAAAGGCACTAACTTAAATGCAGCTTTGGAGCACTTTTTAAAAATTCAAAAGCGACGTACCATGGTTTTTGTGATTTCAGACTTTGTGGATGTATCCTTTGGGAAAACCCTTCGAGTGATGAGTGCAAAGCATGATGTTGTGGGAATTGGCGTAGAAGACCACCGGGATCAAGAGATTCCTAACGTAGGTATGGTGGATCTTGTAGACTCTGAAACAGGTGAGCAGTTTTCTGTAAATACTTCTCAGCAAGACTTTAGAGATGTTTATCAAAAACAAGCAACCTCAAAACGCAGTCAGCTAGAAAAATCTTTTTTCCAGCGTGGTGCACATTTTATTTGGCACGGCCCAAAAGATTCTACGGTCCAAACCATAAGGGATCTTATGAAAAAACGAACTGGGAGGCTTTCAAGGTGAACACACCAGAAGAGTTGAAGCTTCCTCATGATGATTTCTCGGTTTTGCCTTTTGAATGGGGTTCTTGGGAATACTTACTGTTGATTGCAGCTGCTTCGGTGCTTGTATTGTTTATCTATTTAGGCGTTCGCTTTTATCAACGTTGGATGGACCGTGTAGATGAACAATCTCATTCTTTATTACAACTACTAAGAAAAGAAGCAATGCAACTTCAGGTGGAAAGCCAAGTGACAGATGTAGATTATAGTCACCTGTATGGAGAGTTTAGTAGAATTTTAAGGTGCGGAATAGATGAAGCATACCAGACATCGTTGTCTGCTTGGAACTTTCGAGAAATTTCAGAGAACTCAGATTTTGTGAGTAAATATCTTGGTACTAGTACTCATAAGATTCTGGGTTTTTTGGGAAGAGCTGATAGGTGTATATATTCAGGGAACCATGTTGATATAACGATATTAAAACAAGATAAAAAACTAGTGGTAGAGACCATGGATCAGCTCTGCCAGCTAGAACAGAGTCGTTTGGAGGCAAAAAAATAATGCATTTTGCTCATCCATATTTGTTTTTACTATTACTACTTCTGATACCTCTTTGGGTGTATTACTTTTCTTACCGTAAAAAAGGTGGTTTCTCATTTTCATCTCTTGCATTGTCTCAAATACGCAAGCAAGAACGTTGGAAGGTTAGATCTTTTGTCAGTTACGGTGATTTAATTTTCAAATCATTATTTTTCTTGATGCTTGTTTTTGTCATGGCTCGCCCTCAGCTTAAAAGAAGTGAAACCAAAAGAAAATCATCCGGGTTAGATATCGTACTTGCGGTAGATGCTTCGGAGAGTATGCGGCAACGAGATTATGTCATTGATCGTCAATATGCAACGCGGATGGATGTCGTTCGTAAGGTGGTTGGTGAATTTGTGAAGCATAGGCCTAATGATCGTATTGGGTTGGTGGTCTTTGGAGATTTTGCATTTACGAGATCTCCTTTAACCTTAGATCATGATGTGCTCCATGAGTACATTCAAGGTGTAGAAATTGGAGTTGCTGGCGGAAAGACAGCAATAGGAGATGCGATTGCTGTTGCTGTAAAGAGGATAAAAGATATCCCTTCTAAATCTAAGATCGTGATATTGCTCTCCGACGGTGAAGATAACTCAAGTGATATTTCGCCAACTGAGGCTGCACGTCTTGCCAAAACTTTAAAGACTAAGGTCTATACGGTAGGAATGGAGAGAGGCTCTCAAAACATGTTAAGTCGTTTTTCTGGGAGGTTTAGAGGCGACCATCTTACTGCACTAAAAGAGATTGCTGAGATTACTGATGCTAAGTTTTTCAGAGTGAATACCACTGAAAATTTGAGGGATGTGTATAAAGAGATTGATCGCCTAGAAAAAACAGAAATAGAAACGAAGGAATTTATAGAGTTTGATGAAGCTTATTTTCCTTTTGCAGTTGCGGGTTTAGTGTTTTTTATCTTTGATATATTATTTGGTTTGTCTCGATTTCGGAGGATACCGTGAACTTCGAATATCTAAGATTATATTTTGTTTACGTTTTGTTCCTTACTCCTGTGATCATTTTTTTGGTTTTGATGGGATTAAAAAAACGTGAAAAGAGAATTCTATCTTTTCTTAACCTGCAAAATATAAAAACTGGTGTTCAATCTTCTGGGTTACGTATCATTCCAGCTTTACTTTCTGGGCTAATGTTTATTTGCTTAGTACTTACGCTCACACAGCCTAGAACCTTAGATAAAGAAGAGGAGTCTGAGTCTAGAGGTGTTGATATTATGGTAGTGGTGGATGTATCTGCAAGTATGCTTGCAACAGATATTAACCCAAGCCGACTTGTGCAAGCAAAAAGGGAGATCATTGATCTAGTGAAAAGATTGGATGGTGATAGAGTGGGTCTCGTTGCTTTTGCGGGGCTTGCATTTGTTCATTGTCCACTCACATTAGACTATGATGCTTTTAAGGTTTTTGTGGATCAACTTGTACCTCAGTTAGTTCCTGCTCCCGGTCTTGATATTGAACGAGCAATTGATGTGAGTTTAGCTGCTTTAGCAGCTTCTGGGGAAGAAGGCAGTGAAGGGCAAGCAATTTTACTGATGTCTGATGGTGGAAATACAATGGGTGACCTTACTGCTGCGGGAACGAAAGCTAGCAAGAAAGGTGTTCCTATTTATTCGATGGGGTTTGGATCTCCTTATGGGGCTCCTATTCCTGCTCAAAGAGGCGGTTTTCTAAAGGACAAAAACGGAAAAACTGCTTCAACAAAAATCAATGAATCACCATTGAAATCTTTAGCAAATGATACTGGCGGAAAGTATGTGCGTTCAAACGGCGGTGATAGCGATATTGACTCGCTATATACAAGCGGGATAAACGTTGATGTTAAAGACAGAAACTACGACAAAAAGAAACGCCAAAACTACCAAGAGTATTTTTATTATCTAGCAGCAATATGTCTTATGTTGTTTTTGTTGGATTTTTGGAATTCCTACAAGCCTAGGAGATTGCATGCATAATTTAAGTGTTTTCATTTTTTTTAGTGTGTGTCATTTGTGCTTTTGCTCGTCAACGGTCTTTGCGTTTTCTTCGAATGCACATAAAAATTTTAATGAAAAAAAATACGAGCAAGCAGCTACGCAATTTGAGTCGCAAGTAAGGAGTCAAGACGTTGATTTTGATAATTACTTTAATGCAGGAGTGGCTTGGTCAAAACATAAAAGTTATGAGAAAGCAGTTAAATCGTTTTCACTAGCAAGTGAGTCTTTTGATTTAGAGCTTCGTCGTAAAAGTTTATTTAATTTAGGAAATTCATTTGCCAGATTAAAAAAATATAAAGAAGCCATTACTTCCTATGAGTCTGCATTAACTATAGATCCGAATAACAAAAAAATAAAAGAAAACTTAGAGTTTGTGAAAAAACTAGAGAATCAAACGAACCCCAAAGACCAGCAAAACAAGGACCAACAAAGCAAAGATCAGCAAAGCAAAGATCAGCAAAGCAAAGATCAGCAAAGCAAAGATCAGCAAAGCAAAGACCAACAAAGCAAAGACCAACAAAGCAAAGATCAGCAAAGCAAGGATCAACAAAGCAAAGACCAACAAAGCAAAGACCAACAAAGCAAAGATCAGCAAAGCAAAGACCAGCAAAGCAAGGACCAGCAAAGCAAGGACCAGCAAAGCAAGGACCAGCAAAGCAAGGGCTCTGAAAAATCAGAAGAAAAAGAAGACTCTCGTAAAGAGTTTTCCGAAGGGAAAAAAGATGATGCAAATCAAAAGAAGGAAGAAGCATCAAAAATCTCAGACAAGCAACAAAAAGCAGATAAGAGCCAAGATAAGAAAGATGCTAATCAAATTGTTTCAGAGTCAAAAAAGAATTCTATGCCAAAATCCACAGAGCAACGAGAAGCAGAACGTTATTTAAACCGTGTGAAAGAATATAAAAAAGGCTTCCAATACCGTCCAACTCGTCAAGAATACCGAAACTATCAACAAAAAAAGAAAGGAGATGTTTGGTGAAGTTTTTTAATTTACTTTTTATCTTATTTTTGTCTTCTCCCGTAATTGCTGGGCAAGTGTCTTCTAGAGTCAACTTAAGTGAGGGAACCCTAGATGATAACTTTGTATTGAGCATTGAAGTAGAGGGTTCAGCCGTCAGTAGGCCTCAAGTTCCCGCTGACTACCAAGGCGTAGTGTTTCAGGCAATGGGCACATCAAGCTCTTATTCCAACATTAACGGTGTGACAAAAAACACAACAACATATAACTATCAATTAAGTTTCGAGAAAGCAGGTACCTATACAGTTCCAAGTATTTTTACGAAGATTGATTCAAAGCTAGAAAAAACACTGCCCATAAAGTTAAAAGTCTTGCTACCATCTAATGCTATTGCAGATAAATCTGGGAAACAGCATCCTCCTATGTATATAGAGAGGTCCTTCGACAAAAAAGAAGTATATATTGGAGATTACATTGTATCTAAGGTAAAAATTTACACTCGAATCCCACTGCATACAACAGGGTATGAGTATGTAGATACTCCCGGATTTCAGATAAAAGAAATCAAAGGTGCTAGGTCATCTTCAAGAGTCATCAAGGGGCATACATATAAGATCTTTGAAATAACTGCGATATTGACTCTTTCTAAGGTTGGGGCTTTCACTGTGAAACCATATAAATTGACAGTCTCAATTCCTCAAAAGCAGCGAAGAAGAAATCGCAAAGATCCATTTGATGATTTTTTTGATGATCGTATGATGCAAGATTTTTTTGGAAGAAGAAGATCTCAAAAAGTCATTTCATCTAACAGGATTAATGTAAAAGTACTTGACCTTCCGAAAGCAAATCAACCCAGTGACTTTTCAGGTGTAATTGGAGACCTTCAAGTAAGTGTTAAGCCGCCAACAGGAAAGTTAATAACGGGAGAAAATGTAAACCTAGATGTGGAGCTGTTTGGAGATATCCGGTTAGACGGTGTTACTTTAGATGGTGTAAAACTGAACCCTTCTTTTAAGGTTTATCCATCTGAGGGTTCCGGTGAAGATGAGTATCACCACGGTGGAATTCGTGGAAAAAAACTTTTTAGTTACGGGATTGTGCCAACAAAGCCTGGTAAGTTAGATATGGGGACTGTCGAAGTTTCATATTTTGATCCAAAGTCAAAGTCTTATAAACGAATAAAAAAGCCCCTTGGTGTTTTTGATGTAGCAGGGAAAGATCTTTCCGATCCGTCTACTCCATTAACATCAGCTAAGTCTGAGGCTGCCACAAAGAATCCTCCTAGAGTCGAATCACCTAAAGAATTTAAAAGTGTGAAACCGTTAGACTTCGATCAAATGGTGACCGATGGTTTTTGGTCTCAGGCACGTCGATGGTTGCCCTATGTAGCGTTTGGTTTTCCTTTATTTATCTTCTTCTTATTTGGAGTGAACCACTGGGGACCAAATTTTAAATCAAGGTTTTTAAGTGCTAAAAAATCGAAGCATGATTGGAGGAAGTTTGAAGAAAAATGGAAGCAAACTATTCAATCAAAAGATCCAAAAGATTGCTACCAACTAGCGACACACTTTTTAGAAGAGTTGTGTTTTGAAAGTATGAAAACAAAAAATTATTTTGAGATTCAAAGCTACCTTAAGAAAACAGGCTTCTCATCATCAGATGAGATTGTCAGTGATTTAAAAAACCTGGATAAAATAATATATGGTCAAGGGGCTGAAGATAATCTAGGCAGGATTAAGTCAGATTTATATACTCACTTGAAAGAGCTTTATGCTTTTGTTGAGAAAGGAAAGTAAGTTGATTGCAAATTTGCGAATCTTCAACAAGTTATGTCTTCTGCTGATGATTGGGTGTGTGCTTTCACTGAACCTAAAAGCTGAAGAACTGCTTAAAAATCGACAGATTAATGCTGAAGACTTAAGAAAACCTCAGAAATTGGCAAAGTTATCTGAGTATTTTGCAAAAAATGAACTATGGATGCCTAGTTACTTAAGTAATATTTTTGCTCGCAAGCTTGCACCAGAATCAAAAGTGCTTTTTCAAAACTCATTGTTTCTTTCAAAGAGACTTGGCCTTGAAAATGGCGTTAGTGATTTATGTGGCTCAAATGCTTGGAATATATTTCATCATTGGTTTTTTGAAGTACTAATTTTTTTAATGAGCGTATTTTTGTGTCTTTGGATGTGCTATTTCTTTCAATGGCTAGAGCCTTCGGGTCTAAAGTTTGTTTGGGTTTCTGGTGCTTTAACTCTATTTTTAGCTGCATTTGCTCTTTATTCACATCAGATATCACCGGGGGTTTTATCCGTAGATAAGAGTGCTCTTACTTATGCTCAACCAACAGATGTTGAAGAGGGCGGTCCCACTGAAGAAAGAGTCTATGTTGTGCTGGGTGAGACACCAAATTGGTTTAAAGTGCATGGATTAAAAAACACAACAAATATTGTGTGGATGAAAAAAAGTTCAGGATATTTTTTTGAGAGTGGGCAAAGCATTTGCCATGATTGGAGTTTAAGTGACAAGTAGATTATTAGATATTCTGTTAGATAGTCGTGCATTAAGATTTGGAAAGTTTCAAACGAAAGCCGGTCGCCAATCTCCATATTTTATAAACTTTGGTGATGTTTGTTATGGGCATCACTTTTCTGAGCTTTGCAGAATGTTTGCAAACAAGATAAAAGACTCAGGTTTATCTTCTAAAATTCTTTATGGTCCAGCATATAAGGGTATTCCTTTAGCTGCAGGTGTTTCTCTTGTTCTTGCTGAGTCATCTCAGCAATACCAGTTTGCATATAATCGCAAAGAGGCAAAGAAACATGGAGAAGGGGGGAACTTTGTGGGAGCAAAGTTTCAGTCTGGTGATAAAGTTATTATTGTTGAGGATGTGCTCACTGGAGGAACCAGTATTCGTGAAAGCTGTGAGATGCTTAGTGCTGTAGGAGTAACCATTGAAGGAATCGTGATAGCTCTCGATAGGCAAGAACGTGGCAAAGGATCCAAAAGTGCTAGGGAAGAGCTTCAAGATAGCTTAAAGATACCCGTTATCGCCATTCAAACAATGTCTGAGCTTTTAACAGACTTAAAGTCCTTACCACACACAGCACAGCCTTCAGAGAATGAGTGGAAGTTTATACAAGATTACCGCTCTCAATGGGGAAGCACTACGTCTTCTTAGGAATGCTGGCATTTGTATTTCAGTATTAGAAAAACAGATGTTCAAATACCAAGCAAGCCGAGTTGGCCAACTGGCTAATTTCACTTATTTCTTTAAATTCAGACAATTAGGCTTCTTATTATTTTAGCAGTTGGCAAAAATAATTTGTGGAATCACAAAATTAGTTTTATTTATATAGCAGAAACACACAAACAGAATGCTTTTTAAGAGGTCTTCATGCCAAAAGTTTATCTTGCTATATCTTTACTCGTGCTTTTCAGTACCTCTGTTTTTGCATCTGAAGAGGATGATTTCCCTAAGGTAAAAAAACCTAAATACAAACGTCCTCAAAACGGGAAATTATTTCTGCCGGGAGAGAGCAATCTGGATAGTCTTCCTGACGACATAAGAAATGCTTTAGCTGGTGCAGATATAGACCTTGATGAAATCGATGACATCGTCAGAAATAAAAACGGAGACACACTTGCAGATAAACTTAAGAGATATAGAAAATACTTAGATAGTAAACTAAAAGGCCAAGAAGAAGTTAAACAAGCATTTTTAAAATTGATGAAGCAGCGTTTTGTCATTGGAACACACGATATAAGCCCTGCGGTTTTTTTCTTAGTGGGGATGCCTGCAAACGGTAAAGATACCGCTGCTATTGCATTAACAAATATGTTTAATCAAAGTTTCAATGGTCATCAAGAACATCTGTATTATATGCCTACTGCTAAAACTGTTGCGATGGCTTGGAAGATGTTCGGTTCTGCAACTGGCTATATGGGTTCGGGTGATATATCTCCTCTTATCAAGTGGGTAGTGAAGCATTCTGGAGGCAAGTATAAGTTGGTTAAAGGCCAAACTGAAAAAGTAGAGCTAAATCCTGATTTTGTTTCTTTTGATAAGCCATTACAGGGGTATTTTTCTCCACATAAAGCAGTTGTCTTTGCCGATGAGCTTCATGACTGGAGTGCTTCAGCAAAAAATGATTTATTAAAAAAAGCAATTGAGACAGGGTATTTTACTATAAATAACCCGAATGGTGGTGTGGACCATTTAAAAGTCCCCATAACTTTTGTGCTTGCATCCAATGATGCTATCGAACTTGTTAGTTATAGGGATGCAAATGGTAATCGTAGGGGTAAACCTTTGAGCTTTTCAGAACTTAAGAAGAACTGGGATGGAGTTCACTCCGATAAAATTGCTATTCGTGCTGCCATCTCCAAAAAAAATGACACGCGTAATGATAAAGGAACCTCTGAAGAGTTTTTGAATCGAATACCTTCTAATAGACTCTTACTTATGGAACCTTTGAGTCCTGAAGTTTTAGCAGAAATCGCTTCTGAAAAACTAGAGGCTTTAGCGTTGAAGCTAAGGTTGAGTAACGGTATCTACGGTCAAATCAGAGTCCATTTTGAGCCAAGTGTATCTAAGCTTGTTTCTACGTATGACTATAATCCAGAAGAAGCAGCAAGGCATTTAAGCTCAAATATTTTAGAGTTGGTAGAGAGTCATTTTTATGACCATGTCGCTGAATTTTCAGTTTTAAAAGAATCAAGACCTTTTGGAATGATATATGTCGGTGTTGATGATGACTTAAACTTAACTTTAAAATTTACTGATCATGAAGAAACGTTTAAAACTGTTACAGTTGCAATTAATAGTCCTATTAAAGGGAAAGCTCTCTTAGCATCCTCTGGGTTGTCTGAACTGCAAAATATTTATAGTGAGCTTGTAGAAAATGTATTTGGAATTGAAGACATTGCTAAACGCCTCACAAAAAGCGTTATTGAACGCGAATATTTAAAACAAAAGAAAAAAGACAATACACCAGCAGCAGTCTCTATGTTTTTAGGATTGTCTTCTACAGGAAAAACAGAAACGGCCAAAGTATTCTCCAAAAAAATGGGCAACTACTGGAATCAAACAGGAGAGCTTTTACTCACGATTGATTTTAGTAATGTTCAAACTATTCACCAACTACGTGAGAAAATATTAGGAACGAAAAACCCATTTGGTCAAATTGAGCCATCGGAATTCATGCAGCATTACGATAAGTACCAGGGTCATGCGGTTTTTGTCTTTGACGAAGCCTCGAATGCTCCAAAAGAGTTATTGAGAGGTCTTTATGATATTTTTAGAGAGGCGGAGGTAAATACTTTTGCGGATGGAAAACCTCGATCTATGTCTAATGTCTATATTTTTATGACGGGAAACGTTGGAGAAGAGTGGTATCAAAATATTCCAAAGGATATCCCACCTCAAGAGCTTATGAATGCATACATGCAAGCTTATAAAGCCGCATATAAAAATCCAGCGGTTCGTCGTAAAACCTTACTGACTGCTTTTACAGATGCTTTAATCAATAGAGTAGGTGACGAAAACATCTATTTCTTTTCTCCTTTAGAATACGAGTCTATTCGAAAGCTTGCGATGCACAAACTTCGTCAGATGTTTGCGAAAGACCTAAGTGGAGAGGGTGGTTGGGATATTAAGTTTTCTGATGAGGATAGTCTGGATCAGTTTTTAGATTTTATTGAGTTAGAAATGTTTTCAGTAGCGGAGCAGGGTGCTTCGATTGAGCATGCGATTAAGAAAGA
Source organism: Oligoflexales bacterium (assembly GCA_023301465.1). Lineage (GTDB taxonomy): Bacteria > Bdellovibrionota_B > Oligoflexia > Oligoflexales > JALZUQ01 > JALZUQ01. The sequence goes on from JALZUQ010000024.1 coordinate 78,774, forward strand.
ACTGAGACCTCTTGTGATAGAGGCTTTACTTGAAAATAATGTTCCTCAAGGCACAAAAGTAGAGATCAAATATAGTTCGGTGTTGGAACTAGCCAGTGATAACAGTAGCTCATACCAAAAAGGCCTCCAATTATCTCTAAGAACTCGAAGCAATCAATCATTCAATATGGTGCTAAAGGGCCAAAAACGAATGAAAGATATGCCAGAGAACAAACAAATCATGCTTGCTACGGCGTACCATGAAGTTGGGCATGAGATTGTAAGACAAGCACTGCTTTCAGATAAGTTCGAGCCACGTAGGATTTTGATTTTACCGGGTGTCGGAAACATTGGTGGTGAGATGATTCGCTATGCAGGTCTTGCAGAGTCAGAAATGACTGAGAAAGCCTCATATACAAAAGCATTTATTCTTAAGAGAATGGCCGCTCTGATGGCTGGTGCAGTCGCAGAAGATATGATTTCAGGAAAACATGGGGCTGGAATTAGTAACGACATTAAAAGAGCTTCTAATCTTGCAAGGTCTGCAGTCTTATTCTATGGGTTGGAGTCTGAGGAGTGGGGTTGGCAGTCTTTTGAATCAAAAGGTGCTTCGATGGCAGAGATTTTATCAAGGCTTGACCAAAATCAAAGAAAAACCCTGACTAAGATTGTGGATGATTATCTTCATGATGCTTACCATTTAGCGAAAGCGGTGATTACTACTCATTTAGATTCTCACTTCATTCCCATGACATTGAAGTTAGCTGAGAAGGGAGAACTAAAAGAACAAGATATTAAAGAGTTTTATAAAAACAAAATGGACCTAGATAAAGTCATTGAATGGTTTGAAAATGAAGAGAATAGACCAGAGGAAAAAAATTCTGATAAACTCAACTTACAACACAGAATGGATATTGATGAACAGTTTCAAATGCCTGAAGAAAAAATTGTAGATCTACAGAAACTATATCAAAAAGAAAGACTCAAAAAAATTGAGTCTGTAGGTTGTCATCCAAGTTTATTCTTTTAGTCTATAAAATACGGTTAACCCATCTTCTCATTGATGGGATAAAGTACCCAAAACCTACCGATGTTTTGAAAATGGAATCAGAATATCTACCGTCTGGAAGATTGTAAAACTCTGCACCATAAATGCTATGAAGTTCTGCGGTTGCTTGGAAATACATATTCTTTGTAAGGAATGCAATATACTCAGTCCCACCGGTACCAAGTGGCCTAAAAAACTTTGCATATCCGCCATCGTTGTAGTTTCTCCATAATGCAGCAGCTCCAAAGCCATAATACAAACCAAATGCTCCCATCGGTGTATGAAGAGTTCCTTTAATCCTTAAATCAGCGTTACCAAGGATAAAACCTATTTTTTTGACGGTTGAAGGTGTCAGTGTGTCAGGTGTTGGAACATCAAAACTTTTTAAGGAGAGACCAAATGATGGGTATAGACTCCATGTCGCATCTAGTGACTTGAATCTCGCAGGGTGTTCTATAGATGATAACGTCCAACTACTCAGAAAGGTGTTGGTAATGGATGTCCTTTCTTGTTCTGGTTTATTGCTGTCTCCTAGATCATCAGCATTGCTAAAGCTAATATTAGAATAGGGCATAAATCCTATAGAGTTTGGTATGAGTTTGACGCCTTTACGTAGGATTTTTCGAAATGTTGCAGAAGTAGATTTGCTTGCATACAAACCTTTTTTTGTGAGCTGAGAAACTACTTCAAAGCCGAGTGCTTCTTTTCCGGAAACGGTTTTATCTTCTTCCACAGAGTATAATTTAGGTTTCACATACCAGTTTGAAGAATCATCTCGTGTTTTTAATTCTACTAAATAGTTGATATTCAATTCACCTGCGATCAGCCTGGCAACTCTCCTGTTGATTTGATTAGCTTTGATAGAGTTACTGGTGTCAATGTTGTAATACTCATGTACTTCAAAAGATTTTTTTACACCTATAAACTCAGTGCATCTTTGACTATATTTTTTTGTTTTTTTTATCCAAGAATTTGCAATATCAACCGCCTGATTTTCATCGCCAACTTCAGGAGGGATAATAGCCACTCTGTAACAAGATTCAAGGTCAGCATCTTCAGGTACATCTAGTATGATCTTTTCTTTACAGTCAAAGGCATTTCCACTTAGTAAATCAATGCCGTTTAGGCCAAGTATTGTGCCGATACCCGCCCAAGGGTCAGCAACCATCACTAAGGCACCCAGGATAGTGTTTATAGTTGTGGTGCCAAAACTAAGAGGGCATGTGATTTTTCTTTTACGAAGTTTTCCTTCTTTGTCATATCTAAGTATGTGGTTTCTTGATCTTCTGGCTTTTCGGAAAACGGGTGTGGTTTCTTTGTTATTTCCAAACCGGTCGTATACCATAACTCCGTGTGGGTCGGAGTTTATTTCTAGTACTTGGTGTCTTGAGTCTAGTGTTGCACAGCTGATTTGGAAAGAAAGTAAAATACAAATAAATACAGGATAAAATTTTATCATGATCCGGCTCTAAGAAGCTTTTGGCTGTGGGAATGTCATCGTGAAAGTTGCCCCTTCGTTTTTTGCGGAGTCCACTGAAATCTCTCCGTTCATATTATGGACAATAGTATGACATACTGAAAGCCCAAGTCCAGTGCCTTCTCCCGGCTCTTTAGTGGTGAAAAACGGGTCAAATATTTTTGATAAATCTTTATCAGAAATCCCTTTCCCAGAGTCTTTAATGTGGATAGTAAGGTTTTTATTGGATTTTTTTAGGGTGATATTTACGATGCCATTCATATTGCATGCATGAAAAGCATTTTGAACGAGGTTCATGATGAGTTGTATGAATTCGTTTTCAACGCCAGAAAGCTGAGTTTGATCTTTAAGGCCATCAATTTGGACATCCATCTTATGGGGTCTAGAAGCCATATCAACATATTTTAGAGCTTGTGATAAGCAGTGATTTACATCAAACAACTCTTCTTTTCTTTTGATAGTGTGTTCATTGCTTCTCGCAAATTTAAGAAGATCGTTCACAATGGTTTTGCACCGTTGAGCCGCTGCTTCAATTTCTACAACATCTTGGTAGTGTTCATTGGTTTTAGACATTTCTTTTAGAATCATTTGAGAAAAGACAAGAACCCCACCTAATGGGTTATTGATCTCATGTGCAACGCCACCAGCAAGTAAACCAATAGAAGCGAGTTTCTCATTTTTAAGAACTTGACCTTGAAGCATCTTTTCTTTGGTGCGGTCCCTATAAACATTTACAAAGTAAGCACCTTTTTTAACAGTTGTTTGTAATGGTGCAGAGTGCACTTCAAAGAATTTGCTTTTTTCAGTCTGCTCAATCTCAAACTCTTGCTTAAGAGTGGAGTCTGGTTGAAAATGACAGTTTTTGCACGGACTGGTTCTTTTTGCAAAGATTTCGTAACACTTTTTTCCAACAATCTCTTTAATAGGTAAGTTTGCAAACTCAGCCAATGCCAAATTTGCTTTATCAATGGAGTAATCTGATTGAATAATCATAAGAGGGTCTTGAATACTGTCAACAGTTTCCATCCATTGAGCCTTCAGGTTCTCAACGAACCTGATAGTCTCTTGGAGTTTGTTTTCAGAGTTTTTATCAGCAGTCAAAAAGCACTCTCACTATTTAGTGTGCGATAGGGAACTCTGCAGTTTCAACTTCTGCATCAGCGATCTTTTTGAGCTTTTTAAACAGCTCATCATCGTTTGCTTTTGTTTCTAATACATCGTCCCAGGCAAGTGCGTGTAAAAGCACTGTGTCCATATGATCAACAGGAATGATTTCTAATTCTTTGCGAATCTTCTTTGGAATATCTTCGATATCTTTTTTGTTCTCAAAAGGAATTAAGATCTTCTTGATTCCACCACGATGTGCAGCTAAAGACTTCTCTTTTAGTCCGCCGATAGGTAGCACTCGGCCTCTTAGGGTTACTTCTCCAGTCATTGCGACAAAGCGACTAACAGGTCTTCCTGTGAGTGCACTTGTCAATGCGGTTGCCATACATGTACCAGCTGATGGGCCGTCTTTTGGAATCGCACCTTCTGGGACGTGAATGTGAATATCAATTTTTGAGTAGAACTGGTCTTCAAGTCCAAGAAAATCCGCTCTTGATCTTACATACGATAGTGCCGCTTGAGCTGATTCTTGCATGACTTCACCAAGTTTACCGGTGATGCGAAGGTTGCCTTTGCCGGGAAGTATCACAATTTCAACTTCAAGAAGGTCACCACCTACCTGAGTCCAAGCCATTCCTGTACAAATTCCTACTTCGTTGATGTTGTTTCTAAGGCCAATACGGTGTCTTCTTCCGCCAAGGTACTTTGAAACACTTTTGTCAGTGATTTTTTCTGACATTTCAAAACTACTAAAGAACTCAACGCGTTTCTTCTCAATATTTGTTTTAAGTTCTTTAAATTCTTCTTGCTCTTCTTTTGTCAGAGTCTCTTTGGTTGAGTATTTTTCGAGGCCAGAGTCATCCATAAACTTAGCAAACTCCGTGCCTTTTAGATGCTTACGTGCAGCTTTGCGGAATAAACTTCCAATTTCTCTTTCTAAATTACGGACACCAGACTCACGCGTATAATAACGGACAAGTTCTTTAATAGCAGAATCAGCAACTGTGATATTGTGCTTTTCAAGGCCATTGTTTTTGATTTGTTTTTTAACAAGGTACTGCTTAGCAATAGCGACTTTCTCGGTTTCTGTATAGCCAGATAGAGATATAATTTCTAAACGATCCAAGAGTGGTCCTGGAATGTTTTGCATGACGTTAGCTGTAGCAATAAATAGCACTTTTGATAAATCAAACTCCATATCTAAGTAGTGATCTTGAAAAGTACTGTTTTGCTCAGGGTCTAAGACCTCTAATAATGCAGCCGCTGGGTCACCACGGTGGCTAGTACCAAGCTTGTCAATTTCATCGAGCAAAATGACTGGGTTTGCACTTCCAGCTTTCTTTATGGATTGGATGATCTTGCCGGGCATTGAGCCAATATAGGTACGTCTATGTCCACGGATCTCAGCTTCATCGTTTACACCACCAAGTGACATTCGGATAAAGTCTCTGCCAGTCGCTTTTGCAATGCTTCTTGCAAGTGAAGTTTTACCAACCCCGGGAGGTCCTGAAAGGCATAAGATAGGTCCTTTTGGGTTATCAACTAATGCAGATACAGATAAGTACTCTAAAACTCTGTCTTTTACTTTCTCTAATCCGTAGTGATCGTCGTTGAGAATTTTCTCTGAGTAACTTAAAGACTTAATTTCTGTTTGGTGTTCTCCCCAAGGAAGATCCAAAACGGTTTCGATATAGTTTCTCAGAACAGTGGCTTCGGCAGACATGGGAGACATGATTTTTAGTTTGCGTATCTCTTTAGTAAGTCTCTTTTTTGCTTCTTTACTTACTTTTTTAGTAGCGAGTAGTTGTTCTAGTTCATGAAGTTCTGCACGAGCGTCGTCTTTATCGCCAAGCTCTTTTTGAATCGCTTGCATTTGCTCGTTGAGGTAATATTCTTTTTGTGTTTTTTCCATTTGTTTTTTGACACGCATGCGAATTTTCTTTTCAACGCGTGCAATTTCAATTTCTGATTGAATATAACCGTATATATCTTCTAAGCGTTTTCTTGGGGATGCTTCTTCTAAGAGTTTTTGTTTATCATCTAGTTTTAAATTTGTAAGGTTGCCAACAAGAGTATCTGCAAGCTTTGATTCGTCTTCAATGCTAGTGATTTGTAAAAGCATCTCTGGTTCAATTCGCTTGTTTAAACGTACATAGTTATCAAAAGCAATCTTAACGGTTCTTACTAAAGCTTCGTTTTCAATGTCTTTGGTGATGTTTTCTTCCATAACCTGTACTTCAACTTGGAAGTGGCTATCTGTTTCTACGTATCTTTTAATGCGTGCACGCTTTTTACCTTCGACAAGAACACGGACTGTACCATCAGGTAAGCGAAGCATTTGAACAATCTCTGCAATGGTGCCAACTTCATAAATATCGTCTGGAGTAGGTTCAATGGTTTTTGCTTTTTTCTGTGCAGCTAAGAAAATTTCTCGGTTTGCAGCTTCTGCTTCTTCAAGTGCATGAACTGATTTATCTCTACCAACAAATAATGGTCCAACAGAAGATGGAAAGATAATGGTATCTCGAAGTGGAAGTAGTGGTAGTTGAGTTGTCGTCACAGGCGTGAGACTTTTGGTTTTATCTTCCATGAGGTACCTCCTAAGATGAATCTTGTATTACTACAGGATCGGTGCATTTCTTGTTTTGCTTTAGTTATGTATTATTACTATTTTAACCTAAATTTGATTTAAATGGATGAAAAGATGCAAAAAATATCGAAAAAATTAGTAAAAAATAAATTGTCTTGATTTAAAGGGGGTGGATTCATATAATTTGGTCAGAAAGTAAATGCAACAAGCACATCAACGCTTTCAGAGTATCTACCCCAAAAGCATTGAGCGTTTTTTTAGCCGAGTTGTTTTTTTAGATGTACAATACACGGTCAGCAGATATGGCCGTTTAGCCCCAATCGGTTATTTAGACGGGGCTGTTCCAAACTCTTTTTCTTTATCTGCTTTTTCTTTTATCTCTTTTTCAGAGTGAAAGACCATGATTGGGTCTGCATTGTTTTTGATGGTCTCTTCTGTGATAACGCATTCTTTTAAGTTGTCCATACTAGGAATTTCATACATAGAATCTAACATCGCTTGTTCGATGATCGATCTTAAACCCCTTGCACCAGTATTTCGATCAATGGCTTCTTGAACAACAGCTTTTAATGCACCGTCCGTAAATTTCAAGCCAACGTTTTCAAAATCAAATAGTTTTTGAAATTGTTTGACGATCGCGTTTTTTGGTTCTGTAAGAATTTTAGTTAAGGCAGCACCATCAAGTTCGCTCAGGGTACATACAACTGGTAGTCGACCTAAGAACTCAGGGATTAATCCAAACTTCATTAAATCTTCTGTTCTAGTTTTTGCAAACAAGTTATTAACACTTTGACTCTTTTTTGACTTAACGTCAGCACCAAAACCCATTGCCGAAACTTCGACACGTTGCGAGATGATTTTTTCTAAGCCGGCAAATGCACCACCACAAATAAACAAGATATTTGTTGTGTCTACTTGTAAAAACTCTTGTTGAGGGTGCTTACGCCCGCCGCGAGGAGGAACATTAGCAATTGTACCTTCGATGATTTTAAGTAATGCCTGCTGAACACCTTCACCAGAAACATCACGAGTGATACTTGGGTTGTCACCTTTACGAGCGATTTTATCAATCTCATCAATGTAGCAAATACCACGTTGTGCTAACTCGACATCGTAGTCCGCAGCTTGGAGTAGGTTAAGAATGATGTTTTCAACATCTTCACCAACATAACCGGCCTCGGTGAGGTTGGTTGCATCAGCAATTGTAAAAGGTACCTGAAGAATCTTTGCTAGTGTTTGAGCAAGAAGAGTCTTACCTGATCCAGTTGGCCCAACTAATAAAATGTTCGACTTTGAAAGTTCAACACCGTCTTTAGACTTTTCTTTTGCTTCGATTCGTTTGTAATGGTTATGAACAGCAACCGATAAAACTTTTTTTGCACGTTCTTGACCAATAATATATTCGTCTAGGATCTTTGCGATTTCTTTTGGTTTTGGAACTGATCCATTGCCCTGAAAGATTTCGCCTTTTTCGACGTCTTCTGCAAGGATGTCATTACATAGTTGTATGCACTCGTCACAAATAAAAACGTGAGGACCTTGAATGAGTCTCGTGACCTCACTGCCATCTTTGCTGCAAAAACTACATTTGGTTTTGTCTTCCGATTGCGTCATGCAATTCTCCTTGATTCATATCACTCGTTAAAAACTAACTCTATACCTGTTACTTATGCTTAGTCTTTGCTTTCGCCGCGAACTAAGACTTCGTCAACAATACCGTATTCTTTCGCTTCAGTAGCATCCATGAAGTAGTCACGGTCGATATCTTTGATAACTTTATCTTTTGGTTGTTTTGTATGGTTTGCTAAAAGCTCAGCCATTTTATCTTTTGTTTTGATAATCTCTTGTGCCTGAATATGAATATCCGCTGCTTGTCCAGTTGCACCACCTAAAGGTTGGTGAATCATCACACGCGAGTTTGGCAAACAAAATCTCTTTCCTTCTGCACCAGAAGCAAGTAACCAAGCTCCCATACTTGCACATTGACCTATACAGTAGGTGCGTACATCGGGTCTAATGACTTGCATTGCATCATAGATGGCCATGCCAGCAGTGATGGATCCGCCGGGACTATTGATATAAAAGTGAATATCTTTTTCAGGGTCAGAGCTTTCTAGAAATAGAAGCTGTGCAACAATGACGTTTGCAATCTCATCCATCACTGGAGTTCCTAAGAAAACAATACGATCACGCAATAATCTTGAATAAATATCCCAAGAACGTTCACCACGATTGGTGGTTTCGACTACAATAGGCACCAAAGCCATAACAACTCCCTTTTCATCAAATAATGGACGCCACTAAACGTCTTCTCTATTCAGTTCCGCTTCGACAAATTTAAGACTTGTTTGAGTATACACAAGGTTTTAAATAAATAATGTTTAAATATTTCGCAAAGATTCATAAAAATGCATTAGATTTACACTGCTTATGGGGTTGGGGTGAAAAGGTGGGAATAGGCTAGGAAGCACCTATTCATAAGGTGACTTCTAAAACTCCATTGACCCAAATAGTTAAATGCAACCTGAGTTATATAAGAAGCTATTCACGTTACAGATTTTGCCACTGGCTATTTGACTAGGCTCTAGGTTAGGTTTAGAGCTAAATATTGCTCTAAATACAAACCCTACGACTTGTTGTTGATTCCTTCTTCTTTCAGCAGGAACTCTTGTGTCTTCAATAAAGTAATACCCGTTTTGTTGGCTAAGTTTTTCTACGGCAGAGTTTTTACGTGCAAAGACAATGGTAATCTGAGAGCCATGGTCCTTTTTTGCTACAAAGTCAGGTAGGCAGCTAAGGGTCTGGTTTCTAGCAAAATTTTTGAAGCAAAATGACCAATAACGGCTTTCTGGGTTTCTTGAGCTAATCGTAGACGTAGGGGTATTTAGTTTAATAACGGCAACATCAGAATTTTGATCGAGCTTTGAGGTGTTGATTGTGTATTGGTTGACTGCAGAGTTTGTCCCAATGCCAAGAACTTTTGTCCACCTAGGTGGGGGGCCAAACTCCATGTGTTGTTTTTTTTTCATGCCTCTAAATAAAGTCACCACTCTTTGAGGTATAGAAAATTGTTTAAAGTGATGTCTAGGGGGACATGATACAGCTCTGCCTGTATACGGGTTAAAAGCCTCAATCTTTGGCATCATGGATGGAGTTATGATTTGATTGTCACGGGGTGCATAAATTCGAAACATAAGTGTTTTTATGGTTTTTCGGATTCTGAGAGGTTTGAATGCTAGTTTTTTGTACCCAAATTGATTGATTGCATTTAAATGTTGGTGTCTAGGATGGTGCAGTATGAACTGGTAAGGTTGGCCAGATAGAGCAGACTGTCTCTGAGCTAGGCCCATGATCTCATGGTCAAATAGATGTTCTCCAATACCCATTACTGGGCCTTCGTAAGTTTCGTAGCTAAAAAATCTAGCGTGTGGTGATCGACCTGTGATTTTGAATGCGATATTTGATCTGCGGTTTGCTTTAAACGCAAAGATTCCATACGCAGCATGAGTATCACCGGTATAGTTTTTGGGTGCAAGTGGTTGTGTGGAAAGGTCTGTTACCCATGAGTTAGTGCAGTCGTTAAATGCACGTAGTTTCACAGAATCTGAGGACTTCTTATTATCAATGTCTGGAGTTTTATTTTTGTCGTCTCCACAAGCTAAGACAGTCCATAAAGAAAAAATACAAAGAGATATAAATCTTAACACAACCGGCCCCGCCCCATAAAACCACATGATAGGTGGATTCTAGCATGGCAATTTTTTTTTACAAAGGATGATAAAAAACAAACGAGGGTAAATGGCATGTATGTTCATATGAACAAGGCTTACAGAGTTTTATTTTAAGTTAAATGAATGGAATTGAAAGAACGGATTGAACTGTTTAGTAGCATTAATTATCTATTATGAATCTTTTTGGTCCAATGAACCTGTCTATTCCAGAATTTCCGAGATTATTTGTTTTTTGAAAAGATAATTTGGTTCTCAGGGGGTATGGGTTGGGTGTCATCCAGACACCCAATATACGCAAAGCTCATGACAAAAAACAAAAAGTATTTTTTGATTATCGTTATTTAACATTCCGATATTTAATTTCGAATTTTTCGCCACCAATAAACCTTAGAATATTTGGGTCTTTAAATGTCAGTACTCCATCTTTAAACTCATACTGTGATTTATCAAGAGAGTTGTCTTGGTAGTCTAGTTTAACCCCTAAAATACTTTCAACATTGTCTTGAAGGTTTAGTTCGGAGTTTTTGAGGTCGTAGATTGGTTCTGGGACAAATTTTAAGAATTGATCAAACCAAGCCAAAGCACTATCGTAGTTGTCTTCACAAATACTGATAGAAGTATCGGCAATATCTATGATGTCTTTTGATTCTGAAGCTACAGTATTAGGGCAACCATCTGGGTTTGATTCCCCAAGGTTGGCTATGCCTACGATAGTATAGTTACTTTCTCCAAAGAGAGACTTTGCTGTGTCAGAAATGCTTTCCTTCAAGTCTTCTAGTTTTGTAATCCCGTTGATGTAAGTGAAGCCATCTTTACGACCGTCTGGGACACCGGTAGGTTTATAAGCTGGACCTGCATCATCACCTAGAAGGGTTTGTGTATGGTTATAAGGACGGTACGAACATAAACCATTAAAACTTAACTCAGTACCGCTGTCTTGATATTGAAGTGAGTTATGATCAATGATGTAGTTAAGTAAACTTTTTGATGTTTCTAGCTTCCAAACTCTTGGGCTTTTTGCATCAGTTGGGTCAGCAAATGTATAGACTTCGTAGTTTTTGATATTATCGCAATTATCTTTAATATCACCAAGTATATTTTGGTTGGTTCTGATGGTGATGCCTTTTGACCCAAAGCTTCCCGGGTAGGCTAAGCTAGCATTTAAAACATCAACTCTACAGTTTAACTCAGCGTCAGTATCGGGAATAATGGTCGATGTACTACTAGAGAACTTATCTCGTATAAGTTTGATTTCAGCAGCATTGCACGCTGTATTATCCAATTCGTCGGTGCATCTATCAACTCCGTTTACAAAGCAGTCTGCTTCATCGTCAAGTCTGAGAGAGGATATTCTCGAGCAAAGTGTATCACTGCCAGCGTCACAAATATAGTTGCTTTTGAAAAGTAATCGACGATATTTATTGAGGGCATATACAGCCATGCCTTCGTTTTTGACATTGCTTGATTGTTGTCCAGAAAGACAAGGTCTATCAAAGTGGTTTTCATCAGTAATAACTAAAAAAGTTGTTTTTTCTTTGTTGTTAAAGATAGCATGAGGACCTTCGTTTTTAAGAAGTGTCATCAATGTACATAATGGCATTTCTTGTGTAAGGCCCTTAATACCAAAAGCGTTAATTTTATTGTAGATTCTGTCAATGGAATCATTGAATTCCGATTCACTTAGATTAGCATTAAGAAAAACGGAGCCGTCGTCAGAGTCGAAGGCAGATTTATTAATAGTATATCTTTCAGTCGTTAAATTATGATCGAAAAACATACCATCTGTAAACTTTGTTTCTACATTGTTTTTTTCAACAAAGACTTCTTTGTACAAGAAAGGAGAAATAGATCCATTATTAGATGTGCCAGCTGAGTTGATGTAATAGCTAAGATATTGCCCAAAGGTTTTAAAGCCCGGAGAAGTTGCCGGTAGTGAGCCAACATAATTGCTAAACACATTTAATCCATATGGCATCTGTGCGTTATATGTTTTACCAAAGTTTCCGTGATCAGCTCGTATACCAGTAGTTGAATAGGCATAGACACGCACATTTTTACCTTTAAGTTTCGATAAAGAGTTTTTAAGAGCGTTAGCAACTTTAGCTTGAATGGCAGCCATACTTGATGAGTCATCAATGATGAGAACAAGCTTTGCGGGAGTGTATGATTCTTTCTTGCCAATTGAAACTAAGTCAACTTTTATGGTTTGGTCAATTTCAAAGTCTTTAAAGGTTGCTCTGACGGTATTTGATTCTTTATTCTTAAAGCCATAAAACTTCGATTTTACAACGCCAGCAGGTATAAATGCAGTGACTTCACCTTCGTCTAGTGCCGTGATTTCAATTTCCCAAGTAGTGTCAGAGGTTTTATTAAGCTTTGTGATTGCACCATTTTCAATGGTTAAATTAGACTCCGTAAAGTCTTTGACTTTAGCATTAAATGTCGCAACAACATTCATGACGCCGTCATTTTTATTTGACGTTAATACAGGCTGAAGTCCATTAATATTAAGTTCGTCGTAATCAGCGTCATTAAATGTAAAAGATAATGTATTGCTTTCAATGTTTGTGAAATTAAAAATACCGTGAGATATTTGGCCTTCGGGAATATAAACGGTTACTTCTTCAGGAACAATTGGTTCTAGAAAAAACTCATACTTACCAGATCCAACTTGCTTAAAGCCTGTAATATGTGCATTCGTTGTTTTAATATGTTCTTCTGTGAACTCATCAACAACTGACGAAAACTCAACAGTTACATGTACGAGTCCATCTTTTCCAGTTCCTTTTTGCTCTCCTGTTAATACAGCTTTAAAACCTGCGTTTTCAGTTAGGTTTGTGAGAAGGCCGGAATAAGATCTGGTGGCACTACTACTAGATGTTAGTTGAGCACTTTCATTGGTGCAGCTGATTAATGTGGTAATCAAAAAAAGATAACTTAAAAATTGCATAATTTTCTCCCTTAGGGCCACTTTCGGTTAAGGAGGGAAAAAAATTAAGTTTTTAGCTTTGTTTTTTTTAATGACAAAAAAAGCATAATGATTCTATAGGAGTATACTTTAAGCATTGAAAGATTTTACTTCTTGTTTTTACGCTCAGTCCTAAAAAAACGTTCGGCAAGTTTGAAAAAACCCCTCTCAGAGTATGGACGTCTGGGAGGGGTTTAACTATTGAAAAACATTGCGTTTTTAAGCTAGTTTTTCAGGCTCTGGATCCTTAATAGAAATTTCGGCACTTTCACGCATCATTTTTGAAGCAAGCTTCAAAAGAAGGCTTTCTTCAAGGTGATCTTTGTTCTTTTGGAGATAGTCATTGACTGCTTTATCTTCAGGTTTGTCATTGCCGTAGTGTGAGAACATGTGCACTACTTCTTTTCTCATTTCTTCTTCGGTCACTTCGACTTTTTCTTCTTCAGAAATTCTAACAAGTAGTAATGAGTTCTTCGCTTTTGTAATAGCATTTGGCTTCATTCGTTCACGTAATGAAGGATCTTGCATTAGCTTTTCTTTTTGTTTTGGGTCAGGAAACGGCACGTCAGCAAACATAGAATCAATCACTCGGTCTACAATAGCCGGTGGTGCTTCAAACTCAATGTTATCTCTTAAATAGTTAAGGCACTGCTCGTCAATGGCGTTTTCTTTTTGGTGCATCAATCGGTGCTCGATATCATGAGCCACTTTCTTTTTTAGGGCAGTAACATCATCATGTCCAAGGTCTTTAGCAAACTCATCGTCAAGCTCAGGAGTATCAATTTGCTGAACTTCTTTAACTTGGGCGGTGATTTGAATCGTTTTACCCTTAAATTCTTCAGGCTGGTAATCATCTGGTAGGGTTACATCTGCAGTGATAGAATCTCCTGCTTTTGCACCTTTAAATTTTGATTCTAAATCAGCAAAGATATGGTTTTGACCAAGAATAACCATGCGGTCTTGTCCGGTTTCAGATTCGAACGCTTCGCCATCTAAAGTTGATTCAATATCAAATTTTACTTGGTTGCCATCTTCTGCAACTTCTACTGTTTTAGTAGTTGCTTGTTGTCTACGAAGGTACTCAAGGTGCTTATCCACGTCACTTGTTTTTGCTTCAAATGTAGGAATTTCTACTTTAATGTTTTTGTGTTTTCCATCAAGTTTGATTTCTGGGAATACATCTAAAATCACAGCAAAAGAAAACTCTTTATCCATCTCAGGGATAGAAGGTTCTTCTAACATAGGAGCAGAAACGGGTTTCAAATCTTTGTTGGTTTCTAGGTTGTCACGCATAGCACCGGGAAGGTTTTCTTTGATGAGGTCTTCGCCGACATTTGCAGAAACGTGTTCTCCGTATATTTTTTTGATCATAGCCAATGGAGCTTTTCCACGGCGAAAGCCTTTTAGTTCTACTTTTGTGCGTAGTCCTTGGAAAGCTTTGTCAAAAGCTTTGTTCACAGTATCAACTGGTACACTGACCTTGATACGATGTTGAACGGAATTGATTTTTTCGATTTCTGTTTTCATTTGTTTTGTGTCCAAAGTAGACTCTCCTAAACTTAAGCTTTTTAAACAGGTTTTGGTAAAAGGTCTTACGAACAAAAACAAGTGCTTCAGTGGCAGGTTTTGCTACCCAAGCGGCGACTGTTCATACCCTTCCAAAAGGCTGCGTAGTGTCGCAAGATACTTCGCCCCGCCTTCGCCGTCAATCACTCGATGATCAAATGTTAAAGACATTAATATCATGGGCTTAGAGACAGGCTTGTCACCCTCCAAAAACACCTTTTGGTAGATAGCTCCGATACCCAAGATAGCTACTTGTGGCTGGTTGATGATGGGGTTCGAAGTGTAGCTTCCGTAACCGCCCGGATTTGTTATGGAAAACGTTCCGCCTACAACATCGTCTGGTTTGAGTTTCTTGGATCTTGCTCGAATGACAAGGTCATTCATGGCGGTAGAGACTTCGAGAAGGCTCATGTCGTTGGTCCGCTTGATCACAGGGACAATCAGGCCAGATTCGATGGCAACGGCTACGCCAAGGTTGATGTCTTCTTTGTGAAGAATATCGTATCCATCAACACTACTGTTGACGATAGGGTGTTGCTTGATGGCTTCTTTTGTGGCGTGAACAAAATAGTGTGTGTAGGTGAGTTTGAAACCATTTTTTTCTTGAAACTCAGCCTTATATTTTTGCCTCGATGCAACCACGCTAGATAAATCTATTTCGAAAACCGTTGTGACGTGTGGTGACGTCGTGACAGATTGAACCATGTGCTCTGCAATGAGTTTTCTCATTTTATTCATAGGCTCTCTTCGAACGGGAACACCTTCAAGAAACTCATCATCGCCACGTTTTTCTGTTTCGAACTTAAAGAGTCTTGGTGAAGACATTTGGCTTTTTAGGTGCAGGTACTTTCCAAGGTCGTGCTTGGTGATTCGGCCTTGAGACCCTGTTCCATCCACTTGGCTAAGATTAATTTGTTGATCCATTGCAATTTTGCGAACAAGAGGTGAGCTCTTTGTGGTAGATGACCCAGCTGCTGACCCTCCTGTAAAGGTTCTTTGCTGAATGGCTGCGGGTTTTGCTGCTTGAGTAGGAGCGGGTGCTGCAGCAGCTTGTTTTGCAACACTTTCGTCTACTTCGATGCGAGCCAAAACGTTTCCGACTTTCATGACATCGTCTTTGTTGGCGATAGTCTCTTTGATGACGCCTTCGTATGGTGCGGGGACTTCCGTATCGACCTTATCGGTAGAAACCTCAAGAATAGGGTCGTCGGCAGAAACCTTGTCACCAGCTTTGACAAGCCAGCCAATAACGGTTGCTTCGGTGACGCCTTCACCCATGGAAGGAAGTAGTATGTCAATAATGGTGGTAGCCATGAGGTCTCCCAGTTCAGAGATAAAGGGTTCAGAATCAGTTTAAAGCTATAGGTGAATTGCTCCACCAACAGCCATGTGTGCAGCTTCCATAATGGTTTCAGAGATGGTTGGGTGAGGGTGGATCGTGTGTCCAATCTCATCCACAGTACTCTCTAATACTTTTGCTAGAGCAAACTCGGCGATCATCTCAGTAGCTTTTGCACCAATGATGTGAACCCCAAGAATCTCTCTGTACTTTGGATCATAAAGAAGTTTTACGAAACCATCGGCAGCTCCTTCGATTTTTGCTTTTGCCATAGGAGCAAATGGGAACTTAGAGGATTCGTATGCAATGCCTGCGTCTTTGAGTTGTTGTTCGGTCTTGCCGATACTTGCAATCTCAGGTTTTGTGTAAACAGCACTTGGGTTTGCATCATAGTTGATAACAGGTGGCTTGTGGCCAGCAATAAACTCAACCGCGTGTATGGCTTCTGCACTTGCCGTGTGAGCTAACGCAGCAGTTGGAATCACATCACCAATGGCATAAACACCATCTGCTTTACTGCGGTAGTGCTCATCCACTTCAATAAACCCACGGTCGTTTGGTTTGAGATTTATTTTTTCTAGCCCAAGGCCTTCAATCACAGGGACACGGCCAATAGACACGAGAACCTTATCAAATTTGCGGTCTTCTTTGCCTTCAACAGAAACCACGACGTGATCTCCGTTGTCTTTCAGTCCTGTCAGTTTTGTGCTGGTCTCGATTTTTACTTTTTGTTTTTTCATGTGCCTTGAAAACTCTTTGACACAGTCATCGTCTTCACTTGGAATGATTCTTGGGCCTAGTTCAATGACTGTGACATCGGAATCAAACTTTCCAAAGCAGCTAGCAAACTCCATCCCAACGATACCACCGCCGATCACTGCCATAGTCTTTGGAACATGGTCAATGCCAAGAATGCTATCAGAAGTAAGGATGTTTTTGTGGTTACTAGGTGCAAAAGGGAGCTCACGCACTTTTGATCCAGTAGCAATCAAAGTGTTTTTGGTGGTGATTTTTTCAGTGCCACCTGCATTGAGTTTAACTTCGAGGGTGGTTCTTGTCACAAAACTACCGACACCGTAAAAGACGTCGATCTTGTTTTTTTTCATGAGAAAGACGAGGCCTTTGCGTTGTTGGTCGACGATCTTGTCTTTGCGGCCTTGGATCACATCCCATTTAAACTTTGGGGTACCAATATCAAAACCGAGTTCTTCGGCTTTTTTGAATTTAGAATAATTTGCAGCAGACTCAAGAAGTGCTTTTGTTGGAATACAACCAACATTCAGGCAAGTCCCACCTAAAAACTCACGTTTTTCGATCAACGCTACTTTGAGTCCAAGCTGTGCCGCACGAATGGCTCCAACTTCACCGCCGGGTCCGGCTCCAATTACTACCAAATCATATGATTTCATTCGTATTTCCTTTTTTCTACGATTTATAACTTACGTTTTAACGACAAAAAATTCAACAATCATACACATAGATATTACTGTGCAATCACTGTGCGGTTTTTGCTCTTTTCAGCTAGTTTCTTTGAGGTTGATTAAATTATAGTAGTTGTGGCCTGAAGGTGTTTGTTCACAGGGCTTTGTCTACACCTTCCACATGTTTGGCACAGGGTGTTGTGGATATCTCATATGAAGGTAAATAAGAGAGAAATGAGGGAGAAGCTATGATTTCCGCCGGATTATTATAAATTATTTTTTCTTTTTGGATCTTTTTCTCAGTCGCCTGATTAATTGGAACATTTTTCCATGGATGAAGTCTTTTGTAAAACTTAAAGGGTTTTGATGACGTTGTTTTAAAAATTTAGCAATAGGATAAACAATTTGATTCCACCCTAAAAACCCTCCGGACTTACCAGAAAACATTTCTGAGACATCACTGTAAATGAGGTGGCAATTTTTAATGCCCGGTATATCAAAAGTAATCCCAACCTTTTTGAAGCCAGTACTTTTATAAACAGGCCACAGGTTGTCATTACAGTTTGCTAATACATACTTGCAGCCAGATTGGTAAGCGACTCTACCGAAATGCTGTAGCAAGGCCGCAAATATTTCGCTAGATCTATATTCTGGGTCAATACACGCACGTGAAAATTCACAAACTTTTTCTTCAAATACCCAACTTGGAAGGTCTAAACCATATTTGACATGTTCAGATCGTTCTTTTTTATGTTCAATAAAAACTACTCTGCCTGCGGCTATAATACGACTACTAGAAAGGGCAATGATCTGTCTGGCGTACTGGTCGTAATTGTCCCTCATTTCGCCGGGTGAGCTTTTATCACTAAACTTACCAACGGCTTGATAACTTCGTAATCGAAGGTCCAAAAGTTGATCCCATTCAGCTTCAGAGTCAGGATATTTGAAGATGAGCCCTTGGGCTGGGTTGTGCACCTTAAACCCTTGGTCTCGTAGCTTTGAAAGCGACACGTCAGACATACTAAATACGTATTCACTTAATGCATCCATCAGCTCTGAGTTTGGTTTATCAACCTTAACTCCTAGTTCATACATATTTGTTTTTTCGTTTTTGAAGGTGTGTTTTATAATCACACTTTGGTCATACGTAGAGGCTAGAGGAACGGTTATCTTTAAGGTGAGTTCTGTTCCCGGTATAAGTGATTTATTACTAAGAGAAGTTGATAAGCGAAATCCACCAGCACTAATATCTTTGATTTGAAAGTAGATTTTTTCATTAAAGGATATAGGGTCCAAGCAATAAGCGGTTGGGCAATAGTTTTCATGAGCTTGAAATCTACAAAATTTACGAAGATCACCACTATTAAAATCATGAAAGGATTTCTTGAATTTTAGGCCGTACTTAAATAGTATTTTGCTACCTAAGCGAATGTTGGATGCATATACAACCTCAGTTTCTACCCAAGATGTTGTGCTGTTTGCAGTACTCACCCGGACTTTGATGAGGTCGCCTTGTTTTAGATTGCTTCTAGGAAAAGTTATCCCTATTCCTTCAGGAGTAATGTCTAGCAAGTTGCCTTGAATTTTTATGTCGTTTTTGAGTACGTCTACTAAAATATTTTCATTTAAATAATACTGTCTTCTTTCGCCAGAACGATTAGCTTTTTCTTCGGATGGAGTGCTTGAAACTTCAAATAGTTTATAAGCATCCATTTTAACTTGCTAAGTCCACTTTAGTTGTCGATTTATTGTCAATGTTGTCTTGTGCTCTTTGAAAAGAAGCAAAAATCATATTGGCGTGTAGTTTTGCTGTTACCAAAGCTGATTGAACAACAACCCTTAAATCATCTTCATTTTGGACAAAGTGATCTAAATATCTTTTCATCATCTTGTTGTGCTGAATATCTACTTCACTATGTTCTATCAAAAAAGACAATGCTTGATCTGGTATGCCTAATCCCTTGAGGTTTTGAATGTAGGTTTCTCCACTTGTCGTTGGCATAAATTCGAGATGAAAGAGGTAACCTAAGTAATGCAGTGGAGTTTGAAACTGTACGGTGTAATAGCCATATGCAATAAGGGCTGTGGTTTCTGGTAATGCAGGTATGCTAGTTACATCACTAGATTGAACGCCTAAGGCTTTCAAATCGTTTAATGCTAATACATCATGCCCAATTTCTGCGATAGCATGTTGGTAATACTTTTTCATGATGAGTCGGTCTGCTTGAGGAAAGAAGACGGTTGAGAATGCCTGAATTTGTGGGTTTTGGCCTGCGTTGTAATAGGTTTCTCGAAGAAATGAGCTATAGTGTTCAATCTCTAAGTTACCTTCTGATAACCGGGTGAACCAGTTAGATTTATTGATATTGGATAGAGCGGGTATCCAAACAGCTTTGATTTTTTCAATAATATCCATAACATCTCCATTTCGTTAGTGTATCGGCGGGTTAGGCAATTTTTTTACCTCTTAGGCTTTAAGTTTTTGATATATTTGACGAATATCTTTATATGAGTTCCTATAAGTATATTCCTGTTGAATACACGACTCCCCACTACTCAACAAAGTTGTGGAGAAGTTACTACCATTACGTCAAACGATTTTATTCGGCAGAGCTTTTTATTGATATTTTAGAAGAACTCAACATGCCGCTCGACTATATTTTACAAGACGGCAACTGGGTATCCAATCAATTCTCAATCCAATTCATGGAAAAATTGAAACATAAAACAGGTAATGATGATATCGCCTTACTGGTAGGTAGGTTTAATTTAGATGCAGAAAACATAAACCCTTTTGAGCATGCTTTGATTAAGTTGATGCCGCCGTATCTGTTTTTTAGGGTTTTTAAGTTTCAGTTTAAAAAAGCCAATAGATTTCTTGATATAGAAATCATCAAAAAAAAGTTTGGCTTCTTTGAGTATAGATTGAAAAAAAACGAAGATACTCCCTCAGACCCTTCTGTCTGTAAAAGTTTAATTGGTACGTTTGAGAGCCTTAAAAAAATCTATAATCTTTCATATTCTGACGTTGATCATAGTGCGTGCATTCACTCAGGTTCACCAGCATGTGTGTTTAAAGTGAAGTATAGTTCAAAGAGTTATTGGTTAAAAACCTTATTGTATTTTACTTTGTTTATTTTTCTAATTGCGGCAGGAACATATAGTTTTAATTATATCGTTGGTTCTGCAAGTTCGAACTTAGTAAGTCTTGCTTCAACATTATTTTTCGTGTCCATATTAGCGACTTCTTTATTGGTTTTTGTTTGTTTCAAATTTAGGGGTTTAGTTAAAAATAATTTCATTCACAGTGAGTTAAGTCGAAAGAGAACTCTTGAAATGTATGAGAGCAGAAAGAAGCTCAACCGAAGATTTGTTGAGTCAAAAGTACAAAGAGAGCTGTCTCTTAAACTAATTGCTATGACAGATCCAGATGAAATATGTGATTTTTGTGTGTCAACGTTAATCGAAAAATTTGATTATAGTCAGCTTTTGCTTATGTTGCTCGATGAAGAAGGTAACAAGTTAGAGACATATTCTGTGCACGGTATGGATAAAGTGTCTTCAGGTATTAAAAAGCTTTCACTTGTCTATCCAGACCCTAGAGAAAACGCACTTGTTTTCACAAAGATACTTGAGAATGGGGAGACAAAGCTTATTAATGATATTGATTCTTTTGCTAGCCAACTTACAGAGCAAAACAAGCGGTTAATTGAAACACTACAAATCAACTCAATGATCGCATCTCCAATTCAAACGAATGAAAATAAATTTGGTTTATTGGTTGTAGGTAATGAAGATGTTTCTAAAAAATTCGCTTCTGAAGATAAATATCTTGTAGAGAGTATGAGTAGGCTTCTTTCTTTGTTTTTTCAAAATGCCAAACTATTTAGTAAAGAGACAAAATTACGCCGATTATTTCAAAAGTACGTGCCACCAGTCATCTTGGATAATGTGGGGGTAGAAGATATCCGGTCACAGCAGCCTCCAAAAGAGCGACAGATAACATCTATGTTTGTCGATCTTAGAGGTTTTTCAAAGCTGAGTGAAAAGATAGACCCAAGCATAGTTGTGAAGCTTATTAATCATTATTTTGAATTTGTAACTTTACATATTGAAAACGAAAAGGGCCTCATCGACAATTTAATTGGTGATGGTGTTGTGGCATTTTTTGTTTCCGATGATCAGGCAGAGTGTCACAGAACACGAGCTCTGAGAGCAGCGGCATCCATTATTACAAAACTTAGTGATATTGAAAAAGAATTTGTGAAATTGGGATTTGATTTCAACGGAGTTGGAGTTGGAGTACATAGCGGTAAAACAATTGTAGGTACAATAGGGTGTGATAGAAAACTCAATTATACTGCAATCGGAGACGTTGTGAATCTAGCTTCTCGATTAGAAGAATGCTCTAAAAAGTATTTCAATAAAGATATTGCAAACAAACGAGGAATCGTTATTGCGAGCTCAGATTTAGTGCGTTCTAGTGAAACACAAGAATACTTTCACTCTCACGGTCCTCAAGAGATCAGAGGTAGAAAGAAAATGGAATCTATTTATGAGATGGATGTCGAACTCGCTGAGCATTACTTAGGTCAGTTTATTGATCGTAAGGTCGCATAATAAATTATAGCAAGGTTATATATTTATTTGTATGTTCTCAATATCAGTAGGTGATTTTAGACCTTACTTAACCGTGTGATGAAGGTGCGGTTCTGTTTGTAGCGAATGCAGTTTTCTTGTTTGGTTTTGTTTTAGATTTTTCACCATATAACAATTCAGCTTCTTTGAATGTAAGCCAAGTATGTGTGTCAAAATCATATAATTTACATTGATAACAGTCTTTTAGGTATTGAGTGAAAGTGAAGGTTACTTCTTGTATTTCGTTTTCTTCACCTAAGCGAGTTTTTAGTTTTTTTTGAGCTGAAGCGATTTTATATAGTGGTATGGAAGGATTTACATGGTGGGCATTATGATGCATGACTCTGTGGAAAATAAGATCTAATAATTTAGGAAATTTAACATGAATAGTTGAGCTAATAGCTCCCCTATAAAAGCTCCATTCTTTGAATTCTTTGTACCATTTTGTCGTTTGGTTTGTGTGTTGAATATAAGTTACAAAACCAACTAAGTAACTAAATGCAATATGAGGTATTAGTGTGAAAAAAATAAACGAATCGAATAAACTCATTGTATTACTGAGATAATATCCTGCTGTGGTTGAAATTGGTATAAATGTTAATGCTATTAGTACATCAAGTACCAAAATTTTGTTTTGAGATGTCAGTGGTCTCCATATCATATGCTTGATCCAAAACTTTAAAACCCAATGAAATCCAGCACCAAATACCGATCTTTCAATTTTATAAAGTATTTTTTTGTGAAAATTAAGTGCAATATATTGTTTGAAAGACAACGGAAGCCAAATTATATCTTTTGATACTAAATTTGTGAAACGATGATGATTTAAATTATGTTCGTTATGCCACGGTGTGAAAGGAGTTAAGCTAAAACTGAAAAAAATTCTACCAAATATATGATTTAATGCATTAGATTTAAATAGTGCTTTATGGCAAAGATCATGCCCTATGACAAAACACATACCATGTGTCAATACATGCAAAATTAATAATAAAACGTAGCTTAATAAGCTATTATGAGTTGTCAGAGTATAAAATGAAAGTGCAAAGACAGCAAAATTTAAGATGACAATTAAAATTGCTTTTAAATTGTCTTTAGATATATTGCCAGAGACTAAGTTTACTAATTCACGATTTGATTTCATTTTGTCCTCCTAGCTTAAATATATTCAACTTTCATGCCATGATAACTAACTGATTTTCAAGTGAATTCAATGAATTTAGTTGTCTAGTATATCGATAGTATTAAATAAATTGACAATAGAATAATTTAAGTGCCTGTTTTCATTTGTTTTTATGTTTTGTGGTGTTTAGTGCTAATAATAGATGCCGATTAATATGTAGTAGTATTATAGAGGTATTTATGAAAGTTCGAAGCACTCGATTAAAGGGTGGTAAAAAAGTTATCGTTTCTCTTGTACTAGAGAATATTGGGAAGTGCAGGGTTATGGATTTTAGTCTAACCGGAATAAAATTTACTTCAAAACAAAAACTAACTGGAACCGAAGAAGTTACTGTAAGTATTAATGATGATATTGTTTATTCTGGTCAATTACAAATAGTTTGGAGTAATGAGTCAGAGTCTAACTTTATCAATGGTGCTAAATTTCTTACAAATTTAATTATGCCGGGAACTGTTGAATCGTATAGAATTGCAGATGAGTTTATTGAAGATTTAGATAAAGATATATCTCCTTTGATAAGCCTGCCTAAAGAAGCAAAGTCAATAATATTTGATTTGCAAAACGCATTAATTGCTTTAAAGAGAATTTCAAATAAATATGACGAAATTTTAAAATCTAAACCTACTAAAATAGGTAGAGCATTTGATCTTAGTATTAGAAACATGTATCTAAAATATTTTCATCCATTTGTCTTAAAACTTAGTAAAGATCTAACTGCATATTATAACTCAATCGATAATGATGAAGATCACTATAACTTGCAACAAGCATTGAATTTAACAGTTCAAGAACATATTGTAACTGGTAAATTCTCCAAAAGAGCACTTGAAAAACCTTTAGGTTATGCAGGAGATTACGAGTTAATGTCGCAGCTTTATGATGAGACGTTGGTTGGGAATAGTCTGTTTGAAAAAATAATACAATGTTATGCAGTTAATGAGTTTTCATCAACCTCTGTGAGGTTTAGAAGGGATTATATTAGCAATAAGTTAGTTGAGAAAGTAAAAAATTGTAAAAGTTTTAAAATCTTGAGTGTTGCATGTGGTCCAGCAGTTGAAATTGTAGATTTAATTAATAAAATGAAAATTAATGATTCAGGCCAATGTGTTGAGGTTTTTTTGTTAGATGCTGATATTGATGCTTTAATTGAAGCTAAAAATCGGATTGATTCTGTGGCTGTTGGTGTTGATTTGTCAAATATTAAAATACATTATATACATGAGAGCATAACAGCTATTTTAAATCGAAAAATAATAAAAAAAGAGTACTTTAGTTATGGTGAATTTGATTTTGTATATTCTATGGGGCTTTATGATTATTTAGAGGAACGTGTTGCTAAAGCACTTACTAATGAACTTGTTAAGTATACTAAAAATTCTGGTGAAATTATTATTGGTAATTTTCATGAAAGTAATCCAACGAAAGCGGTTTTAGATTTGATATTGAATTGGAAATTAATTCATAGAACAGAGGAAAAAATGCTAGCTATTGTTGAAAGGCATGAATCTATTGAAAAAAGAATTATTTTTGATGAGAATAAGATAGAGATGTTAATGGAGCTTTCTCTCTAATGCAACCAGGAGTTGAAGATAAGAGTAGTCAACGCCGAGTCTCCGAGTATGTAAGGTATATAGGTAAGTATGGTATACCGATATTCCTATCATTTTCTGTTGTTGATTATATATATTTTCCATCATTGTGCATACGTTGGTTTATCTATCGTCTGCTAGTCGTGTCTTTGTGTTTATTGCTTTTGTTGTTTACAAGATTTACAAAAAATTACAAATTTTTGAATCTTTGTTTTGTTTTAGTTTTTGTTGTTATTAGTAATTCCATGAATTTAATGATGTATGAAAGCGGCGGTTATCAATCAGCCTATATTCACGGTGTGATTTTGATTGTTTCTTTTTTGGTTGTTATTTTTAGAATGTCAATTTTACAAAACACTATTATATCTACCATGTCTTATATTCCAACTATTTTTATCATATTTCAATCTGTAAATAAAGACACTCTTCATCTTGCATTTACATTAGCAAGTTTCCCTATTGGGATGTTCGCGTTTACGCTTGTCTTTTCTTTAAGTGATAATACATTTTTCGAAGCGGCATTAAAAGAAAAACTAAAAAGCAAACGCCAAGAAGTCCTAACGAGATCATTCCCAAGCCAATTACGACATTTAGTACAAGAAGGCCGTTTAACCATAGATAAAAATACAGTTCTTGAGGATTGTTTAGTAGGTTTTATTGACATTGTAGCGTCGACAAGAATGGGTAATAGGCTGAGTCTCGAAGATGACTGGAGATTTAAGGAAGATTTTTTAAACTGCGTAGTCAAACGCTCTGAGACATTTAATATGTTTATCCTTAATCAATTAGGTGACGGTATTTTATTCATATCAGATCCAAAGATGTCTTTTTCATGGGATAAAAATTTAATAGACTTTTTTAGACATGTCACATTTGATTTTGAGACTGTTCTGGATAAGTACAAACAAAATCTTATAGGTATCGATACCGGTATAAAATGTGGAGCAACTTTAGGGCAAGTGGCAATGGGTTTTATTGGTCAAAAACAATCTTTTTACACAGTAATGGGCCCAACTGTTAATTTAGCGTCTAGATTTGCGTCCCAAGCTCATGTGAATCAATTAGCGGTTTCAGAAAACGTAAATCAAAGGCTTTATACAACACATGATGTGGAGCTAGATTTCATTTCAAATGTCACAATGAAGGGCTTCGAAGAAAAGTATAACCTCATCAACCTTATGCCTGCAAGCTTCTACGATATGGTAACTGAGTGTGCTTCATGCAACCAAATGATGTCACTTATGGAACACCAAGGCCAAGTTCAAATCGTCTGTACCCGATGTGATTCGCGAGATGGATTCAAGCATATCGAAAAACAAGCCGCATAATCATTTCAAGTTGCTATCAAAGCGTTTCCACAACAACAAAGTCTCAATCTCAGACCCGGCATAAGTCAAACCACCAATCACCTTAAAGTATATACTAGTTTGAATGATTCATAGAGTTCACCTAAATATTGTGGATTATTGATTTGAAAGGCATGACAGCCTTGACTTTTTAGTGTTGTCGAAAACACCGATTAAAGAGAACAGACGTCGTTTTTCAATAGGTGGGTCGCAGTGGTCTTTTTCTGTCTGACAATGTGATGTTGTCGTGATTAGTGAAAAAATAATCCAATAGGATTTATTGTGTAATAAGTTAATAAAATCAACCATGTATATGATTCGTTTAGATTACGGGCTTAGGTGGACGATAATAATACTTATCAGGTTGCTTATTTAAAATAAGGTTAAGCTGTGAAGCTCATATTTAAAAATTTTAATTTTATCTTATGTATTATGCTACCCCCCGGTTTCAGCAAAGTTGACGCATAAAATTTGTCGAGTAGGGATCTGATATTTGGAAACGATTTTCCAACTGATCCACTAGATGGCTTGAATAACATTGAGGGCGATCAAGGTGATGACCTTAAAGATGATATTCCACCTGTGCTAGATACTATACCAGAAGTTAATTTAGACCTAGATAATGTGCCGCCATCTCCAGAGACCCTTGTCGCTATAAGAAACCCAAAAACTGATGGCACAAGTGGAACAACTGTATCAGATTCTATTATTGTGTATGTTCCTCCAGTCCTACCTAGTACAGTAACTGGTGCTCAGAGCTCCACAAGTTTTTTACCTGAGGCTGTAAGTGGTGATCTTATAGCTTCTATATATGTGGAATGTGAGACATCTTTTGAATTTAGTGATGAATCTCATGAGCCTTTTTCTAAATTATCGTGTTATGCAGGTCGATATGCAGGTACTCGTGAATCTTTAGATGTTCCCTCTATTATCGAGTTTGTAGCATTAAAAGATGGTCAATTAGATAAAAGCTGGTCTGTCGATTGGAATTTGGATTTTCCAAGTACTGATGCGGGGTGCGAAACTTCATCGCAAGGTTTAGAGTTTCATTGCGAATTTTTAAATACTTTTATTGATAAAGTAGCTAAAGCAAATCTAACTTTGACTCCATCAGAAGACTCTGGTTATGTTGTGCACACAACCTCCGGTTCATCTGTTTTTAAAGGTTGTAGTGAAGAAATGAATAATGGGTTCCCATTTGCAAACTCTACTGAATCAAACCTTGTGCCAGATCTTGTTATAATATGCTCAGAACAACAATTTAATCGAATCGCTGATAAAAATACTTATGCTGGTAAAACCCCAATTAAGAGACTGCAAATGGATTGTTTTTTAGCAAGTGATTTAGATTTCACAGATAAATCTATCAATATGATTGGCGGTAGCTCTGGGACAGATTCTTTTGAAGGTCGTTTTTATAGTGACGGCAAAGAAGTTTCAGGTGTTGCATTAGCAAGTGAAAAGAAAAATCCACTTGGATTATTTGGATTAATTTCTTCTGCTGTCTTAAGTGACTTTAAGCTTTAAGCTTTAAG
>JALZUQ010000025.1 GCA_023301465.1 Oligoflexales bacterium
AACGGCAGAAGCTGTAGGTGATTCAAAATTTTGACTTCAGAGAGAGAGAGAGAGAGAGAGAGAGAGAGAGAGAGAGAGAGAGAGAGACTTTGGTAATAGGTACCTATTCAATCAAATAGAAAAATGATACTATTAGCAAAAAGAGCTGCCTGCATTCTTTCTCGCTATATTTATTTTGAGGTAAACAATGATAAAACCCCTGATATGTTTTTGTATGGTTTTTATTTCTTTGAGTTGTAAAAACAGGTTTTCAGCATTGAGCTCCTTTGTAGCTGAACCTAAGGTAACTGCCTGCGTTCAGAAAACCTGTGAAAATTCAGTAGATACGGTTTTTGAATTTATCGAACAGAGTAAAAAACCCCACAAAGACTTGGAGAAATACTATACCCAGTTCGAGAATCAACTTGATATAGTTCGCAAAAAAAGCCTTATCAAAGCAACAGAATCTGTTCAAATTTTGAAAAACAAGAGTGTAGTCCAAAAATATGTTCGAAGCCTCGATAAGTATGACCTTATCGAAGTTTTTGATTCAATGGGTTTCTATAATATAGAAATAGAATACACTGGTAGAGACTACAAACTATCTGCAATTCCACTGGATACGCGTCTTAAATTGCAAGAAAAAGAGTTAATCAAAAAAATATTTCAAGAAAGTGTCTCTCACAGTGAGTTGTACAAAGCCTATTTGTATTCCAATTATCTAAACGTGCCAATTAGGGAAAGCCTTAGAGTACCCAAGGACTTAAACTTATTTGAATTTGCACGAAAAAAATTTGAAACTGAAATTCTTTCGCTACCATTGACTGTTCAAGAGAACCAAAGAGCACAGGTTCTTGAGGTTGTTAATCAGGTTGCTAACTTAAACGAGAGCGATGAAATTAAAGGTAATGCATTAGCATCTAGTAACAGGCTTGCTTTAACAAAAGTTATCTTAGATGAAATCGAAATAGAGACCATTAGGAACCTTGTTATGCATGAAATTATGGAGTCAGTTGACAAAAATGAGGCATTATCAGAACTTCCAACAATTTTTTCTACTGCTCGGTGGAAAAATGTATGCAAGGATGCTTTCAATAAAGCTCTGCACTATTCTTTGACTACTAATGAAAAAAAACAAATTCAAGAAACTACTAATGAAGCCTATGATGAGGCAAGAGATGCTCTTTTTCGCTATTTTGGGCGTGTCGGCCTCGAAGCTATTACACAACGCATTAACTCAATGCGTGTAGTGAATCCTATGGAATTTAATGAATTCACTGATTACACGAGGAAAGCCATTGTTTTTGAACTCGAATCATTAAATAAAAAACTTGATGTAAAGTCTGCGTTCGACTTCATAAGCCAGGTTTCAAATGACAACTATCGTCTTTCTCCAAACGAGACTCTTTGCAATGGATACATTTTTGACCCTGCTAGAGACATGGTTACCGAATCTAATATAATCTTGAGCTCATATTCAGGAAAAAACAAGACGATTGGGAAATTTATCATCATCCATGAACTAGCACACGTGATCAGCGTGGGGTTTGAAAATATTGAGGAGTCAAAAGAGCCTAAGAAAAAGTTTTTGAATTTACGTAAATGTATCTCAAAAAATTATGACCATTTACCTGAACGTTCGCTTTATGATTACGCCCATAAGAAAGATAAGATGTGGACTGAAGAGGACTGGGCTGATGCTTTTGCTGCATTCGCATTGCAAGGAAAAGAAAAAGACAACCCTTGGTGTAGTTTTACTAAAGGGCGCTTAGATTTTCCCCAAACTATTGTGCGGGATGATGAAAACTCTCATTCGCCTGCTTTTTATCGAATGCTAAACAGCGATGCTCATCTTCTTGGCCGGATAAGCAAAGAATGCCAGCAGGGGCTAAGTGCAACGTATAAAAGTCAATCAATCACAAATTGCTTTATTGATTAAAGCCCAACGCTTTGGTCTTAGGTCAATCTTCTTAAGACCAAAGCTTTAGCTAACTTGATAACAATTTTAAATCTATGCTCAA
The DNA here is from genome assembly GCA_023301465.1 of Oligoflexales bacterium. Lineage (GTDB taxonomy): Bacteria > Bdellovibrionota_B > Oligoflexia > Oligoflexales > JALZUQ01 > JALZUQ01. The sequence continues at coordinate 2,001 of JALZUQ010000025.1, forward strand.
CAGGTCTCTCTACAAATGAAACTCACCTCGATCTATACATAATAAAAACAAGTTTTTATTGCCAAAGAACATTATGCTACATCTATATTAGTGCCCCCTATTTGATAGCTACCTCCTTTGGCCTATTAATGCCTTTAAAATATTCTATACTGATCTAACTATATGGTGCATTGACATCTAGTGGTACCAAATGGTTATGTTCTTTTTTCTATAGAATTACGTTTTTATGAGACAACTTGCGGCAAATCACCGATAGAAAAATTCTTACTGAGTCTTCCTGCAGCTGATCGAGCTACGATAACAGCAGTACTTTCTAAGTTAGAAGCCCATAAGTTTGAAGTAAAAGTTGCTGTCTTTCGACAGCTGGCTGGTAAGCTTTGGGAAATTATTTGAAGGAACCAATCTTAGTGTTTGTTACATTTATAGCTTCTAAAAAAGCAGGAGTGAATACGTTTTCTGTCTCACCGCTTAAAGTGTCTGAGCTGACTATTTTGAACTAAATGTTAAGTTCCTTAATCGTTCTACAAAATCAAAAAATGAGCATATTATATACAGAACAAGCTAAATAAATGCATTAAAATTGGTAATGAAAGGCCTAATGCTTGAAAATAATATTTAAGGAATTCGTTATCTAATATATATTCCTTACATGGAAAATATACAGCAAGCAAAATTAAAAGCACAGTCTCACTTAATGTCAATCATTGTACCTTGCAAGGTAAGCCATCAAGGAAATTATTTTTTGATAGACTTGAGCACAACTAAGAATGCATCCGTCTTTCAACCAAAAGATTACTATCCAGAATTTCTATCCCATAAAACTCATTGTTTGCAATTCATTACACCTAATGAAGTATTTAACTTACCGGGAAAGATTGAAACAGACACCGAAAACCTTCAACAAAACAAATTAAGGTTTATTGCAGATGACTCAGAAGACTATCAAAACTACTCAGGAGCACAAAGTGAGCGTGCCTAAATCCAAAAAAATTGAAGTGTCTTTAGAACAACTTCGTAAAGTTTTTACTGCAAATGAACACCCTAAGTCTACTTTAAGAAAAATTGACCAAGCTATTACCGAAAATTTACACGGTTTTCTTGGAGATACCATTGTTACCTCTGATTACTCTCTTGAAAAAATTGAAGGCCAACTTAAAGATTTTCAAATTCCAAATGAACCTATTTTAGTATCTGAACAATCAGATTTTTTATTAAAAAACATTGTTAAGAATTCAGTCCATACGGCAGCACCGTCATTTGTAGGTCACATGACATCATCTATCCCCTACTTTATGCTGCCAATTAGCCGCTTAATGATTGCTCTCAACCAAAACCTTGTAAAAATTGAAACCTCCAAAGCATTTACACCACTTGAAAAACAAGTGATTGCGATGATCCATCACCTCATTTACAACAAAGAGAACAGTTACTACAAAAACCATATGCACTCGCCACTACGAGCATTAGGCCTCATGTGCTCTGGTGGAACCGTGGCAAATATTACTGCTCTATGGGTTGCCAGAAATAAACTCCTCACCCCTAAGGAAAACTTTGATGGAGTAGAACGTGATGGTATATTACAAGGCTGCCAAGCTCACGGATTCAAAGATCTTGTAATTATTGGATCTGAACTCGCACACTACTCCATTTCAAAATGTGCAGGCGTACTAGGAATTGGACGTAAAAACATAAAAAAAATCCCCTGTGGCAGAGACGGAAAAATGTTGATCCCATTTTTAAAAGAATCCATTGAAGAATGCAAAAAGCAAAACTTAGGAATCATTGGAGTTGTTGGTCTTGCAGGTGCTACCGAAATTGGATCTGTCGATAACTTAACTGAAATTTCAGAAATATGTCAGGAAAACAAAATCCACTTTCATGTAGATGCAGCATGGGGTGGACCAACCATGTTTAGTAAAAAACACGCTAAACAACTAGCTGGAATTGAACTGGCCGATTCTGTCACCATAGATTGCCACAAACAGTTATACACACCTATGGGAGCAGGAATCTGCCTTTTTAAAGACCCTGCAGACTCCCACGAAATTAGGACAACGGCAAACTATATCATTCGTGAAGGCTCAAGAGACCTTGGAAAGTTTTCTTTAGAAGGCTCAAGACCCGGGATGGCTATCTTGATTCATAGTGCTCTAAAAATTCTAGGCCATAAAGGCTATGAAATGTTAATTGACCACGGTATTGAGCTTACAAAATTCTTTGCACAAAAAATCAATGAGTCAGAAGACTTTGAAGTTATTTCAAACCCTCAACTAAATATTATGACTTATCGTTGGCTTCCAAAAAAACTAAGGCATTATAAGGGTAAGAAAAAAGTACCTACTGAACACCACGAAGCCTTAAACCGTATCACCATTGCCATACAAAAACGGCAACGTGATCACGGAAAAAGTTTTGTTTCTAGAACTACATTGAATTACGGAGAACTTCAAAACACTACAGTCTTTCGCGTGGTCCTAGCAAACCCTCTCACCACAAAAGAAATTTTATCAAATATTTTAAAAGAGCAAAGAAAGCTGGGCAAGCAAATTATGGATGCTTAATTTTCTTCCAGTATTTTTCAAAATCAAACTCGGTACTATGAGGAGTATGGTGACAACTCACGCAAACTTCTTTTAGGGCTTCAGTTGGTTTATGATAACGCTTATCTTTAGGGTTTTGTATATGACCCATCATAGGACCATGGCAGTTTTCACACTGCACTCCTTTAAATTGTGGCGTTAATGCCTCACTCATGAACCCATCATTTTCATCTTCTAGTGCAACAACATGGCATTTTAAACACTCCAGATTTTCGTGTTGATTGACGTCTTTTAGTGTTTTGTGGGCATGAGCATGAGAAGAGTTCTTCCAAATATTATGAGATTTTTGGTGACAACCTTCACAGGTTGCTGCTCCCAAAAACTTACCCTTTTTCTTTTTGGAGCTCTTTTTAGTAACAAAGTTTTGGAATTCCTTTTGTAATCCACCCCGAAAAACACTCATGGCATTTTTTAAGATCTCAGCATCTTCATAACCTTTGTGTAACCATTCAACAATTTCAGGCTGTGTAAAATCAAACTCTTTAGATTGATTGTTTTGTCGAGGTTGCTCAAAAATCTCTTCTAAGCTTGGTTTTTTATCAGTAGATATTTTCTCGCTTAATAAAAAGCCTTGGGCAAAGAAAGGCACCATATAAACACTACCACCCACATGAAGCATTCCCGGTTTTACTTTCTCTTCATGATCAGGAAGAAGCCCTAATGGTCTTTGGTTTGCAGCGATAATCAGATCAAACAATTTAGATTCTTCTAGTGTTTTAACCCAGTTTTTATCACCATGAACAAGACCAATCATTTGTTTGCCACGATTTTTCTTGAATTTTTTTAATTCTTTTAGGGTGAAATCTCTCAAATATTTTTTAAATTCTGGTGACTTTCCAATTGGCTGAATAAGTCCTATTGCCATAAAGTGCTCATCAATATCAATAAAGTTTTTTACAAGATTTGACTGTATGTTTTTTTGATTCCACAGAACCAAACGACGCTTTTTTGAAAACACAAAATCAAGATCTTTTTGCTTCATTTCAAGTAAGTTAAATAAACTAGCGTCTGGTCTCATGAATTCTATCGTTTTTTCCGCAAATTTCGATCGGTTCATGTCTCCAGACTCATGTAAATTGTTTCCCAAATCAAACAACCAGAGTTTATCTCGCAGTTTTTTTTGATTTTGATGGTACTTAGCAAGTCTCGTCACACCCCCCAAATCCGTATTAGGGTCACAACCACAAGGCTCTACATGCCCACGCAAATCTCCAAAAGCAATCCAAGCAGGGATCTCTTGTATTGCTTTTGGAGACTTTGCAAATGAAGGAGCTTGCATATCGCTTTGGCTTAACCAAACCAGCGAACTCACTAAACATATTGCTGTTGTACTTAAGAAAACAGATAAATAGTTCAATGTTTTAATATTCCTTATCTTCTACGATCTAAAGAGCCAAAGACTTTTTGTAAAATTGAGTTGACTCTTTTTAATGGATTTTTGCGTATCAACCCCTCTTCTTTTGCTACCGTAGAAAACAAACCATCCAAGGCTCTTTTAGTCACATAAGAAGTTAAGTCTGGGTTGATTCGTTTTACAAATGGTACACGATTATAATACTTCATCACATCAGCCCAATATTTTGTTGCGTGAACTTTACGAAGGCTACTAGAAATCTGTGGCCTAAAAACCTGAGCTAACTTTGCTCCTGTGGTTTTTCTAAGGTACTGAGTGGCTGCATTGTTGGACCCTCTTAGAATATTCAACCCATCTCGAATCGTCATCGAAGTAATTGCACTCCAAAAAACAGGCTTTGCTTTGATGGCTGCATCTTCAGCAGCTCGGTTTAGAGACACCACCACTTTATTCACCAGAGAAGACATTCCTATTTTCTTGAGAGTGGTAGCCACCACTTGTGCTTCCTTTGGAAACAGTATCTTTAAAAGTGGATTACCGTAATATGCATTATGTTTGTTCAAGCCAGAAGAAGCGTTTTTAGAGCCTACTTGTAGTGCAGATTTTAAGCCTGAGATGATGTCAGTATTCGTCAGTCCTTTTGAACCCTTAGCTCCACCTAGCAAAGGAGTCACGGCTCCAAGCGTTCTATTCATACTGACTTTGTCGCAACTTACTGTCATACAAGCCATCCACGCTAATCCTATAAATTGCCAAATCTTCACACTATCTCCTTTAGAGTTGAACTTTTTATTATAATACACGGATCAAAGAAAACGCACCAAAATCATCTTTTCTATGTACTATTTTTTAAGCAGCTTCATCATTCTAAAATACAGACAATTTAACAATCGGCTTTTGCTGGGATGTTGGGATCATGTTAAATATATGGGGTTGATTCATAATCTAAACACTCAAAACCATAAGGATTCACCTTGGAATTTAATACACAAAACTTAGAAAATATCGGTATCCAATCATGGGGCAACATTATCTATAACGCATCTTATGAAACTCTTTACGATCATGAGCTAAACACCGATGCGACAGATTACTCCAAAGGAACTTTAACAACATTGGGTGCTGTATCTGTTGATACCGGAAGATTCACTGGAAGGTCTCCAAGAGACAAGTACATTGTAAAACAACCTGAGAGTGAAGGAAACGTTTGGTGGTCTGACGAAGGCTCTGACAACAAACCAGTTACCGAAGAAACTTGGAACACACTCAAATCAAACTCACTAAAACGCCTCAATGGGCAAGACCTTTATGTGATGGATCTTTTTTGCGGAGCAAACAAAGACAGTCGATTAAAGATTCGTTTAATCACAGAGATTGCATGGAAAGCTCACTTTGCAAAAAACATGTTTATCAGACCAACAGAAGAAGAACTCAAAGACTTCAAACCTGATTGGACGATTATTGACTCATGTAAAACAGACTGCAAAAACCACAAAGAACTCGGCCTAAACTCAGAAGTTTACGTGGTATTTAATATCAAAGAACGTCAAACCATTATTGGTGGCACTTGGTACGGTGGCGAAATCAAAAAAGGTATCTTCACTATGATGAACTACTTTTTACCACTAAAAGAAATGGGGGCTTTCCACTGTAGTGCAAACACTGGTAAAGACGGTGATACTGCACTATTCTTTGGTTTGTCAGGCACCGGCAAGACAACCCTTTCGACAGATCCTACTCGTGAACTTATTGGTGATGATGAACATGGCTGGGATAATGATGGTGTCTTTAATTTTGAAGGTGGTTGCTATGCAAAATGCATCGAGCTTTCCAAAGAAAAAGAACCAGACATTTACAACGCTATCCGAAAAAATGCATTGCTTGAAAATGTTGATTTAGATGCTCAAGGCAACGTGGATTTTAACAGTACTAAAAAAACTCAAAATACACGCGTTTCATATCCGATTTACCATATTGAAAACATCGTTAAACCAGTTTCAAAAGGTACTCACCCTAAGAACGTTATCTTTTTAACATGTGATGCATTTGGTGTTTTACCTCCAGTTGCAAGGCTCACTGACTTACAAGCACAATACCAATACCTCAGTGGATATACTGCAAAAGTAGCCGGGACTGAAATTGGAGTAAAAGAACCAACAGCAACATTTTCACCTTGTTTTGGTGGGCCATTCTTACTTGTACACCCAACAAAATACGCCGAAATCCTTGGTAAGAAGATGAAAGAGCATGGGTCAAATGCTTACCTTGTGAATACAGGTTGGTCCGGTGGAGGCTACGGCGTAGGAAAACGTATGGACTTGAGTATCACTAGACGTATCATTCATGCCATTTTTGATGGAACCATGGATAAAACTAGCTGGGAAAACTTTCCGATGTTTAACTTTGAAATTCCAACTGAAATCTCTGGTGTTTCTGCAGATATCTTGAACCCAAGAAACACTTGGTCTGATAAAAGTAACTATGATGAAACACTTCAAAAGCTTGGGCATTTATTCCAAAAGAATTTTTCAAAATATAGTAATAATGATCATGGTAAACTGATGGCAACAGCTGGGCCGGCTATTTAGTAGAATCTAAAAAAATAAAAAAAGAGAGCTGAAAAATTCAGCTCTCTTTTTTTTAGGTGTCACCTAATTAATTTGGTAACATTCTACCAATATTATCTTGAATTACTCCCGGTTGACTAAACTGGCAATGCCCGCCGTTTTTTGTGTTATCAAAAGTCACATCAAACCCTCGGCTTTCATATGCTTGCACACTTGGAGCAAAAGAACTCAACCAAATTGGATCATTACGTGTAATTTCAAAATGCATTTTAAAACGATCTTGAAAACCCTCAGAGGTTTCAATATTTACTTGAGGAGGTTGCATTCCACACTGCATAAAAGCCCCACCTTGATAGAGGTGGCCGTAAGCCGCAACAAAATTAGTAGATAAAAAACCACCACCACTACTTTGACCAGAGAAAAATATTTTTCGCTTATCAATATTATATTGTTGGTAAAAATGATTTTGAATCAATTCATGCAAAGCATCTGCAGCAGCTACAAGCTGATTAGCCCCACCTTCGTTCCACCCTTGGCCATTGGGAGCCAACACAGAAACAGGTAATAAACCATTTTCTTCAGCAACACCTGCCATCTCATTTACAAATCGGTCATAGCTACTTCTTGAGCTGCCGTGTAATAAAACTAAAAGGCCATGAGATTGACTTTCTGAGTTAGATTCAGAAATATTTGCAATAAACTGCAAACCATTATTCACACGATCTTCAAACAATCCTTTTCTTCCACCTGTGCCCAATGTATTAAAATCTTCAGTGGGAGTATCTGCCTCACCTGCAGATCCAGGTTCTGTATCTCCACCATCATTTGATGAATTACCATTAGGGCTAAAAGGGATAATCCCTGATGGGTTATCAGAATCAAAAGGACTCACTGAATCAGAACCACCACCTATAGCAGGCCTGGGTACCTTTTCTTGAGACTTACAAGAAAGAGCTAATAACAAAATGAAAAAGAAATACTTCATTGAATCTCCTCAATATCAATCACCTGATCATCAACCTGAAGTTGCCTACTAGATGAATATGACGGTTTATGATTACCTCTATTATATTGAATGACGTTGATAAAACCAACACCAACAAGTTTTTTTGCATATAGCATGACAGTTTTACGCAGAAATATTCTCGTCCAAGGAAAAACACAACTTAAGCCAATAATATCTGTCAGGTAGCCGGGAGATAAAAGCATCACACCCCCCACAAGAATCATCATGCCCTCTACGATTTCATCAGATGGTTGTTGCCTACTAAGAATTTTTTGTCTTAATCTTGTAAAAATCAAAAAACCCTGAGACTTTGCGAGGTAAGAACCAACTACACCTGTCACTAGAACGGTCCCTAGAGTTAGTAATAAAGCAGCAAAACTCCCTACAGAGCCTGCCATCCAAAAGTGGACCTTAAACAAGAGATATAACTCAAACATCGGTAGTAATATAAATAATAATAGAAGAGGCAAACCTAACTCCCTGGATTCAAAATCAACAGTATCACTCCAATCAACGCTAAGATGATTGTACACACTTGCACAAAACTAACCTTCTCTTTCAAGAAAACCACAGCCATCAATACCGTAAAAACCGTTGCTGTTTGATTTAAAATAGCAGTAATACTCATAGCTTCAAACCGAAATCCTAAAACCCACAAATACATCCCTAGAAAACCAGCAAAATATGAAGCTACCATTAATCTAGATACTTGGGGATGTTTAAAAAGCCTCACATAATTCAACCAGTCCTTTTTTGTTTGCATCATCAATAAAGAGCCTAAAAAACCACCAAAAGTTCGAATCAATATCAACTGAACAAAGTCAAAATCGGAGATCTCATCTTTGATAAAACCAATACTTAAAGCCATTAAAACCACAGCAAAAGCACCAATAAAATAACCACTCACTTTTATCTTCATGGTCTTTTTTTGATAATATGTATCTACACTTGAAATAATTACTGCAGAAAAAATCGTTAAGACTGCTAAAAATTGCACCCACGACAAAGTCTCTTGAAAGAAGAAAACACCCAAAAAAATGAGCGTCGGAGAATACAAGCAATCTACGACCGCTAACCTTGCTGCCCCAATCCACTCCAAGGATCTCAAAAATAAAAAGTCCGCTAATGCAATACCCACTAAACCGCTAATGAATATTTTCCATGTTGAAAAATTACTTAAATCGAATTCTAAGTTTTTTTGTAGGCAAACGAAAATAAATAAAAAAAGCGAAAAAGCTAAAGTGTTCTTAAAAAAATTAATATATTTTGGAGGGATCTCAGGTTGTATACTTTTAAACAAAACAACTGAACAAGCCCAAAACAAGCCGCAACTCAGTGCTAGCAACTTTGAAAAGACACCTTCCACACTATCTCCCTAAAAAGGGATCAGCCCCTATTTATTAGTAACATTGTTCTTCTATAGTATTTTCTGGTCGAACCCAACCATTAAGTTTAGAACAGTAGGCTAGAGCTGGAACTGTTTTACCTTGATACTCAACCTCACATTTCAGTGTTTTTATTTGAGCAAGAGTAACAAACCCTTTATCAACTGGACACCACACAACACTTGGTGGAATTATAATTTCTATTGCACCCTCAGGTGGCTCAAACGGGTTTACTGTACCTGCTGTGGTATCTGACCCAGTATCTACTTTATCGTCATCATCTTTTTCATCGTCATCATCTTTTTCATCGTCATCATCTTTTTCATCGTCATCATCTTTTTCATCGTCATCATCTTTTTCATCGTCATC
>JALZUQ010000026.1 GCA_023301465.1 Oligoflexales bacterium
TAATGAACAAGCTCCTCATTCAGCTCTTGCTATGATGAGCCCAACACAGTACTACAAAAAGAACTTAACTGAGGTAGCCTAAAACGGGGGCCAATCCAATGGTCAATCCATAGGGTCATGTGCAGCTATTTGGTAGTAGAATTCATTAAGTGTCTTATATTTAAAAGGCTGATGAGATTTCATACCATTGTTACATATTTACAAACAATTTCTTTCATATTGAAATGTAAAGTTAGGTTCTATACTGGTCCAACCAGATGCTTGTGCATAAGTTGACTGCCAACGACCAACAACACTACAGCCTTTGTTGATAGTATTTACCACAGCACCATTTTCATAGCCTTCAGGCCTAATATAGATTTCACCTGTTTTATTATTGGGTCGATAATATACGTGATAACTAAATCTTACCTTTGAACAGTCATTAAGTTTAAAGCCAATGCGATTGATCCCATTTGTTGCTGATGCTAATGCTGATGCTGACGCCGGTTGACTAACCCAGTTACAATCACCACGAAACCCATTGTTAAAAGATCCAGTTCCCTGAGGAATAATATACCCTGGAGAGTTAAAACTCTGTTCATACACTTCATCAATACCACCAGCTGATGCCATTAAAGACTTTATATGATTAAAATTTTCCTTCATTTCAACACGGAAAGCATTTACTTTAAATTGCTGAAATCTAGTAAAACCCATAGTAGTGAGGATTCCAATAATCGCCACAACAATCATTAATTCAATCAAGGATAAACCACTCTGCAAATCATTTTTTACCATAAAGTAACCTCCACCACTAAACTACTTCTCATGATCTCTATATTTAGTTGAAATCGGAATCTATTTAAAAAAAATAAAGAAATACATAATCATAAAAGAAAACAGATACTTACAAACCAAAAAAGTAGCCAAGATCACTATAGAAAATCATTAAAAATGTTTAGTTTTAGCTTAGTTTAAGAAAGAATGCCTCATAAGCTTACGCTTTTTAAGATCAATAATGCCCGCTCCTACAAAAGTATGGTCTCTATTTAATAGCTCTACAACCAAAAATTTTTGATTGGGTGATTTGATGATTTTTCCAATAATAGTTTCTTTAGGAGCTCTCATAAAAAAATATTCATTCGTTTTTAGGTCCAATAAATAAATTCCACCCCAAGACTGGCTAATATAGCTGTTTTTACCATGAAGAATTAGTTTGTGATACTTCGACAAAGATATCATATTAATGTTTTTTAATTTTCTATTCTTAGGTGGTAGAATTTTCAATTCACGAGTTTTTTTAAAATTTGCATCGAGTCTAGAAATTAAAAATTTCTGACTATCAAAAACTTTATTCACAATAAAATAAACGTCGTCCTCATCAACTAAGACAGATTCATTTTCCAGAATATTATATTTTTTATCCACCCCCATCAAAGTCTCTTTGACTATCTTAGGTTTCTCCCCTAGCAGAAGATATGTAAGCTTTTTTTGATCATAATTCATACTCAACAAAATTGAATTCTGTGCATTAAATTTAGTGATGATGTTTTTTTGTTTTGTATTTGCATCAACAAAGTAAATATATTTTTTTGTGGTCTCACCGTAGTACCCACTCTTTAAAAAAGGAGACACAGAAAAATCTGCTGAAACTTTGAAAGGTTTATCAATCTTGCTACCAAGCACAACACCTACCCCAGTTCCAGTGCCGCAAACTGCTTGTAAACCTGTTAAAGTATAGGCCGCTATTCCATGTTCACTTACATTCAAAATATTTTTTGGACCTAGATCTATAGCAAATACAGGTTTTATTTTATTTATATCCACGTCATATTCAAACAAAGTATACTTTGATTGAGTTTTTGTATTGTCGTCACTTGCTAAGAAATAATATTTAGATCCATAAGCACCACCCATTCTAGCATAATCTCGTTCTAATATATGGTGACACCTACGTTCTGTTTTTATTTTAACTAAACTTTGATTCTCTGAAATGAGAGAGTCTTCTGTTTTTTTTGCAGCCACATCATTTTCATCCATATTCTTTTGAGAATCACTTTTTTGTTGTAAAGGCTTTGCAAAGTTTTTTTTCAGTTGACTCGGAATCAAAAAAGATTTTTTTTCTGACTTAATTGCAAATGTACCCTCAGCATAACCTTTTAAGTTCGAGCCACTGGCATTGATATCAAATTCAAACGAAATCTCATCACCTCTATTTTCTGGAGAGTTGTAAAACTTGATCCAGCCTGTGCCAAAAATAATATGAGAAGTGAAGCCTGGATTGTAGACACCTGCGACCAGATCAATGCCATCAGGTAATTCATCATCCACTTTTTTTCCTATAATGTAACGTTTGTTGAGTTCAATAGGCCTTTTAACATTAATAAAAAAACCATTTATTTTGCCTTGCTCTGGAGAGTTATGAACATGAATCACAACAGAAAGTTTTTCTATTCCAATATAAGACTTCCAACTTTCATCACCTTGCACTGCTCTCAAACAATTAATATTTGCATCCTGTTTGTTATCAATCAGAACAAAAGCTTTTCCACTACATGTTTTGTCATTTACTTCTAATCCTTTTCGGTTACAGCTAGTAAATGAAAAAAATATAATCAACGATAAAACAAAAGACTTGAGAAACTTCATTAGATAGTTCATTTTTATTTACTCCAATACTTATTACAAATAGTTCGCTTAGCATATATGAGATTTATTCTAAGTTATAAGATACCATAATTTCTAATCTCTTTGTATTCACAAAATCAGCCCTTCAAGGCCACGGCAGCAAGGTGGGCCAGGTAAAACAAATTAAATTTATTTGAATTTTCGACCCCAAACACACATGATAAACTTATTCGTAACTTATGAGGACGAGCTCCATTTGAGCTCGCAGACATAGATCTGCAATAGATGGTAGATATATGTAGCTCAAACCCATAAGACTAACCCATTATAGTCGCCCTATTTGCATAGTGTTTTCAAACTTCATTTTTTTTGTTCAAGCAAATGTTTTTTAAAAACAATTAAGAAAAAAGCAAGTAATAACAAACACATAACAAAGAATTTTATGATTTGGAGTAATTTTCCCGATCAGTGACCTGGAGGATCTATGAAATTTCAATCATCATTTTTTTTATTTATTTTGCTGACACTGCTTGCATGTGAAAGCAATGATTTTAAAGGCAGTCAACAAACCGAAATAAACCGACCATCTTCAAATAATTCTCCTACAATAGACATTAACCAAAATACTATCCCAGATGATTTTGAAGATCCAAATTTTATTGTAACAGAAGAAGATCTCAAGAACGAAAAAAACACTCCAGATTTAGGCAAGCTTTACGTACCAGATGGTAAAGGTGGCTTCGAAGAAGTATCTGCTATTTTTAAACCCACAACAGATGGCATTGAAAAAATTGATGAGTTATTGAAAAAATCAGGTGAGGATTTTTTTCAAGTAGAAAATCCTAATAATTCAAATGAAAGTAATTTTCCATCCATGGTGTCATCTATTGATGGAGCTATACCTGATGGGTTTAAAGAGGCCAATGAAGGTGTTTACATCAAAACAGAAGAAGGTGATTTTGTTAAAATTGATCAATTTTTTGAACCTATTGTCAAAAACTCAAGTGGTGATTTCACTGACCCCGCAAACTTAAATGAAAATGGGGTCGTGGATATTCCTATTATTATCATCCCGGATTCAAACCCTAACACGACACTAGGTGACGAAGACCCTAATAAAACTATAGAGATAGGAACTGCAAAAGAAGAGTGTGAAGAATCATCTATTGATTTTGAAGATATGCTTGGAAGTTCTCCATTAACAGAGGTTTCTAACCAATACCAAAAGGATTTTGGTGTTAGTTTTCAATTAAGTGACGGTACAAGTCCATTACTGATCAATCACGGAGTACACACACCTACATCATCAGAATTCGTTGGTTGGGTCTGTAATGCATGTACTGACGGACCTCCATCAACCATAAGTGGTACTTCAGGAACATTTAATTCCTTATTAGAAAACGACAAAGAAAAATTAGGTAAATTTTCTATTGGCGGACCAAATAGAAACAGATTTTTAATCATTGATTATTCAGATCCAGTAAATGAGGCTAGTGGCACATTGATTGATGTTGATGGAACTGAAAAATGGGATGTTATTGCTTACAATACAGATGGAAATATTGTTGGGAAAACAACTGTAGAAAGTGATAACACAGGCGATGGTATTGGACTTGATTGGAAATTAAAAACTCTAAATAGTTTTGTGAAGTTAGAACTTAAGTTTTCTTTTAGCCCCGGCTCTATTGTCGGCGGAGGGCTTGCACTTGATTTATTTTCACCATCTAAAGCTTGTGAATAAAATCAGCCTATTTGAGATACGAATGATTCTAACTTTGTTTTATCTAAAAGATCATTTGCTCTGACCCTACTACAAAGGTCAACCCCATACAGGTTGACTTTTTTTATGGTTTTTTAAATGTTTTTTTCATTTAAACCGCCAGCAAGACACACTCTGCACCAGAATCTAACGCTAATTGTGCTTCTTCCACAGACGAAATGCAGCATACTTTTAGTTCTGGCATTCAAAAACTACCACGATCAAAAATAAGCAATGAACTTTGATTATCTTTGCCACCCATTTGCAGACCAACCTTTGATAATGGAAGTTTATTGTTATCAACAGCAATAAAAATACGTTTATCACTCATCACTAAGCCTTCAGCCAAACCAAATGGGTATGGATCAATATATAGAGTACGTAACGCAGAAAAAAATGAACGACGTGTGATTACTTTTTGATTCATAAGATCATATTTTACAATCGTGTGATTAGGTCTATTCAACACATAAAGATAAGGCCACTGTAAATAAAGACCCGAGTAATTATCACCAACATGTAGCATGCTTTGACCTTGGTTCACCATACTAATGACGACTTGCTTACTTCTCCAAGAGCCGGGCAGTAGGATCTGAGACTCCGTGTTTTGATCAAGGTTTTTATAAATAAAAATTCTTTGAGGTTCTCTTTCTTTAGCAAGAATAGTTATATTTCTTGAACAATCTACCGCAACCCCTTCAATACCAGCGTTTCTCACGCCTTGCCTCATGACTTCGTTGTCATAATGTTTATAACTAAAGGTTTTTGTTGCCATATCAAAAACCATTAAATGCCTCATAACTTCATTTGCAACATAATATTTTTGGTTACAAAAACTGACACCTTCAGGGTCCACTACTTTTTTAACTTTAGGTTGTTGCTTTCTAAGTTTGTACGCGTATTCTTTATACCCGGCAAAGTCTATAAACTTAGCAACCTCTACTGGGGTAAAACCTTTTCTATTTATTCTAAGCTGATAAATTGATTGCTCATGATCCGCCACTGCAAGTAACATAGCACCATGAAGTGTTAAACCACTCCACTGATGATTACCTGACAAATTAAATAATATAGTCTGTAGCTCTAGCTCTTCAATTTTTTCAATAGGTTTGGGACTCGTTGTACCTTCTGGTGTTGCTGGTGATACACAACCAGCAACAACAAAAAGAGTCAGGAGAAAAGGTATTAACCCAACATTAAAAGAGGGTTTTCTATATAGCTTACTAATAGTTGAAGAAACTTTGCACCAACGGCTCCATCGACTACTCTGTGATCGCAAGACATGGTCATTTTCATTCGTTTTTGCACACATAATCTTCCTTCTTCGTCGACCCAAGGTTGTTGGATCGTTGCTCCAACAGCAAGAATCGCAGCTTGAGGTGGGTTAATGATTGCCGTGAACTCTTCCATTCCCAGCATCCCTAAATTTGAAATTGTAAATGTTCCACTAGTATAATCTACCTGTCCACCAGACTTTACCTGCCCAATCAGCTCTTTCGTTTGAACTGCGATTTGGTGCAACCCGATTTTATCTGCATTTTTTACAACTGGTGTCACAAGACCATTATCAGTAGCAACCGCAACTGCGACATGCACACCACCACGTCTAATGATGTGGTCTCCTTGCCAAGAAGAGTTTACTTCTGGGAATCTTGCAAGAGTTTTAGCACAACAAAGGACCATCAGATCATTCACGCTTACTTTTTCTTCTGGCACTCGTAAATTTGCATTTAAAGATTTACGCCAATCAAATAGTTTTTCCATATTCGCTGAACGCGTTAGATAGAAGTGAGGTGCATCGTTTTTTGCACTTGTTAACCGCTTTGCAATAGTTGAACGCATCATTGATACGTTCACTTTTTGATCTTCTGCAGATGACATAAATGAAGCTGAGGCACTTGAGCTTACTGGAGCTGACTGAAGGTTGCCCAAGTCTTTCGCAATGATTCTTCCATTGGGACCAGACCCTTGCATTCCTGCTAAATCAATATTTTTATCTTTCGCTATTTTTTTTGCTAACGGACTAGCTTTTACTCGACCGTTCGAACTTGATGAAGGTGTTTCTACAGAAACAGCTGGAGCAGCACTTGTTTGTGCCGCTGGTGCAGCCGCTTCTTCTTCTTCTTTTGCAGCTGGAGAAGCTTTCTTTTTTGAAGATACAAGTAGTTCACTATAGTCTTCACCCTTTTCTCCAAGAACACAAATGACGTCGCCTAGTCCACACTTTTGGCCATCACCTACAATGATCTTAAGAAGAGTGCCTTCTTCTGGAGACTCGTATTCCATCGTTGCCTTGTCTGTTTCGATTTCGACAATTGTCTCACCTTCTTCGACAAACTCGCCTTCTTTTTTGAGCCAAGAAGCAATTGCTCCTTCTTCCATAGTGTCACTTAGTTTTGGCATCTCAATTACAACAGCCACGATATCTCTCCTCTGAGTCTGTACTTTATGTTTTTATTTGTATGTTACTTTTTTGACTGCTGCGATGATCTTCTCTTCAGAGTACATTGCTTCATGCTCAAGGTGTTCTGCATATGGCATCGAAACAAATTCATTTGCTACTCGAAGCACTGGAGCATCCAGCTCATCAAAAATCTCATCACCCACACGTGCAGCAATATGACTACCGACCGTTGCAAATGGCCATGCTTCTTCAACCACAACCACTCGGTGGGTTTTTGAAACACTTTTAAATATGGCCGCTTCATCCATAGGTTGAATTGTTCTTAAGTCAATAACTTCGCAGTCAATACCCTCTGCAGATAGTTTTTCTGCGGCTTGCAGCGTTGGCTTGACCGTTTTATTCCAAGCAATTAAAGTCACATCAGAACCCGGACGTTTGATGTCTGCCTCGCCGATTGGGATCAAGTACTCTTCTTCTGGTACTTCACCTTTATCGCCGTACATCATTTCACTTTCTAAAAAGATCACGGGGTTGTCATCACGAATAGCAGACTTTAAGAGACCTTTTGCATCATAAGGAGTCGCAATAGAAATCACCTTTAGTCCCGGAACCGTTGCGAGCATATGCTCTACAGATTGAGAATGCTGAGCACCAAGCATATGTGCTGCACCATTTGGACCTCTAAAAACCATGGGTACATTAAACTGACCACCAGACATATAAAGCATTTTTGCAGCATGGTTGATAATCTGATCAAAACCCTGAATACCAAAGTTCCAAGTCATCATTTCAATGATTGGCCTTAAACCAGTCATAGCCGCACCAACACCAAGACCAGCAAAACCAGCCTCAGAAATCGGTGAGTCCCAAACACGCTTTGGACCAAACTCATCCAGCATACCTTTTGAAACTTTATAGGCTCCATTATACTGAGCGACTTCTTCACCCATTAAAAATACGCGATCATCTCTTCTCATTTCCTCGGACATCGCTTCACCGAGGGCTTCTCTCATTGTAATGATTCTAGACATTGTTTTTTCAGACATAGTTATGCATCCATGTTTCTTTGGCGTCAGAGAAAGGAGCCGCATCCGCTTTTGCTTCGATCTCTTTGACTTGTTCTTTGATTTCTTTATCCCAGCTTTTTAATTCTTCTTCTGCAAATCCAAACTCATTCATTAAATAGTTTTTCATCTGAACCAATGGCCCACGACTTTGGTAGTCTTTGACTTCGTCTTTGGTTCGATATGTTGCAGGGTCAGAAACTGAGTGACCTCGGTAACGGTATGTTTTTGCTTCTAGTAGATAAGGACGTTTTTCTTTACGCATAGAATCTACAATTGGTTTTACATGGTCGTGAACAGTAATGACATTCATTGCATCCACATCAGAATGATCCATATCAAAAGCAAGTGCTCGTTTATAAAGTCGGTCTACACTTGTAACGCGTGTAATATCAGTTCCCATTCCATACTTATTGTTTTCAATAACAAACAACACTGGAAGACTCCAAGTAGCAGCCATATTCAGTGCTTCAAAGAATTGTCCCTGATTAGATGCAGCGTCACCAAGGTAACAAACACAAATATCATCTTTATCGTTATAGCGAATCGTAAACCCTACCCCTGCAGCAAGAGGAACCTGCCCACCAACAATACCGTGCCCACCAAGAAAGCGATGTTCTTTTGAGAACATGTGCATAGATCCCCCCTTGCCGCGAGAGCACCCGTCTTCTTTTCCAAAAAGCTCGGCCATCACCGCGTAAGGAGAAATACCTTTGCCAAATGCTTGGGTGTGAGATCGGTAACCAGAAAGCATGTAGTCTTCGGGTTTTAAACAAGCCTGAACACCAACGCCCAAAGCTTCTTGCCCAATATATAAATGACAAAAACCAGAGAACTTACCTTTGGTATAAGCTTGATTCACTTTTTCCTCAAACCTTCGGGAAAAAACCATTTCCTTGTACAGCTTGATACAAAGGTTTTTATCAGCACCTGCTGATTTTCCGCCTTTTAAGTTAGTGTTTTTTGAAGATGATGCTGCCATTAGTTCCTCCAAACCCAAATGAGTTCGACATTGCGTAGTTAATGTTTAATTTTTTACTTTTGTTGGGGACGTAGTCAAGAGTACAGTCCGGGTCTGGTGTTTCGTAGTTTGCAGTTGGGGGAACGACTTGATCACCAAGTGCTTTGACACAGAATACTGCCTCTACTCCGCCAGCAGCACCTAGGCAGTGACCTGTGACACCTTTTGTGGATGAAACTGCAAGTTTTTTTGCGTGGTCGCCAAATACAGCATTGATGGCTTTTGATTCATAAAGATCGTTTAATTTTGTAGAAGTACCGTGAGCGTTAATATAGTCAATTTGATTTGGTTTTAATCCAGCATCATCTAATGCACCCTGCATACAACGCTGTGCCCCCTCACCTTCTGGTGCAGGTGAAGTAATATGATATCCATCACCAGACATTCCGTACCCTACAACTTCTGCGTATATTTTTGCACCTCTTGCGACTGCGTGTTCGTAGTC
This sequence comes from Oligoflexales bacterium, assembly GCA_023301465.1. Classification (GTDB taxonomy): domain Bacteria; phylum Bdellovibrionota_B; class Oligoflexia; order Oligoflexales; family JALZUQ01; genus JALZUQ01. The sequence continues at coordinate 9,304 of JALZUQ010000026.1, forward strand.
TTCAAGAACCAACGTTGCAGCACCTTCACCCATCACAAACCCCGAACGATTAAGGTCGAAAGGACGTGAAGCGGTCAAAGGGTTATCGTTATCTCTAGATAATGCCTTCATGACTGCAAAACCTGCAATACCAAGCTCACATATTGCAGACTCAGCACCACCAGCAACCATTGCTGTTGCACGACCTAGACGAATATAATCAAACGCTTCACCAATCCCATGAGTTCCTGATGTACATGCCGTCGTTGGACAAATATTCGGTCCACCTAGCTTATGACGGATCGAAACCAATCCTGCAGCCATATTCGCAATCGTATAAGGAATAAAAAAAGGTGAAACAGCTCGGTAACCACGTTTATCTAGTGAAAGTGAGCTATTTTGCATACTAAGCAGTGAACCAATACCTACACCAACACTTACACCAACTCGTTTTAGAAGTTTTTCGTCTGTAAGATCTAAGCCAGAGTCTTCTAGAGATTGTTGAGCAGCGACACAACCAAACTTAATAAATTTTGTAAGGCGTCTTGCTTCTTTTGCTTCGAAGTATTTTGACTCATCGAAGTTTTTTACTTCGGCTGCAATTTTAACTGGATACTCTGTGGTATCAAACTGAGTGATAAGACCAACGCCTGATTTCGCGTTTACCACTGCATCCCAGTTTTCATCTACGGTGTTTCCGCACCCAGATATACAACCCATTCCTGTGACTGCAACTCGTCTGTTGATGACCAACTCCTTCATTTTATTGTTCAAAGTCTACTTTAACTCATCACGAGAGACAACTACCTAACCCAATTTTCCAAAGGGTTGAATCACTTTATTGAAATGAAGCAGCGAGTAGAAACCACCTAAAGAAGCTCATGAATCATAAGCAGTCTGAATTTTAACCACTGAATAGAATCAACGTGTTACAGAATGCTGTAGCTGCCGTATTTTCCAAAAACCAAACAAAGTGATTATTATATTAGCAATCCAAACGGCTGTCCCAGCTTCGATGAGACCGGACTCAGCAAGCCACCTCATCGCCATGATTAAAAGATAAGCAAACAGAACTAAAACGATCACCTTTACAAACAAGAAAGACCGACCGCGAACATTCTCACTCAAAACAAACCTGAGCCCCAACATAGAGAACCCAAATACAATAAATGAACCAGCAAACCTAAAATGCAAAAGATACTTTGATCCATAAGAGGAACGCCTCAGACTTTTGAGGGTCTTAGGGTTAGGCTTTGGTTTTTGTTGCTCAAGGGCCAGAAGTGAGTTTTGCTTTTCGTAGTATGACTTAAGCTCTCCTGGAAAGTATGTAGTATAGGAGAGGTTTCCTTGCCTGCCGATGATTTCTGATTGAAAAATTTTGAGAAGATCGAGTTCCATGCTTTTTGCATGGGATGTTGATAGTTTTTGATAACCTTGGCTATATGAGTATGTGTATGGGTTTTTAAGCATAAACTTTAAAGAGCCAGACTCTACCGAACCAGTAATCTGACCACTTGACGCAAACAAAACAAAAGACGAAACCCCACTGTTTTTTGGAGTAATCACAAGATTTTTAAACTCTAAATTATCTCTGTCGATTTTTTCAGCGTAAAAAACATGATTAATAAACTTATCCGTAAAAATCCCCGGTCTGAGTTGAACTTTGACTAAACTATCAATTTCGGTTTGAGATTTTTTAATGAAGAACTTACGAAACTCTTTTTGGCCCCAGGGGTCTAAATACAAACCGGTAACAGCACCAAAACCAAATAAGAAAATAGATATCACCATTAATGGCCTAACAAGCTGCATTGGTGAAATCCCTAACGCTTGAATTGCCGTTAATTCTCCGTTTTGTTGAGATTGATTCAAAACAATTACCAAAGCAAACAAAAATGCAAGTGGAATCGTGAGGGGCAAAAAAGTCACTACTAAAAAAATAAGAGGCAATAAAACATTTTCAATATTTAGACCAAATTGCGATAAAACCTCAATCAACCTAGTAAGCTGCGACGCTAAAGTCAGGCCGTTGATTCCTATCAATTGCACCAAAAATTGCTTTAAAACATCGGTTACTAAACTTTTAGAAAATCGGTTCACGGTCTTTGCAACCCAATCTGAAAACATGTTAAAATAAAGATACAAACTTCCACTTCGGTCTTCATAACATGATTTATCTGAATAGATACAAACTTATTGTATTCCTATGTTGCTTACTCATCACCACAGTGTGGACAAGCATATCTTTTGCTATAAAAACACCAGATCCAGATTATCAAAAATATCTAAGAAACGTCAGCTTATCTTTTAAGAAAACCAACATAGATAAAACACTCCAAACCTACCTACAAAACAAGGTAAATGCTGCAAAATCACCGATTGCTGCTATCACGGTAGTGGACATTGAAGATGCGTCCATTATTGCAATGGTTGAAGGCCGTTCAGCAGCAAGCTGGGATTACTCTGGCCACACTGCCACCTACTCTGGCTTTCCGGCTGCAAGTCTTTTCAAAACGGTGAGTGCCGTCGCACTCATTGATCATCATGGCAGAAAACACAGTGATTACTCAACCATGACTGGTGGTTGTCAGCATGTCACCGGCAAAGCCACTTGGTTAAAAGATGTAAAAAAAACAAAACACTCTCGCATATCTTTAAGGCGTGCTTACGGAGTTTCTTGCAATCGTTACTTTGCGAAAGAAGCAATTCAAACCATCGGTTTTCCCACTCTTCACAAATACATTAAAAAGCTTGGCTGGAATGTAAATACAAAAATTGCGGACATACCTGTTAATAACACTCAAATAAATATTCCAGACCCTGATAAAGTTTCCACACAAAATTTAGGAAAATTTGCAGCTGGATTTGGAAAAGTAGGAATGTCTTCATTGCATGCTGCTTGGCAGATGATGACAATCATGCAAGATGGCAAGCAAGCACCTTTAAGGTTTTACAATAAATCCCCCAGACCAATATGGAATGACCTTAAACCTACACTCAAGAAATCCACCAAAAAAGAATTTCTTAAAATACTAAATTATTCTATTCGAAGTGGAAGTGCAGACTATGTTGGTAGAAAAAGACGGTTTCGTTCTATCCGCAAAAACTTCGGGGGAAAAACGGGAACCCTCACCGGGATGCACCCGTTTGGGTTAGTGACTTGGTTTGCTGGGGTGTACCCACTTGATAAACCACGCTACGCAATTAGTTCAGTCGTTGTTCTCGACGATGACTTATGGTTTGCCAAAGGCCCCCAGCTTGCAGCAGAGGCGGCTATGGGCCTTCGTAAAAAACAACGCCTCGCTCTCAAAAAACGCTAAAATCCTTAAATCATAAGGATATTTATCTCAAAGCACCATCCAAGCCCAAGCTTGAAAAAATACTGCTTAATTGTTAATTATCTAACAGCTTTTATGCCAGTTTATTCATGAGGGGTTTTTTCGATGTCCATTACTCAAAGTATTCCAGTAGCTAGTCTCAACGATTTTAAAAGTGGAGACACCGAGCGTAAACAAAAATTCATTCAAACCGTCGGTGATGCACTCGTAGACATTGGTTTTTTTGCATTGAAAGACCACGGCATTGATATCTCTAAAATCAAAAATGCTTACGATATCAGTGAAACTTTTTTCAAAACAAGCGAACAACAAAAACTAAAATACCTTGATGAAGGCAATAAAGGCCAAAGAGGATACACAGCTTTTGGAACAGAACACGCAAAGGGCAATTCAAACCCTGACCTCAAAGAGTTTTGGCATGTAGGACGCGAGTTTGCTAGCAACCACAAACTCTACAACGAGTACCCAAAAAATATCTGGCCTGATGAACAAAACCTCCCTAGCTTCAAAAAGATATTTGATGATCTTTATAGCGGCTTAGATGAGTGTTCCTTAAAGCTTTTGGACGCTTGTAGCCTCTATTTAAATAAGCCAGAGTCTTATTTTAGAGATATGGCAACCGATGGAAATACCATTTTAAGAATCATTCACTACCCACCCATTGGAGAAGACTCGCCACCGGCTAGCGTTCGAGCTGCCGCCCATGAAGATATTAATCTTATTACTATTTTATGTGAGGCAACAGCTGGCGGACTTCAACTAAAAGAACGTGACGGCACATGGAGGTCTATTCACGCATTAGAAGGCCAACTTATTGTTGATGCGGGTGACATGCTTCAAAGCGTTACAAACGGCTTTTTTAAAAGCACGACTCACAGAGTTATTAACCCAGACAACTCCCGTGAGCGTCGTTTTTCTATGCCTTACTTTGTTCACCCTCGCTCAGAAGTAGACTTAACACCTTGTTCTGATACAATTTCTAAAACAACAGGCAAGCAAGATTTTCCGAATATTACTGCTGGTGATTATTTACAGCAAAGGTTGCGTGAGATTGGACTATCGTAATATTTAAGTTTGTTTATTCTGTCGGTCTTAATCTGTATTTTCGATAATATTAAAATGTTTTAGGCTAACTTTACCATCATAAAAAGAGGCAACAACAGTACGAGCTGGAACTCCAAGTATGTTATCGGATCTTTGATCAACTAATGTCCCCAAGCGACCTAACGCCGCCATTAAATACAGCTCGTCCATTACATCGGACTCACTTCTGGCCTTAACTCCATCTAAACCTACCACAAAATAATAATGGCCCGATTCATCGCTATACCCTTTTTCTATTTGAGTAATTCTAGTAGGTTTTCTAACAAGCTGCTGATCACCGATCAACACACCATCCTTTAAGTCGATAGTACCTAGAGCTATATTTTTCTCATTTGTTATTGGGTCAATGTCATTTGAGACATAAGCTAAAGTACTCTCATCAAGCTGTAAAACAGACTTAATAAGCTTAAAACCATCTAGTTTATGACGTATTAATGCACTATTTTGATAAACCAAAACCTCATCAAACAAATGTTGACCAAAAACAATGTTTATATGCGTATTAACAATTATCGCCTGCTCGTAGGGTGGGTTATAAATAAATAAATGGGATTTAAAGTACTCGATATCTGCCGTTATATAAAGGCGACTTATATAATTTAAATCTGAGTCTATAAGATGATAGACTCGGTCCGCTAGAGATACTAAAAGTTGAAAACCTCCTTCTAGCTGAATAGGCTCCTTTGTTGTGTCAAGTTGATCATTGCCTTTTAGAAAGACAATTTCACCTTTATTGTTTTTTAGTTCTATGTTTTTTGAGTAAGTGTATGAAACTTTGGAGCTAAGTCTATACCAACTTTTAACACGTGATATCTCGTTTGCTTTAAAGCTTGATGCACATTGGTCACCTACTTCGTTATTTTCATTAGCAATGACCGAGTGAGTGAGTGAAAAAGACAAAAAACATGTCATCAAAATTTGTAAAATAAAAATCACATTGCTGCTCATAAAGTCTGTCCTATTTTGAATACTTTAAAACTAATGAGATTTGATTACCAAATAAGCAAAGAGCTGTCAATTTTTTAAGCACATAACTAAGCGTTGAAAAATACTACGTTTTTTAGAGCTAGTTTTGCTGGCCTAAACGAGGATTTCATTTAACCCCTATTTCTCAGCAACTCTAGATACAAAGCCGCATTGCCATTTGCCATATGAATGGCACTAAAATTTCTTTTTACATGGTCTATTGCAGGCTCAGCATACGGATGTTGTGATTCAGAAGACCTCTCCTCGCATACATCAGCCAATTGTTCCGGAGAATGAGGTTCAATTAACCAACCAGTTTTACCCGGAATGATAATCTCAGGAATACCTCCAACATTACTTGCCACAACCTTACAACCTGCACATATTCCATCAATGATCAAAGTTCCCAGACCCTCATTTGCTGATGGCACAGCAAGAACATCAAAAGATTTTAAAACATCTTTGATATCGTTTCGGTAACCCAGAAAATATATCTGTTTTGATAAGCCAAGTTCTTTTACCAAGTTTTTACAACTTTCAATATCAGAACCATCTCCAGCAAAGACCCCAACAAAAGAAATATTACGGTCTTTCAAAATAGCTAATGACCGGATGAGTGTAGGGTAATCTTTTTGAGACGTAAAAGCAGAAGCATTGCCAATCACAAAAGTGTCTGTTGGCACTCCCAAGCTAGAGAGCAACTTTTCTTTGCATGATTTTTTTTCTTGTGCAGATGTTTCGTATAATTCAACCCCACTATGAATAGCGTGAATTTTTTTTGCGTCTACACCGTAATCAATCAAAATATTTTTGATCTTTTTAGAAATTGCAACATATGCATCTACATTTTTATGGAAATACTTTCTCTTTGTTCGCCATCTTTTTTGAATAACATTATCAACTCTTCGGTGTACTACTAACTTTAGAGACGGCATAAGCAGTTTTACTGCCAATGCGATAGAGTGCCCACCAGATGATTGAGCATCAAGGATTTGAATCTTATGCTTAGAGCAAAAACGAGTAATCTGTATTAGGTTGTTACCGTTTAATCGCCTGCCAAAAAAACCCAATATATCTTGGTAGCCTGTAAAACGCTTGAACCCTCGACTGCTTTTTGGATAAGCAATATAATGATCAATTTTATCAGATGAATGATCCATAAGAAGCTGAACTTGGTTTTCACCTCCTCGCCAATTAAGCTCATCACCTATATGTAAAACGCGAATTTTATCCACTAGAGAAACTCCAAAAAACCCTTCAAACCACTGCCTTAGATATGCCATATAAAATCAAGTTGTGCTATCAGTGGTTTAAAATTACAGTAATGCTATGACTTTGATTTCAGCCACTATTATCTGCTTCAATGAAGAAAAAAAGATTCGAAAATGCATCGAATCCCTTCACCAGATATGCGGTGAAATCATTGTAGTGGACTCTTATTCTACAGATAAAACGCTTGATATTTTATCAGAGTATTCAAAAGTTAAGGTTCATCAACAAAAATGGCTGGGCTTTTCAGCACAAAAGCAACTAGCTGTGGACCTTGCATCGAATGATTGGATCTTATCTCTTGACTCCGATGAGTATCTATCTCCAGAGCTATCTGAAGAAATCACAAGCCTCAAAAAAAGCCTCAACGAAAATACTTGCTACACAGTACCCAGACTAAACTATTATTGTGGAAAATGGATGAAGGGTGGAGGTCTATACCCAGATCGCCAACTTAGGCTATTTCATAGAAAAAATGCTAAATGGTCGACATCTAAGGTACATGAAAAAATTATAGTAAACTCTAATACCAAAATTCAAAAACTCAAATCTGATTTAATGCATCACAGCATTGAGGATAAAGAGCAACACATCAAAGACATTGAACGCTACTCTAGCCTTGCCGCCATCGACTTATCCAAAAAGGACATCCGTTTTTATTTACTACACGGTTGTTTCCATGCTTTTTCAAGATTCACAGGAAAGTATATATTTAAACTAGGTTTTTTAGATGGGCTACAAGGGCTTCAGCACTGTTCACTATCTGCTTGGGCTGCTTACCTTAAATACATAAAAGCATCTAAAATCAAGTAACGATCACTCTTAAAAACCAATAATGAAAAACCCCTTCTCCAGGCATACAACCAAGGAAGGGGTTATGATTAAAATGAATATTAAAAACTATTTCAATTTGACCCAGTAACCATGATTAGGAGCCACCAATGTTAATGCTTTTGCATTCGCAGGAATACTACCAGCAGCACTGTAGACTACATACTTACCATCATGCCAACCCCAAATAGATTCTATATTATCAGAATATTTTGCTTGTAGCTCGGCAACTGTTAACTCACTTCCGCCAAATCCAACAAAGTTCCAACCCTCTTTTAGCTCAGGAAAAAACTCTGCATCTTCATTGTTAGCGGAACCTAAGTCAGTTTTAGATGTCATCCAGTAAGCAACTCTTGGAGAAACCTCAGAGAAACTACCAACATCTGTCTTAAAGTGTTTCTTCCAGTCATCTACAACAACTTGATCATTTGTCCAAGCAGACCATGCACCGTTTTCGTACTTCCAAAGTGATAGTGGCTCTGTCACGTTTGCAAATAATGCATTTGCATCTAATGCCTCAGGTAAATGACCAAAGTTCACTAAGTTTAGTTTTAATTTACTGTTTTCGAGTCTCATATTCCCAACTTCTATAGAGAAGCTTGAAGCTTTTTCATACAAGTTAAATGTCACCGCCACCAATTGAGAGAGCACAGCAGGATTACTTGCATCAATATTTTCTAAACTAGAAAGTGGAATTCTTAGTCTTTCGCCATTCGGATTCTTAGGAATCACAGTACACGCTACTTGAGCTGTCGCTTCTAAACAAAGTTTAACTTCTTGTGTTGATTTTAAGTCAAACACTAAATGACTATAGTTTCTTGCATCTTCACGTGGGGTAGTTCTAAATACACCTACATGTTTATCAAGGTTACCAGTCATTTTTACACAACCTAGCATGTTTTGAGAAAAGGAATCTGACATTCCCTCAGCATAATCAGCACACTTCGCAGCAGAAAACTCTACTTGAGAAGAACCATTATCATAACCATCTGTAAAGAATGAATAAGAACCTCTGTGATAGTAGATAACACTTTTAGCATCACTACTTGGTGTACTTAACTCAAAAAGACTATCAAAAATCTCTTCACCGGCAACAGGGGTATATGAAATATAGTTTAACCCCGGTTTAAGAGTCAGTGATTTCACTGCACCAGACTTCTTAGAATCTGTTTGGTCATTACGAATTTCACTTCCAGATAAAGTTGCTTGAGTTTGACCTTCAGAGTTAAGACTCATGATTTCAAGGTTAAGTGTACCTGACCTCATGTGATAAGACTTAATATACGCCTCAATTTTAGGTGCAACTGCAGATTCAAAAACCAGATCTCCATCAGCATCAAACTTTTCTAAAATCGAGTTAACCATAGATCTTACATTCCAAGCCCTAGCACCAGTTACCTGAAAGTTATAGATATAATCTGCATCAAGGTGACCTTGGTATTGTTCTATCTTCCATTTTGAGTCTACATAGTACTTCATGACACCAGACTCTTCTTTTGCAAACACACTAAATATCGTTGCAACTTCATGGATGTTAAGTTTTGGATTCGTAACAGCAGCTGTATAAAAATAACCGTCTTTGATTCTCATAGACGTTAAGTTATCAAGAATACCACCGTCCGCAAGTCCACAAACACCTTTAGAGTGATTATAAACTTCGTTTTTTGTTTCTGTTGCAAATACAACACTCTCAGCAACGTCACCATCATTCAACTTATACTCTACAGAAATTGCTTCTAATGCGTTTGATACAAAAGGAATATCTTCTGGAGTCTTTGAAAAACCATGAGTGCTCTCTGGTCCTGTTTGCGGAATAAAGTCCATTAGTTTTCCAGAAGTAGAGACACCTCCACTTAAGTTAAAACCACTTGATTTACTTTGAAATGCAGCAATACCATTTAAGCTAGAGTTATATCTGTTAACTGCTTTAGAAGAATCAGACAGTTTTACTGACTTGAAGTTCTTTGGAGCATTTGAAGTTAAACCAAAACTCTTACTAGATCTACTTAATACATTTGTTTTACCAATTAATGTTCTAATTGCGTAAGCCTGTGATAGGTTTGTATGTGAACTAGATTCAAGGCCAACATCACCAGCATCTTGAGGTATACCTGAGTTAATCGTATATAAGTCAGGGCGAATTTGTCTGCCATCAGAACACATCACATTACCAACAACTGCATCTGTATAGTTTTGGTCACCTTGCAAGAATGTAGACGGGTTCAAAGCTGAGCCTTCTGTTGCAACCACAAGTCCGTTATTAGAGTCTAATAATAAAAAGTGATCCGTTAAACCTGATGCACGTTGCTCGTCACCTGCGGTAGCATAACCACCGTCGGAGTTAAATCTATTTTCTGTATAATAAAAGTTATTAGAACCTTCACCTTTGTTAAAGTAAAATCCAAAATAGTGATTTGCAGGAATGGCAACAGTCAGTTCAGCATCTTTTTTAAAATCAGCTGTTTCAAATAGCTGTTTAAATGTAACTTGATTATTATCCATGATTCTTACAATAGTTCCACGTGGATAGTAATAAATACCAAAGTGTTGTACTGAGTGGCTTAAAGAGTTTACTAAACCAGTCATCTTGAGCTTCAAGTCTTCGACTGCTAAAAACCTTTGAATATTTGTCTGGTTACTCTCAGATGGGTCCTTCGTTTTACTAGTTATTTTACCCGTTTTATCAAGTTCAAAGTAAGTAGCACCAGAGTTGATAACTCCGTTATCACGAGTTAGGGTTGGTGGATCAATTTGCGATAATTTTGCACCAATTCGTTCTTCTTTTTCTAAGACCCACTCAAAATCTCTATCACCTAGAGTGTCAGAAATTACAGGACAGTGGTCTGCGTCTATATTAATATTTGAAGTATAAAGGTTATTTTCTGAAGGCTGCATACAGTAGTCAGCTAACTCTGCAACAATCAGACTGTTTCTTGGTTGATTACCAAGGTACATGTCATACTCTTTTACAAGAGAGCCATCAAACCTATTAATTTTTAACATCTTGTTTTGTAGTTGACCCACCACTAGATGGCCCATACTATTATTTGACCCAGCTAAAGCTGCAGAATGCAGTATCTCAGAACTTGCACTCTGAGCGTGCAAACCATTACTACCTTCAATCACTTTATAAACACGTGATCTAGAAGTGTTTTCATGGTTTAAACCAATGACAAACATTTGACCATCAGCATCAAAGGTTAAATCACCATTGTGCAAGTCAATATATTTTGTACTGGAACCTGGTTGTTTAATTTTCCCAAGGTTTGTAACGTTACCTGTAATTTGATCAATCACATAGACTGAGTCTGTTGCATAATACCCTGCATATACAGTTCCGTTTGGTGAAATGCTTGTCATATTAATGAAAGGAAGTTTTTGACTTAGGTTGACACTTGAACGCCTAATGATTGTTGAACCAGACAACTCATAAGACTCCAAAGCATTGCCTAGCCTATCAATCGTCCAGAAAAAACCCGTTCTAGGATCACGGTCTAAGTTGCTACTAAACTGTGTATTTGAAAGTCTTGTAAAGGTAGCACGATTTGCAATATCATCATATTGAACTGAATGCAGATAAAGAGCATTTGTACTTGTTCCTGCAATCGCATAACCACCATTAGAACAATCAATACCGTATAGTGAACTTGAAAAAGCAAATCCACTCATTAAAAGCAAAGTTAGTTTTAAAATTTTTTTCATCCGTACCCTCGTTTAGACCTACACAAAAAACACTTTATTAAACTACAAAATTAATTCTTGTTCTCTTCTTCAATGACCTGAATCAATGGGAAATCAGGAGGAGTTAAGCTAACCTGGTTTTCAGTAACACCGTCACTCGCACCAGAACCGCCGTCTCCATTCGAACCACATGCCATGGCTATCAATAAGCCTGCTGACAACAATAATAGCTTCATCATATCTTTAACTCGATTCTTGCTCATTTAGGTTTCTCCCATCCAAACTGAACCTCTACGACATTCGGACTAGATAACACCCTAAGGACTCTCCATGTATTCTCTACGGTGAGCAGCAAGAAAGCTTAAAGAAAAGACAATAAATTTTATAGAAGTCAATAATTACAAGCTGATAGAGAGTGATTTTCAAGATGAAATAGTTGGTTTTTAGAGGGTAGATAGCATCAAAATCGCAAAAAACACAATTTCGCTTTATTATGATTTAGGGCAACCTAAAGCAAAAGGTAGAAAACATATTAAAATATATTCACAATACACTACGAGAAATTATGGCCTTCTTTTAGCAATTGCCTTCTTTCGAAGTAAACCCTCAACTTTTGGAAATGATTTTTTATATTCCAAGCTAATAATATACTGAAGTTGCCTATGGTAAGTATCAAGCTGAGATAATAAAGACTTTTGAGAGTCTAGCTGTTCAGCCAATACTTTTAAAACCCCAAACATTCTTTCAAAACTAGCATTAAAGTTTCTTACTTCATGTGAAAACTGACCAAACTTTGATTCTTGATGCATCTTTTGTTTATTAACACGGTCAAAAACATCTTCAATCTGAGTGCTGTACTTTTTAAAGTCTTCTAAAAACTGGTCACGCCACTCACCTACTTGAGACTCAATGGAGTCCAAATGACTACGAAACTTCAAACCATGATAGTGAGAGTTTTGAAGACCAATTTCTTGTTTAGTAAGTTTTCCGTCTAGAGTTTCGAAGAAATCATGTACGTCATCTTTTAGACTTTGTACGTCCATTCTTTCAGCAAGGTCACGTAGTTTATCTAAACCTTCTTCAAGGATTGATGAAGATTTTTTGGATGTTGCGGTAGGCCTTGTCCATGCTTTATAAGCTTCAACATCGACTTGTCTAAAAACTGGCCTTACATATCGTCCAATTCTTTTTTTACCAACACGTAACTCTTTTCCACTTATTTGGGTTAGTCTAGACCGACGGATTCCTATCATTTCCATTGCTTGGTCTGCACTTAAACTAAAGTCATCTGCATAATCTTCATCACCACGAATCCAAACTAACATCGGCAAATCAGATTCATTGAGTTTTTCGTCAGGAGTAACAGCTTCGAAACCTAGTTCTGTAGTTTTTGTAACTTCATGTTCCATTTGTCTAACCTCTTAAATGCTTTTAGTTTTTCTTCGCTATAATGGTTTTCAAAATAAAGTTTAAATGCCATTTTATGCTCACCTTCAGTAAACTTTGTCATATCGAAAAAGATCCCTAGGTTTACTGGTGACTCACCAAGTTCTAGAGTTTTATCAACATCAGAAAGCTTTAGTTGAGCACTGGACTTGTTATTGACATATAATTGCGGATAGTTTTTCATTTGCTGAAGCTTTTCAGACTGTTTCACTTCAAAAAACATCATTTTGTCTTTTGCATGCAAAGAAGTCCAGTATTTCGGTAGTACTTTTGCAATACTGCCAAAACTAAAAAACTTATTCATGAATCCTTTTTTCTCGTAGTTAGGCATATTGGTGGTCAAGTTCAAATCTTTTGGGTTGTCATGAATCGCAAATCCATAATAAAAACCGCTGCCTTCATTCAAACGTTTTGGGCCATCTACAGGGTTATACATCACAGCAGGCAATACAACCGTATTTGAGAAAAAAGACACTTCTGTATACATACCAAGTTCAAACTTAAGACTTAAAAACTTATAGAAAAAATTCACTCTTACTAAAACGCGAATTGGACCAGTTTTGTATGCTTCTAACTCGCTATCAATCGTTCGGTGATTAGCTGACACAGTAATAAAGTACTTTAAATCAGCTTTCATATAAAAGACCGAGTGAGCTAAAATGGAATGAAACTTTGGTTCTTCTGGATTTGATTGATCAATTTTATCAACGCCACGAACGACTAAATGATTTTTTTTGTCAAAATGATACCGAAATCTAGAAGTCAAAATATTTGAACGTGCGTAATCAAAGTTTACGTACTTGGTTGTTGACAGAGGCGGTGGATTTGAAAAATAGACTGCAATAAATACTGCACCTTTAGCTTCTTTTTGAGAAAAGGTAAGTTTATAAATAACATTAGGTTTTCTTCCACCGGGAAAAACTTTTGGTTCAATGTCTTCACCAACATTATCACCCATGATCGCTAGCTCATCATGAACATCAAAAATTCCATTTCCAGATTTTGTGTTCGGTCTTACTCCTTGATCAAGAACGTAATCACCCCATTTATTGAGCTCGTCAATCTGAAAAGGAATGATTTTTGCGACTCCACGTTTATTGACACTTAACACCCTGTATGTGCTTACAGGATAACGTGCAACAGAATAGATTTGCTTACCTTTAATAATAATTGGAGCACTATGGATTGAGTATGCATTAGAAGAATACAAACAGAAGTAAGATATAACTAGCCCACTCAAAATAATTTGATAGGTTTTTATACCCCGCAGAAACACTTTTAACATCGACATGTTAATCTTGTTCGCTCCTAATAAAAAAATGAATCACTAGGAACATTGTATATGCTTAGCTTTACAAAGGAAATATTTGTTTGATTTTATTCACAAAAACATTAATTGCGTCTTCTTTAGACATTTCTGAAGTTTCAATAACAACCGCATCACTGGCTTTTACAAGAGGGGCAAGGCTTCTACCAGAATCTCTCTCATCTCTACTGACGATTCCATCATGGATTTCTTGATAAAGTGCATGAGTTTTAAGGGCTTTTTTTGAATGTTCTCCACCAATAATCTGCTGAACCCGCCTTATAGCTCGACACTCAACACTGGCTGTTAAAAATATTTTCAACTTTGCTTCAGGAAAAACAACGGTTCCAATATCCCTTCCATCAACGATCATTCCAGTCTTAGACTGATTTGCGATACTTCTTTGGAGATCCAAGAGCTGAGATCTCACCTGTGGGTCTTTTGCAACTTTGCTAGCCATGCTTGTAGTGGACTCACTATAAAGCTCACTTTTCAAATCATAACCACTTAGGCTTAGAGTACCTTCTTGATAATTCCATTTGCCTTCATCACATACTCGTTTTGCAGCATCCGCTGGGTTAGGCAGGTTAGAGATGTTTTGTAACGCTGCTGTATAGCGATACAAGATTCCTGTACTAAAATAATTCCAACCCAACTCACCAGCTGCAACTTGGCAAATAGTACTTTTGCCGGAACCAGCGTGTCCATCAACAGCAACAATTTTTAGGTTTTGGTTAGTCAATCGTTACACCTAGTTTTTTTAGTTCATTCAAGAAGTGAGGATAACTTACCTTATGGGCCCCTAAGGAATCTACCTTGTTTTTAGAGTTCGCCGCAAAGCAAAGCATGACATAGCTCATAACAAGTCGATGATCTCCTAAAGAGTGAAAAAAAGCATCGGAATTAATCAATTCCCTACCTTCGATTCGTAGCTCCTTATTCATGTATGAAGCCTTCGCTCCGAATAATCTTGCAAGCTCTATGGTCTTATCTAAGCGGTTCGATTCTTTTATTTTTAGCTCTTCAACGTTTCGAAAGATAAGAGTTTTTCCTGCAACTGTAGCTATTGCTGATAATGCGGGAACTTCATCTATGCATTTTGTTCCATCGACTATTATTTCATCAACCAATTTGGAAGATATTTGGTTATGGTAAGTAACAAATAAATCACCCCTCGTTTCACCGTGCTTTTCATTTAGGTCTTTCCACTCAAAAGAAAATCCCAGCTGCTTTATAATTTGAAGATAATAAGTTCGAGTAGCATTTTTTAAGACACACTTAAAACACATTTGAAGGGTTTCATTTAAAACCGGTAAGGCAATCAACCAAAAAATCATAGCCGAAGGATCTCTTGGCACATGATACTCACCCAAAGCAGTACATGGTTTTTCTAAAACTGCCGAAACAGTTTCTTGATCACTTTGAGATATATTTACTTGATACCCCAAAAATGGAAGAAGTTTTTCTGTATGGTCTCTAGAACCTGTAGCCAAGGTGATAGACTGCCTTGACCCAAAAGACGAGGCAAGCAATATTGCTGACTTCACCTGAGCCGACGCTCGGTAAAACAGATGTTCACCTACTTTTAGTTTTTTACCCAAAACACTCACTGGCAAAAAACCTTCGTTCCCTAAATACTTTATGTCTGCACCAATATTTTGAAGCAGATCAACCACCCTATCCATGGGCCTAGCAGATAAACTCTCATCGCCTTTAATACTGGCCTGAAGACCAGGAATACACGACAGTAACCCTAATAGTAAACGAGCAGTAGTTCCACTGTTTCTTGCATCAAACTCATAAGGTTTACTTAAATCAAAACCTCTTAAACCTTTAGAGGTCACCAAAACAAACTCTGAATTTGAAGAGTCAAATTCGCAACCTAATGATTGAAAGATTTCTATTGTTGCAAGGCAGTCTTCGCCTTGTTGAAGTCCATAAATTTTTGTTTCACCATTTATAATACAAGCAGCTATGATGCTACGGTGAGAAATAGATTTATCACCGGGTAGATCAATATACAGTTCTTTTGCTAAGTCGGTTTTTTGAATTTTAATAGTTGGAAAAATCAAACTCATAAAAAAATAGAAAAGCAGCTCTATTGAACTACTTTCCCCATTTCATTAAACTTATCAATACGGTGCCTCATCAACTCAGGACCGCTCATGTCAGAAAGTTCTTTAATGGATTTGATAATATGGCGTTTTAATGCAGCTGCTGTTTTTTCAATATTTCGATGTGCTCCACCTACTGGCTCTTTAATAATGGTATCAATGATTTTGTTTGCTTTTGCATTTTGTGCCGTAAGCTTCAATGCATCTGCTGCTGCAGGAGCTTTACTTGCATCTTTCATTAAAATCGAAGCACAGCCTTCAGGCGAAATAACAGAGTAGATTGAATTTTCTAACATCAAAACTCGGTTCGCAACCGCCAATGCAAGTGCACCACCACTTCCACCTTCACCTACGATAATAGTAATAATAGGAACCTTTAACTTAGACATCACCATAATGTTTTTTGCGATGGCTTCTGCTTGACCTCTTTGCTCAGCACCTATCCCCGGATAAGCACCCGGCGTATCCACAAATGTAATGATGGGCAAATTGAATCTCTCCGCCATGGACATGATACGAAGAGCTTTTCGGTAACCTTCCGGTTTTGGCATACCAAAGTTTCTATAAATATTATCTTTTGTGCCTTTCCCTTTTTGATGGCCAATCAATACACATGACTGCTTACCAATCGTTCCGAGACCACCGACAATAGCAGGATCATCAAAAAAGTTTCGATCTCCATGAAGCTCAACAAAAAAAGAACAAATTTCACGCATCAAGTCTTTGAATCGTGGCCTACCGGGGTGTCTTGCAATTTGTGCAGTTTGGTAAGGACTTAAGTTAGAAAATAATTCATCTCTAACGCTATGACATCTCGTTTCTAATTTTTCAATTTCATGATCAAGATTGATAGCTTGTGCACTTGCTAGTCGCTTCAATTCTAAGATTTTATCTTCTAACTCTGCGATGGGTTTTTCTAATGGGATGTACTGCACAAGTTTTTCCTTTTTCGAGGGTCTCTACTTTACTGGACACAAAATGGTTATAAAATAGTTGATAATAGATTTCAATTGTCCTATATCTTGTCATTATGCCGATTTATGAATTCCAATGCAAAAAATGTAGTGAAGTCAGTGACTTCAACCTAAAAATGTCTGATCCTAACCCAGCAGAATGTCCTCATTGTGGTGGAAAAGAGCTTCAAAAACTCATAAGTAGCTCAAGTTTTGCCCTCAAAGGCGGCGGTTGGTACTCGGATCTCTATGGGTCTTCTGGTTCATCTTCTAGCAAAAAAGAGCCTGCACCCCAAACGAAGTCGAGCGAGACACCAAAGACCACAAAAAGCACCAGTAAGCCTGAGAGCAGTTCTTAAACAAAACTAATTTTAGAATGAGTTTTAGAATGAATTTTACTGGATGCTAAAACCAGCAGATTGATTATTGATCTCTTGCCTAGTTGAAGAACATGCACTTATTTTACCGCTTCGCTTTACAGTACTAGTTGATTGAATTACCGCTTTTCCTGAGACAAAAGAATTGTTGATGGTCACATTATCAGAGCGACATTCTCCAACTAGACCACCAGTATAGATTATTTTACCTTGATGCTTTATATCTAGTTGTTCATACTTTACTTGATCCAATTCGACATTGTTACCTGTAAAAGCTGTTCTAACTTCACCAACTAACCCACCAGCACCACCTGCAATACTATCAGGGGTATGAACATCTAACTTAAAGTTTTTTGATTGGACATTTTGGATATCTACTGGACCAGCTGTAGCCCCCGCAAATTCTCCGCCACTTCCAGCACCAATCACACTATTATTCTCAAAAGCTATGTTTATTCCACGGATGGCATTTTTACCTGTTGAACCGCCGAGTGATTCTCGCCCAGTAATGGTCCCATACATGATACCAACGGAACCTTGCGTAGAGTCAACTTGAATATTTCTAAACTCAGAATCCCACGCCCCTTCGAAAGTACCAAAATTCAGACCAACATCACCACAGAGCCCAGCTAAACGCAAAACATTATGCGAGCGATTTTTAAGTTTAATATTATTCATGACAACTTTTTCAATGGAGTTATTGATACAACTTGCTGCAACTGCACCAGCAAGAACAATTGTTTCTACGGTATCTGGAATATTGATATCAAAGTTAGTCATAGAAACGTCGTAAAACCCAAGCCTAGACCTACGAAGTAACCCACCAAACCATGTATCTACTTTTTCTGGAGTGGTATGTACTTTTACTTGATCAATATTTAAGTGACAAAAAAATGCGGTCGATGTGTTAAAAAACAACGTACGATCCGATTGATAGTTTTTTATAGTGTGATGATTTCCATAAATGAGAAGTTGTGGACTACTTGCAGCAGGAAGAGCTGTTACTCCTGTAAGGTCAATATCATTTGCAAGAATCATGATCGCTTCACTTTGATATGCTTTTAAAAACTCTAAGGTATTACCAACAACAACCGGAGAAGCATTTCTAAAAAGAATATTTGCAAGATTATTAAAATTTTCAGAAGAGCAATTTGGAGGAAAGTCTGCAACAGACTGCGAATAGACAACTGTATTAAGATCAATACCTTCAAAATTTATTTGCTGACCATCTTCAATGACAGTTGGCGTTACAACTGGAGGGTTTACTTCACCTAAGCCGGTTGTTTCATCACCGTCAGTTTCTGGTAAAGGATTCTCAGTAATATCTATAATATTATTGTCACTTGGTGGCGGAGTTTGACCATCACCAAAACCAATCACAAAATCATTGCTATTTTGAGAAGTCTGAACCGTTTGTTGTACTTCATTACAAGAAACTGCAAATATTATTAATGATATAAATATAATCTGAAGACGCATCTGTGCTCTCACCATAGTGTTTGTACATGTTTACTATCGGCAAGAACCCTTACGAGCATCACACTTCAACAAATTATTGTTTAAAAACAACTACTTAAGAGACTAATTAAGCATCATATTTTCTCTTGAATCAAACGATCAAAGACATTTGCAAACTTTTGAACATCTTTTTGGTTAAAGCCAGTTTGTCTTCCAGTAACAACTCCAGCGGAACGCATTTCGTTATTAAGGTTTCTCATCATCAACTGTTCCTTGATAGAACTAGCGTCAAACAACCTACCAAACGGGCTAACTGCAACCGCACCAGATGATACGATCAAGTCAGCTAATAGAACATCGTTAGTGATGACAATATCTTTTGGGTCTACATGATCCACAATATACTGATCAGAAGCATCAAAATCACTACTGGAAACAATCATTTCAATCAAACCACCGGGAGGATTTGGTGCGTAGCGGTTTGCAACACACTTCACAAAAAATCTTTTTTGTTCACAGCGTTTAAAAACCATCTCGCGGATTTTTCTTGGACACCCATCATTGTCTATCCAAACAATCATTCTCACCTCATAAAAAAACGCCTCCTAAAAAGAGGCGTTTTTAAAAAATAAGTTTAGTAAATTAAGCAGAGTACTTGTCGTTAACCCAGTCCCAATTCACTAGACTCCAAAATGCATCAATATATTTTGGTCGAGCGTTTCTATAATCAACATAATAAGCATGCTCCCAAACGTCGCACGTTAACAGTGGAGTGTATCCATCCGTTAAAGGACACCCAGCATTTGCCGTTTGAACAATCTCAAGTTTGCCTGAAGAGTTTTTTGCTAACCAAGCCCAACCTGAACCAAAAACAGTTGCAGCTTTCTTAGTGAATTCTTCTTTAAACTTATCAAAACTTCCAAAAGTATCATCAATTGCCTTTGCAATTTCACCTTTTGCAGCTCCGCCACCGTTTGGAGATAGGCAATGCCAATAAAAAGTATGGTTATAAACCTGAGCAGCGTTATTGAACATTCCGCCTTTAGATTTTTTGATGATGTCTTCTAGAGACATGGAAGCAAATTCTGTTCCGTCAATTGCTGCGTTTAGTTTTGTGACATATGCATTGTGATGCTTACCGTAATGGTAATCAATCGTCTCTGCAGAAATATGTGGTTGTAATGCGTCTTTCCCGTAAGGAAGATCTGGTAAAGTAAAAGCCATAATGGTCTCCAACAAAAAGTGATACCCGTACTCTACGCAATTGACTTCAAACTAGCAATCTGGCCTTTCCATAAAGCTGGCTAAATCGCTTGAAAATGCCTCAATGTTAAGCTGAAGCTAGAGAAGTAAAGCCTCTATCAATGCTGCACGTGTGTAAAAACCAACCTTTTCTTGTTTCCAGTAATACGCCCTACTATCTGTATCAAAAGGCTCAGGGATCTCTTTGCCTCTTGGAAGCGGGTGCAACACGATTGCTTTTGGTTTTAAAAGAGAAACTTCTTTAGGACCCAGAGCATAGTCTTGATAATCAAATTCGGCATCACTGACCCCACCATACTCTGACTGCAGCCTTGTCATATAAATGATATCTGCCTCACCTAGAGCTTTACTCAAAGGCACCACAGGGTATTCAGAAGTTTTTGTGAGTGGTGCAGGTCCCACAACCTGAATGCTTCCCCAACCTAAGTTTTTATAAGCCATTGCAAATGACTTTGCTGCCCTACCTCGATCGTAATCACCCACAATGATCGCAGACATGGAACCTCTTAAGAGTTTATGGTTTTCTCTTTCACGCTCAAGAGTCACACAATCAAGAAGTGCCTGAGTAGGATGCTCTTTGCTTCCTTGCCCAGCATTAATAAGAGTTTTTTGGTGGGATTTTGCAACTACGTGAGCAACATCCAACACACTTTCATCAGAAGTACGAAGGATTACTATGTCATAATAAGTAAATAGTGTTTTAAATGTATCTTGAATGGATTCACCTTTTTCCATACTGCTACGGCGGGTGTCCCCAAAATCTGAGTAAGAGATTCCCAAAAACTGGAGTGCAGCAATAAATGAATGGCGAGTCCTTGTAGAGGGTTGATCAAAGTACAAACACGCACGGTAAGATCCAAAATTTAATTTTGGATCTTTTTTAGATTGATCTAAAACCTCAAAATGTTTGCTTCGTTGGTTCATTTGATCGACTAGTTCTTGAGTGATTTGAGAGGTTTCTAAAAAGCACTTAGACATACACAACGCTTTCTGAAGAAGTCTTTTTTTGAATTACCTCACCTATTGAGTATGCTCCCCATGAAGAACACTCCTCAATGATTTGGCTTTCCGAACCTTCATCACATGCGATGACAACACCTACTCCCAGATTAAATACATTTGTCAGTTTTTGGACGTCGTAGCCAGTAATTTCAAAAATTTCAGACATTAACTTTGGTGTTTGTAAATGAGAAAGGTTAATTTTCGCAGATAAATCACTTTGCATTATCCTCGGAAGGTTTTCATCGAACCCACCACCGGTAATATGACTCACGCCATGAATCTCGTTGGAAAACTTCCCGATGAGATCTGGAAGAAAAGAATATATTTTTGTAGGTTCCATTAAAAAATCATGGAACTTAGAACTTTGAAGTGCTTTGTGTTCTGCTAACCACTTACGTAAAAGCGAGTAACCATTACTATGAAAACCACTGCTGGGAATCGCAATGAGTTTATCACCTTCTTTTACATTTGAAATATCTGGTAAGTTTTGTTTGTCACAAACTCCCACCACAAAACCGGCCATATCAAAATGACCTTTTTCGTATAGTCCCGGTAACTCAGCTGTCTCACCACCAACAAGAGAACAATTCACAGCATCTAAAACACCTTTTAAACCACCAACAACATCTTTAAACTGCTCATGGTCCAATGTGCCCGTTGCAAAGTAGTCCAAGAAGAACAGAGGTGTCGCTCCCATGGTATAAAGATCATTAAGACACATCCCCGCCAAGTCTTGACCAAGACCAACTAACTTTCTAGTTTGAATCCCTAAAAGTAGCTTGGTGCCAATACCATCTGTGCATGAAACAATAACTGGTTCTTTGAGGCTTGAAAAATCAGGCTGGAAACAAGCGGCAAAACCACCGAGTCCACCTAGTGGGCTTCCAAAGTTTTTGGGAGATATGGAGCTTCTTGGTTTGGGTGAAGAGCCCTTCAGCCAATCTACAAGCTTGCCAGCTCCTTCGGTATCTACTCCTGACTCACGGTAAGGATTTTTATCCGTCAAACCATCTCCTACTTGGAAAGTTTTTGATACCTATGTATACAAGATTTCATAGGGATCAGCCAGTAAACTACGAGGCTTTCACTAAGCAATATTTTTAAACAAACCATGATAGCCATAAGGGTGCCTTCCATATGCCAGAACTACCAGAAGTTGAAGTCGTCAAGTTGGGCTTAGATAAAAAAATCCCCGGCAAAAAACTTCATTACTCAAAGTTTTATAGAAAAGACCTACGCGATAAGATTCCTACTTTAAAAATAAACCGTTTATGCAAAGATCAGATTGTTCGCTCTGTAAGCAGACGAGGAAAGTACCTTATCTTGCATTTTGATGAGTCAGAGGTTCTTATTCATTTTGGCATGAGTGGAAAACTCATCACTTCAAAGTCCCAAGTGCCTAAAGCTCCACACACCCACTGGGTATTCGGAGTTGGGACCTCAAAGAACACCACCTACTTTCATTTTATTTGCCCACGTCGTTTTGGCCGGATTGCACTTCATACAAACCTTAGTGCAATACACCCACTTTTAAAAAACCTAGGAACTGAGCCCCTGAGTCACCCAAAACTTGGGGATTATTTACACACGATGGCTTTAGGAAAGAAAAAACCCATTAAGAACTTTGTAATGGATTCAAATATAGTTGTTGGTGTCGGAAATATCTATGCAAGTGAGTCCTTACACCAAACAGGAGTTCATCCTTGCACACCAGCAGGTCAGGTAAGCCTAGACTTTTATAAGGCTCTTGCTAAAAACATCAAAACAACCTTAAAAAAAGCTATTCGTGCAGGCGGCACAACCCTCCAAGATCACAGACAACTTAATGGGAATCCAGGATACTTTCGAGTAGAGCTTGCTGTATACGGCAGAGACTCTGAACCTTGCACAACCTGTAGCACCCCCATTGAGAACATTCGTATGGGAGGTAGAAGTAGTTACTTTTGCTCAGAATGTCAGCCTCTACCCTAGAAGATAAGCCATTTCGGTATACTTTAGGTTGAAAACTGGTATGAAAATGTTACCATCTGAGAAGAAACAGCTTATATCGTTTTCTTATCCCCCTAAGATAGCTTAGTTTTATTTCTGTTATGCATGGCATTTGAATTGCAATGTATTAAATAGGTAAGAGTAGAATTGGAGGAGGGAACCATGTCTAATCTAGAACAACTAAACGGCGTTACTTTTGTACCGGGAATGTGTCTCAAAGATGTTGAGCAAGAAGTGATTTTATCAACACTTCGCTACATGGGCTACAACCGCACAAGAACGGCAAAGATTCTTGGAATCGGAATTCGTACGCTTCAACGCAAACTAAAAAAATACCAATTAGAAGACCCAACAACTCAAACGAAACATAGCTTTCAAGTAGCTATGTAGTGGGACCCAAAAAGTAATTCTTTTATTTTTTGGTAGTGCTCTAAGTTTGAAGAAATAAGCGTTAATCTTCCTTTTGAAGGAAAATCCGTTTCTTTTATTTTTGTTGCTAGGTTTTGAGTTTCAAGCAGAGACGCTTGAGAGTCATCACTCATAAGAAGAGATACGTGACGGTATTTATGGAGTTGGTCTAAGACAAGGCCGGGGGAAGCTACTTTGATATCACAATCAAACTGACTCCCATCTCCGACCCAGACGTCTATTTGAATATTTCCAATTCGACGAAGACCTAACACTTAGAGCATGCTTGCCATGGTTTCGCCGATTTTAGCTGGCGACTTTGACACCTTTGCACCAGCGGCTTCTAATGCTTCCATTTTTTCTGCCGCTGTTCCTTTTGCTCCAGAGATAATCGCACCGGCGTGACCCATGCGTTTTCCTTTTGGTGCAGTCTGTCCAGCAATAAAGGCTGCAACTGGTTTTTTGACTTCAGACTTGATGTACTCAGCAGCCTTGATCTCTGCATCGCCACCAATTTCACCGATTAAGACAATACCTTCTGTCTCAGGATCTTTCTCAAAAAGCTCCAAAAGATCAATGTAGTTTGTACCAATAATCGGATCACCACCAATACCCACACAAGTAGACTGACCCAAACCATTTGCAGTTGTTTGATGAACAGCTTCGTAAGTCAATGTCCCTGACTTTGAGATAATACCTATCTTACCCGGCTTATGAATATAGCCTGGCATGATACCAATCTTACACTCTCCCGGAGTGATTACACCCGGACAGTTTGGACCTACAAGTCTTGAGTTTGATTGTTTTAGCTTTTTGTAGACTGGAATCATGTCCAAAACAGGGATGCCTTCAGTAATACAAACAATGAATTCAATTTCTGCATCAATCGCCTCTAAAATTGCATCAGCTGCAAACGGAGGTGGAACAAAAATCATAGATGCATTTGCACCGGTTTTTTCTCTTGCTTCTTCTACCGTGTCAAAGACAGGCAAACCAATATGATCTTTGCCGCCTTTTCCCGGAGTAACTCCACCTACAAAACGAGGTGCATACTCATGAGATAACTTTGTATGGAACTCACCTGATTTACCAGTGATTCCCTGAGTGATAACTTTTGTATTTTTACCGATAAGAATCGACATTCTTTTCTCCTTAGTCGTCTTGAGCTCTAAACTTACTTAACTGACGCAACAACCTTTTGTGCACCGTCTTCCATGTCTTCTGCAGAAATTAAATCCAAACCTGATTTTTCTATGATTTCTTTTCCAAGTTTTACATTGGTTCCTTCAAGTCTAACAACCACCGGAATACTAATTCCTAATTGCTTACTTGCTCCAACAATACCGTTTGCAATAATATCGCATTTCATAATACCACCAAAGATATTCACGAATATTGCTTTTACTTGTTTGTCACTCAAAAGAATTCTAAATGCGTTGGTAACTGCTTCTTCTGTTGCACCACCACCTACATCCAAAAAGTTTGCCGGCTCACCGCCGTAGCCTTTGATGATGTCCATGGTAGACATGGCAAGACCTGCACCATTGACCATACAACCAATGTTACCTTCAAGCCCGATGTAGCTAAGACCAAACTTAGAAGCTTCGATTTCTCTTGAGTCTTCTTCTTTAAAGTCACGCATCGCTAAGATATCTTTGTTTCTATAAAGTGCATTGTCATCAAAATTCATTTTGCCGTCTAATGCCAACCAAGTGTTTTCTTTTGTTTTGACAAGCGGGTTAATCTCCAACAAAGAAAAATCTTTGTCTTTGAACATTTCAACTAAGTTTATCACTACTTTTTTAAAGGATCTTACTAAAGCCTTATCCGTTAACTTCAAGCCAAAACAAAGCTGACGTAATTGAAAACCTTGAACACCAATCGTCGGATCAACATGAACCGTCGTGATTTTTTCGGGGGTTTCATCCGCAACTTTTTCGATATCCATGCCACCTTCTGTAGATGCCATGATCGCAATACTAGCAGTCTCTCGGTCTACTAATAACGCCAAGTAGTATTCTTTATCAATATTACAAGCCGACTCAACATAGACATGATGAACGGTCTTACCTTCTGGACCAGTCTGATGAGTCACTAGATTCATTCCAAACATATCTGTTGCAATTTGCTTACACTCAGCCGGTGATTTTGCAAGTTTTACACCGCCACCTTTTCCCCGACCACCCGCGTGGATCTGTGCTTTTACTGCAACCAGTGGAGCTCCAAGATTTTGCATTGCAAACTCTGCTTCAATGGGTGTGTTAACGAGGTAACCGTTTGTGACGGGAATACCGTACTTTTTAAAAACCTGCTTGGCCTGATACTCATGTATGTTCATCGAACCGATGCTCCTTATGGTGCTTCCAAAGATAGAACATAGGTTAGATCCCTTTGAACACCTTGTCAAAAAAATCACCTGATTTTTCAGCTGCTTACTTAATCAACTGTCGACCTAATGAACTTGACAGAAAATAAACCCAGCCGTATAACTATCAATCTCAGAATGTGTTTTTTTTGAGCATGGGCTTGTAGCTCAGGTGGTTAGAGCGCACGCCTGATAAGCGTGAGGTCGGAGGTTCGAGTCCTCCCAAGCCCACCATGTTCAATTTAAGATTACTTTCTGACTACTTCCAAGTTTGAATATCTTCCCCGGATAAATTGAGTCA
>JALZUQ010000027.1 GCA_023301465.1 Oligoflexales bacterium
TACTGTTTTTAGTTGAGAGCTGAAAGTGTGTAACGCGTTTACATAGTAAGTAGTTACATAGCTACAGGTAAGGGGTCGATTCCCGCTGGCTCCACCATCACGAATTAATTGTTGGTAGCCCTTTTAAAACTATGCCAAATAGTGCTTTTAGCTTTCTATTACCGCTATTTTTGATCTGAATCTAGGATAACATCTAAGAATTTTTGGCCGTATTTAGATCTTTTTAGATCTCCAACTCCATGAATTTCTCCAAACTCTACTAAGTTTTGAGGGAGTTTTTGAGTCATGTCTTTTAGGGATACGTCATGAAAAATCATATAAGGAGCGATGGAGTGTTCTTTAGCGATTTCATGTCTCAAATTTCTTAAGGATTCAAATAGTGTTTCTTGAGTTTCTGATAGCTGAATATCACCTTTAACTTTTCTCGGTCGTTTTTTTGTCGAGCTTTCTTTTTGGTGTAAGATGTCTTCATGTAGATGGATTTGTTTTTTTCCTTTGAAAATAGGTTGGGCGTGCCTCGTGAGTCGAAGGCTCCCATAGCCAGACGAATCAACCATAAGGCACTCTTTGGCTATTAACTGTCTAATAATAGATTTCCATTGAGTTGAGTTGTATTCTTTGCCAACTCCAAATGTTGGAATCTTATCGTGTCCAAATTTAGTCATTCTGTCATTTGATTTTCCAAGTAGAATATCAATCAGGTAAGCTGCACCAAATTTTTGATTGGTTCTAAAACATGCCGATAGGGCTTTTTGTGCAGCAATCGTTCCGTCAAATGTCTTTACTGGGTTTAAACACAAATCGCAATTTCCACATTTCATGAGAGCTTCTTCGCCAAAGTACCGCAAAAGAAGTTGTCTTCTACATTCTGATGCTTCACACATTCCTAAAAAAGCATTGAGTTTTTGTCGTTCCACTCGTTTATGCATCTCATTGGCATCAGATTTTTCAAGCATTTGACCGAGCATGACGACATCTTGAAAACCATAAACCATCCACGCTGTTGCAGGAGCACCATCACGTCCAGCACGACCAGTCTCTTGGTAATATGCTTCCATGTTTTTTGACAAATCCATATGTGCTACAAATCGAACGTCTGGTTTGTCTATTCCCATTCCAAAGGCAATCGTTGCGACGATGACAATAGATGGTTCTGTCAAAAAAGTATGTTGAGCCTCGTAGCGGTCATCGGTGCTCATCCCCGCGTGGTATGAAAGAGCTTTTATACCATTTGAGCGTAAGAGTTCCGCAATGTTTTCAGTTTTTTTGCGAGTCATGCAATAAACAATTCCTGCGTCTCCATCGTGTTCAGATTTTATAAAGTCTATGATCTGTTTTTTTGGATTGTTTTTTTGGTGAATGCGGTACTGAATATTAGGTCTATCAAAACTAGATACGAATGTTTTTCCAGAAATGGATAGTTTTTGAATGATCTCAGATCGTGTGCGTTGGTCTGCAGTTGCAGTTAATGCTAGTCGAGGAGTTTGAGGAAACCTTTGAGCTAGAATATCTAGTTTGAGATACTCTTTGCGAAAATCATGACCCCACTGGCTAACACAATGAGCTTCATCAATTGCAAAAAGAGAAATATTTAAACTTTCTAGAAGAGTTAGAGTTTCTTCATTCATAAATCTTTCTGGTGCAAGATATAAAAGTTTAATTTTATTGTTTTTGACGCGATCGATAATAGATAGTTGTTTTTGTAAAGATTGTGAAGAGTTTAAGAATTCAGCTTCTACGCCATTTTGTTTGAGGGCTGAAACTTGATTTTGCATTAAAGCAATGAGTGGAGAGATGACAATGGTAACACCTTCAAACAACATTGCTGGAATCTGGTAACAAAGAGATTTTCCACCTCCAGTAGGCATGAGTACCAGTGAGGATTTTCCAGCTAGAGTGCTTTGGATAATGTTTTCTTGTTCTCCGCGAAAAGATGAATAACCAAAGGTGCGTTGGAGTATTTCTGATGGTGAAGACAATTTTACTTCCTCGTTTAATAAGGTCAATCCTTGCAATTTTAACCACGTTCAGCCTGTGAAAGCCATAACTAACTGTAATAATTATTTTATTGTGTACGTTGTTTTGTAAATGTTTGAACGTTTTGGGTTATTTGTATTTATCTGTTATTATATATAAAATTTCAAAGTAGGGGAGATCTATTGAGTTTTGCTAAGTTAACAAATACGGTGTTGTTTGTTTTATTTCTAAGTTTCTTGTCGGCATGTGAGTACTTTCATACTCATGAAAACAAAAATCAGATTAAAAACACATCAAAAGTAACTCCTATCAAAAACCCTAGAGCGGATAGAGTTATCACAAAAGAATTACAAGACAAACTAACTCCATACGATGTTTTAGAGCGATTAAAAGCTGGAAACAAACGATTTGCATCTCAACAGTCAATTGTCCGAAACTATGATATTCAAAGAAGAAAAGCAGTTTCAGGTCAATACCCGAAAGCTATCATTCTTTCGTGTGTTGATAGCCGTGTTCCTGTAGAGGATGTTTTCGATCAAGGAATTGGCGATGTCTTTGTTGCAAGGGTTGCTGGAAATATTGCCTCTCCAGAGATATTAGGTAGTATAGAATACGCAACTGCCGTTGCAGGGGTTAAAATTGTTTTAGTCATGGGTCATGAGCATTGCGGTGCTATTAAAGCTTCAATCGATAATGTAAAAATGGGCAATATCACTTCGCTTACAAGTGCTATTCAACAACCTATATTAAATCTTAGCGATTATATAGGAAAGAAATCCTCAAAAAACCCTGCGTATGTTCATAAGGTTTGCGAAAGCAATGTAAACTACACAGTGGCTCAAATCCGTAGTCGAAGTAAAATTATAGATGACCTAGAAAAAGAGGGGAAAGTTCAGGTTATCGGTGGAATCTATGATTTGGATACAGGTATCGTTAGCTTTATGTGATTGAAGTCTAGCGGCCTCATAATCACTCTGTGTTGAAAATAATCACTTTATTTTCAAAAATGCTGTTATCTATCAGGAGCATGATCACTTCACTGATTGTTTCTGGTAGTAACTATTCTTTTAGACTCCTCTTTTATTCTTTTTCTAAAAATTGAATTGACGTTAAACTCAAAACAACTTGACCTACCAGCCAATTTATATAACAACAAACATGAAAAATCTAAGCTTTCCAAGGGTTTGCTTAATTTTTGAAAGAACTGATTTCACGTCTGGAAGTTAAAGGAGTAGGTTTTGGGATCCAAAAAAGAATACGTCGCTTCACCCAATAATGATAATGCAGGAATGCCTCCTGGCGTTCCTTATATCGTAGGTAATGAGCTTGCTGAAAGATTTAGCTTCTATGGCATGAAAGGCATTCTCGTCATCTTTATGACCCGCTACCTTCTTGATGCTACCGGGAAGCCAGACTTTATGAGTGCTGAAGAAGCCAGGGGCGTCTACCACTTGTTTACTGCGAGTGCTTATTTTTTTCCATTGATTGGTGCAGTGATTGCGGACGTGTTTTTAGGAAAATACAAAACAATTCTTTTTATTAGTCTTATGTACTGTTTTGGTCACGGTGCTTTAGCATTGATGGATTTAGGTCCTCATTTTGGATCATGGGATATGAAACCGTTTCTTTATATCGGTTTATTTATGATTGCTATCGGCTCAGGTGGTATCAAGCCTTGCGTGTCCGCTCACGTTGGTGATCAGTTTGGTCAAAAAAACCAGCATTTAATTACCAAAGTTTTTAACTGGTTTTATTTTTCGATTAATCTTGGTGCCGCTGCAGCAAGTTTCTTAATTCCAATCTTACTTGAAGTATACGGCCCATGGGCTGCATTTGGGTTGCCAGGTGTATTGATGGCTGTGGCAACATTTTTGTTTTGGTTAGGTCGTAACTCTTTTATACATATACCTGCTGCCGGTTGGGAAAAGTTTATTGCTGAGACATTTAGTCCGGAAGGTAAACAAGCTCTCATGAACTTGGCACCGCTTTTCTTGATTTTCGTCCCTGTTTTTTGGGCGATCTTTGATCAGACTGGTTCGGCTTGGGTCCTTCAGTCTGAAAGTATGAATAGAAATTTTATGGGGATATATTGGCTTGAAAGTCAGGTTCAGATGGTAAACCCTGTCTTGATTTTGACCCTCATTCCAATATTTACATATATTGTTTATCCATTTATGGCCAAGTTTTTTGAGCCAACTCCATTACGTAAAATCGGTATTGGTTTTGTTTTTACTGCTGCTGCATTTGGTCTTTCTGCCCTGATTGAGCAAAGTATTGACGATCATTCTCCTGCCGTCATTTCTAGTATTCAAGCAGACTTGAATAGCAGGGTAGAATCAGGGGATATAAATCAAATTCCATTAGCGGCTTCTGCAGTGTTAAAAGGTGATTACAAGGATAAGGCTAGTGTTGCTGATGCTCTCTCGAGTATGGATTCAGCAGGCCTTGCTTCTGTCAATAATCTCAAATCTGACCTTAGAGACTCGATGTCTTCTATTGCAGCAAACCCTCCCAAAAAACTATCTGTCTTAATTAAAAAACTACGTGATAGTAAATTTGATCAAGCTATCATCAAGGAATATGTATCTCCAATGCCGAATATTGGTTGGCAGTTTCTTGCTTACTTATTGCTTACTGCAGGTGAAGTTCTAGTTTCTATTGTATGTCTTGAATTTGCATATACGCAGAGCCCTCGTAAAATGAAGAGTTTTGTCATGGGTGTATTTATGATGGGTATATCATTTGCAAACTTTTCTGTTGCTGGTGTGAATTTTATGATGGAAGCCATGAAAAGACCTGATGGTTCGACGCCACTTGATGGTCCGTCTTATTACTGGTTCTTCTCTGGTTTAATGATGTTTACTCTTGTAGTTTATATTTTCTTTGCGAAAAACTACAAAGGTGAAACTTATATACAAGGTAACAAAACAGCTTCATAAGTAGATTAGTATATGAGCTTTCAACTAAGGCCGTACCAGCAAGAGTCAGTTGACTCAGTGGTGCTGCATTTTAAATCATCCAATGATCCTTGCGTCGTTGTTTTACCAACAGGTGCAGGAAAAAGCTTAGTCATCGCAGAACTCGCAAAAATTGCTTTTGGGAACGTGCTGGCATTGGCACATGTAAAAGAACTGGTAGATCAGAATCATCAGAAATTCGTTTCTTATGGGATTGATGCGGGCATTTATTCAGCTGGTTTACAGCTAAAAGAAACGACACATAAAGTAACATTTGGAAGTATTCAATCCGTAGCAAGATCATCTGAAAATGCATTTAAAGATGTCAGTATTTTGATTGTTGATGAGTGCCACCGGATTTCGATATCTGAAGACACACAATATATGAAGTTTATCCGTAGGCTGCAAAAATCAAACTCTAAGCTATGTGTTGTTGGTATGACTGCAACACCTTACCGAATGGATACTGGTTGGATATACGAACGACATTATGTAGGAAAAATGGGATCTTTTGACGCAAGATTCTTTAAAAAATGTGTTTATGAGGTATCGCTTGCTTATATGATTGAGCATGGTTTTTTAACACCTCCTATCGTCATTAATGCTCCAGTAGCAAGTTATGACTTTGATGGGATGGACTTGGATCATCAAGGTCTTTTCTCAGAGGACTCGGTGAGAGAAGCATTAAAATCACAAGCTCGTATCACGCCAGGAATTGTAAAGCATATCTTGCAAGTAAGTGAGGCAAGGCAGGGAGTCATGATATTCGCTTCTACGATTGCACACGCAAAAGAAGTTTTAAGTTTACTGCCTGAAAAAGAATCCACATTAATTACCGGTGACACCCCTCTTTCTGAGAGAGATTATTTGATCTCTGAATTTAAAAAGAAAAATCTCAAGTTCTTAGTTAATGTATCGGTATTGACGACAGGGTTTGATGCTCCTCATGTTGATGTGATTGCCCTTTTACGTCCAACGGAATCCATTAGCTTGTTTCAGCAAATAGTAGGAAGAGGCTTGCGATTATCAGAAAATAAAGAAGACTGTTTAATTTTGGACTATACAGGGTCTGGTTATAATATCTATTACCCAGAGGTTGGGGATTCAAAGCCGGAGAGTGCTTCGAGGTTGGTGGCGATACCTTGTCCGGAGTGTGAGTTTGAAAATATTTTTTGGGCCAAGGTGGATAAAAACGACCATATTGTAGAGCATTATGGTCGTAAATGCCGAGGTGTGTTGACTGGTGCAATTGATACAAGCGATAAACCCTGCGGTTACCGATTTCGTTTCAAAGTTTGTAAAGCATGTGGTGCAGAAAATGATATTGCGGCACGCGTATGTCATGAATGCAAAGATGTGATTGTAGACCCCGATGTTCGATTAAAAGAAGCAATGAGCCTTAAAAATGCTCATGTGATGCGTCCAGATTCTATGGTGATTTCTAAAAGGCTAACAAAGGGTAGGCAATCCATCGAAGTCATCTATTATGATTTAGATGGTCAACCTTTAAGAGAGTTCTTTTCATTTGAGACCCCTGCACAAAAGAAGTTTTTTGAATACCAATTTGTGAGAATGCATCATAAACTTCCGGGGGTTTCTTTAAACCTGGCAGATATAGATGATGTTATTGATCATCAATCATTTTTTAGAACTCCAATGTTTGTCATCGCCTATAAAAAACAAAAATTTTGGCAAATTAGAGAAAAGGTGTTTTATACAAGGCGTAAAAGGCCTATTGCTGGTGCTTGAAAACCTGATCACTTATTTGCTTTCATGGTTATTGTTAAGCTTCTGTGGTCTGAGCCGGTGTATGGTCCGATTCTAGAATGGACAACCCTGATTTTATCGTTATAAAAAAAGTGATCAATGTGAATTCCAAGAGGTATATATGGAAAAATGTACCAAGTATGATTCCAAAAATCATTGGTTTGACTGAAGCGTAGTTTGCTTGTCTCTATAAATTCCTGAAACCAAGGCGACCATCTAGTCATGTTTATGTCACCAATGATAAAATAGGGTCTCTTGTGAGAGTGGGTTAGTCTCGCGATTTTATTGAGATGAATATTTCTTTGTTCATACCCATCTGGACCTAGAGGGGAATGTGCATGTGTGAAAACTGCATCAACAAGCCCAATCTTTGTAAGCTGAGTTACTTTAATGCTAGGAATTCTGTCCTTTGTTGAAAACATCCAATTTTTAAAAACAAAAGGATACTTACTAATAACAGCAATTCCAAATTGAGGTAATGGGTGTGTCTTCTTCAGCATATAAGGAAATTGTTCTATGATCTTTGGGTGGTCTTTAATTTTCAACCAATGTTCTATGGTTAGTTCAAGAATGCTAATGGTTTCGGCGTCACTTTGAATGATGTCATTAATGATTTTTTCAATGTTGAAGTTTGACATTAAGATGTTTGTAGACATTACTTTAAATGTGTTTTTACTTGTATTCGGTTCAAGTGCTAAAGCTTGTGGTTGTCTGAAAACATGTAAAAACTGTAGAGCGATAATGACGAACAAAAGGATACATTGTTTGTGTCTTTTTAAATGAACCAATAAAAACCCCCAAATAATGCTCGTTATCAACAATTGTGGGAAAACACTGTAGATTAGTTCAAAAATCCAATAGTGAAATTTAAAGTGATGAGCTAAGTTTAAAAAAATTAATATTACAGTATAAATTATGATGTTTTTTGATTTTGGGTAGATTCTTGCCATATGTTTTTCTTTCTTACTAAAATATTGGTTGTGTGATTTCAAAAGGCTTTCTTAAAGCTCTATTGAGAAAATGAGATATGGTTGTTCCGTGCCAGCTCATGAGTTGACCGTCTATCTTATGAATGAATTCTTTAGGTGTTTTATACTTTTGATAGAACTCTTCTGCGTCTCGTTTGCGAAATGGGTATGGTTCATTTGAGAGTAGGATATATGGTTTTTCTTCTAAATGTGTCTTGTTAAATAATGGGTAACGTTGCTCTTTACATATATTTTTAAAGCCTAAATATTTCATTGTGTCATTTATGTATGTGTCTTTTCCTGCAACCATATAAGGTTCTTTCCAGATGAAGTATAAAGCAGGTGTTTTTGCTTTACTGTTAGTTTTTAGTTTAAGATTTTGAAATCGGTCATTCAATTTTTGAGACCAGATGTTTTTAGATTTTACTTGTAAAAGTTGTTCAATGTTTTGAATATCAGAAATGGATTCTTGAATAGTTTTGGGTTGACTTAGATGAAGATATGTATGAGGGAGTCTCGCAGTTAATTCATCAAATGTGGTTTTAGTATTTTCTTCTTGGTTGATAAATACGATATCTGGGCGAAGTTGAGTTATTTTTTGAATGTCGGGGTCTTTCGTTCCGCCAATGCAGGTTTTATTTCTATGTAAGTTAGGTGGGTCAATACAAAAGTGGGTATACCCGACAATATTGTCTTGAAAGCCTAAATCACAAATCGTTTTAGTGGTGCTTGGTACAAGTGAAATGATTCTTGGGGCTGTATTATTTATGATTTCCATCCCCCGTACTTTAGTGTGTGATTTAGCATAAAACAACCGTTAATAAAACCCTTTAACAACTTAAGGCTATGCAATTATTGGGGTATTTTTCTTGCTTTTAACCATAATTGGGTTTTTGCCGAAAAGGTATATAGAGAAACTAGCAAACTTAGATGAACGGAAGAAAAAACGATGAAACAATTATTTTATATTTTTACTGTTTTAATTTTATCTATCAGCTGTAACAAAAAAACTTTTACTGGTGGTGCTGGAGTGCAAGAAGGTGCGGAGCAAGGTATTAGCACAGCAGGTGGTTTTGATTCTGGTGATCCAGGCTCTAATGGAAGTGTAGGGTCTGCAGGTAATGATGTATCAGTGGGTGGTTCAGAATCCGTAGGTGGTTCAGAATCCGTAGGTGGTTCAGAATCCGTAGGTGGTTCAGAATCCGTAGGTGGTACAGAATCCGTAGGTGGTACAGAATCCGTAGGTGGTTCAGAATCCGTAGGTGGTACAGAATCCGTAGGTGGTTCAGAATCCGTAGGTGGTACAGAATCCGTAGGTGGTACAGAATCCGTAGGTGGTACAGAATCTACAGGCGGTTCGTCTGGCCCATTTGTCGATGAAGAAACGGGGTCATCATTAAGCGATGATGATGTTGAAGCTTTAGAAAGATGCTTAGAGCAGTGGGCGGCATCTTCACCTTTTAATTTAGATGAAACATTACCGGTTCAAAGAATCGAAGCACAAGTGGCCATTTTTGGTTTTGGGACTTCTGTAAATGATCGCCAAATTTCAACAAGAGATAAGCTTATTATTGTAGAAGCAGGAGTATCGGTAGGAAGTAGTCCTGTATACAGCCTTTGTAATACAAGGGGTTGGTACTGCTTAAAAGCACAAGTGAATATAAGGTCTAGCTTAACAGTCAATACAACTCCATCAACAAGAATCATCGACAGTAGTGTCAATGTGAATGTCGGAAGTTCTGGGGGAGTTGGAGGTGTTGGGGTCAACGTTGGTTCTAATGTAACGGTTAACCCAAACGGCTGCTGATTTCTCAATTTAAGGGTATGATCGCATGATTTCATTATATAATTGTGCGTTCATTTTTCCTGTCCTGCTACACATTAAGTGACTCGTATCTAGCTGGTAGTTTACAATTGCCTTTTCATCAGAATCATAAAACTCAATATAACAATCAGGAAACCCTAGGACATGACCAAATTCATGTCGAATCGTCCACTGTGTAGAGTACTCATCTAAAGAAGCATCTGAATTCATGGTAATAATGTTTGGAAAGCTTACATTGGGTGTAACTCCTTTTAAAAATCGGATGTATGGAATGTTGCTGAGATTGCTTGGTAGTAATTGAAGCTGCCAACCATTCCATTGGAATTCATCTTCAACATTGTTTTTTACAAAGTCCCAGACTTTTTGTTTTGTAGGTTTTTTAAACGGTATTGTAAGAGTTTCTTTGTTTTGGTCCGACCATTTCATATCTTTTCTTTTCTTTGATGCTCTAAATAACTTCTCCCACTTTCGTTTTCCATAAATAAAATACTGCTTGTAAAACACCAGGATATCTTGGTTGTTTATAGCTGTTTCAAGCTTTTGGTTGCATCTTCGGAAAGCTGAATCATATAATCTAAAGTCATCACTATTGACGCATAGTTGATTTAACCACTTTTTTAGTTGGCGTTTTTTTTGATTGTCAAGTTGATCATAGTTTTCAATATAAGTTTCAGTATCATTCATCTTGTTAAGCTCATAATAACCACGAAGATCATTTTTTGCTTTGCTTTGCTTTGCTTTGCTTTGCTTTGCTTTGCTTTGCTTTGCTTTGCTTTGCTTTGCTTTGCTTTGCTTTGCTTTGCTTTGCTTTGCTTT